>NZ_BAAAZR010000001.1:0-715108 GCF_039537005.1 Sphaerisporangium flaviroseum | reverse complement strand
GGCGAGCAGCAGATCCGCGATCGACCGGTTCGGGTCGGCGGCGAGCAGGTCGGCCAGCAGCCGTGGCCCGTGTGCGCGCAGCGCGACCACCAGCAACTCCGCCTTGGAGCCGAAGTGCGCGTACAAGGCGCCGTTGCTCACCCCCGCGGCCGTGGCGATGTCGGTGACGCGCGTGCCGTCGTAGCCGCGTTGGGCGAAGGTCTCGGCCGCCGCGTGCAGCAACCGCTCGCGGGTTTCGGCGGCGGTGACGCCTGCGATACGCCCCATGCGTGAATTAAAAGAGCGTTTATTTGATACGTCAACAGTTATGCGGGAAGTCCTCGGAACAGAGCACGATGACCGCTACGCCCAGCGGCTCCGGCAGAACCCGGCTCGGAACCCGCGGCCGTGGGGCGGGTTCAGAGCGTGATGACGACCTTGCCTCGGGCGTGGCCCTCTTCCTGGTATCTCATGGCCGCCGGAATCTCCTCGAACGGGTAGCTCCGGTCGATGACGGGTGTGACCTTGCCCTGCTCGATGAGCTCGGTCAGCGTCAACAGGTTCCGCTTGTTCTCCACGTATCCGACCACGTCGGCCACGGACATCCTCTGGGACACGAACGGTGCCACCGCGATCACCGAGAACGCGTGACCGGCGGGTTGCACCCATCGGCCCGGCTGCCCGCCGACCACGACGTAGGCCCCCTTGCGAGTCAGCACCCGCCGGCATGCCGTTGCCGAGTGGCTTCCGGCGATGTCCACCAGCAGGTCATAGCGCCGCCCGTTCCGCGTGAAGTCCTCCTTGGTGTAGTCGATCACCTCGTCCGCGCCGAGCGATCGGACCAGCTCCACGTTCCGCGTGCTGCAGACGCCGGTGACCTCCGCGCCGAGCGCTCGGGCGATCTGCACGACGAAGGTTCCCACGCCTCCCGAAGCCCCGTTGACGAGGACCTTCTGCCCCGGCTCGATCCGTCCCTTGTCCCGCAGGGCGAGCAGGGCGGTGGCGGCCGCCAGCGGTACCGCCGCCGCCTGCTCGAACGACAGGTTCTTCGGTTTCGGCGCCAGTTCGTCTTCCCGGCCGCATACGTACTCGGCGAAGCCGCCCTGCTTGAGCAACCCGAACACCTCGTCGCCGGGACGGAACGCCGTCACGTCCTTGCCGACCGCCTCGACCTCCCCCGCAATATCGGCGCCCAGGATGCCGAGCTTCGGATTGCGCAGCCCGAGACCGCCGGGCATCAGGCGCGCGATGTACGGCTCCCCTCTCATGTGGTGCCAGTCGTAGGGCTGGACGGAGGTGGCGCGCACCCGGACCAGCACCTCGTCGTGGCCGGGCGCGGGTGTGTCGACATCCGTGAGGTCGAGGACGTCGGGTGAACCGTACGAGCGCAAGACGAACGCCTTCATCGCATTCTCCTCATCCACTGCGAGCAGCCGCTACGAACTGCAGGATCAGTGTGACGAGGCCCCAAGTGGCGGCTCAACCGCCGAAAGTACGACCTTGTCGCGGCCGATCGGCCGACTACGACCAGACCCGTATCACCGCATGCCGCCGACTTCGATCAGGCCCGCGGCACCGCGTCAAGAATGATCCGGGCGCGGGCGCCTCCCGCGCCCGGATCATTTCCTGACGCGGTTGGTCTCGTAGGCCCACATGGCGATCTCGACGCGGTTACGGACGCCGAGCTTGGTCATCAGGCTCGCGATGTGGCTCTTGACGGTGCTCAGAGTGATGTGAAGCTCGTCGGCGATCTCGCTGTTGGTCCGCCCACGGGCCACGGTGATGAGGATCTCCTCTTCTCGGCCGGTGAGCGCCTCGATGAGCGGCGCCGGCCGTGAGGCCGGCCCGGCGTGGGCGAAGGCTTCGAGCAGTCGTGCGGTGATGCTCGGGGCGATGAGCGCGTCGCCGTCGGCGGCGGCGCGGATGGCCTGGGAGAGCAGGTCGGGACCGGCGTCCTTGAGCAGGAAACCCCGGGCGCCGGCCCTGAGTGCGGCGTAGACGTACTCGTCGAGGTCGAAGGTGGTGATGACGACGACGGCGAGGGGGTCCTCGACGGCGGGTCCCGCGAGGGAACGGGTGGCTTCGATGCCGTCGAGGCGGGGCATGCGAATGTCGAACAGGCACACGTCGGGGCGCAGGCGCCGCGCGAGCTCGACGGCTCGCCGCCCGTCGGCGGCCTCGCCGACGACCTCGATGCCGGGCTGGGCGTCGAGGATCATCCTGAGCCCGGTGCGGGCGATCTCCTGGTCGTCGGCGACGATCACTCGGATGCTCATGTCGCCATGCCGGTTCGGGGCAGCACGGCGGTCACCGTCCAGCCCCTCACGGGATTCGGGCCGGCTACGCAGGTGCCGCCGAGCAGGTGAGCGCGTTCGATCATGCCGATGAGCCCATATCCCGGCGGCGCGCCCGGGCGCAGGGGACCGCCTTCGCCGTCGTCGCTCACACGCAGGTGCACCGACGTGGCGTCGGCCGCGACGCGGACCTCGATATGGGTGGCGTGACGCGCGTGCCGCCGGGCGTTGGTGACCGACTCCTGGGCGAGGCGGTAGATCGCGGCCCCGACCGCCGGCGGCAGGTCGTCGAGGTCGCCGAGGATCTCCACGTTGACGGCCGGACCGACGCGGGCCGTGCCGGCGAGCTGTTCGAGATCGGTGATGGTCCGGCCGGGCGCCAGCTCCGCCGGTTCGTTCCTGCGCAGGACGCGGACCATGGCGCGCATCTCGGCGAGGGCGCGCGACGCCTCAGCCTCGATCACGTGGAGCGCCTCGGTCGCGGCGTTCGGTCGCGACGCCGATGTGGCGATGCCCGCCTGTGCGCGGATCGCCATCGCCGAGACGTGATGGGCGACGATGTCGTGCAGGTCGCGGGCCAGCTGTTCACGTTCGAGCAGCTTGACGTGGTCGAGCTCTCGCATCCTCGCCCTGGCCCGGTAGCGGAACGCCCCGCCCAGGGCGATGGCCGAGAACATGACGGCGAAAGCGGCGACGGCGTCGGCGGAGGCGAGGCGGCCGGAGGCCATCGAGAGGAAGACCGCTGTCAGCATGATCGGCAGCCCGAGCACGGCCTCGCGACCCGACCCCCACCGGAACAACGAATACACCACGAGCAGCAGGTACGCCATGGTGTGCGTCTCTGTGCCGTCACCGTTGGTCAGCAGCGGGGTCACGCTCGTGGTGCCGAAGACGATCGCGACCATCAGCAGCGGTCTGGTCCGGCGCCACAACAGCGTGGCGATCAGCCCGATGGTGACGGCCACCGAGAGGACCCGCCACGGAAGATCGGGCCGCAGGATTCCCTCAAGCACCGCGGTCGGCACGAGCACGCCCACGAGAACCCAGTCGCGCCACACCCGCCGCGGCGGATTGGGGGGACGGGGCTCGTTCCACACGGAGCGAACAAGGCCCTGCACGCACTCATGGTACGAGACCCGAGCCGCTGCGGAAGGTGCCCGGCAGGAGACACGTGATCGTGGTGACGGACCGCTTCGCATGGCCTCTTTGTCATACTTAAGCTCGATTACAAGTTGATCTCACCGTTCCTCCTTCGTCCCGGACGAGTGAATAGTGTCGCTGACCGGTGTGCGTGCAGATCGACGACCTCAGGGGGTGGGAGCCGCGCTGTTCCTAGTGGCGGTCCCAGGGCGCGCCCGGGAGGTCGTGACGGCGGCGCTGAGGCCCTCGACGCGGACCCGGCATGTGATCGCCGTGACGGCCATCGTCCTCGCCTCGACGGGCGTCTCCGCGCTGCTGGGCCTGGTCAGGTTCGACCTGTACCGGGCGACCAGCCTGGATCTGACGCTCTTCGACCAGGCGGTCCGGGGCTTCGCCTCGTTCGGCGCGCCCACGAGCCCGCTGCGGGGCGTCACGATCGGCCAGGGCATGGACTTCATCCAGCTCGGCGAGCACTTCTCGCCGATCTTGGCGGTGCTGGCCCCGCTGTACTGGGTGCACGATGGGCCCGAGACGCTGATCGTGGCCCACCGTGCTGTTCGCACTGGCGATACCGTTCCTGTGGCTGTTCACCCGGCGCATGCTCGGCACCGGCTGCGCCTACCTCGTCGTCGTCGCCTACGCCGTCTCCTGGCCCGTGGCCCGGGCCATGAACTTCGACTTCCACGAGGTGGCGTTCGCTCCGCTCCTCACCGCTGTCATGATCGAGCGGTTCAGCGCCGGCAAGCACGCGGCCACCTGGCTCGCCGCGATGGCGCTGCTCCTGGTCAAGGAGGACATGGGGCTCATGGTCGCCGGCTTCGGCGGTTACGTCATGCTGCGGGGCCAGCGTACCGACGGGGCCATGTACATCGCGTTCGGCCTGGTGTACACCTTCTGCGTCCGCGCACTGCTGATCCCGTCCCTCGGCGGGGATCCCGACATGTACTGGGCCTACGGCGGGCTCGGCCAGGACATCCCGCACCTGGCGGCACGGGCGGTCACCGATCCGCTGACCGTCCTCGGGACGCTGTTCAGCCCGCAGGTCAAGATCGACACGCTGGCGTTCCTGCTGTGGCCGACGCTGCTGGCATGCCTGTTCTCGCCGCTGACGCTCATGGCACTGCCACAGTTGCTGGAGCGCATGCTGTCGGACCGCGTCCACTGGTGGGTCACCGACTTCCACCACAGCGCCTTCACCGTGGTCGTGCTGCTCTGCGCGGGCGTCGACGGCGCGACCCGCCTGATCCGATGGGTACGACGCCGCCGTCCCGGCACCGATGAGCGCGGCGCGGCGCTGGTCTGGGCGGCGGGCGTCTGCGTGGTCGCGTTCACGCTGATCCCCCGGTTCCCGTTCGACCAGCTCATCCGGCCGGAGTTCTACGAGAAGCACGCGGACGTCGTCGCGGCGGACGAGGCGGTCGCGGCCGTGCCGTCCGGGGTCGTGGTCGAGGCCGTGAACCACGTCGGCCCGCACCTGTCCGCGAGAACGACGGTGCTGCTGTGGGAGGACAAACCGCCGGCGGCATCCTGGATCGTGGCCGACACCGCCCACGTCGCCTACCCGTGGCCGTCACCCGACCGGCAGCGGGAACGGGTGAACGAGCTGAAGGGCCTCGGTTACCAGGTCCTCTTCGACCGCGAAGGCTATGTGGTGCTCCATCGCGCCGCGGCCCCGCCTCGGTGAGCGGGGTCTACAACGCCTGGAGCCCCTTGATGACCTCCTGGAGGATGCCGGCCTCGGCGGACGGGGTCGTGGCGGCCGGAGGCCGGGTCAGGATCAGGCCGTGGGTCAGCAGGTCGTCCAGGAGGAGGCGGATCACGCCGAGGGGCAGGTCGATGTCGGAGGCCACCTCGACCACCGGCCGGGCCCTGCGGACCATCGCCAGCAGCCGCCGGTGCTCGGGACCCAGGTCGGCCGTGTCGGGAGCGGCCTCCGTGCCGGTGGCCACGATCAGGGTGAGGAGATCGAACGACTTCGCGGACGGCGGAGTCCTGCCCCTGGTGAGGGCGTACGGCCGGACGACGGGACCGTCGTCGATCCACTCCGTTCCGTCCATCACACGGCGCCTCTCGGGTGCGTGGTCAGGTGCTGGCCGACCCTGCCGACCAGGCGGGCCATCTCGTAGGCGATCAGTCCTGCGTCGGCCTCCATCATGCTCATCACAGCCAGGCAGCTTCCGTTGCCCGCCGCCGTGACGAACAGCAGCGCCGCCTCCATCTCCACGATGGTCTGCCGTACGGCGCCGCCGTCGAACCGCAGGCTGGCGCCCTTCGCGAGGCTCTGGAACCCCGCGGCGACGGCGGACAGATGCTCCGCGTCCTCCCGGGAGAGGCTTCCCGAGGCGGCGACGCGCAGCCCGTCGTTGGACAGGATGATCGCGTGCCGGACGTCCGTCACCCGCGTCACGAAGTCATCGAGCAACCAGTTCAGCTCGGTCGACACCATCACGCCTCCTCGCCGTCTCGTTCACTGTCGGCCCGGCCACGCCGCCAGCCCGATTGGAGGGAGTTCAGCAGAGCCCTGGACTCCTCGGGGGATCTGCCTGCGGGCGGCCGCGCGTCCGGCCCCGGCTGCCCCGTGACCGCCCGCGTGTCGGTCACCGCCTGTGTCTCGGTGGGCGCCCGCGTCTCGGTCGTCGCCTGTGTGTCGGTCGGCGCCCGCGTCTCGGTCGTCGCCTGTGTGTCGGTCGGCGCCCGCGTCTCGGTCGTCGCCTGTGTGTCGGTCGGCGCCTGTGTCTCGGTCAGTGCCCGCGCGTCCGCCGGCGCTCTGGTCTCCGTGGCCGCCTGGGCGGGGGACGCCTTCACCCCGGTCCCCTGTTTGAGCTGCGGCGCCAGGTTGGCCTGCCGTACGCGCCGGGGAAGCCGGTCCTGGCCGGACGCCGGCGCGCCCCCGGAGGCCGGGCGCCGCGCGAGAGCGTGGCCGGCGCCCTGGTAGCGCGCGGGCATCGCCGGTCCCGCGTGCGCGGCCACCGGCTCCACGTGCGCCTGCGCCGTGATCAGCCACTCGGGGATGAGGATGATCGCGGCCGTCCCCCCGTACGGCGAGCTGCGAAGCTCGACCCGGATCCCGTGCCGGGCGGCCAGCCGGCCGATGACGAACAGGCCGAGACGCTCTGTCTCCACCGGGTCGAACTCCGGGGGACGTGACAGCTTCTCGTTGATCGTGTCACGTTCTTCGTGTGACATGCCGAGTCCCCGGTCCTCGACCTCGACCGCGAATCCCCGGGCGACGAGCTCGCCGCGTACGGTGACCTCGGTGTGGGGCGGGGAGAACGAGGTGGCGTTCTCCACCAGCTCCGCGCACAGGTGGATGACGTCGGCGACCGCGCCGCCCGCGATCGTGGCGTCCGGCATGGGGTGGACGCGGACCCGTGTGTAGTCCTCCACCTCACCGATGGCCGCGCGGACGACGTCCATGACCGGCACGTCCTGACGGAAGGAGCGGCCCGGCGAGTCGCCCGACAGGATGACCAGGCCCTCGGCGTGCCGCCGCATGCGGGTGGTGAGGTGGTCCACGCGGAACAGGTCGCGCAGCGTCTCGGGCTCCTCCACGCGCCGCTGCATGCCGTCGAGCAGCTTGAGCTGGCGCTGGAGCAGCGACTGGCTGCGTCTCGCGAGGTTGCGGAACGCCTTGCTCACCGCGTCGCGGAGCCGGGCCTGCTCGACCGCCGTCTCCACCGCGGTGCGCTGCACGCTGTCGAAGGCGGAGCTGAGGTCACGGACCTCGGTGGTGGTGGCCGTGACGGTGAGCGGCGGCACCTCCATGTCCGTGTCCACGTCCTCGCCCCGGCGCAGGCGTTCGATGACGCGCGGCAGCCGTACGGTGGCCAGCTCCGTGGCGGCGGCCCGCAGCTCGCCGAGCTCCCTGGTCAGGCCCCGGCCCACCCGGAACGCCACGATCAGCGACGCGACGACCGCGAGCAGCCCCAGCGCGCCGGCGAGGCCCGCTCGGACGAAGGTGACGATCGCCGCCGGTTCCGCGCTCGCGGCCAGCGCCGCGCCGGCCTTGGTCAGGGTCGCCTGGTAGGACCTCTCCACCTCGTCCGCGACCGATCGCCAGGCCGCGTGCGAGATGGTGCGGCCGTCTCCGTAGAGGATCTGGGCCTCCATGGCGATGAATCCCCGGTACGCCTCCGACCTCACCAGCTTCTCGAAGGGCTCGCGGGTCGCGGGTTGGAGCTCGGGCAGCGCCTGGTCGAACAGGAACCGCCGGGTGGTGGCGAGCTCCGAGAACAGCCGCAGCTCGCCCGGCGACATCGGATGGCCGGCGATCAGCGCCCCCGCCGCCAGGGCCCGCTGGCGCGACAGGAAGTCCTTGGAGTAGGCCATCGCGGTCAGACTGTGGGACTGCTGGTAGAGCTCCACGTCGTTGGTCGCCGACATGCTGGTGACGAGCTTCTGCATGCCGTCCGGGAACTGCGAGAAGGCGTGGGTGAGCGTGACCAGGTCGATGGATCCGCTGTCGACGGCCGCCCGGGTCGAGTCCAGCCGGTCGAGCCTGGCCATCATGTCCTCGAACCTGGCGCGCATCGCCGGTGTCGAGAGTGCCGCCTGTGCGTCGTCCGTCAGGGCCATCCGGCGCAGGCGGTCCCTCAGCTTGTCCGACTCATGTCGCTGCGCGACCAGCGCGCTCTGCGCCCGTTCGGACCGGGCGCCGAGGAGCTCCGCGGAGAGTACGTGCTCACGTTGCAGGGCGATGGCAAGCTCGTCGCCCGGCTTGCCGATGTCCTCGTAGAGCGAGGCGACATTGAGCAGGTTCGCGGACTCTCGCAGGGTGACGCTCGCCCCGAAGGCCCACAGGACTCCGAGGGAGAGGAGCGGGATCACGAGCAATGCGGAGATCTTGAACCGGACGGACCTGCTCGATGTCATGACACCTCATCGGTCGGCGGGTTGCCGTCATGGACCGGCAGCCGAGGTGAAGATCGCCGATGAGACTAGCATTGCGACCGATGATTTTCTTGATACATCCGTGATATTTCGTGAATTGAGTCCTTCTAGGGTCAGTGTCGGCTTAGGACCCCAGTGGACCTTCCCGCGCCGGTTGTGGCGGTTTCCAGAGTCATGGCCATGCTCACGGAGGCGCTCATCGCCGGGCTCCTCACCGGCGTCCGGGCGCTCGGTACCCAGGCCCGCAGCGGGAAGGGGGTCACGCTCGGAGCGGCGGTCACCGGGGCGGTGACGACCGGCGGGGTGACGGCCGTCGCGGCGGGGCTCACGGCGGAGCTCAAGGTGATCCGAACGAGCTGTACGGCCACGACGGCCAGGGCCGCGACCTCGATGCCGAGCAGCGCCCATTCGGCCAGGCCGATCATGACCCGGTGCCCCGGGAAGGCGACGTAGGTCAGCACGGCGAGACCGCCGCCGGCGCCCAGTGCGAGCCACTCGAGCGGACGCCCCACCGGCCGCCAGAGCTCGTCGTCGCCGAACCGCCTGACCATCAGCGCGGCGGTTCCGGCGAGGCTGGCCAACGCGATCGCGATCATCACATCGATCACCGCGGTGACCGGGGACACGGCGGCGACGGTCAGGGAGACCACCCACGTCAGCATGAGACGCTCCGGCCAGCCCGACACGGGCGCCCGTACGGCCCGCAGGCCCGCGAGCAGTCCAAGCGAGGACAGGGCGAGCAGTGCCATCGCGAACTCGGTGGACCCGCCGCGCTCCAGCGCGGCGGACTGGCCGATCGTCAGGTGAAGCGCGTCCAGGGGGACACCGATCCGGCCGACCGCCATCGTGATCGACGCGACCAGCATTCCGGCTCCGGCGACCAGGGGGTGAAGCCTTCTCAGGGGCAGCATGGGTCAAGACTGTCCCGAAACGGTCGTCCCGAACATCCGGTGCCGCCCCTGATCGACCCCTGAGGCGATCTAGGGGTCCCTCAGGGTCGGACCTCAGATTCCCGCGGTGACCTCCGCGTAGCGCGACCGCACGCCTGGTGCCGGGGCGGCCTCGTAGAGCTCCGGTACGCCGGGCTGCCACGCGGGCGGCTCCGGGGTGCCGCCGAGGAGCCAGGCGGCCTGGCGAGCCGCCCCGTCCGCGACGTACTCCCCTGGTTCCGGCACAAGGACAGGCCGCCCGAACACCGCGGGCGCGATCCTGCACACCGCTTCCGACCTGGCGCCGCCGCCGATCAGCAGCACCCGGCGGGGCTCCAGCCCCAGCGCGTCCAGCCCGTCGGCGAGCCCGCACAGCATGCCCTCCACGGCGGCCCTGGCCAGGTGCGCGGGGGTCGAGTTGGACAGCCGCAGCCCGTGCAGCGACCCGGTGGCGTCCGGCCGGTTCGGGGTCCGCTCTCCTTCGAGGTAGGGCACCAGCACGAGCCCGTCCGCTCCGGGCGGGGCCTCCAGCGCGAGATCGGACAGCTCCGCCGTGGACACCCCGAGCATCCCCGCCGCCGCGTCCAGGACACGGGCCGCGTTCAGCGTGCAGACCAGCGGGAGGAACCGTCCGGTGGCGTCGGCGAAGCCCGCCACGTCCCCCGACTCGTCATGGCTCGGCGCGCCGGCACAGGCGAAGACCGTCCCCGACGTGCCGATGGAGACGACCACGTCGCCGGGGAGCATCCCCACGCCCAGCGCGGCGGCCATGTTGTCCCCGGTGCCCGGCGCGAGCCGTGCCCCGCCTGACTCCCCCGCCTGACCCGTGGGATCGAGTACACGAGGCACCAGCGGGGTGTGGCCCATGGCGAGCTTCAGCAGGTCGGGACGGTACGAGCCCGTCGCGGGGGACCAGTAGCCGGTCCCCGAGGCGTCGCCCCGGTCGGTGGTGAGCGCCCCGATCCCGGGGGATCCGGCGAGGCGCCAGGTGAGCCAGTCGTGCGGCAGGCACACCGCCGCCGTACGGGCCGCGTTGTCCGGCTCGTTCTCGGCGAGCCAGCGAAGCTTGGTCACGGTGAAGGAGGCGACCGGGACGCTGCCGACCGCCTCCGCCCACGCCCGTGGCCCGCCCAGCTCGGCCACCAGCTCACCGGCCGCGCGGGCGGAGCGGGTGTCGTTCCACAGCAGCGCGTCCCTGACGACCTCGCCGTGCTCGTCGAGGCACACCATGCCGTGCTGCTGCGCGGCCACCGACAGCGCCTCGACGTCGGAAAGGCCGCCCGCCGCCGCCACCGCCTCCTGGAGGGCCTGCCACCAGTGATCGGGGTGGAGCTCGGTGCCGGGTGGGTGCGGGGCCCGGCCCTCACGGACCAGGACCCCGGTCTCCGCGTCGCGGATGACGACTTTGCAGCTCTGCGTCGAAGAGTCGACTCCCGCGACCAGTGTCATCCCCGCACTCCGAGGAGGTGCTCGAGCGCGAGCTGGTTGAGGCGGGTGAAGTGGAAGCCGCGCTCGGCCGCCTTGTCGAGGTCGAAGTCGTCCTTGGCGAGGTCGTCGTAGGTCTCGCCAGGGGCCAGCGTGGGCTGGGCCAGCTCGAGCACGCGGGAGTTCGCCAGGGCCTCCTGGACCGCGGGGTCGGCGCGGAACGCCGCCGACTTCTCCTTCAGGATCAGGTAGGTCCGCATGTTCGCCGCTGCCGAGACCCACACGTCCTCGGCGTCCTCGGTCCGCAGCGGCTTGTAGTCGAAGTGCCGGGGGCCCTCGTAGCCGCCGTTCTCCAGCAGGTCGACCAGGAAGAAGGCGCTCTTCAGGTCACCATGGCCGAAGACGAGGTCCTGGTCGTACTTCGGGCCGTGCTGGCCGTTGAGGTCGATGTGGAAGAGCTTGCCGTGCCACAGCGCCTGGGCGATGCCGTGCACGAAGTTCAGCCCGGCCATCTGCTCGTGGCCCACCTCGGGGTTGAGCCCCACCATCTCGGGGTGCTCCAGCTCGTTGATCAGCGCGAGCGCGTGGCCGATGGTCGGCAGCAGGATGTCGCCGCGCGGCTCGTTCGGCTTGGGCTCGAGGGCGAACCGCAGGTCATAGCCCTTGTCGATCACGTAAGAGCAGAGAAGGTCGAGGCCCTCCTTGTAGCGGTCGAGTGCCGCCCTGACGTCCTTGGCGCCGTCGGACTCCGCGCCCTCTCGTCCGCCCCAGCAGACGTACGTCGTCGCGCCCAGTTCGGCGGCGAGGTCGATGTTGCGCAGGACCTTGCGCAGGGCGTACCGGCGGACGTCCCGATCGTTGCTCGTGAACGCCCCGTCCTTGAAAACGGGGTGGGTGAACAGGTTCGTCGTCGCCATGGGAACCTTGAGGCCGGTGTCGCTCAGGGCCTGCTTGAAGTTCTGGATGGCCTTGTCGCGGTCGGGCTCGGTGGCGAGGAGGTCGTCGTCATGAAATGTCACGCCATAGGCGCCGAGCTCGGCGAGGCGGTGCACCGCCTCGACCGGGTCGAGCGGGGCCCTGCTGGCGTCGCCGAACGGGTCACGCGCCTGCCAGCCGACCGTCCAAAGGCCGAACGTGAACTTGTCTTCCTTCTTGGGTGCGTACGCGTCCACCGCTGGTCTCTCCCGATTTAGTCTATGTTGTGGACTAAATATCTTCCGCTACTCGCGGCAGGTCAAGAGGTACCCGGGGAAAGAGTTCACCAGAAGGAGTGGGGGGCTGTGATCGAAGCCGGTGACATCCCCTGATGGCACAGGCACTCAGGCACGACGCGATGCGCGCGGGCAACCTCGCGGTGGTGCTCGCGGCGCTCGACCGGCGCGGCCCGCTGACCCGCGCCGCGCTCGCCGAGACCACCGGCCTGACCAAGACCACGGTGTCGAAGCTGGTCGGCGACCTCATCGACGCCGGCATGGCGGTCGAGTCCGGCACCGTGCGCGACGGGGAGCGTGGCCGTCCCGGGGTGGTGGTCCGCCTCAGCGGGCACCGGGTCGCCGCCCTCGGGCTGGAGATCAACGTCGACTACCTGGCCGCCTGCGTCGTCGATTTGAGCCGCACGGTGCGGCTGCTCCGTACACAGGCTGTGGACAACCGCGCCGCCTCGCCGTCGGACGTGATCACGCGGCTGGGCGAGCTTGCGACCGGCATGCTCGCCGACGCCGCCGGCCTGGGGCTCTCCGTGGCCGGGGCCATCGTCGCCCTACCCGGCCCCGTCGACCGTTCCACCGGCACCGTCCACCGCGCGCCCAACCTCGGCTGGCGTGACGTCGCCGTCAGCGAGCTGCTCGCGCTTCCGCTTCCCGTGCTTGTGGACAACGAGGCGAACCTGGCCGCGCTGGGCGAGCTCTGGTTCGGGTCGGGGGCGACGCTCGGCGACTTCCTCCACGTTTCCGGAGAAATCGGCATCGGTGCCGGCCTGGTGATCGACGGGGCGCTGTTCCGTGGGGCCCACGGGTTCGCGGGCGAGCTTGGCCATGTCGTCGTCTCCCCCGACGGCCCTCCGTGCCGGTGCGGCGGCACCGGATGCCTGGAGCGGTACGCCGGGCAGGACGCCCTGCTGCACCCGGGCGAGGAGATCGCCGATTTCGTGGCCCGCCTGAAGGCTGGTGAACCCTCGGCGGAGGCCGCCTGCGGCCGGGCCGGATCCGCGCTCGGGATCGCCCTCACCACCGCCGTCAACCTCATCGACCCCGACACGATCGTGCTGGGCGGGATCTTCGCCCCGCTGTTCCCCTGGGTGTCCGGACCGGCGGAGGAGGCGATGCGCAAGAGGCTCGGGCAGATGCGTGCCCGCGTCCCCGCCCTGGTCGTCTCGCGGGTCGGTGCCGACGCCGCGACGCTGGGGGCGGCCGGGCAGGTGATCCAGCGCATCATCGCCGACCCCGGCGCGTTCCTCCTCGACCCGCAACGGTGACCTTGCCCTTTTGAGCTCTCATCCACAGGGGGTATGTTGGTTGAGAGTTCAAGTTATCGGAGGCACCCATGCCCGTTCACCGTCTCAACCACGCCGTCCTGTACGTGCGTGACGTCGAGCGCGCCGTCACCTTCTACGAGGAGGCGCTCGGATTCCGCGTGGTCATGGCCTTCCCCGGTGCGGCCTTCCTGCAGGCGCCGTCGTCCAACAACGATCACGACCTCGGGCTGTTCCAGATCGGGGCCGGGGCAGGGCCGTCCGAGGCGGGCCGCGCGACCGTCGGCCTCTACCACCTGGCCTGGGAGGTCGAAACGCTCGACGACCTGGAGGAGATCGCCGCGAAGCTGAACTCCCTCGGCGCCCTGGTCGGCGCCTCCGACCACTCCACCACCAAGGCCCTGTACGCCAAGGACCCCGACGGCATCGAGTTCGAGGTCTCCTGGCTGGTTCCGGCGGCCCTGCTCACCGAGGAGACGCTGGCCGGGCGCAGCAGCATCCAACCGCTCGACATCGCCCGCGAGAAGGAGCGGTACGGCGGAAGCACCCGAGGCGGGGTCGGCATCTCGATCGGCGCCGTCTGAGCCGGCCGTTCACCCCTGAGAGGGTGTCACTCGCCCCCGAGCCGGCACCCTCCGGGCCGCTTCAGGCCGCACCGGCCTCCTGCACCGCCTGCTCGACGGTGTCCCGTGACTCGAAGTGGTTGTTCAGGCCGCTGATCCGCAGCCGTCGCTGCAGGTAGTCGGGGACCGCGACGAGGATGAAGCGCCCCTGGGCGGCGGCGATCTGGTTGAAGACGTAGACCAGGGCCCCGAGGCCGGCGGAGTCGCAGAAGGTGAGCCTCGCGAGATCGATGACGAGGCGAGGGGCGCCGTCGGGCGTCCACAGCCCGTCGACGTTGGCGTAGAAGCCGGGGGTGCCGTGAAAGTCGAGATCACCCGCTAGGTACAGCACCGTGCAGTTCTCAAGGCGTTCAACACGGATATCCAGGTTCTGGCCGTGCTGCGACGCTGACATGGGTATGCAACCCCTTTCCGCAGTCCCCCCGATTACTGTCTCAGTGCAGGTTATGCCCCTCCTGTCGCACCCGGCCACCCACGGCCCCCCGCCGCGTACCCCGAGCCACCGTCGGCCGGCTTCCCGGCGACCACGGCTCAGCTCGTCGCGGCGGTCACCGCGGCGACGATCACCTGGGGGTTCGCCGGAACGGGAACGCCCTGGACGAAGACGGTCGGGGTGGCGTTCACCCCGCGCTGTACGGCCCTCGCGGTGACGTACGCCGCCCACTCGATGTAGGTGTGCCTGCGGACGCACGCCTCGAAGACCGGGTCCGTGATCCCTACCGTGGTTCCCAGCTCGATCAGCTCGTCGTCGCTCAACCCCGGCCCGCCCTCGGGTGGCTGGTTCACGAACAGCCCGTAGGCGTACTCCATGAACATGCCCTGGTCGGATGCGCAGCCGGAGGCCGAAGCGGCCCGAGAGGAGTACTGGTTGGTGGACGCCGCGTCCAGGAACGCCATCGGGTGGTACACCACAGTGATCCGCCGGTTCTCGACCAGTTGGTCTAGCGTGGGTCCCGACGTCAGCTCGAACTGCTTGCAGAACGGGCACTGGAAGTCGATGTAGGCGTCCACGATCACCGGGCCGTCGCCGACGACGATGCCGTCTCCGCCCTCTGTGGCCCCGGCCGGTACGTGGATCGGCGCCGTGAGCCGGCCTGCTTGCGTGGTCATGCCATCCTCCTCCGGTAACGGGAGTGAAGGCCCTTGAAAGTAGAACGGCCCACCGGCGAGCATCCGTTCTGATCGCAGCACAAAGACTGGACAAAGACTGCCGGCGATCATGCCGTGACCCCTGGCGATCGGCGTCGCGCTCGGCCCGGAACGTCCTAACCGACCAGCCCTGACTGGCAGGCGAAGACCATCAGCCGGGCGTGGTCGCGGGCGCCCGGTTTTGGTGATGGCGACGCGAAAGCCATCCGGCTCGGGTCAGCGCGTACGGACCGCCCAGCGGGCCAGGGCGGGCACCGGGGTGGAGCACGCGAGGAAGACGGCGCCGACCAGGAGCCAGCCGGACGCCCCGAACATCGACAGCGCGAGGGTGAACACACCCGGCGCGAACATCTGCACCGTCGCGGTCGCCGCCTCGGACGCGCCCTGGTAGGCGCCACGAGCGTCCTCCCGCATCAGCTCCACCGACAGCCCCCAGCCGCCCCCGACGTATCCCAGCTCACCGGCGACGTGCAGCAACGCGGCGACCGTCACCACGACCATCGCCACCGCCCCCGAGCCCCCGGCCGTGGTCGCCAGCAGGACGCAGCTCGCGGCCAGGAACGCTCCCGCCCAGACGGTGGTGCGTGCCGCCTGTGACGTGGTCCTGGCCAGCTTCGTGACGAATATCTGCAGCGCGGCGATCCCGACCGAGCTGATCACCACGACCACGCCGCTCAGCGACAGCGGGAGCCGGGTGGAGTTCGCGATCCACAGCGGCAGGCCGGTGGAGAGCATCGCCCAGCACAACGACAGCATCGAGGTCGAGCCGACGACGGCCAGGTAGGGACGGTCACGCAGCACGCGCCTGATGCCCGGCCCCCGATCCTTGCCGCCCGGCGTGGCGCCGGTGCCGGATCGGCCGTCAGGCGAGGTGATGGTGAGGGTCAGCAGGGTGAGCACGACGAAGCTGAGCGTGTTCCCCATGATGGCCATCGTGTACGCCGCCGGATCGTCCGCCGCCAGGACCAGCGCGCCCGCGCCCGCTCCGAGCGCGTTACCGACGTGCTGGGCGACGCGCTGCCGCGCGAGCGCCTTCACCCGGGCTTCCGTGCCGGTGACCAGGCCCGCGACCAGGGCGGTACGGACGGCGGTGGCGCCGTTCGCCGGAGCGACGAAGACCGTCGTGACCAGCAGGAACGTCCACGGATCGTGGACCAGCGTGTAGCAGGCCATGGCGGCGCCGCGGACGACCGTCAAGACGACCAGGATCGTGCGCGCGTCGAACCGGTCGGCCATGGCGCCGAGCGGGACGGCCAGCGCGAGGCCGACACCACTGGCCACCGCCATGCCGATGCCGACCGTCGCCGGTGACAGGTGCAGGATGCGCGTGAAGTACAGCGCCCAGATGGTGAACCACAGCCCGTCTCCCAGGGCCGAGATCCCCCGGCCCCACACCAGGCGTCTCAGCCCGGCCTCCTCGCTCCCGGCCGATCGGCTCGACGCGATCACCGTCATCCTCATCCACCTTTCACGTATCCATTAAAGGTGAATGTAACGACGTCGCAGGCTTCTGGACAACCATCCTTCAGGATCTCGTGAAGGTTGGTATGCTCGGCGGACGGATGGGGAGGTCGCCATGAGGGGATGGGTCGACTCGCGGGAGCCGGTGCTGGGCTCGGTCATCTCGCTCACCAGAGAGCTCGCCGACCCGGTACGCCTGACCGCCCTCCAGCTCCTCTGCGCCGAGGGCCCGCACACCCTCACCCAGCTCGCCGACGCGCTCGGCGTGTCCGCGCCGCGCATGGGCAACCACCTGGCGCGCCTGCGCTCCAGCGGGCTGGTCAGCGTCGAGCACACCGGCCGGCACGCGGTCTACCGGGTGGCCTCACCGGGCCTGGGCGAGGTGCTCACGGCTCTGGCACGCTACGCGCACGCCGACCTGGCCGTACGTCCGGACCGGCCCTCGACGCCGGACGACGTCGCGCACACCTGCTACGACCACGCCGCGGGCCTGCTGGGCGTGGCTCTCTTCAGCACGCTGATCGAACGCGGCGCCCTTCGGCCTCCGGACGGGAGCGACAGCGCCCTGGCGATGGGCGGCGACCCGACACTGTTCGCCGAGCTCGGCGTCGACCTGGCCACGGTGGACAGCCGCCGCCGCAAGCTCGCCACGGCCTGCCTCGACCGTATCCACCGCCTCCCCCACCTGGGCGGCGTGCTCGGGAAAGCGGTGCTCGACGCCCTGGTCTTCCGGGGGCTCGTCGAGGCCCACGAAGGCACCCGGGAGCTGACGGTCACCCGCAAGGGCGCCACCGACCTGCCCTCCCTGCTCCCCACCTTCACCCTGCCCTGATCAGCGGGTGCCGCGGGTGGTGTGCTCGACGCCTGACCGGCGGCGTCGACCGGTCCACCGAACCGGTGAGGCGCGGGCCGCCTCACCGGCTCGGTTCACCCTCCTGCCGAGTCCGTGGCGCCGGTCCTCACAGGCTCTCGACGGTCCTCACAGGCTTTTGAGGTAGGCGAGGGAGGGCATGAAGAAGTACTCTCCGCCCTTCATCGTCACGGTCTGCGGGATCTCCGCGATCGGCGGGCTGAGCTTGTCGCCGCCCCAGGTCTCGCGGTACCTCACCTTCAGCTCTCGCTTGCCCTGGCCGATGACGGGATCGTGGCCGACGCCCTCCTCAGGGAAGCCGGGGTTGTCGGCCCACGTCTGCTGGGTGAACTCGAACTGCGACTGCAGGCTGGCGTTGAACGCCATGAACAGCAGGCCCACTCCGCCTGTCGGCCGGGTCTCCGGGGGCGCGTCGTCCCACGGCACGTCGGTGCGCGTGCCGTACGTCTGGCCGCGCCTGGCCATCATCACACCGAGGACCCGTTCGAGGCCGCCGTCACGGGTGTCACGCGGGTTCACCTTGCGGATGTGCGAGCCGACCGGGCACTTCGCGCCGGAGTCGTCACGGTAGCTGAAGTCGTTCTGCACCGGGAAGCCATCGGAGCTCGGCTTGCCATGGAGCCTCAGTGGCGTGCCGTTGCGGAACCTGCCGACGAGCATGGCACCCGCCCGCTGCCGGTCGGCCTCCTTGAGCCCGAGGCTGTCGGCCAGCTGTTCCTCGGCCTGCCGGAAGGCGCGGACGTTCTGCTCCAGCTTCCTGAAGACCAGGTAGCTGCCGAAATGACG
Organism: Sphaerisporangium flaviroseum; assembly: GCF_039537005.1. Lineage (NCBI taxonomy): Bacteria > Bacillati > Actinomycetota > Actinomycetes > Streptosporangiales > Streptosporangiaceae > Sphaerisporangium > Sphaerisporangium flaviroseum. The sequence continues at coordinate 697,091 of NZ_BAAAZR010000001.1, read as the reverse complement.
GTCCGGCCTGGGAGCAAGCGGATCGGCCGCCAGGACGTGGCTCAGCGGGAAGAACGGCGTCCAGTTCTTCCCGGGCTCCTTCGCCACCTGGTCGGCGAGGAAGAGCGGCTGGCTACGGCCGTCGATGTACCCGAAGTGCTCGATCCCGCGGCCCTGGGCGTTGCGCAGCCCGAGCCCGGTCTCCTCACCGAGCACCTGCGCGGTCTTGGGCAGCAGCGCGAGCACCCGCTCGCGCGTGGCGGCGACCGGCTCCCCGGTGGCGTCGCCGATCAGCACGACGGCGTGGATCTCCCCCTGGTACGGCTTCTCCCACTTACCCACGGGTGGGTCGCTCAACGTGTCCTTGCGGCGCTTGAGCCCCGACTTGAACGCGTTGTCGCCGAACTTCGTCGTGGAGTGGCCGAGCTTGAGGTAACCCGCCTTGCTGATCCCGACCCCGACGTACGGCGTGCCGGGGGCCTTGGACCGGTCGAACGCGCGAACCTCCTCCAGGTGCTTCCTCGCCGACTTCATCAGCGGGAGCAGACCTCGCAGGAAGCGCTTCCCGTCGGCCCCGTCGTCGAAGTGGACGAACAACACCGCCAGGTGCTCACGGACATGCGCCTGCACGATGTTGGGCTGCAGGTTGTCGAGCATCGCCTTGGTGTCGGCGTCCAGCCCGGCCGAATCCCACGCGAGCGGCTTGGTGTTGAACAGATCTACCGGCATCTCTCTCCCCGTTGTCCTGTCTCGTCTGGGCCCCCACCCCTAAGAGTCTTCTTTCATGACAAAGGTTCAATGCCTAGACCTATCCACGAAAAGGTGCACAGATCAGCTGTCCGCCGAACGCAGGCGGTGCAGTCGTTCGCGCGTGGTCCGCTCCCACCACTCATCGCCCGTGGCGGCGAACACCGCAAGCGCGGTCTCGTACCAAGGGGCGGCGTCCACTGCTGACGAGCCTTCGCCGCGCAGGAAGGCGACCACCGCCTGCCCTCGCGGTACGCCCATCCCGGCGAAGAGCGCCTGCGCGCCGTCGAGCGCCCGGTCGGCCTCTAGGGCGGAACCGCACTCGCGCAGGGCCGCCCCCAGCCAGCACAGCGCCCAGGCCTCCCCTGCCCGGTCGCCCATCTCGCGGTAGAGCTTGACCGAACGGTCCAGACTCCGGCGGGCCTCCTCCAGCCGACCTGCGGCCTGCTGTGTCCTGCCCAGGTCGATGAGCACGGCCGCCTCGCCCCGCGACACGCCAGGGTGCAGCACCGCGAAGATCTCCAAACTCTCCTCGAAGCACGCCGTGGCCCGCGCCCAGTCGCCCTGCACCCGGTAGTGGTCGCCGAGGCCACGCAGCCCCCAGGCCTCACCGAACCGGTCTCCGGCGCTGCGGAAAAGCTCGAGGCAGCGACGGACTGCCCGCTCCCCTTCGGCATGGCGGCCGAGACCGCGTAGCAACTCGCCCAGGCTGCGCTGGTTCCACCCCTCCCCCACCTGATCGCCCAAGGTCTCGAACAGGACCAGCGCCTGCCGCAAGGTGATCATGGCTTCCCGGAGGCGACCGGCCTCCATCTGCGTGTCGCCGACACATCGCAGGCACCATGCCTCACCAAGGCTGTCGCCGTGTTCACGGAACATGGCCAGGCACTCGTCGAAAAGCTCGAGAGCGCGGGCGAAGTCACCCTGGTCCTTGTGAACGCAGCCGAGGCTGTTGATGGTGTACGCCTCGATGAGGGGGACCGTGCCCAGAGCACGCACGATGGCCAGGCATTCCTCAAGGCACTCGCGGGCCTCGCCGAACCGGTTGAGCTCGAGGTAGACGTCGCCGAGGTTGGTCAGCGTCTGCGCGACCCCCAGCCGCTGGCCGAGGTCACGGTAGCGCGCAGCGCACTCACCCAGTGAAGCGAGCGCGTCCTCGAACCTGCGCTGGTCGCGGTAGCAGTTGCCCAGGCTGCGCAGGATCGCGGCCTCGCCACCGCCGTTCCCCGAGCGCCGAGCGGCACGCAGCGCCACCTCGTAGAGGACCTCGGCCTCGTGCCACTGCGACCGGAGCCGCAGGTGGTGGGTGAGGCAGTAGGCCAGCTCCCACGCCGGCCCCCACAACTCCGCTCCGAACGCCTGGTGCGCCGCCGACACCAGCGTGGCCTGCTCGGTCGCGAACCACGCGAACGCCTCGGCACTGCTCGGCGCAGACTCCTCAGCGGGCGGCTCCAGCGGGGACATCGCGGACTCGGCGACCTTCAGATAGTTGATCCCCGCAGGAAGCCGGGCGAGCGCCCGCCGGGTCGGGCCACGGCAGGCGTCGAGCAGCGCCAGCAGCGCGGCGCTCCGGGTGTCCGCCGACTCCTCGACCGCCAGCTTCTCCCTGGCGAACAGGCGGAGCAGGTCGTGGAAACGGTAACGGAGCTGTCCGCGATCGTCCTCGCCCATGGGTTCGAGGAGCTGCGACTGCGCGAGCCGGTCGAGGAGGTCCTCGGCGTCGTCGGGGCTCGCTCCGGCGAGCGCCGCGGCCGCCCAGGCGGCGAAGTCGGGTGCCTGCAGCAGCCCGAGGGAGCGCAACATGGCTCGCTCGGCGGGGGCGCCGGCGGCGTAGCTGAGCTCGAAGCCGGCCCTGACCTCACGGTCCCCCAGTCGCAACTCGTCGAGCCTGCGCTGTTCGTCGCCCAGGCGGTCGGCCAGGCGGGCCAGGCGCCAATGCGGCCGAGCGGCGAGTTTCGCCCCCGCGATGCGGATCGCGAGGGGGAGCCCGCCGCAGAGCTCGCAGATTCTGCGCCCGGCCTCCTGCTCCGCCTCGACCCGATCGGCCCCCACGATCTTGGTCAGCAGGGCCAGCGCGGTCTCGGGCGCCAGGATGTCGAGATTGAGATTGCGTCCGCCGTCGAGTCCCGGTAGCCGCGATCGGCTGGTAACGATCACTCCACAGGTCGGGCTTCCTGGCAGTAGCGGTCTGACCTGCTGTTCGGAGGCGGCGTTATCGAGGACGACCAGCATCGAGCGGCCGGCGATCCTGTCGCGGTACAGTCGCTCGCGCTCGCCGAGGCCTTCCGGGATCTCGGCGTTGTCGGTGCCGAGCGCGCGCAGGAACTCCGCGAGCACGTCCGCGGGCCGCAGACTCTGGGGTTCGTAGCCGCGGAGGTTCACGTAGATCTGCCCGTCGCGGTAGCGGGTGCGCAGCCGATGGCCCGCGTGGACGGCGAGCGCCGTCTTGCCCACTCCGGCCTTGCCCGAGATGGCGGACACCACCACCGCGGTGCCGGTCGGCTGGGCCTCCGTGAGGAGGCTCTCCAGCGTGGCCAAGGCTTCCTGCCTGCCCGTGAAGTCGGAAATGTCGGGCGGAAGTTGCTGGATTTGAGGGACAGATCTGGAGTCGCTTGGATAGATGGTCACATTCGCCGCATGGGCGATGTTCACCAGCTTCTCGACTCGACCGCCCGTCACCACCGTGGTGACGACCGGTGGGATCTCCGCCTCGCCGGTCATGACCCTCATTCATGGTCCTGCGCGTTTCGTGCACTGGAATCGTCGACGAAGTGGCACTAACGGTCAAGAGCCCACCACATCCGGTATCGATTCCCACCCGTGGCTTCTCCCCTTAAAGTGGGGGAGTGCGACCGCTGCGCGTTGGCCTGCTCCAGCTGCACTCCAACGGCCTTGACGTGGCCACCAATCTCCGTGTGGGTGAGCGTTACTGCCGAGAGGCGCGTCGCCTCGGTGCCGACATCGCCCTTTTCCCGGAGATGTGGAGCGTCGGTTACACCTTCTCCGGCGACCGTACGGCATGGTCCCGCTTGGCGGTCTCGCGCACCGATCCCTTCGTCTCGCACTTCGCGGCACTGGCCCGCGAGCTTGAGATGGCGATCGGCCTGACCTACCTCGAGCGGTGGCCGGGAGCCCCGCGCAATTCCATCTCGCTCATCGACCGCCGGGGCGACCTGGTGCTGACGTATGCCAAGGTCCACACACTCGACGACGACGTCGAGGCGGCCTGCACTCCCGGCGACGGCTTCCATGTCGCGTCCCTGCTCACAGCGGTGGGCGAGGTCAAGGTCGGCGCGATGATCTGCTACGACCGGGAGTTCCCGGAAAGCGCCAGGGTCCTGATGCTCAAGGGGGCGGAGCTGATCCTCACCCCCAATGCCTGCCTGCTGGACGACATCCGCGTCAACCAGTTCCAGGCCCGTGCTTTCGAGAACATGGTGGGCGTCGCGATGGCCAACTACGCCGGACACGGCCGCTCCATCGCCTTCAGCCCCGTTGTCTACGATCAGCGGCAGGAGCGTCTCGACCCACTGCTGGTGGAAGCCGGAAGGGGTGAGGGGGTGTTCCTCGCCGACTTCGATCTGGACGCCATGCGCGCCTACCGTGCCCGTGCCAAGTGGGGGAACGCCTTCCGCAAGCCCGCCCATTACGGGGCCCTCACCTCCGAGGCGGTCTCCGAGCCCTTCGTACGACCGGCTGCCCGGCGATGACACCGGGCGAGGGAAGGATCGGCATGGACGAACCGCGCCTGGCGCCCGAACCGCCGTGGACGGCCGAGCAGGAGTCGGCCATGGTCAACGGATTCGACGACGGCATGGGGATATCCGAGCTCGGACAGGTGCTGGGCCGCCATCCCGCCAGGGTCAGGGCCCGTCTGCACCTGTTCGGGCGTCTGCCCGCGTGCGACCCCGTGCGCGCGGCGGAGGACCTTCGCCTGCTGGAGCAGTACGGCGGACCGGCCGACGAGGAGCTGCGGGAGGTGCTGCCCCCTGAGGGCACCACGCGGAGGCCGAGCGGCCTCCTGCGCCGCTTCCTGCGGTGAGCCGCTACTTCACGATCAGCCGGTCGCCGATGACCAGGGCGTCGAGATCGGTCCGCGCCAGCGCGTCGAGCGCCTGCAGAGGCGTCTCGACGATGGGTTCGCCCCGTACGTTGAGCGAGGTGTTGAGCAGCACGGGCGGGCCGCCCTGGCGGTTGAACTCCTTCAGGAGCTCGGCGAGGAGCGGATTCTGCGCCTCGTCGGTCGTCTGCACGCGAGCCGATCCATCGACGTGGCAGACGGCGCCGACCGTCCCCCGCAGCGACTCCTTGATGGGGTAGGAGAACTGCATGTAGGGCGAGGGATCCGCGCCGGGAAAGTACTCCTGCAGGTGCTCGACGAGCATCACCGGGGCGAACGGCCGGAACTGCTCGCGTGACTTTATGTGGTTGAGCCGCTTGCGCATCTCAGGGCGGCTCGGATCGGCGAGGATGCTCCTGTTGCCGAGAGCTCGCGGGCCGAACTCCGCGCCGCCGTGGAACCACGCGACGGCCTTGTCCCGGCGGAGCAGTGACGCGACGTCCGCGCAGAGCTCCTCCTCCGCCAGCCGCCTGCCGTACGCCTCGAGGCCGTCGTCCTTGTGCTCGTGCCCGAGGTAGGGGGACGGATCGAGGCGCCAATGCCGGTCGCCGCAGCCCTCCTCCAGGGCGCAATGCAGCGCGGCGCCGATGGCCGTGCCGCTGTCGCCGGGGGCGTAGACCACGTGCACCCGCTCGAAGGGGGTACGCGCCTTGATCTTTCCATTGAAGACGCAGTTCAGGGCGACCCCGCCGGCCAGGCACAGATCGGGGCTGCGGGTGGCGTCCCAGACCTCGTCCAGCACATGGAACAGGATCGTTTCCAGACACGACTGCACGGCGAAGGCGATCGAGGCGTTGGTGTCGAAGTCGTCGTCGAGGGGGCCGTGAGGTATTCCTTCCAGGATCTCGACGACCCCGCCCTTGCCTTCCATGTTGATCGAGTACCGCCCGCCGGCGTACAACTCGACCGCCTCCATCATGCGGTCGACGAACCTGGCGTCGCCGTACGGCGCGAGCCCCATGGTCTTGCCGGCCTGCAGGAAGCCGAAGCCGATGGCCTCGGTGGCGGCCCGGTAAAGGTCCCCGAGGGAGTTGGACATCAGGGCGTCGGCGTCGTTCGAGCCGGGTCCGCCGCGCTTCTCACCGCTGACCCGATCGAGCACATGCAGGGCGTTGCCACGGCCGATCGCCCATGAGGTCGTCTCGCGGGCATGCATGCCCGGGGGCACTCCTGGCAGGTCCACCACGCTGCCGGCGCCATCGGCCACCACCACGGCCGCCTCGTGGAACGGGCTGGTGAAGAACGTGCTCAAGGCGTGGGAGTAGTGATGGTTCATCCACCGGAGCCGCTCACCCGAGACCTCGCGGACGCCGTTCAGCAGGCCGGCCAGCATGTCGTTGGCACCGAACGCCGCCGTGCCCGCGATGTCGCGCGTGAAGCCTTCGAGGCAGTAGGCCAGCGATCGAGAGCAGGGATCCGGCTCGCGGTAGGCGTAGCGGACCCGGCTCAGCCTTTCGTCCTCGACCGCGACGATCCGGCCGTCGTCGGTCAGGAGGCAGGTCGCGAAGTCGTGAATGGACCCCCCGAAACCAATACAAGGCTTCATCCACCCTCATCTCACCGCTTACCGTATTAACCTACTTACGGCAATATTGCTTATCTCGTCCACTTAGCCCGTGTCCATCTCGCGGAGAATTGCGGCCACACCCCTCTTCTCCCGCTACACGCCTTAATCTGACCGAAAGCGGGGAAAGGGATGGCCGAAGCGGGCATCGCCCTGGCAGTGGGCGGAGTACTCGTCCTGCTCGGATTCATGAATGTCGTCTCCGCCATCAGTCCGGATGGGCGGCGTTATCTGTCCGCCGGGCGAGGCGAAGCCGTGTCGATGCCTTTCGTCCTGCGCTGGCTGCTGCCCGCGATCTGCAAGGACAGCGTCACCCGCTGGCGCTGGTCCACCACACTGCACCTTTTGGCATTGCCGCCCTTGGTCACCGTGTGGCTGGAGCCCTGGATCGCCGACTCCCGCCTGCGCGTGGTGGGCGGGCTGATGGTGTGCGGGCTGTCGGGGATCTGGCGGATCCACCTCAGATGGCCCGTCCTGGTGGACGCGGCGGCGATGACCTGGGCCGTGGCCTCCGCGGTTGCATTCCAGAAGGGCATACCACCGCTGGGCGTGGCGCTGGCACTGGTGTCGGGGACCATCAAGGAGTCAGGTCCGGTCTTCGCCGCCTGCTACGCCTGGAATCCGCTCGCTCTCGTGGCACTCGTGGCGCCGCTGGCGCGCAGGCTCACGGCCAAGATCGGCGACGACCTCATGGGGCAACCGCACGTGACCCATCAGCCACTGACCGCCAGCAGGGTGCACCACCTGGGCAAGTGGTTCGACCCCAAGGTCATGCTCCTTCCCTGGGGCGCGGGAGTGCTGGCCGTACTCGCCGACGACGGCCTTATCGTGCCCATGTTGGTCGTCACCTTGACGCTGGCATATGGGCAGACCATCATCGCAACTGACACTTCACGCCTGTACCAATGGGCCGCACCCCCAGTGATTCTCGCCGCCATCAGCGTAATCCCCGACAAATGGGCGATAGCACTGCTTGTAGCCCACCTCTTCAACCCATGGGCGGGTACTGCCGAAGTGTGAGAGAAAGGCGACACATTGGTCGACCCAGTGCTCCTCACCGCTGCCACGCTGTTCGTCTCCAAGCTTGCCGACGGCCTCGCGGGAGAGGCGGGGAAGGACGCCTGGAACGGCATGAAGCGGTTGTTCGACCTTATTCGCGGCAAGCTCTCCGGTGACGAGTCAGCGCAGAAGGTGATCTCCTCGGTGGGATCAGGGGCCGATGCGCGGGAGGCCGCCGCATCCCTGTCCGCGATCCTCGACCGCCATGCCGAATCCGACCCCGAGTTCCGTCGTGAGTTGGCCGCCCTCGTCAGCACGGGCATGAACGATCCGGTGGCGGGTCGCATGGTCACCCAGATCTACGGCAATGCCCAGGTCGGCAAGGCCGTGACGATCGGCAACGTCACCGGCGACGTCTCGTTCTGACACCTCGCGCGACGGCACGTTGAGCTGGCCCCGAAGGGCATCCACCTGTGACGGTCCCGGCCTGACCACAGCTCACAGCACCGCGCGACGCACGGTTGAGCGGTGCTGTGCACGGAATGATTGTCGGGGAGTTCACCTGACAGTCGACAGGAGCCATCAATGCGGATCGGCGTCGTCTTTCCCCAGACCGAGATCGGCCCGGACGCGGGCGCGGTGCGCGCCTACGGGCAAGGGGTCGAAGAGCTCGGTTACCGGCATCTGATGGTCTACGACCACGTCGTCGGCGCCGATCCGGCGGTGCACCAGGGCTGGCAAGGTCCGTACAACATCGAGACGACGTTCCACGAACCGATGGTCCTCTTCGGGTACCTGGCCGCGCTGACCTCGCTGGAGCTCGTCACCGCCATCATCATCCTGCCCCAGCGGCAGACGGCCCTGGTGGCCAAGCAGGCGGCGGAGGTCGACCTGCTCAGTGCCGGCCGGTTCCGGCTGGGCGTGGGGCTGTGGAACCCGGTCGAGTACGAGGCCCTCGGCCAGGACTTCACCACCCGGGGCAGGCGCATCGAGGAACAGGTGGAGTTGATGCGCCGGTTGTGGACCGAGCCGTCGGTCACCTTCGACGGCACCTACGACCGGGTGACCGGAGCGGGACTGGCGCCCCTGCCGGTGCAGCGGCCGATCCCCGTCTGGTTCGGCGCGCAGTCGCCCGCGGCGTACCGCCGTGCCGGACGGCTGGCCGACGGCTGGTTCCCGCAGATGTCTCCAGGCCCGAAGCTCGACGAGGCCAAGGCAATGATCGACGAGGCCGCGGCGCAGGCGGGGCGCGACCCGTCCAAACTCGGCATGGAAGGCCGGGTCAACTGGACGGGCGACGCCGAGGAGTTGGACGATCTGGCCGGCCGGTGGCGGGAGTCCGGCGCGACCCACATCTCCATCAACACGATGAAGGCAGGCCTGCGCTCGGTCGACGAGCACCTGTCCGCCCTGGAGACGGCGGCCGAGACCCTGGCACTGCGCAAGCACTAGCCGTCGGTGCCGGTGTCGGGGAAGGAGTGGTGCTCGTGCGCGACGGCCCACCGGCCGTGCTCCTTGCGCAGGCCGAGCGTGAGTCGCAGCCGGAAGCCGGGCCGGTCGTCGAGCTGGTCCGGCCTTCCGCACCGCAGCAGGGCGTGGGCGTAGGCGACGTCGTCACCGGCGGTGACGTCCAGCGAGTCGATCTGGAACAGGGCGCCCTGTGCCTGCCACTCGAAGAAGAGCGGCCACGACTCCCGGTAGGCGTCGATGCCGCGCACGCCCTCGTACGGTGGCGGCACATCGAACATCACGATGTCCTTGGTGTGGTCCGCGAGCACACCGCTCATGTCGCCCCGGTGGACCGCCTCGGCCCAGCGCTCGATCAACGTCCGGATCTGTTCCTCGTCAATGGTCATTCTTCAGCCCGGTCCCTTCTCGGTTGACGCCCGATCAGGACTACAACCCGCGCCGGCCCGGGAAATCATCGCGAGCCGCGGTCGGTCATGCGTTCAGGGCCGCCGTCGGAGGCGTTCTCGACGCGCGGATGGCCGGATAGAGGCCGGCGACCGCTCCGATCAGCATGGTCACGCCGATGCCCCCGGCGAACACGACGGGCGGCACAGAGATGGGCCGGCCGTTCGTCCCGGCGAACACCGCGATCACCGCGAACCCGATCGCCACCCCGGCGAGCCCGCCGAGCGCGGAGCGTCGCGCATGCCTCTGATGGGTCTCCGCGAGTCAGCCCATGGTTCTGGCGCCGTCCAGGGACTCGCGGATGATGTCGGCGTGGCCGGCGTGCTGTGCGGTCTCGGCGACGATGTGCATGACCACTCGGCGGGCCGACCACTGCTCGCCAGGCTGGAACCAGGGAGCCTTCGGCAGAGGGTGGACGGCATTCAGGTCGGGCAGGCCGGCGATCAGTTCGTCGCTTCGACGAGCGACCTCAGCGTAGTCGTCCAGCACATCGGCCAGCGTCTCGCCGGGCAACAGCCGGAAGCCGTCAGCCCACCGCGCCTGGTCGTCCTCGGTCATCTCCGAGAAATCCACCATCGCGGACGGCTCGCCTCGGATGAGGTCGATCCACCGCTGTTCGACGGCCGTGACATGTTTGATCAGGCCACCCAGGCAGAGCTCGCTTGCGGTGGTGCGCTGTCCGGCCTGCTCGTCGGTGAGATCGCGGGTGGTGAAGCGCAGGAAGTGTCGTTGCTTGGCCAGTATCGCCAACAGGTCGGCGTGCTCACCGCCCACGGTGGACGAATCAGCTCGGGCTACGCCAGTGCTCTGGTCGTTGGTGGTCATGGTCCCCGCCTTACGTGGCTGTGGATCGTGGTCTTGTTCCAGGCTAGAACGCATAGCGGTCACTTTCTGACCTGATAAGGGAGTCACCATGAACTCGCGAACGCAGGCCGCCGCGGTCGGCACCTTCCCGCGGCCCTGACACCGGTCACGACACGGTCGCTCGGGCGGTCGCCTGCTCATGCTCTTCTTCGGTCATGCCGCTTGTGGTGCCGGGATGGTTCTGCTGCAGGTCGTATCGGTCGTCAGCCCACACCTGGTATTCCCGGCGCGTGTCCTGTTCGTCCTGGCCGGTCGCCGTGGCCACCTGCCGCCAGGTCACGCCCGCCTGGAGCGCGCGGTCGACGTGAGCGGGGTTCCGGACGCTCCTCGCGATGGACTCTCCCAGCACCAGGAGTTCGAGATGCTCGCCCGCGGTCAGCGGCGGGTACTTGCCGGCGTCGCCGTAGCGGCCGGGGTCGTAGTCGCCCCGGGACTTCAATGTGGCGATCGCCTGCACGTGCAGGTCACGGCCGGTCAACTCGAGCCAGCGCTCCAACCGCGTTGCGAGCGGGACATCGGACAGCTCATGTGGGCTGGTAGGGCTGTCAGGGAAGGGCTTGGACATGTCGTCTCTCCTGCGATGGGCGGGATAGTGCTGATTCGGCGCGCTCAGGCCCCGTCGAGGTGGGTGCACGGCACCGGTGAAGTCCTCGTTCACCCGGCCCGTGCGTGCCGCGGCGCTCGTCATCGTCACCCGCATGGGTGTGAGACGTCTGTGCGCTGGGCGATGGCCAGCGCCGCGGTTACGGTCTCGGCCAGGGTGGAGCGGACCGGGACGCCGTAGCTGTGGGCCAGGTGGATGAGGTACCGGTTGCGTTCGGGGTTGGGGCAGTCCGGCGGGCAGCCCAGCACGGCCCGGCCGGTGGTCACGTCATGGCCGAACTCGACGTTGGTGGTGAAGCCCGGCAGGGTGGCCAGGTCGCGCGGAATCCAGAACATGATGGCGCCGGCGCGCCGGCGGGCGAGGTTCTCCCAGGCGAACTGGTCCTCATAGCGGACCGCGCGCACGCTGTCGCGGGACTCGGGGGTGAAGACGGTCAGCGGCCGGGCGCCGTCCCAGGCCTGGGTCAGGATCTGGAGGGCCTGCGGCCGCCAGGACGGGGTGCCGCTCCCCGCCACGGGGGTGGGTCCGGCCAGGAACACCGACGGGGTGGCGGACGTACGGGGCGGGATGGGCTCACGCGCCCACACCAGATTCACCGTCCCCATGGCCGGCTTCCCTCCTGCTCTGCGGCGGCGCGCGTGGCGTGCTGGAGGGTCCAGGGCAGTGGCAGGCCGTCGTCCAGGGTGCGGGGAATCACGTGCAGGTGCAGGTGGAAGACGGTCTGGGTCGCAGCGGCGCCGCGGGAGGTGATGACGTTGGCCGCGGGCAGGCCGGCGGCGAGCTCGGCGGCACGGGCCATGGTGACGGCCGACACCGCGACGTCCTGGCCGACGTCGCGCACGTGCGCGTACGGGATCACCAGGACGTGGCCGTCGGTTACGGGATGGCGCGGGCGGAGGGCCAGGGCGTCGGGCCAGGTGCGGATCACCGTGGCGGGGGTGTCACCGGCGATGATGGCGCAGAACACGCACCCCTCGCTTGAGCCCGTCATTCGCCGCCCCGAGCCCTTGGCCATGGCCGAACCGTAGCTGAGGCCGGGGCCTGGATGCCACAGCCAAAGATCAAAAGGGTGACTCCCGGCCGGCGACCACCGAGCAGCGTTAACAAAGAGATATACGGAAGGAAAAAGGCGTCAATCACCGTTCGTGATTCCGAGGAATGGAGCAAGCCCCCATAAGAATGGTCGCCAGGGCGTTCTCAAACGAGCCTGACTCGATTCGGAGAAATGCCGGAATTTCGGGACAGCGGTATATTCAAGGGGGAGAAAATGGCCAAGTGGCCTAATATTGTCGGGGTCCTTGTGATCAGTGCCGCACTGACCGGCGGAGCCGTACCCTCGGCCACTCCTGCCCTCGCCGTTTCCGCCGGGGGCACCGGCGTGACCGGCCTCGGTGCCGATCGCGGCGGATTCACCCAGAAATCGGACCCGCCGGCGACCCCAACGGCACCGACGGATGATCAGACCGCTGCGGCGATGCAGGAGTACCTGCGGGATCTGGCCGCGAAGGAGCAGTTCACCGGCTCGGCGCTGGTGAAACGACGCGGGAAGGTGCTGGTGCGTTTCGCCGCAGGCGAGGCCGACGAGGAGAAGCACATCCCCAACCGCCCGGACACGGTCTTCCGGATCGCCTCGGTCACCAAGCAGTTCACCTCGATGCTCATACTGAAGCTGCGCGACCGTGGGCTGCTCGGCCTGGACGACCCGGTCTGTCCGTATCTCGTCCCCTCGTACCTCAAGGCCTGCCCGAAGGCGTGGCGGCCCATCACGGTCCGCGAGACCGTCACCCACACCTCCGGCATTCCCGACATCCAGCTACTGCCCGACTTCTATTCCAAGCTCTCGCAGCCGACCACGACCAGGGAACTCATCCAACGGTTCGTGCACGAGCCACTGGACTTCAAGCCCGGCACCTGCTGGAAGTACACCAACTCCGGCTACATCCTGGCCGGGGCGATCATCCAGAAGGTGACGCGCAAGCCGTACGGCACCGTACTGCGCAACATGATCACCGGCCCGCTCGGACTCCAGCACACCGGCTACAGCAGGGGAAATCCGCCCGAGGGGTACGCGAAGGGCTACCTCACGCTCGGATCACCGGCCGCGCCCATCAACGGCTCCCAGGCGTTCTCCGCGACCGGCATCTACTCCAACGCCGACGACATCGTCCGCTGGGACCGGGCGTTCGGCGCGCACGAGGTCGCGCCACCCGCCACCGTCAAGAAGGCGTTCACGCCACAGGCATCGTGCCCCTCCAGTGGCTGCCTCCACTTGCCCTCGACCGCGTACGCCTTCGGCTGGCTCGTCGACCGGCTCGACGGGCACCGACTCCGCTACCACCCGGGTCTGCTCCTGGGCTACGCGGCGAGCAACATGTACCTGCCCGATGACGACATCGCGGTGGTCGTCCTGAGCAACGTGGAGAACACCGACACCAACGGCATCGCCCGCCACCTCGCCACGCTGGCCCTGAAGTCCTCTGAGTGCGCCTGTTGAGCGCAGGCAGGTTCATCCCGTCGCCAAGGCTTCGGTCGGAGTGAGGGCGGCGGCGCGGCGGGCCGGGTAGAGGCCGGAGACGATTCCGACCAGTACGGCCGCGGTGACACCGAGGGCGATGACCTGGGTGGGGAGGGCGAGAGGCCAGCCTTGGGCGAAAGCGAAGAGCAGACTCGCGGCCAGGCCGGCGATGGTCCCCGCGACGCCCCCGCACAGGGACAGGGCCACCGCTTCGACCACGAACTGCAGACGGATCTGCCCTCGCGTCGCCCCGAGGGAGCGGCGCAGGCCGATCTCCTGGCGGCGTTCCAGCACCGAGATGACCATGACGTTGGCTATGCCGATGCCGCCGACGAGGAGGGCGACCGCGCCGAGTCCGAGGAAAAGGCCGTTGAACGCCGCACGCGCGGCCAGTTCCGCGGTCAGAGCGTCGGACGGGCGGCTGACCTGGACTTGGTCGGGATGTTCGGGATTGGCGGTTGCGGCGAGTACCTTCGCGATCGTGGTGACGCGGTCGTCGGTCGACCGTTCGTACACGATGGTGGGGTGGCCGTCGAAGCCGAGTTCCTTTTCCGCGTACGGCCGGCCGACGAGCGCGGCGTTGTCGAGGTCGGGGGCGAGTGGGAGCGGGTCAAGGATGCCGATGACCGTCATCCACCGGCCCGCGATGTAGATCTGCCGTCCGGGTCGGTCGATGCCGAGCCGGTCGGCGGCGATCACGCCCAGGACGACGACCGGGTACCGGGCGGTGGCCGGGTTGAGGAACGTGCCCGACCTGACCGTCCCCTTCAGCGTCGCGAGGAGGTCGAGCCGCACGGCGGCGACCCCCACTCCATTGGTGACCGCCGGGTCGATCAGCTTGGTACGGCGGGCGGTCGCCCCTTTCAGGTACGCGATGGCGGTGGCGCCGACCACACCGGGGATGTGGGAGACACGGGCGACCGATTCGAGCGGCAGTGACGCCTCATTCCCGCTGATCGAATGACCCGGCGCCACGGTCAGCACGTTCGTCCCGACACGGGCGAGTTGCTCCTGGAGGCCAGCACCGCTGACCGTGCTGATGCCCATTATGGCGACCATGGACGCGATCCCGATGGCCACTCCGAGGGCCGACAGCACGGCCCTTCCCCGGCGTGCCCGCAGCCCGGCCAGCCCGACGGCGACCAGGTCCCATGCGCTCAGCCGGGCCGGTTCGGGAATCACAGGAGCCTCCCGTCCAAGACGTCCACGCGGCGTGGGAGCGCCTCGGCCAGGTCGGTGTTGTGGGTGATGACCACGACGGTGGTGCCCTCCTCGTGCAGTTTCCACAGGATGTCGACGATGCCCGCACCGGAGGCCGTGTCCAGGTTGCCGGTGGGTTCGTCGGCGAACAGCACCACCGGCCGGGCGACCAGGGCGCGGGCGATGGCCACCCGCTGGCGTTCGCCGCCCGACAGCTCGTGGGGGCGATGGGTGAGCCGATCGCCGAGCCCGACGCGTTCGAGCGCCTCGTGCGCGGCCAGGATGCGGCGGCGGGCGGGGACGCCCCGGTAAAGCAGCCTGGTGGCCACGTTCTCCGCGGCCGTCAGGTGGGTGGTGAGGAAGAACTGCTGGAAGACGAACCCGATCCAGTTCGCTCTCACCGCCGACAGCCGCCGGTCGGACAGAGTGGCCATGTCGTGGCCGAGCAGCCTGACGCGGCCCTCGCTCGGGCGGTCGAGCGTCCCCATGAGGTGCAGCATGGTGGACTTGCCCGACCCGGACGGCCCGCAGACGGCCACCAGCTCCCCTGGGCCGATCGTCAGCGTCGCGTCCCACAGGGCCCGCACCCCGCCCGGGTACGTCTTGGACACGTTCTCCAGCTCGATGACGCTCATGGCTTGGGCACCTGAACCTGCGTGCCCTCGGCCACTCCGGCGACCTCGACGAGCCCTTCGGCGAACAGTCCGATCTCGACCGGGACAAGCCGTCCCGCCGCGTTGACCGCGAACGTGCCGTCCGCCTGCCCGAGCAGGGCCTCGACGGGCACGGCGAGCACGCCCTTGTGAACGGCGCCGGCGAACCCGGCGGTGACAGGTGCCGCGACGAGACGTCCCGCGGCCTTCGGGCGGTCCAGGGTGATCGTGACGGCGATGGTGGCCGTCTCGGTGCCCTGCCCGGTCTGGCCGGTGGTCGCCGCCTTAGCGACGGTGCCGATGGTGGTGACGTGCCCCGTCGTGGTCTTTCCGCCGGGGAGCGTGATGGTGACCTTTCCGCCTTTGACCGCGAGTTGCTGCCGGTCGACGGGAATGTCGACGACCACCTGACGTTTCAGTCCGGTGACGGTGAGCAGCGGGCCCGAGGCGGGCCCGCCGAGCCGTGCGGCACGTGAGGCGACCCTGATCGGGCCGGGTTCCACGACGGTGTCCGACGGGGTGAGCGTGCCGGTCCGGGGTCGGCCGAGGTGGCGCTGCCACGCCTTGACGGCCCGCGCCGTCGTCCAGGTGAACCGGTCGTCCACGACCAGCGAGTGGCCCAAGGCGGCGAGATTCCGCTCGACCACCCGCACATCCCGGCCTCGCATTCCAACCGACAGCGTTCGCCACAGTGGGGTCCGCCCGTAGATGAGCGGAACGGCGTGCCCGTCGGCCGCATAGACCCGCTGGCCGCGCCTGATGATCCGGCCTTCCGCGGGCAGCCACGTCACGATTCCCGAGCCGCCGGCCACGGTTGTGCGGCCCGCGTAGCCGAGCGTGCCGTCCACGTTGGTCCTGCTGACCAGGTCCGTACGGACGACGGGTGTCGTGGGGAACGACGGGGTGGCCGCCTGCGTCGGAGTGCAGGCGGTCAGCACGAGTGCCACGGCGACCAGCCGCCTCACTCCCCCACCTCTTTCTGGCAGGCGGCCATGATGGCGTCGATGTCCTTGCCCGGCGGTGGCGAACCGACTCTGATCCCCGGCTCGGCGGCCGTCGGGTCGGACGCCTCGACGCCGTTCTTGCGCAGGCAGGCGGCCGTCTTGCGCATCCTGTCGAGGTCCTCCGCGCTCGGAGGTTCCTCCTTCGGGGCATACTGCTTGCAGGTCTTCAGGGCGGCTTCGAGCTTGTCCTTGGGCACACCACGGGCGTCGAGGTTGAAGCCGTCCTCACCGGCCGGCGGGTCTGACGCGTTGACGCCCTGCTGCCGGAGGCACTGGGCGTACTTGACGAGCTGGTCGTGCTTCTTGCCGTCGGCACCGAGGCCCGGGATGGCGCCGCATCCCACGACGAGGAACGCCAGGGCGATAACGAGGATTCTCATGCGGCAGACGATCGCGGAGGGGACGTTTCGCGGCCGTCTCCGCGCTCGTTAACGCCCAGGTAACCCCTGACCGGGTATGACTTGGGTCATGCGTGTGCTTGTGGCCGAAGACGAGAAGGCTCTCGCGGACCTGGTCGCCGAAGGGCTGCGCAGGTACGCGATGGCGGTCGACGTCGCCTACGACGGCACGGCGGCGGCCGAACGGCTGAGCGTCAACGACTACGACGTGCTCGTGCTGGACCGCGACCTACCGGGAACGCCTGGTGACGTCATCTGCCGTGACCTCGCGCAAGCGGGTGCCCGTACGAGGATCTTGATGCTGACGGCGGCGGCGTCCGTACGCGATCGGGTCGCCGGGCTGGGCCTCGGTGCCGACGACTACTTGCCCAAGCCGTTCGACTACGCGGAACTCGTGGCACGTGTCCAGGCCCTCGGACGCCGCAGCCGGGCGCCCGTCCCGCCACTGCTGACCCACGGCGACATCGTCCTCGACACACCGCGCATGCAGGCGTTCCGGGACGGCCGCTATCTGGCGCTGTCGCGCAAGGAGTTCGCCCTGCTGGAGGTCCTCATGCGGGCGGACGGCGCGATCGTGAGCGCGGAGGAACTGCTGGAGCGGGCCTGGGACGAGCACACCGACCCGTTCAGCGGGGTCGTCCGGGTCACCATGAGCAAGCTGCGCGCCAAGCTCGGCGACCCTCCGGTCATCGAGACGGTCTCCGGCAGCGGATACCACCTGTCATGACGCTCAGGGTCCGGCTCGCCGCGCTCTACAGTGTGCTGTTCGTCGCCACGTCCATGGCCGTACTGGCCGCCGTCAACGTCTTCGTCACCTATGGCGTCCTGTACCAGTCGAGGACGGAGTCGGCCGCCGTCCATTTCGCCCCCGACGGCACGCCCCTCATCGTGCGGCACGTCGCCAGCACCGGCCCCGGCATCTCGATCATCACGCTGGTCGTGGGGGTCGTGCTGATCGGTGTTTCGATCTGTGCCGGGTGGTGGCTGGCCGGGCGCACACTGCGCCCGTTGGGGCGGATCACGGGGACCGCCCGGCGGCTGTCGGTGACGAACCTGCACGAACGGATCGCGCTCAAGGGGCCGAAGGACGAGTTGAAAGAGCTGGCCGACACCTTCGACGCCATGCTGGACCGCCTCGAACGCGCGGTGACCGCACAGAGCAGGTTCGTCGCGAACGCCTCGCATGAACTGCGGACACCGCTCGCCATTCAGCGGGCGGCCATCCAGATCGGCCTGGCCGACCCGACACCTGACCGGATCGAGCGCTTCAGAGCGGAGTTGCTGGAGGCCAACCGGCGGACGGAGCGCCTGATCGACGGACTCCTGGTGCTGGCACGCAGCGACCACGGCCTCGACGAGGTCGAGGCCGTGCGGTTCGACCGGGTCGCCGCGGACGTCGTGGCCGGCTTCCCCAGGGTGACGCTGCGGTCGCGGCCCACCACCGTGGTGGGGGACCCCGTACTGCTCACCCAGTTGGTGACCAACCTGGTGGAAAACGGGGTCCGGCACAATGTGCCCGACGGAAGTGTGGAAGTACGTGTGACACCGGATGACGGGCTGGTCGTGTCCAATACCGGTCCGGAGGTCCCGGCCGATCGCATTCCCGAGCTGTTCGAGCCCTTCCGCCGGATGGCGCCCGACCGTACGCGAAGCGCCAACGGCTCCGGCCTGGGCCTTTCCATCGTCGCTTCAATCGCGAGAGCCCACGCGATGACCGTGACGGCACGACCGAATCCGGGTGGCGGTCTGACGGTTCACTGCCGCCTCTCGAACGCTGCGGGCCCGGGCGACTTCCGGGAAGCAGTAGGCGTCGGTCTCGCCGTGGACGATCAGTAGCAAAGGCCGCGGCCGCGGGGCCGCCGGCGACCTTCGTTAGGCGTCTTGTACGGCCTCTCCAGGCGCTGCACGTGGATCGCAGGCCCCCCAGGACGGACGGCCGGGTCCTCGATCGCGGTGGGCCCGGCCGGATGGTCCTGGTTCTGCTCCTTAGAGGCTGCGGGCCGTGATGTCGCCGTAGGAGGTGGTGGCGCGGAAGCGCGACGGCGTCCACGGCCTCGACCAATGCAGTCCGCTGGATCTTGCCAAGCTGGTTGTCCGCCGTCCCGTTGGTGACGATCGGACCCGCCAGCCCGACGCACGGAGCCGCAACAGCCCGTCCCGCACCTCCGGGCGACAGCGGACGAGTACGGCATGCGTCGGCGATAGCGGCTCCACAGATCGTCAACCGGCTCAGACAGGTTGAATTGGTCGCGCACCTTGGTGAAAAGGACGTCACGATGCGGGTAGCCAGCACCGTCGAGAGAACGACGGCGGCTGTAGGCGCCGCCGCCGGTGAGCGCCCCACTCTGGCGTAGGTGAGCCCGGAGTCGGAGTTGCCGATCCAGATGTCCTGCCGGGCGCGGAAGGAGTCGATCTTCGCGCGGAGGTGCCATTCGCCCGCCTCCTCGGCGTACACCGTCGCGAAGGCGAACGCCTGGCGCGCATCCGCGTGCGCGCAGGCGTCGAAGGCCGCCAAGCCGACGACCATCCCGAGGCGCGTGAAGGGAATCTCCGGCATCGGCGGATAAGCAGTGATTCACTGTCGACGATCCGGAGATGTCACCGTGCGCAAGAGAACGAGAGCGGTGGGGGCATTACTGCTGGCCACCGCGGTGCTGACCGCGGTACCCACCTCGGCCGAAGCCTCTTTAGCCGAGCCGCAGACCGGCGATCGTACGGTCACGCTGATCACGGGTGATCGGGTGACCGTCGACGAAGAGCTGAATGCGGTGATCGAGCGCGGTGAGGGGCGGGCGAACATCACCTTCAGTACTGACGACAGCGGCGGGCGTCTGCGGGTTGTGCCCAGCGACGCGGTCCCTCTGCTGAGGGCGGGGCGGCTGGATCCTCGCCTGTTCGAGGTGAGCACGCTGCTGAAGTTCGGCTACGACGACCGGCACTCGAAGCTGCCGCTCATCGTCACCGGCGCCGCCCGGTCCCGCTCGCTGCGAGGAGCCTCGGGGCTCAGAGAACTCGCCGCTGTTCACGGCTTCGCCGTGCAGCAGGAGCGGGCAGACGCGTCCCGCTTCTGGCAGGACGCCAAGCGCGGCCAGGGGAAGATCTGGCTCGACGGCCGTAGCGAGATCTCGCTGGACACCAGCGTGAAGCAGATCGGCGCGCCAGCCGCCTGGGCGCGGGGCTTCACCGGAACTGGAGTCAAGGTAGCGGTCCTCGACACCGGCATCGACGCCACTCATCCCGACCTGGCGGGGAAGGTGACTGCCCGAGCGGACTTCACCGAGGAGCCCGACGAGCGCGACGTGGTCGGGCACGGTACCCACGTGGCGTCCACTATCGTCGGGACCGGCGCGGCCTCCGGAGGGAAGTACCGCGGCGTGGCCCCTGATGTCACCTTGCTGGACGGGAAGGTCTGCGAGTCGCAATTCTGTAGCGACTCCGCCATCCTGGCCGGGATGCAGTGGGCGGCAGAGCAGGGCGCCCGGGTGGTGAACATGAGCCTGGGCAGGCCTGACACGCCGGACCTCGACCCGCTGGAGCAGGGCATCCAGACCTTGACCGAGGGGTACGGCACGCTGTTCGTGGTGGCTGCGGGCAACAACGGTCTGGACCGCGCGGTTAGCTCGCCTGCGAGCGCGGAGGCCGCCGTGGCCGTGGGCGCGGTCAGCAAGGCGGACGAGTTGGCCCCGTTCTCCAACCGGGGGCCGCGGATCGGCGACGGCGGACTGAAACCGGACATCACCGCGCCGGGCGTGGACATCACCGCCGCCCGGGGCAAGGACAGCCCGGGGAGCGGGCCGTACGTCGCCAAGTCGGGGACTTCGATGGCCACGCCGCACGTGGCGGGGGTGGCCGCCCTGCTGGCGGGCGCACACCCGGGCTGGAAGGCCGGCACGCTTAAGGCCGCGTTGATGGGCTCGGCCAAGCCTAGCCCGGAGATCGGGATCTTCGCACAGGGAGCGGGCAGGGTGGACGCGGACCGGGCAGCGGCTCAAGGCGTGACCGCCGAGCCTCCAGGGCTCGGGTACGGCCTGCAGGCATGGCCTCACCAGGATGACCAGCCGATCGCCAAGAAGCTGACCTACCACAATCTTCTTGACAAGCCGGTCACGCTGCACCTTGTAGCGCGGGCCGGCAAAGCGTTCACGGTGACCCCGGACACCCTCACCCTGCCTGTGGGCGGTCAGGCCGAGGCCACTGTAACGGCGGACACCCGCACCGACGTTCCCGACGGGCTCCTGGGCGGCTTCATCGAGGCCACAGGGGCGGACGGGGTAACCGTGAGCACGCCGGTGGCGGTGGAGAAGGAGGTCGAAAGTTACGACCTAACCGTGAAGCACACCGACAGGGCAGGAAATCCCACCGGCGACTACGAGCTGGCTCTCCAGAGATTGGACGTCGATCAGCTGCCGATCGTGGTGTTCGGCGGCGAGAGCACGTCCCGGTTCCGGCTGCCGAAAGGCAAGTGGCAGGTGGAGACCACGATCTTGAGCGACGACGGCCTCACGCTGCTCGTCCACCCGAAAGTCGACCTGGACAGATCCCAGACCGTCGATGCCGACGCCCGCCTCGGCCGACCTCTCTCGGTGCAGCTTCCCAGTTCAGACGCTAAGCTAAAGCAAGCCGAGGTCGTCTTCCAGTGGCGCGCTCCTGATGGAACGCGACGCAACAGCAGGTGGCTTCCGAGCGGGTTCGATCGGGCCTTCACCGCCCAACTTGGGCCGGACCGCCACTACGAGGGCTTCTTGACCATGGTGGCGGGGCACTGGGTCGGCACGGACACCTATCGGCTGGCGTGGTTTGAGCAAGGTCGCATGGTGACCGGGTTCCACCGGGCCGTCGCGAAGAAGGACCTGGCGGAAGTCCGTACCGACTACGCTCGCCACCTGCCGGGCGCACAAGCCAGGGCAGCGAGCCGGGCTTGGCCGCGCGACGGCAAGATAGCCTCCGTCCTGATCACGACGTCGTTCAGCACGCCGTCCGTCCAGACCGAATACCTCAACACCGACGGCGGCATCCGCTGGCAGCGTGTCCTGTGGGAGTACGGCACGGACGGCCGGGTCAACAGGTTCGAGTCTGGCGCTACCAGCTACCGGACCGGCCAGGTCACCACTGAGCTGTGGAACCGCGGCGTGTTCGGGCCCTCGCTGCCGTCAGGGGATCAGGACGGCGACAGCGTCAGCCGCGACGGCGACGTAATCTCGACCGGCCTGTGGATGTTCGGCGATGGTCGCGGCTCGCTCGGCTACTCCTCGCGCGCCACCGAGCACACCGCCCTCTACCGCGACGGCCAACTCGTCGGCGAGGCACCATCCTTGACGGCCGACTTCCCCGTACCTCCCGAACAGGCGACCTACCGGCTGGTCGCCCAGGCCGAACGCGGCGCCCCCGCCACCCTGTCCACCCGCACCTCGGTGACCTGGACATTCCGCTCGGCCACCGCGGAAACTTCCACCCGCCTGCCGGTGTCCGTGGTGCGCTTCACCCCCGACCTCGACGCGCAGAACACCGCGCCTGCCGGTCGCGGCTTCACGGTGCCGGTCACCGTACACCCGCTCCCAGGCAGCGGGGCAGGCCGCGCCCGCGACCTCGCGGTGGAGGTCTCCTACGACGACGGCACCACCTGGACACCGACGAAGATCACGGGCTCCAGGGTGGTCCTGCACCACCCCGATGCGGACGGGTTCGTGTCGCTCCGGGCCAAGTCCACCGACATCTCCGGTAATACCGTCGAACAGACCGTAATCCGCGCCTACCGGATCGCCACGGCACGCTGATGCATTCACGGCTGCCGCTATTCGCACGAAATCGTGGCTATGTCGATCCGCGAATCACGTAGAGAGCCACAATCGCGACACCAGCCGCCAGAGCCTCAAGGGCAGGTCCCGGGAGCACCTGACGATGTCAGCGATGACAGGCCGGCTTTTCAGCGCCTCGATGTGCCCGGCCGGACGACGGTGTGTGCGAGCACATGACGGGGCCGGCACCCGCGGTGGCCTTGCCGTGCTCTCCAGGCGCGAAGGGGGATGGCGTCAATGTTGTCCCCCAATGGCTCACCGAGAAGGGGAAAGCGGCGATCGGCGGAGTAGGGGTAAGCGAAAGAAGGGACACTGCGGATGACCGCTCCGCCAGAGGTGGGCGACCCCCCGATCGAGGCCGACGATGTGACGGTCATCGCCGAGTCAGTTCAGCAGCCGGAACGGTTCGCGATTCTCTATGACCGGTATTTCGCGGAGATCTACCGCTACCTGTCCGTACGGCTCGGCCGCGACGCCGCGGACGACCTGGCTGCGGAGACCTTCCTGACAGCCTTCCGCAAGCGCGACACTTTCAACCCCGTGCGCGGCGCCGTGCGGCCCTGGCTCTACGGCATCGCGATCCATCAGGTCGCGCGCCATAACAGGGCGCTTTCCCGCATGCTGGCGGCGTTCCGACGGGCTCCCGTGGCGGAGGCGACCGACGCGGGGCCGGAGGACCGGGTGCTCACCCGAGTGGACGCGGCGGGCGTACGGAGGCCGCTCGCGGTGGCGTTGGCCGGACTCTCGGCGGGTGACAGAGACGTGCTCCTACTCGTCGCGGTGGCCGGGATGAGCTACGACGAGGTCGCCACGTCACTGAACATCGCCTACGGCACGGTCGCCTCCCGGCTGAACCGGGCGCGCAGGAAGGTCCGGATCGTGCTCGGCGACGTCAACCCCACAATTGGAGACTCACATGGATGACCTGTCCGCGGTGCGTGAGGAGGTGCGCGCTGTACCGGGACCCTCGCAGGAGACGGTCGCGCGAGGCCGCGCCCGGCTCCACGCGCATATCGCCCGTGAACGGGCTCCCAGGCGCTCGCCGCGCTTGACAACAGTCAGCATGGGCCTGGCCGGGGCGGCGGCCGCCGCTGCCCTGGTGCTTTCCTCGGCCGCCCCGCCGTCATTGCCGGCCCCGGTACGGCCCACCGCCCAGCAGATCCTGCTGGCTGCCGCGACCTCGGTCGCCAAGCAGCCCAACGATGGCGCCTGGTGGGGTAACAACCTGGTCAGAGGCATCCGGGTGCGCGAACCCGGCAACCGGTACACGTTGCAGGTGACCGCGTCCGAGGAGACTTGGATCCCCGTGGGCAAGCAGGACTCCCACTGGATCGTACGGCGCTACCTCGGGGCCCGGCCGGCAACACCGCAGGACGAGGCGGCCTGGCAGGCCGACGGCTCGCCGTCGGTCTGGCCGTACCAGAACGGGGCGCCCGGCACGCTGCTGGGCGCGGACCCCGACCGGCTGGAGGCGGCACCCGGCCAGGCTGAATCCCACGAGTCGGCGGATGTGAACTGGCGGCTGATGTTCGCCAGCAAGCCGCTGACCAAGATGGACGAGCTTCCCGCCAGCCCGGAGAAGCTGCGCGCTCTGCTCGAACCCGCGCCGGGCGACGTGCCAGGACTATTGGAGAACCTCGCCAGCCTCATTGTCTACGTGCCGGTCCCGTCCGAGGTGCGGGCCGCGGCCTACCAGCTGATGGCCTCACTCCCCGGCGTGACCGCCCAGGGGCGGGCCACCGACCAGCTCGGCAGGTCCGGGCAGGCGGTGGTCTACCGGCAGCCGGACTTCACACGCCCGGACAGAGCGATCCAGACGCGGCTGATCGTGGACTCCGCCACTGGCGCCCCGCTGGCGGTGGAGACGCTCACACCGGACTCGGGCGAGCTCATCAGGTTCACAGCCGTCAAGCAGAGCACCTGGACGGACCAGAAGCCCGACCTCCCCAACCCCCATCCCCTCAAGGAAGGAAACTGATATGCGCAAGTCGATAGTGATCAGTCTGGCCACCCTGGCCCTGGCAGTTGCCGCCTCTCCCGTCCAAGCCGCCCGATCTTCGGCGGAGCCGACGCAAGGCACGTACTGGCGGGTCAGGACCGTGCTGACCATGACCCACCCGCACCAGGTGGGCACCGGTTCCAACAAGTACTGGCTGGTGGAACGGCGGGTCATCGAAAACTGGGCCGGCCGTGACGGCAAGCACTCGTGGGGCTTCCGTCCACTAGGTGCGCAGCCGAAGAGCACCGCCGACCGGGCAGCGTGGAAACGTGACGGCTCGCCACAGAAGTGGAGCTACCGCACCGAGGGCATGAAGGTCGACCTGTCCATGGCCCCGGAGAAGGGCACCATCAAGCCCGTGAAGGGGACAGGCTGGAGGATCGAAGGCCGGAAGCTGTCGTTCCAGGACCTGCAAGCGATGCCCACAGATCCGGCCGCGTTGAAGGAATGGCTTGTGAAGGCCGCCAGCGAGGGCGAAAACCCCGTGCAACCACAGAACATGGACCGCTGGCTCAAGGGCGCCTACGCAAGCCTCCTGTACGAGTTCCCGGTGTCGAAGGCGGTCCGCCAGGCCGCCTACGACGCACTGTCGGCCATGCCCGGTGTCCAGCACAGTAACTCGGGCAGCGAAGACACTCACCTATGGCCATCAGGTATCCAAGGGCGGGAGCAGGTACACGATCGTGGTCGACACCAGAACCATGACGGTGGTGTCCTACACCATCGACGCCACGCACAACGGCAAGCCCTTCCCCGGCAAGAGCCAGACCAGGGCCATCGAAGCAGCCTGGACCGACGACCAGCCCGCCGTCCCCAGACCGTAACGTGAAGGGCTCCCACCACAGTGGGAGCCCTCATCGCCCTACATTGCGGGCTCCGAGACCGATGCACCGTCTCACGCCTCGGCCATGGTCTTCACCGTAAGTTGGTAAGCGGTCCGGGAGGACCGGGTGTGGCCGATGTGTCTTCTGCCTTCAGTGGCTTCCATGGAGTGGCCGCCCGGTTCTCCAAGGCTCCCTGACCGCTTATTGAGATGTGCGTTTCGGTCGCTGTTTACGGAGATGACGGCAGGATGCTTCTCGGGCCAAAGGCAGATCTTCGGTGGTGGGGAGCGATGCATGGAACATGCGCAGGGGCCGCGGTCTCGAGTGTGGGTGGGGATCGATACCGGCAAGGCTCATCACTGGGGCGTCGCAGTCGATGAGAACGGCACCCAGATCTGGTCGAAGAAGATCGCCAACGATGAGGCTGCGATCGTGGAAGGGATCGGCGAGGCGCTGAGCCTGGCGCAGTCCCTGCAGTGGGCGGTTGACATCCGCGGCAACTCCTCCGCGCTGCTGCTGGCGCTGCTGACTGCTTATGGTCAAAAGCCGGCATACGTGCCCGGCCGGACAGTCCACCAAATGGCCGGGGCGTATCGGGGTGAGGCCAAGACCGATGCTCGCGACGCGTATGTCATCGCTGAGACTTCTCGGTTGCGCCGTGACCTCGCCTCGATCGAGGTGCCCGCGCAACTGGTCGCCGATCTGGCGTTGTTGACCGGTCATCGCAGCGACCTTGTGGCTGACCGTGTCCGGATGGTCAACCGGCTTCGGGATGTGCTCATGGGCATCTTCCCCGCCTTGGAGAGGGCCTTCGATTACTCCGCGCACAAGGGTGCGCTGGTGTTGCTGTCAGGATTTCAGACCCCGACCGCGCTGCGCCGGCGTGGGCAGGCTCGGGTCGAGGCGTGGCTGCGCAAACGTGGTGTCCGGGCCGCAGGACAGGTCGCGGCCACCGCGTTGCAAGCGGCAGATGCCCAGCGCTTCATGCTGCCCGGCGAGAGCATCGCCGCACAGATCGTTGCCGATCTCGCCATCCAGCTCCTGGCGTTGGACGAGCGGGTCAAAACGCTCGATAAGCAGATCACCGAGGCGTTTCACACCCACCCACAGGCACAGATCATCGAGTCGATGCCCGGCATCGGCGCCATCCTGGGGGCGGAGTTCATCGTTGCCGCAGGTGAAATGGCCGCCTACGCCGACGCCGGCCACCTGGCCTCGGCCGCAGGACTGGCTCCAGTGCCACGCCATTCAGGACGCCGTACCGGCAATCTCCATCGCCCCAAACGCTATAGCCGCCGCCTGCGCCGTGTCTTCTGCCTTTCCGCTCAGACCAGCATCGTCAGAGAAGGCCCGAACCGCGACTTCTACCTGAAGAAACGTAGTCAGGGCTTCAAGCATGTGCAGGCTCTGATCGCCCTGGCCCGGCGACGGGTGAACGTACTGTGGGCCCTCCTGCGAGACGGTCGACTCTTCACGCCTGCACCGCCGGTCATCCAAGCCCCTTGACTTCCCCATTGAGACTCCATGGATCGCGACGGATCCGGGTCATCGGTCTCGATCTGCTGCGCAGCCACCGCGTAGGCGTCACGCTGGTGTCTTCGATGAGGTGACGGGACGCGAGCTTCAACTCGCGATGGGCGCTCTGCTACCCAGGATCAGTCCCGTCGCCGTCTACGATCACCGCTCCATGGTCTCCATTCCCGAGCTTTCACCTGAAGTGTGTAAAGATCGTGTCAGGTGATTGGAGAGTCCTCTTTACCTGATTTGTCCTGGATAGGCGGTGTCGAGCTCGTTGAGTGCTTCGCGCCATCCCATGGTGCGTTGCCCTTCGATGAGGCGTGCGGGCTGGTCGGATCGTTTGCCGGTCTTTTCCCGGCGGGCGGCGCGTTCGCGGGCGCGCTTGTCGTCGATATTGATGATGGCCAGCCAGAGCAGTTTGATCATCGTCTCGGCGCGCCTGCGGACAAGCCGAACATATGACGAGGGCAAACCTGACCCGAACACCAACTACCACCTGGTGACCACCACCACGGTGCAGCCGCTGGTGGTGGACGGCGCCGCCACCCCGGGTACCGCGGACGTCCGGACGACGAAGACCGGCTACAACCCGATCATGTCGGGGGACACCTCCGGCTGGGACCTGTTCAGCGCCACCACTCAGACCACGGTCATGCCCGGCGGCACCGATATCGTCCTGCGTACGCGCTACGACGCGGCAGGCCGCGAGATCGAACGCCGCATGCCCGCTTCCAGCGGCTCCGATGCCGGAACCGCCACCACCAGCTATTACACGGCCGGAGCCCACCCATCGGTATCCGCCTGTGGCAGCAAGCCGCAATGGGCTACCTTGCCCTGCCGTACCGCCCCGGCCGCCCAACCTGGTGGGCAGACCATCCCCACCACCACGATTACTTACGGCTACTACGGCCAACAGGCCACAATGCTGGAAACCTCAGGTGCGGCGACCCGCACCACCACTCTGACCTATGACGCCGCGGACCGTCCGATCACCCGAGCGATCGCCGTGAGCCCCGCTTCAGCAGGCGGGAGCGGGGTCCCCGACGTCACCTACGCCTACGGCGCATCCACAGGGCTCGCGACCACGACCACTGCGGGTGGAGCCACGATCACCACCGGCTACGACGCTCTGGGCCGCGTCACCACGTCCACCGACGCCGACGGTAATTCCTCGACCGTCACCTATGACGCCTACGGGCGGACTTCCAGCCTGAACGACGGCAAGGGCACCTACACGTATACCTACGACGGAACCGACGTATCCGGCCAGGTCGAACGCCGTGGCCTGGTCACGAGTGTCAACACCGGCACCCCAGGAATCTTCGGCGCCGCCTTCGATCCCGACGGCCAGCCGCGCGTCCAGAGTCTCCCCGGTGGACTCACAACCACCTGGAGGTACGACAGCGTCGGCAAAGCGACTCTCCTCACATACGCCAAGAGCGGCGTTACCTGGCTGGAGTTCACCGCGATCTCCGATAAGGACGGCCGCACCGTCGCACAATCCGGCCCAGGCGGCAGCAATCAGACGTACAGCTACGACAGCGCTGGACGGCTGACCTCCGTCGCGGACGTATACGCGGGAGCGCGCGTCACCCGCCAGTACGGCTTCAACCTGAACAGCGACCGCACCAGCCTGGCCAGTTATCCGGCCGCGGCCGGAGGCGCGTGCAGCACCAGCACCACGCCCACCGCCCAGACTGCCACCTACGACGCCGACGACCGCATCACCACGGCGGGCTACACCTACGACGCGTTCGGCCGTACCACAAGCGTTCCGGCCGCCCACGTCTCGGGCGGGGTCGACCTCGAGATCGGCTACCACGCCAACGACATGGTCGCCTCACTCACCCAGAACGAGCACACCCGCGAATTCACCCTGGACCCACTCGGCCGCATCCGCGCCATGACCAGCAGCGGCGGGATCGCATCCGGCACCATGACCAACCACTACGCCGCGACCGGGGATTCACCCGCATGGATCGCGGAAGCCGGCGGCACATGGACGCGTAACGTCTCGGGTGCAGCCGGGATGGCGGCCGTCCAGTCGAGCGACGGCACCATCACCCTCCAACTCGCCAACCTCCACGGCGATGTCATCGCCACTGCGAGCAGCAGTACGACCGTGACCGGAATCAGCTCGTACTTCGAACACACCGAATACGGTGCCCCACGTACCGGCAACATCACCAACCCGAGCAGATACGGCTGGCTCGGCACCCACCAACGCTCCATTGACTCGCTTGCCGGCCTCGTCCTCATGGGTGTCCGCCTCTACAACCCTCTCACCGGTCGCTTTCTACAGGTCGACCCGGTTGAAGGCGGCGGGGCGAACGGCTACGCGTATCCGACCGATCCTGTTAATATTTACGACCTAGACGGCCAACTGTGGCAGATCAGCCATAAGAAGCAGTGCGGAACCGATGGCTGTATCGATATCAATCGGCAGTGCACTTGGAACACCGGGCACTGCTCGCTAGTATGGTCAGCTCGATTCCACGGCAACCTGCGGCATGCCTACGCCGTCTACCTGCATATCCAGATAATCATCGACGGATACACTGTGATGAATCAGGACTATGGCCACGTCGAAGACGGGAACTACTGGTTCCACGGCCAGTGGGGCATTCCGAACAAAAAGGAGAAAGTGCGAGGCCGTTACTACAAGTACGGGATTCTTCCGCGCAATCTCACGCCCTGGAGCAGGATCGAGATAAAGCTTAGCGGTACCGCCATCATCGGCGCGCAACGGTGGAGCATTCACGGCTATGGAAGCTGGGGAAGGTGGAGCTGAGAGGGGCTCACTAGCTTTATGGCCCGGCCGTGGGTGCGGTCGATCCCTCGGGACGCGACTACACCCACGGCCTTCCTGCATGGTTGAGCGGCAGACTTGAAAGGGTTGCAGGCGCGCATGAACGTTGATCCTGACATGGAAGATTGGCTGGAGAGGCTGACCAGGGAAGGTATTGCGCCTCCCTTGAACAATTCACGGAAGATGGGAATACTCCATTCGATATTCCATGAGCATGGCCCTGTCGGTACCGACGAAGCAGCAGAGATCCTTTTGGACGCCATGGGGCGGGCTGTCGAGGCCCTTGTCACGGTGAGCAAGGACATGAGCCCGCACACACGGGCTATGGCACGGATCACGGTAGGGCTTGATTCCGGATTTCCGTACCTGAAGTACGTCGATGGTTGGCGTCACGGGGACGATCTTGTGTTCGATTCCGGCGATGCGGGTACGCTGGCGCAGGTCGCGGACACCGTGCAGGAGTTTCTGATGGAGCGGGAACATCATGTTTGGCCCGTCTGTACAGCGCATCACGTCGGTCTGCATTCTCAGATCAGCGGAGCGGATGCCGTGTGGTACTGCAAAACGGGGGGACATGTCTGGCGGATCGGTCGCCTACTTACGGACCAGCCGGATCCTTGAGATCGGCTCAGTGGTAGCTCATCGGGTCGTAGGCGGCCATGTCATCCGCGAGCGTCCGCACGCCGTACCGACTGAGCATGCGCTGGAGAGCAGGTGCTCGGCCACCGCTGGCTCTACGAGCCCCGGGGGGGCTTGCTGCCCCTCCCCTGTCAAAGACGCCTGTCGTCCAAAGACCCCCCGGAGATGATCTCCAGGGGGTCTTTGCAGGTCAGAGCTGCTGAGCCGCCTAAGGGAATCGAACCCTTGACCTACGCATTACGAGTGCGTCGCTCTGGCCGACTGAGCTAAGGCGGCACGCTGCGCGGTGATGCCGCAGCGTGTGGAAGTCTACAGGTTTCCGGCCGTTCTCGCGCCCGCCGGTGGCTCGTCGGAGATCAGGACCGGGTGGGCAGGTCGTGCCTCGTGGGCAGGTCTGGTTCAAGTCGGCCGGCATGCCGAGCGTTGCGGGCAGGTCAGGTCACCTTTGGGCAGAGGGTGCCGTTGCTGGGGGCGGTCAGGGAGATCACGTAGCGGTCGACCGCCTGGTCTATGCAGGTGGAGCCGGTGCGGTAGGCCGTGTGGCCGTCACCGTCGTAGCTGAGGAGGACGCCGGAGGACAGCTGCGTGGCCAGCGCCTTCGCCCATTCGTACGGCGTCGCCGGGTCGCGCTGGGTGCCGACGACCAGGATCGGGGGTGCCCCCGCGGCCTTCAGGGGCTTGTCGGTCCCCGTCGGCTTGACCGGCCAGTATTCGCACGGCAGTGACCCCCACATCACGTACGACCCGAACAGCGGGGACTCCTTCTGTGCCGCCCGCGCCGCCTCCTCGTACGCCGAGATCTTGTGGGGATAGGGATGGTCGACACAGTTGACGGCCATGTTGGCCTCGGTCTGGTTGGAGTAGGTGCCGTTCTGGTCGCGATCGACCAGGATGTCGGCGAGCTTCAGCAGCGTGGTGCCGTCACCCCGGAAGGCCTGTCCGAGGGCGGCCCGGAGCACCGGCCACGAGCGCTTGTCGTAGAGGGCCGTGACGATGCCGAGTGTCGTCCAGGACTCGTCGATCTTCCGCCCGTCGCCGGTGTTGTTACGCAGCGGATGCTGGTCGGCCGCCTTCAGCAGGTTCGCCAGCTGGGACTGAGCCATGTCGGTGTTCCGGCCGGCGAACGGGCACGAGGACTCCTTGAAGCAGTCGGCGAGGAAGGAGCGGAACGCCACCTCGAAGCCGCGTGCCTGAGCCGCGTTGACCGAGGGCACCGGTGGGAGCGAGGGGTCGATGGCCCCGTCCAGCACCATGGCCCGGATCTTCTTGGGGAACAGGTCGGCGTAGACCGCGCCCAGGTAGGTGCCGTACGACTTGCCGAGGTAGGTCAGGCCCTGGTCACCGAGGGCCGCCCGCAGGACGTCCATGTCGCGGGCGGCGTCGGCCGTGCCGACGTGCGGGAGGAGCTTGGCCGACCTGGCCTCGCACCCCTCCGCGAAATCCTTGGCGCCCTTGGCCAGCGCGGCGACCTCGGCGGAGCTGTCAGGGGTGCCGTCCAGGCCGATGAACTTGTCGAGCTCGGGGCCGGAGAGGCAGCGGACGGGCGAGGACTGGCCGACGCCTCGCGGATCGAAGCCCACGGTGTCGAACCGGGAGAGGACCGCGGGGCTGAGCACGGTCTTGGCCGCCCGGGCGTATGCGATGCCGGAGCCGCCCGGACCTCCCGGGTTGAGCAGGATGGACCCCACCCGCTGGGCACCAGTCGCAGGGAGCCGGACGACGCTGATCTGGATGCGCTCGCCGCCGGGGTTGGCGTAGTCGAGCGGGACGGCCAGCCGGCCGCACTGGAAGTTGTCCTTACAGGGCGTCCACTGGATCTTCTGCGTGTAGAACGGCGCCAGCGCCGCGGAGGGAGCCTTGGTGGCGGCCTCACCGGCCTGGGTGGCGGCCGGGGGATCAGCCGGCCGCGATCCGTCTGTTGAATGGTCCGCGTCTCCTGTGGCGGAACACGCCGAGGCGATCAGCGTCGCCGCGAGAAGAGCGGTAGCCGTACGGCTAGCGCCGGAAAAGCGCATCATGCGCCGACCCCTGTCCCCCGTTGTAGTACGCCTGCCGGTTGATCAACCGCGCGGCGCTTTGGTTGTACCCCGCCCAACTGGGCTCTCACTCCTCGACGGATTCCAGCCCGCCGTACTTCTCATCGTGCTGTTTGCGCGGTGCGCACACGCTCGCTCGCGAGCAGGCGCACCTGCGTCCCCCGTCGTTCAGCCGCACGACGACCGAGTCGGAGGGCACGTTGTGCCCGACCACGGTGCCCGCGCCCTCCGGGGTGTCCACCGCGACCCCCACGCGCGGCGCCGACGCCCGGAACTCCTGGTATAACGGGTGCTCGTACTTAAGGCAGCACATCAGACGCCCGCAGGCACCCGCGATGCGCAGCGGATTGACCGGAAGGTCCTGGTCCTTTGCCATGCGGACCGACACCGGCTCGAAGTCCTTGAGGAACGTCGCGCAGCAGAGGTCACGGCCGCAGGGGCCGATGCCGCCCTGGAGCCGCGCCTCGTCGCGCGGCCCGATCTGCCGTAACTCGACCCTGGCGCGCAGGTTACGCGCGAGGTCTCGTACGAGCGCGCGGAAGTCGACCCGGTGCGGAGCGGAGAAGTAGACCGTGTAGATGTTGTCGGCGTCGAGGTAGTCGACGCCGACGATCTTCATGGGCAGCTCGTGCCTCTTGATCAGGCGCTTGGACACGCTGCGGGCCTCGGCGCGGCGCCGGCGGTTCCCCTCGTCACGCCCCAGGTGCTCCTCGCCGGCGATACCCGCGCAGACCGGCAGGCCGTCGATGTCCTCGCTCACCCACTGCGGCGCCCACACGCACTCGGCCACCTCGGCTCCGGCGTCCGTCGGCACCAGAACCTTGTCGCCGACCTTTGGACTGTGGCCGCCTGGGTCGAGGTAGTACAACCTGCCGTAGCGAGTAAAGCTCACGGCCATGATCATGCCCATGGAACCCCTCCGCTTCCTCGCCGGTACGGCCCACGCTGACGCGCCCGGGCCCCACATTACGCGCAGACCGGTTCTGGAGGGCAATACCGGCCCGGCGTGGCTGGCACTTGAGCGATACGGACGTCCCGGCGGTCCCTGGCCACCGCGAGGGGAGTCTGGGGCTCGGGCGGCACGAAGGGACACCGAGAAGGGGGAGGTCCCCCGCTCGGGCAGCGCGAAAGGGGCACCGCGAGGGGGTCCGGGGCTCGGGCGGCGTGAACGGACACTGCGGGTGGCGTGAAGGGACACCGCGAAAAGGGCGTCCCGACTGGTCGGTGATCGATCGGGCGCACAGGTTTGTGCCGTAGGTGTGTTGGCTTAGTGGTGGTCCAACGTGTGACGGCCCACCCGGCATGCATTTGACGGGGCAAGGGGAGGCTTCCCACCCAGGTGGTGACATCTCCTTCGGGAGCGGCAAGATAGTGAGCACGCAGACGGCGACGCTTGTCCATCCCTCGAAGCGGTTGAGGGATGTCACAACCCGGGTGGGAAGCCACGTCTAGCCCGATCAAACGCTTGCCGGGTGGGACATCAATAAGTCTGGATCAACCACCCAGCCTTAGCGCAAACCCCCGCAACACAGCGTCACAGCCGTGGACGCCACAACGAGATCGTCATCGCCTCGACCGCGATCTGCGGGTTCACATTCGCGGCCAGCCGCTCACGACACAGCATGATCGCGTCGATGCGCCGCAAAGTGTCCTCAGGGCTGCTCGATCGCGCCAGCGCCGCAAGGTCGGCCCTGCGGTCGTCGCTGGACAGCTCGACCTGGGCTCCGAACTGCACGGCCAGCACATCACGGTAGAAAGCGACCAAGTCGAGCAGCGCCACGTCGAGCGAGTCGCGCTTGATGCGGGTCGCCCGCGACTTCTGCCGGTCCTCCAGCTCCTTCATCGCGCCCGCGCCGCCACGGACCAGCCCCTTGTTGAGCCCCTTGCCCGTCGACCCCTCGCCGTAGATCTTGCGCAGTTCGCTGGTCTCCGCGTCGTTGAGGTGGCTGGTCGCGTCCTGGGCATCTTCCGAGGAGGTCTTGACCAGGCGCTCGGCCGCGTCGACGCACTCGCCCACGCCGGTCAGCGAGCGCGGCAGCGACAGGACGGCCTCCCGCCGGCGCCGCACCTCCTCGTCCAGCGCGAGCCGCCGCGCCCGCTCGACGTGCCCCTGAGTGGCCCGTGCGGCGAACTCGGCCATCTCGGCGGGCACGTCGTCACGGGTGGCCAGCATGTGGGCGATCGCCGCCGTGGAGGGCGTGCGGAGCGTGACGACCCGGCACCGGGACCTGATGGTGATCACCATGTCGTCCGGAGACGGCGCGCACAGCAGCCAGACCGTGCGAGGCGGCGGCTCCTCGATGGCCTTGAGCAGGGCGTTGGCGGCTGCCTCCGTGGCGCGGTCGGCGTCCTCGAACAGCATGACGCGCCACCGCCCGAGAGTGGGCGCGCCCGAGGCCCGCAGCACCAGCTCACGTGTCTGCTTGACGCTGTACGACAGCCCCTGCGGCCGTACGGTCTCGACGTCGGGATGGGAGCCGACGCTGACCTGGTGGCACATGTCGCAGTGGCCGCAGCCCTGGTCGGGGCAGAGGAGGGCGGCGGCGAAGGCCTGGGCCGCCTCGGACCGTCCTGACCCGGGCGGGCCGGTGAACAGCCATGCGTGGGTCATGCCCGCGCCCCGCCCTCCGGCGATGGCCTCGGCACCGGCCGCCGCGGCGCGCTGGAGCACGGCCGCGGCATGCTCCTGGCCCACCAGGTCGTCGAAGACTGTCACGCTCGCCAGGTTAGTCGCGGATGGCGGGCATCGTGCCCGTGATGGCCTCGGTCTCCTGCGGGACCGGGTCGGGGAGGATCTCGCGGATGCGATCTTGGATCAGCAGGGAGATCTGCTCCTGCGGCTGAGTGCCGTCCACGACGAGGTAGCGGTCGGGGTCGGCGGCGGCCAGCGCCCGGAACTCGCGGCGGACCCGCTCGTGGAATTCGAGCGGCTCCGACTCGATGCGGTCGGCCGGCGAGCCCAGCCGGGCGAGCCCGACCGACGGCGGCACGTCGATCAGCACGGTCAGGTCGGGAACCAGCCCGCCGGTCGCCCAGGAGTTCACCTTGGCGACGTCCTGCGCCTCCAGCTCGCGGCCGGCGCCCTGGTAGGCGAGCGAGGAGTCGACATAGCGGTCGCAGGTGACCATCGCTCCGCGTTCGAGCGCCGGCCGGATGACCTTCTCGACATGCTCGGCGCGGTCGGCGGCGTACAGCAGGGTCTCCGAGCGCGCGGACAGCCCCTGGTGCGCCGAGTCGAGCAGGATCGCCCGGAGCCGCATGCCGACCTTGGTGGAACCCGGCTCACGGGTCTGCACGACATCGAAGCCCTGGTCACGCAGCCAGATGGCGATCAGCCGCGACTGGGTGGTCTTGCCGGACCCCTCGCCTCCCTCGAAGGCGATGAACATGCCACGTGACTGGTCGGCGGTCTCCGGGACGAAGCGCTCGCCCCGCAGGGCCGCCATCAGGTCGGATCCGATGGGCACGTCACGCCGGTCGTCCATGTGCCGCAGCGAGAGCAGGCCGACGACGACCGCGACCAGCGCCCCGATCAGCATGACGAGGTTGGGGCCGTCGAAGCGGTAGGCCACCCCGGCGCCGATGGAGAGGCGGTGCTCGCCGAACAGGCCGGCGAGGGCGGGGGCGACGGCGACGACCAGCAGAAGGGTGACCCGGGCCAGCGACTGGAGGAAGGAGAACGTACGGCCACGGAGGCCGTCCTCGACCTCCAGCCCGATCAGCGTGTATCCGATGATCCAGGCGATGCCCGCGCACGCGCCGAGCACGACGACCAGCATGACCACGATCACCAGGTTGTGGATGAGCGCGGTCGCGGCGAGCACGCCGCCGGCGGTGACGATCGCCAGCCCGAACAGGCGCCGCCGCGACAGCTCGCGCAGCAGGCGCGGGCCGAAGAAGATGCCGAGGGCCATGCCGATGAAGACCGCGGCGAAGACCATGCCGTACGCGGCGTCCCCACCGCCGAGCGCCACGACGTACACCTTGGCGACACCGATGACCGCGCCACCCGCGGCGAACGCCCCCAGCATCCCGATGACGAGCCCGCGCACCATGCGGTTGCCGCCGACGAAGCGCCACCCGTCCATGATCTGCCGCAGCATCGACGGCGTGGAGACCCTGGTGTGGTCCTTGGGGATGCTCTTAAGCGTGAAGATCAGGAACGCGGAGACGAGGTACGCGACGGCGTTGATCGTCAGCGCCGGGAGCGCGGGCTCCAACGCGAGGTTCGGGACGGCCTTGCCGACCACCTCGACGGTCACCGACAGTACGGCGAACAGCGCGGCGGCGACCGGTGCCGTGCCGTAGGTCACCAGCAGGTTGAGCTGGTTGGCCTCCTCCAGCCGCTCCTTGGGAACGAGGTTGGGCACGGTCGCGTCCTTGGCCGGAACCCAGAAGAGGTTCACGCACTCCACGAGGAACGTCGCGATGATGATCCACTGGTAGCTGGCGACCAGCGGGATCGACAGGACGAGCGCGAACCGCAGCAGGTCGCTGAAGAACATGGTCAGGCGCCGGTCGAACCGGTCGGCGAACGCACCGGCGAGGGGCCCGAGCAGGATCGCGGGCAGCATCTTGACGACGAAGACGCCGCCGATTGCGAGGCTCTGCGCCTGGTACCCCGAACCGCGGGTGAGGTAGGCCGCGAAGGCGGTGATCGCGATGATGTTCAGCCAGTCGCCCAGGCTGCAGACCGCCATGGCCGTCCACAGCCGGCGGAATGGCGCGTTCGCCAGCACGTGAGGGGGTTTACGACGCGCGGCGGACCGGCCGGAGGTGGTCATGATGTCAGCGTATCCAGGTGCTCGCTGGGCTGGGGCGGATCGAAGGCAGGACGAATGTGCCTGCCCGCTCCTCTCCCGAGCGTATTACCTCCCTGACATCCCTCGCAGGGAACATGCAGCGAAAGGTCGGAATGATCCCATATTGGAAGGTGCCGAGGCATCACTCGCGGTGACCCGTGGACCCCCCGGGCCCCGCCCGTGGCGACAGATGGAGCGCCCGGGTCGTCACTCCAAGGCAAGCGCCCCTTGCCTGGGGACAACGAACACTCACCGGCCGGCGAGCCCTGCGGAACGGGTCGCCGCGGAAGGCGGCGAACCCCCCGTCGCTCAGGCGCCGGACGGTTTCCCCGAGACGAAATCCGGAAACGTGGTACCGACCTCAAGTCACACCCTTGCCAAGGCTAAGGTAATCCTGTCCTAATTTAGGCGAGGCTAAGCAACTGTCAGGGGAGACCACAGTGTTCGCCAGCTATCTCATCGGTCTGCGCGAGGGCCTTGAGGCGACCCTTGTCGTGTCCATCCTTGTCGCCTTCCTCGTCAAGAGCGATCGCCGGGACAGGCTGCCCCTCGTCTGGGGCGGCGTCGGCGCCGCCGTGGCCTTGTCCATCGGGTTCGGCGCACTGCTCACCTTCACTGCCGCCCAGCTCGATTCCCGCCAGCACGAGCTGTTCGACGCGATCACCTCCATCGCCGCCACCGTGTTCGTCACCTTCATGATCTTCTGGATGCGGACGGCGGCCCGGCGCCTGTCGGGCGACCTTCGGGTCAAGCTGAGCGAGGCGCTGAACCTCGGCGCGGGCGCCGTGGTCGTGATGGCCTTCCTCGCCGTCGCCCGCGAGGGCCTGGAGACCGCGCTGCTCTTCTTCGCCGCCGCCCAGGGCGCCACCAGCAGCGCCTCCCCGCTCATCGGGATCAGCCTGGGCCTGCTCACCGCCGTCGTGCTCGGCTGGGGCCTGTACGCCAGCGCGCTGCGCATCAACCTCGGCAAGTTCTTCACCTGGACCGGCCTGCTGTTGATCCTGGTCGCCGCGGGCATCTTCAAATACGGCGTCCACGACCTCATCGAGGCGGGCGTGGTGAGCGTGCTGACCGCTCCGGCCTTCGACCTGACCGGCGCTCTGCCCCCGGACGCCTGGTACACCACCCTGCTCAGCGGCATCCTGAACTTCACTCCGCAGCCCACCATCCTCGAGACCATCGCCTGGGCCGCCTACCTCGTGCCCGTGCTGGTCCTGTTCCTCATGCCGTCCCGCAAGACGCCCGGAGCCTCCCCCACGCAGGCCACGACCGCGGCGTCCGCCTCCTCCTGAGCCCCCTTCTCGTGAGCACCTCTTACCTCGGTCAACATGACCGTCTGAACTGGAGAACCATGCGTACCCCCCTTGCTCTCACCGCCGGCGCGCTGGCCTTGGCCGCACTCACCGCGTGCTCGTCGACGAGCGGTGGAGGCGGCGACACGGCCGCACAGGCCGGCAAGCCCGGGAAGATCGCCGTCGCCGCCTCGGACACCGAGTGCAAGGTGTCCACGGCCGCCCTGCCCGCCGGGACCTCGACGTTCGAGGTGACCAACGGCGGCAGCAAGGTCACCGAGTTCTACGTGTACGCCGCCGGGGACCGCGTGATGGGCGAGGTGGAGAACATCGTCCCCGGCCTCACCCGTCAGGTCATCGTCGAGCTCCCCGCGGGCGTGTACGAGACGGCCTGCAAGCCCGGCATGATCGGCAAGGGCATCCGCAACCCGCTGAAGGTCACCGGCGCCTCCGTACCGCTCAGCGACGACGTCAAGCTCGCCAAGGCGGCCTCCGACTACCAGCGGTACGTGAAGAGCCAGAGCGACGCGCTGCTCACCAAGACCCAGGAGTTCGTGGACGCCGTCAAGGCGGAGGACATCGAGAAGGCCAAGTCGCTGTTCCCGATCGCCCGCACCTACTGGGAACGCATCGAGCCCGTCGCGGAGACCTTCGGCGACCTCGACCCCGCCATCGACGCCCGCGAGGGTGACGTGGCCAAGGGCGAGGAGTGGACCGGCTTCCACAAGATCGAGAAGGACCTGTGGATCACCAAGGACGTCAGCAAGGACGGCCCCCTGGCCGACAAGCTGATGGCCGACGTGAAGAAGATCGTCGAGAAGGCGAACTCGGAGAAGCTCTCCCCGCTCAAGCTCGCGAACGGCGCCAAGGAGCTCCTCGACGAGGTCGCCACGGGCAAGATCACCGGCGAGGAGGACCGCTACTCGCACACCGACCTGTGGGACTTCGCCGCCAACCTGGAGGGCTCGCAGGCGGCGGTCTCCGCCCTGCGTCCCGTCCTCGACGAGCGCGCTCCCGACCTCGCGAAGACCCTCGACGAGAAGTTCACCGTGGCGGAGGACACCCTCGGCAAGCACCGGGCGGGCGACGGCTGGAAGCTCCACACCGAGCTGTCCAAGGCCGACCTCAAGGAACTGTCCGACGCCATCAACGCTCTGGCCGAGCCGATCAGCAAGGTCGCCGCGGTGGTGGCCAGTTGACCAGGCCCGGGACACGCCCTGACGAGGAGGCGAAGTGACGCAGATCAACCGCCGCAAGCTGTTCGGGCTCGGAGCGGCGAGCGTGGCGGCCGTTGGGGCCGGGGCCATCGCCACCAACGCCCTGATGGAGGGCACGCAGCCCGCCGCCGCGGCCTCCACCTCCGATCCCCTGCCCTTCTACGGCGAGCACCAGGCCGGCATCGTCACCCCGGCGCAGGACCGCCTGCACTTCGTCAGCTTCGACGTGATCACCAAGAAGCGAGACGAACTGATCGACATGCTCCAGGAATGGACCGCGTCCGCCGCTCGGATGACCCAGGGCAAGGACTCCGGGACGTTCGGCGCGGTCGGCGGCGCGATCGAGGCCCCGCCGGACGACACCGGGGAGGCCCTCGGCCTGCCCGCCTCCGGGCTGACCATCACGATCGGCTTCGGGCCCTCGCTGTTCGACGACCGCTTCGGGCTCGCCGCCAAGAAGCCCGGCGCCCTGGCCGACCTGCCGAAGTTCCCCGGCGAGGACCTGCTGCCGGAGATCTCCGGGGGTGACATCTGCGTCCAGGCCTGCGCCCACGACCCGCAGGTCGCCGTGCACGCGGTGCGGAACCTGGCCCGCATCGGCTTCGGCAAGGTGTCGGTCCGCTGGTCCCAGCTCGGCTTCGGCCGTACGTCGTCCACCTCCCGCGCCCAGTCCACCGCCCGCAACCTGATGGGCTTCAAGGACGGCACCAACAACCTGAAGCTCGAAGACGCCTCCATGCTCAAGCAGCAGCTCTGGGTCGCCCCCGGGGACGGGCCCGCGTGGATGAGCGGCGGCAGCTACATGGTCACGCGTAAGATCCGGATGAACATCGAGACCTGGGACCGGACCTCGCTGTCCGAGCAGCAGCAGATCTTCGGCAGGGACAAGGGCGAGGGCGCGCCGCTCGGCAAGAAGCACGAGTTCGACGAGCTCGACTTCGCCGCCAAGAACCCGGACGGCACCCCGGTCATCGCGATCGACGCCCACGTACGGCTCGCGCACCCCTCGACGCATGGGAACGCCCACCTGCTCCGGCGGGGCTACAACTACGTGGACGGCTCGGACGGGCTCGGACGGCTCGACGCCGGGCTGTTCTTCATCGCCTACCAGCGGGACCCGCGCAAGCAGTTCGTCCCGGTCCAGATGGAACTGAGCCGTAAGGACCCGCTGAACGAGTACATCAAGCATGTCTCCAGCGGCCTGTTCGCCTGCCCGCCCGGACTCCGCGACGCCGGCGACTACTGGGGCCGCACCCTCTTCGCCTGACCGCCCTTTCCGCCGTAGCCGGTGGCCACGGCAGAATACAGGCGTCAGAGCTCCGCGCCGCCGTAGCCGGTGGTCCTCCCGGCCACGGCGGAGTACATGCGTCAGAACTTCGCGCCGCCGTAGCCGGTGGTGGTCCTCCCGGCCACGGCGGAGTACATGCGTCAGAACTTCGCGCCGCCGTAGCCGGTGGTGGTTCTACCGGCCACGGCGGCGCGAGGTCGTCACTTGGCGCCGGCCTTGGCCCCCGCCTTGGCGCGCGGGCGCTTCGGCGCCGGGCCACGCGCCCGCCGCTCGGCCAGAAGCTCGGCGGCGCGCTCGATCGTGATCTGCTCGACGGAGTCTTCCTTGCGCAGCGACGCGTTGGTCTCGCCGTCGGTCACGTACGGCCCGAAACGGCCCTCCTTGACCACGACCGGCTGCTTGGAGACCGGGTCCGCCCCGAGCTCGCGCAACGGCGGCGCGGCGGCCGCACGGCCCCTCCCGCGCTGCTTGGGCTGCGCGAACAGCTCCTTGGCCTTCTCGATGGTGACCGTGAACAGCTCCTCCTCGGAGGCCAGCGAGCGCGAGTCCGTCCCCTTCTTGATGTAAGGGCCGAACCTGCCGTTCTGCGCGGTCACCTCCTCGCCGTCGAGCCGGCCCAGCACGCGGGGCAGGGACAGCAGCTTGAGAGCGTCCTCCAGCGTGACGGTGTCCAGCGACATCGACTTCAGCAGCGAGCTCGTACGGGCCTTGGCCAAATCCTTCTTGGTCTTCTTCTTGACCTCGACCGGAGCTTCCTCCTCCGGCAGGATCTCGGTGACGTACGGCCCGAAACGGCCGGTCTTGGCCACGATCCTGTGACCGGTGGCCGGATCGGTTCCGAGCTCACGCTCGCCGCTCGGCTGGCTGAACAGCTCCTCGGCCTTCTCGGCCGTGAGCTCGTCGGGCGCGAGGTCCTCGGGGACGTTGACGCGGGCGCCGTCGCGATCGAGGTACGGGCCGTACCGGCCGACCCGGATCATGATGTCGGTGTCCTTGATCGAGAACGAGCTGATCTCTTTCGCGTCGATCTCGCCGAGGTCGCTGACCAGCTCCTTCAGGCCGTCGTCGCCCTGGTCGCCGTAGTAGAAGCGGCGCAGCTCGGGCACGCGCTCGGCCCGGGCGTTGGCGATGTCGTCGAGGACCTTCTCCATCTCGGCGGTGAAGTCGTAGTCGACGAGGTTGCCGAAGTGCTGTTCGAGCAGGTTGACCACGGCGAACGCCAGGAAGGACGGCACTAGCGCCGTGCCCTTCTTGAAGACGTAACCCCGGTCGAGGATCGTGCCGATGATCGACGCGTACGTCGACGGGCGGCCGATCTCGCGGTCTTCCAGCTCCTTCACCAGCGACGCCTCGGTGAAACGGGCCGGCGGGCGCGTGGCGTGGGCCTCGGCGGCGAGCGCGAGCGCCGTCAGCGGGTCGCCCTGCCGCACGTTGGGCAGGCGGCTCACCGAGTCGTCGCGGTCGGTCGAGGGATCGTCCGCTCCCTCGACGTAGGCCTTGAGGAAGCCGTAGAAGGTGATCGTGCGGCCCGACGCGCTGAACTCGACGCGCTCTCCGGTGCTGGAGGTGCCGCCGATGCGCACGCTGACGGCCTCGCCGACGGCGTCCTTCATCTGGGATGCCACCGTGCGCTGCCAGATCAGCTCGTACAGCCGGAACAGGTCGGAGGTGAGCCCGGTCTCTCCTGGCGTGCGGAACTCGTCCCCAGAGGGCCTGATGGCCTCGTGGGCTTCCTGGGCGTTCTTGACCTTGCTCTGGTAGACCCGCGGCTTGTCCGGGACGTACTGAGGGCCGTACAGCCGCACGGCCTGGTTCCTGGCGGCGGTCAGCGCCGTTTCCGACAGCGTGGTGCTGTCGGTACGCATATAGGTGATGTAGCCGTTCTCATAGAGCTTCTGGGCGACCTGCATCGTGTACTTCGCGGAGAAGCCGAGCTTGCGGCTCGCCTCCTGCTGCAGGGTGGTGGTCCGGAAGGGCGCGTACGGCTTGCGCGTGTACGGCTTGCTCTCGACCGAAGTGACCGAGTACGAGCAGCTCTCCAGACGCTGCGCCAGGGCGCCGGCCGCCTGCTCGTCGAGGTGGAGGACGTCCGGGCTCTTGAGCGCGCCGGTGCTGGCGAAGTCGCGGCCCTGGGCGACCTTGCGGCCGTCCACGCCGGTCAGCGTCGCGTTGAAGCTCCGCGGGTCCTCGTCGCGGCCGACGTCGAAGAGCGCCTGCAGGTCCCAGTAGGCGGCGGAGGTGAAGGCGATGCGCTCGCGCTCGCGCTCCACGACCAGCCTGGTGGCCACGGACTGCACGCGGCCGGCCGACAGACGGGGCTTGACCTTCTTCCACAGGACCGGGCTGACCTCGTAGCCGTAGAGCCGGTCGAGGATGCGCCTGGTCTCCTGGGCGTCGACCAGGCGGAGGTTCAGGGCACGGGGATTCGACACCGCGTCCTGGATGGCCTGCGGCGTGATCTCGTGGAACACCATGCGGTGCACCGGGACCTTGGGCTTCAGCACCTCCTGGAGATGCCAGGCGATCGCCTCGCCCTCGCGGTCCTCGTCAGTGGCGAGATAGAGCTCGTCGGCGTCCTTGAGCAGCTGCTTGAGCTTGGACACCTGTGACTTCTTGTCCGGGTTGACGACGTAGAGCGGCTCGAACTCGTTGTCCACGTTGACCCCAAGCCGGGCCCATGCCTCGCCCTTGTACTTCTCGGGGATGTCGTCAGCCTTTTCGGGCAAATCCCTAATATGGCCGATGCTGGACTCCACGATGTAGCCGCGCCCGAGGTACCCGGCGATCGTCTTCGCCTTCGCAGGCGACTCGACGATCACCAGGCGGGTTCCGCCGGCGTTGCCGTTGTTGGCTGGCACGCTGCTTCCTACCTCGCTGTTCGCTGTCGTTCTCCTGCCGACCAGTGTGGGCGCCGTTGGCGGCGCTCCGACTGATCCGTCACAGGCATGAAGGTAACCCGTCGCCGGGATCTTCCCCGTCGGACTACCCGGTCACTTACCGGTGTTCCACCTACCTGGACCCGATACCCATGAGGACGCAGAATAGAGCCCATAGAGTGCCAGCGTCCCCTTGCACACCCTTCGGAGACTAACCGCTGTGCTCGAGTACTCCTATTTGGACCTGTATCTCCCGCGCGGGACCTCGCGGGAAACCGCCCGCAGGGTTCTTACTGAGCATGCCGAATACGGACATTGGGAGCTGGACCTCCTGCGGCTGTATCCCGATGGCCGTCGGTACGTACGGCTGCGCCGCAAGATCCTACGAGTCGCCAGCACACTGTAATCCCCGCCCACCCAACTGTAACCCCCCCGGACATGGCTTTGCCCGCTCCGGGCCGCGCCCCCGGAACGGGCAAAGCTTCTGTGCTCCGCCGTGCGAGTAAAGCTCAGCGGTCCCAGCACCGCGGCCGTCCTCGCAACGGCGAAGCGTCTATGACTCCGCCGCAGGATGCGACGAAGGGTCTACAACTCCGCCGTAACCTCCCGGCGAAGGGTCTCTCGGCCTCCGCCGCACGATCACGACGAAGTTCTCGCGGCTCCACCGCACGATCACGGCGAAGGTCTCACGGGCTCCACCGCACGATCACGGCGGAGGGGTCACGGACTCCACCGCGCGATCACGGCGGAGGGGTCTACCGGTCGTGCGCAAAGGTCACTTCCGGCGGAGGCGAAGGCGGCGGGTGCCGGCGAACAGCGTGGCCGAGGCCGTGAACAGCGCGCCGACGAGCAGGGCGGCCAGCGCACCGGCGTTCATGCCCGTGACCCCCAGCGGCTGCTCCGCGCTCATGAGACCCACGGCGCCGATCGGCAGGCTGTCGGTCATCTGGCTGTTGACGACACCGCCGACCGGAGTGTTCTTGACGGTCCCGCCGAGCCGGTCGAGCGGGCCGGCGGAAGGCTGCTGGGCACCGGCGGAGTCGCCAGGCACGGGAAGCGCCGGAAGACCGATCGCCTTCTGCGGCCCGCCGGGGGGCGAAGCCGCCTGACCCGGCTGGTGGGTGAGGTCGCCCGCCTCACGCCGCCCGGGCAGCGCGGGGACCAGCGGCATTTCCGGCACCAGGCCCAGGCTCGACGCCCTGGTGGGAACCCGGCCCGAGCTGCGCGCCCAGTGGCCGTACCCGTGCTGCCCGCCGCCCCCGACGTGCGCGCCTCCG
Organism: Sphaerisporangium flaviroseum; assembly: GCF_039537005.1. Taxonomy (NCBI): domain Bacteria; kingdom Bacillati; phylum Actinomycetota; class Actinomycetes; order Streptosporangiales; family Streptosporangiaceae; genus Sphaerisporangium; species Sphaerisporangium flaviroseum. Next base: position 652,158 of record NZ_BAAAZR010000001.1, on the reverse strand, counting down.
AGGCACCCCGCGGCGGCGTCGCCCAGCACGGCGACCGCGTTGCCGCAAGCGTTGATCGGAGCCGTAATGGGGACGACGACCTGGTTGCCACCGAGGACGCTGTAGCGCCCGTCCGTCCGGTTTCCGCCCGCTCCACGACCACCGCCGCCCTTCACCGAGGCACCCCCGCGGCAGCCCGCGAAGGCTCCCCCGATCACGGCGACGGCGTTGCCGCAGACGTTGATGGGAGCGGTGATCGGCGCGACGACCTGGTTTCCGCCGAGCACCGAGGAACGCCCGGAGGTGCGGTTGCCACCCGCGCCGCCGCCACGACCGGCCGGCGGGGCGCTGATGCCGCCAGGGCAGCCGGCGTGGGCGTTGCCGACGGCGTTGCCACAGGCCTGGATCGGCAGGTTGATCGGGGCGACGACCTGATTCCCGCTGCCCGCGCCGAACCGGCCGTCGGTGTCGTTGCCACCCGCTCCGAAGCCGGGGCGCGGGGCGTTCCCGCGGTAACCGTTGCCACCGTTACCGCGCTTGACGATGGCACCGCCACGGCACCCCGAGAACGCCTCACCGATGAGGGCGACGGAGTTTCCGCAGATGTTGATCGGTGCGGTGATGGGGGCGACGACCTGGTTGCCGCCGAGCACCGAGGAACGCCCGGAGGTGCGGTTGCCACCCGCGCCGCCACCGCCGCCTGGGTTCTTCACGGACGCGCCACCACGGCAGCCCGCGGTCGCCTCGCCGAAGATCGCCACCGCGTTCCCGCACAGGTTGATGGGCGCGGTGATCGGCGCGACGACCTGGTTTCCGCCGAGGACGCTGTGGCGCCCGTCGGTACGGTTACCACCGGCGCCACCACCACCCCCGCCTGGGTTCTTCACGGACGCGCCACCGCGGCAGCCGGCGTCGGAACGCCCGACCAGCGAGACGGCGTTGCCGCAGGCGTTGATGGGTGCGGTGATCGGGACGTTGACCTGGTTGCCGCCCAGAACACTGTTGCGTCCTGACGTGCCGCCCTGGATGCCTCCGTTGCCGCCACCGCCCTGGACGGACGAGCCGCCCCGCGACGAGGCCGAGGCCTCGCCGACGACGCCGACGGCGTTGCCGCTGATGTCGACGGGAACAGTGATCGGCAGGTTCACCTGGTTGCCGCCGCCCACCGAACCGCTGCCGGAGGTGTCGGCCACGGCCGTACCGCTACCGAGAGTAATGACGCCTACCGCCAGAAGTGCGGCGGGAGCGGAGCCCTTCGCCCACGTACGCATAACAGATTGCTCCTTGGATCCTTGGGGGGAGTTCCTGACAGACCGCGAAGAGCACAGGGCTGTGCCACATGAGAGACCGCACAGACCGCACAGTGGCGCCCGAGGCCATCGCGAGACTGGAGATGACATGTCACCCGCGCGGAGACGGCACTCCCGAAAAGAGATCGGCGGTGCGCTCCGCAACCGGCCGGACCGCGCAGGTCAGGACCGGGACAGAGGCGGGATCAGTCGGGAGAGAAAGAAGGGTCGTCCGCGGCAGTGCGGACGACAGGGGCCGGTGCACTCGCCGTCTCGGCGGGCGCGACCATGAGCCGCGGGTCGAAGACGGACCTCGCGACATCGCCGACACTCGGCCCGAACGGGCCGGAGCCACCACCCCGGGGCACGAACCCATTGGCCCCCGCCGAGTGATCGGCGGTGGATGGTGCGGGAAGAGCGGGCTTCGACTGGCTGGTGAGCCCGTCGACGTTCCGCCCGGCCATCGCCCCGGCATCCGCCGGGACGCTGTCGCTCACCGTGGGGAAACCGTCGGCCGGCGCCGACCCGGGAGCGACAAGAGGCGTTGTGGAGAGGAAACCATGCGCCGCCACGGTCTCCACGACCTTGACGGCCTTACCCGTCGCGACCTTGACGGCCTTACCCGTCGCGACCTTGACGGCCTTACCCGTCATGACCTTGACGGCCTTACCCGTCGTGACCGCTTTCACGGCCTTGACGACGGGCATATGAGCAGCGGGGACATCAGCGGCCGCGGCGCCCGCGAAACCGAACACCACGCCCAGGAACCAGCCGACGGCGATGAGACCGCCGATGGCCAGCAGACGACCGAACCGGGCGCCGGCCACGAACCGTGCCATCCGGCCTTCCCGCGTTTCGATCGCCTGAGCCTGATCACCTGAAGCGGTAACGGGCACGCACGGAGCGACGGCGGGCGACTCAGCCCTCCGCCGCCCTTTCGGCATGCGTGCCACGTGACCTCCCCGAACTCTCGACCAGCCCAGCATTCGCAGGGCAGGTCATGGACCAACCCCTCAACGGAAAGTTACCGTAGCAGCACCATGAGTCACGGCAACGCTTTTTCGTGGAACACGTCAGCAGTTGTCGAGGAAACGGTCAAGAACCCGTACTCCGAACTGGAGCGAATCCACCGGTACCCGCTCATCAATACCGTGGAACATCCCGGAGAAGTCCAGGTCGGCGGGCAGCTTCAGCGGCGCGAACCCGAACCCCCGGATGCCCAGGCGGCTGAACGCCTTGAGGTCCGTCCCCCCCGAAAGCGTGTAGGGCACGGCCCGGGCCCCCGGATCCTCCGCGAGCAGCGCACCGGACATGGCACGTACGAGGGAACCATCGAAGGCCGTCTCGACCGCGATGTCGTGGTAGACGAACTCCCTGGTCACGTTGGGCCCGAGCAGCTCGTCGACCGTGGCGAAGAACTCCTCCTCGTATCCCGGCAGGAACCGGCCGTCCACGTGGGCGGTCGCGGTCTGCGGGATCACGTTCGCCTTGTACCCGGCGCCGAGCATGGTCGGGTTGGCCGTGTTCCGCAGCGTGGCGCCGATCATGCGGGCCAGTGGGCCGAGCTTCGCGACCGTGGCCTCCGCGTCCTCCGCCTCCAGCTCAAGGTCGAAGGCCTCGCGGAAGAAGGCCCGCACCGTCGGCGTCAGCCGTACCGGCCAGTCGTAGCGCCCGATCCGCGCGACCGCCTCAGCGAGCTCGGTGACGGCGTTCTCCCCGTTCAGCATCGATCCGTGCCCGGCACGGCCCGCGGCGGTGAGCTTCATCCAGGCGATGCCCTTCTCGGCGGCCTCGATGAGATAGATCCGCCGGGCCTCCTCGACGGAGACGCTGAACCCGCCCACCTCGCCGATCGCCTCGGTGCACCCCTCGAAAAGGTCCTTGTGCTCGGTCGACAGCCACTGCGCACCGTAATGGCCGCCGGCCTCCTCATCGGCCGTGAACGTCAGCACGACGTCACGCGGAGGCCTCCGCCCCTCGCTGAGGCGTTGCCGGACGACCGCGAGGATCATCGCGTCCATGTTCTTCATGTCCACCGCGCCGCGACCCCATACACAGCCGTCGGCGACCTCCCCGCTCAGCGGGTGATGAGTCCAGTCCCCCGCGTTGAAGGGAACCACGTCAAGGTGCCCATGGAGCAGCAGGGCCTCCCGACTCCGGTCCGTGCCCTCGATACGGGCGACCACATTGGCCCTCCTGGCGTCGCTCTCCAGGATCCGCGGCTCCAGACCGACCTCGGCCAGCTTCCCGGCGACATACTCCGCGGCCTCCCGCTCCCCCGGGCCCGCGTTGTCCCCTGCGTTCGTCGTGTCGATACGGATCAGGTCGCGGCACAGCCCAACGACCTCGTCCTCACCCTTGAACGCGGTCATATGTGCTCCTTCGATTTCGTACAGTCTTCACGGTGAGTACCGGCTTTGGCTCAGTATGGGCTCCATGGCCGGCTCGAGCTCGGGCTGCCCGCCGGTTCCGGGGGGTCAGTACGGGCCTCGGGCCGAAAGACCGGCCAGCATGGCCTTCAAGCACCCGGGGGAATCCCGGTATGACGCACTGCCCGGAGTTTGCTAACCTAGTGCAGCCGACGCGGGGAGACGTTCCCACGTGCAGGCACCACTGTCCGGGTGGCGGAATAGGCAGACGCGCTAGCTTGAGGTGCTAGTGCCCTTTACGGGGCATGGGGGTTCAAGTCCCCCCTCGGACACCATCGATTCGCCTATAGGGTCCTGGTCGCTCACAGAGCCGACCAGGACTTTTCTTTTGCCCGGGTGGTAGGTCAGCCGCAGGCCAAGCTTGGCGTACAGGCGGGCCTTCCTGACCGGCTCGGCCTGGCCGAGCAGTTGCACCATCCCGCCGAGCGCGTGCATCATCTCGGCCAGGTCGTCCCGCATGAGCCGCCGCCGACGGGCCGGCGCCCTGCGCAGCCTCGCCTCGGCCGCGACTTTCCGGGCCTGCTCCTCACGAATCCAGCCAGCGACCACGGCCGGGTCAGCGCCGGCCTCCAGGGCAGCCCGGTGCTGGGCGAGTTTCCGATCGCATTCGGCCACCTGACGGCGAGCCGCGGCGAGCGTCTCGCTTTCGGACAGGTCAACCCGCGCAGGATGTACGGGTTGTCCGTGCGCTTGATCCGCCGGCCGGTCTGCCGGCCACCGCGTCCGGCGAGCGTCTCCTTCACCGCGGCGAAGTCCTCGGCGGTGATGATCGGCGGGTGGACGATCTCATCCGACCAGACCCACTCCTCAGCCGAGTTCCAGCGGAGCTTGGTGGTGTGGCCGAGTCCGACGTCGTCGACGTCGATGAGCACTTCGTCCTTGCGCTGCCGGTTCCAGACCTGCCGCCCGGTATAGCGGGGATTGAGGATGATCGCACGTACGGCGCTCTTGGACCACGCCACCCCGGACCGATGCCGGTTCCGGGCCGGATCGTGCGCGGCCGGGCTGGGAACCCCAGCGGCGGTCAGCCCCTCGGCGATCGCGTACAGACCACGCCCTCCGAGGAACTCCCGGAAGATCCGGGCGACGACGGGCGCGGCCACTGGGTCAAGCTCAAGGCTGTGCAGGCGCCGGCCATCGGCGGCCTTAGCCGGATTCGGGTGCGGGCCGGCGTCGGCCAGGCGGTAGCCGTACGGGGGCCGGCCGCCAAGGAACCGTCCCTCCATCTGCGCCTGGGCAGACATCGCAGTCCGTACCCGGATCTTGATCCGGTTTCGCTCGCCCTTGCTCATCCCGCCGAACACGCTCATGACGAGGTCGTGTGCCTCGTTGCCCGGGTCGATCGGCCCGCCGACCTCTGGCACCCAAAGCGGCACGCCGAAGTGCTCGAAGACCGGGAAGGTGAGCCCGTACTGGTTGCCGTAGAACGCGCGGTGCGGCTCGCCGATCACCACGGCTTCGAACCCGCGATCTGGGTTGCGCAGCTCAGCCAGCAGCGCGGCCGCGTGCGGCCGGCGCTGCCAGGGGATCGAGCGAGACTTGTCCACATCGAAGAACTCGGCGACGATCACGCCCCCGCGCGAATCGATGAGCGCACGGGAGCGGGTGAGCTGCCACCCACGAGAGGACTCGGGGTCCTGATTGTCCTCGGTGGAGACCCGACCATAGAAGGCGAAGTGGATGGTGTCCATGGCTCCTGATTCGCAGCTGCGATCTCTTCATCTACAGGTGGTGGCTAGGGGCTTGGAGCAGCATCAGCGTTGCCGATGCGGCCGGCCTCCTTCATCTCCGATGCCGTCCCGGGCGGGAAGAGCGCCAAGGCGCGGGCTCTCCAGGTACGCGTCTTTCGCGAGTCGCGCCAGGAGCACGTCGAGCACCTGGATCCGCCCTGGAAGAGTCTCGATGCCGTCCCACCAGCGGATGGCGCTGATCTCATCGTTCGGGACGAAGCCGCTGATCTCGGTATCCGGCGTCCCCGTGAAACAGGCGACGTAGATTGCCGCGTACTCCTCTCGCCGTTCGGCCCCCAGTACGAAGCGTGCGTATCCGACGAAGAACAGGTCCTCAATGTGAAGACCGGTCTCTTCGCGCAACTCCCGTACGGCCGCCTGTCGCGGCGTTTCTCCGGGATCGATCCTGCCGCCCGGCAGCTCCCAGCCCTGACGAAACCGGTCGAAGACCAGAAGCATCCGATCGTCGTGCCACAGGGCGATCAGCGCCGCAGGCAGCGGTGCATCGTCGTACATGATCCGCTCGGAGACCCGATGAAAGGCCGTCAGCGCATCGCCCGCTTCATCGACGGCAAGGGGTTCCTCCACTGGCTCTCTCCTTCGCTCAGGCCGCGTCGGGACGGCTGCTCAGCAACTCCTGATGAGCTTCCAGCAGGATCTCAAGCAGCTCGGCCGCCGCGGCCGGGGTGAGCCGCGGCGCGCCCTGCGGGAGTACCACGTGCGTGCCGGCCTGGTGGCGAGAGGAGGGGGAGGTCATGATGGGCGTGCTCCTGTCCGATCGAGTTGGGCGGTGGGAGTACGGCCCCGGCGGTCGATGCTTGGTGGCTTGGACGCCGGGGCCGGCCGTGCTCTGCGTGGTTGCTGCGGCGCGAACTGCATGGAACGGGCTGTGGCCGACGTACTACGCGGAGGGCTGCGGTGGACTGCCCGCCTGGGATGGAGTGATCGCGGGACGCTCCGGCGGTCGTACCTCGGTGTAGATGCGAACGTTGCGGCTGGCGCCTCGGCAGGGGTAGGGGTCGGAGATCTCGATGACGTCGAAGGCGGTGCCGATGATCTCGGCGGCCTGGGTGACTTCATCGGGCAGGCCGATGATGCGGATCTTCATGCGGTCTCCAGGTGGGTGATGCCGCGGCGGCACAGGGCGCATCCGCCAGGGCGGGGGTCGCCGTGCGGGCAGGCGGGGGTGGTCGCCTCGATGACGGTCCGGTGTGCTGGACTCGATCGAGTCGGTGGCGGTAGTCGCGCGAGGTCGGGGAGGTCGTTGAGGCGGGCGGTCAGAACGGCGTAGGGGTTGCGCACGCCGGTGGTGTTGGCGCCGACGTGTTCGGCCAGCGCGGCCGTGTGCCAGCCGTCGGCCAGCGCGGCGGCGATGGCGGGGTGAGCCGGTCGATGTGACGGGCCGACAGTGGCCAGTTGGGGCCGAGTTCGGCGATGAAGACCTCGATCGGGTGGGCGCAGGTCTCCTCTGGACTGCCCGGCTGTGGACTGCCGGTGTCCGGCTGGCCTCCGCCGCCGCCCTCGGGCCACCGGATCGGCGGCCGGCCGGTCTGAGCGGACCGGGCAGGGGTCGTGTCACCGCTCCCGCGCCTCCGCCTTGAGATTGGTTGCTCGTGCACGGGTGGCGGTGGTGGTTCCTGGTGGTTCATTGGTGGATCGGGGGACAGCCGTGTCACCCCTCCCCTGTCACCGGTGACACCCCCGGCGGTCGCCGGTGTCACCCCGGACAAGCTGTCAGGGGTGACAAGGTGTCCGGGGTCGGCCAAGTTATCCACAGAATCCACAGGTTCGTACACAGGTTCGAAATCGCTGCGGATCGTCACCAGTGGGGTCGGTGGCACGGTTGGTGTTCGCATGATGATCGCGTAGCCGTTGGTGCCGTGCGGGCCGGCACTACGGCGGACTTTCAGATGCCCGGCGGCCGCCAGCTCGCCCAGGATCCGCCGAACGCTGCGCGGGCTGATGTTGGCTTTGCGGGCCACGGTCGCGACCGAGGGCCAGCACCCGGTGCCATCGTCCCGCGAGCAGGCGTCAGCGAGCGCGAGCAGGACCAGGCGCTGGTTACCGGAGGTGGGCGAGTACTGCCACACCCAGTTCATGACCGCGATGCTCACGAGATGCTCTGGCCTTCCATGGAGGTTCCACAGGTAGGCGGGGTGAGACGCGATCTCTACGGCGGGACCCCCGCGTGAGCCGGTCGACGGCCGAAGCGGTTCCGCCGCGCGCGGAAGCCACCGCAGCGAGGACACGCCGGACCGTTCAATGGGGAGCGGCGGTGAACTGGGTGAACCGCTCGGCGGACATGTATAGCCGGCTCGTACTCCACGGGGCGCGGACCTCGACGAGCTTGACGGCTGCGCGGTCGAGGCCGGCCAGCACCGCGGCCCGTGAGAGCCCCGACCACCAGGTGGCGTCGCGGATGCTCACGGGGCCGTATCGGTCGAGGTAGGCGCTCATCAGCTGCTCGACGGCCACGCTGGCGGGCAGGCAGGTGTCCAGGCCGGGACAAACGTCGCGGGTGAGGGCAAAGGTGCGTACCTCGCGGTTCCAGCCGCCGGCGGTGTTGAGGTAGGTCAGGGTGCCGCGTTCCCATGCCAATTTGAGGGCCAGCCGTGTCATCGGCGCAGGGATCGCCGTGGCGGCGAGCCGGGTCTCGATGTCGCGGTGGAACATCGGCACGGTCTCGTCCAGCCGGGCGCGAACGGTGAGGGCAGCCGCGCGGCGGGCTGCCGGTCTACGATACGTACCTGAAGACCGACGGTTCGCAACGCCTCCTACAACGGCTCCGTCGCGGCGAACTCGTCCACCACCTTCGGCTTCACCGCCAACGGCACCGCGGCCACCCCCACCGCCACCTGCACCAGTCCCTGACCCATCGCCAGATGAGCCGGGCCGGCGTCCGCGCCGGCGGAGCCATCGTCATCGTCACCATGACGCACCCGTGACAAGGAGGTAGTGCCAGTCGGCGGGCCTGCCACGTCAGTCCCGCTGTGGGGATTCGGGCCGGCGGGGTGGGAACCACCCCGCCGGCCCGAACCGAGCTCGGCCCCAGTCCGCTCTGACACAAGTGACCTGCGGCTACTCTCCTGCGCAGATGCTCAGCCCATACGCGTGGGCGAATGAGCGCAGCGCCGTTTCGGCTTCGTCGGAGGCCAGCGATCGCTCGACGACGGCGACGGCTTCCGCCCCGCGCCCTTCGGCCAGTTCTTCCTCCGCCTGCCCGGCCAAACTTCTCATGCGGGCAGCCAACTGGTTGGCTGGCAGGACGAATTGTCGCTGTATGGCATCACCGTCAGGTCGCGGTGGCCGCAAGGTCCCTAGCCGGGCAGCCGCCTGTGTCATCGCCGCAGCGCTCCGCCGCAGTTCGGCGACCGCCGCCCGCGGGCTGTCCGGCGGGTTCCCCTCGGTGCTCGCCGCCTGCCCGGCTTCCTGGCAGACGGCCTCCGCGGCGGCGATGTAACGGCGTTTCTCGGCCGAATGCGCATCTTCTCCGGCCGCGATGGCGCCCGAGAGCCAGAGGGCCAGTACGGCTGCCGCCCCGGTAAGAAGGGTCATCCCGGTCAGAATGGGTCTGGAGGCAAGGGACATGACTTCTCCGGCGGGGTTGTGCTCCGCCTCCGGTGTGACCTGTCACGCCATACCGGAGGACGGAGAGGTCGTGCAGCGGGGTTGGTCAGCAACTGATGCGTCGCTGCCCGGAGTGAATCTGGTACACCCACTTACCTACGCGATTGGCGGTGGTGTTCCGGTAGAGCTGGCTGCCGCCGGAACACTTCCAGCTCAGGTTGTGGGTGACGGTATAGGCCGCCCGGCCGTTCTTGCGGGTGATCTTGCGTGCCTTGGCACGCCAGATGCCGAGCCCTCGATACTGCGACAGGTGGGTTTCGACTGCCCGGATGCCCCACATGTCAGCCCGGCCGCAGTGCACGACCGAGGAGACATGGATGTACTGTCCGCTTTTCCACGGTGCCGCCTGGCGTACGTAGCCTCCCGATCCTCTGGCCTGGCCGCAGTACCGGCTGGGGATGGTTCTCGCGACATTCGCGGTGGTCAAGCTGTCCGCGGACATGGCGGGCTTGCGTAGCGCCGACGGCTCGGCCTCGGCGTAGCCGGGGGCGCTCAGCGTGACGGCGGCGGCGGTCATAACAGCAGGAATGATCATCACTCGCCGGGCTGTGGACATCCGTCCCTTCACTACCCCGGAAATCGTCGTGCTCTCCATGTAGATTCCTTTCTATTGCTGTGGATGCGAAGGATGCGCTTGGTGCGAATTGAGGTGCGCAGAGGCCCCGCGACAGGTCACGAGCACTTGATGTCGGTGATCACGACCCGCTGCCCATTGCGTACTTTGTGCCAGCCGGCGCCGTAGTTGCGGACCCAGGCCTTCTTGACCTTGCACCGTGGGCCGACCCAGAATCCGTCGACGTCTTTGACCCCGACGTGGGAACCGTTCTGTCCCGGCCTGAGCGAAAACCACGTGCGCCGATCCTTCCGCTTTCCCCAGTCGTCCGTGATCAGGAGGTTGTACCGGTTGTCGCGGTTGTAGACGTAGCCGCACAGGGGCCGTGTGCAATTCCTGTCAGCGGCCGTACGGGCGCGGCTTTCGGCGTTCCGGAGTGCCGAGTCGCTCTGGAGCGTCCGGTCCGTCGATGAGTGTGCGATGGCGGGTGCGGTAGGCGCGACCAGTCCTAGAACGACGAAGGTCGCGCAGATCCAAGGCCGGCTTGCTTTGTTCACGTCTGTCCCTCCTACCTGCGTAAAGTTGTCCCCGATGCCGATCCGACCTGCCCGCTGGTTTTCGGCGGTCCGTTTCTGTGGTTAGTTCTCGGCTCTTTAATTCGTTACCGGTGTTTGTCGAGGCAATCGGCCGGCGTTGTTCGCCGATGGGGTATATCTAGCGTTCGGTTGTTGTTCACGGTCGACGGGTGGAGCCTGAACAACAACTGGTGAACAATCCCCGTCTCGGCAACCGTCGATATAGCAGGACAAGCGGCCCGGAGATCGATAAGCGCGAGGTCGACAGGGGGTGGGATGATGCCCAGGCCAGAACGACCGCTGGGGCCGGGCGACGAGGGGGTCGTGGAATTCGCGGCGGACCTGCGGCGATTACGGGAGAAGGCTGGTTCTCCGACATATCGGGATCTGGGACGACAGGCGCACTACTCTGCGGCGGCGCTCTCGGAGGCGGCCGGTGGACGGAAACTTCCCAGCCTTGCGGTGGCTCTTGCGTACGTGCGAGCGTGTGGCGGAGACGACGTCGAGTGGGAGCGGCGCTGGCATGAGGTCGCCGCCAAGGTGGCGCTGGCGGAGACGCCCCCCGCGGGGAGGGAAGACACCGAGGCCGGGTCGCCCTACGTCGGTCTGGCCGCGTTTGAACTCGACGATGCCGAGCGGTTCTTCGGCCGGGAACGGCTGGTCGAAGAGTTGCTCACGCGAATGTCCGAGCGGCGGTTCCTCGCGGTATTCGGTCCCTCTGGCGTGGGAAAGTCCTCGGTGCTGCGCGCGGGGATGGTCGCCAGAATCCAGGCCGGCGCGCAGGAAACGGGGGAGCTTTGGCCGACGGTCGTGTTCACCCCGGGACCACGTCCGTTGGAGGAGTGCGCCATCCAGCTTGCGGCCGTGACGGGGCGGACGGCTGGGCGGCTGTACGCCGATCTGGTCGCTGATCCGCGGAATCTCCATCTCGGCATCCGGGAGGCTCTGGCCGGGCGGCAGCCTCCTGGTGATCTGGTGCTGGTGGTGGATCAGTTCGAGGAGGTCTTCACCCTCTGCCAGGACCAACGCGAGAGGGCCAAGTTCATCACGGCGCTGATGGAGGCCGCTCAGGCCGAGAACAGCCGGTCGCGGGTAGTGCTCGGAGTACGAGCGGATTTCTACAAACACTGTTCCGATCACCCGGACCTGGCCGCCGCTCTGAGCGACTCCCAGGTTCTGGTCGGGCCCATGAGCGCCGATGAGCTGCGCCGTGCGATCACGCAGCCCGCGTACCGTGCGAACTGCACCGTGGAAGGCTCACTGCTGACGGAGCTCGTGGCTGACGCCGTGGGCCAGTCCGGCGCCCTGCCCCTGGTTTCTCACGCCCTGCTGGAGACGTGGCGGCGTCGGCGCGGAAACACCCTCACCCTGGCGGGATATCACGCCGCCGGGGGGATCCGGGGTGCGTTGGCGCAAACCGCCGAGACCGTGTACAAAGGCCTCACGCGAGGTCAGCAGCACCAGGCGCACGGTCTGTTCCTCCGGCTGACCGCGCTGGGTGAGGGCACCGAGGACACCAGGCGCCGCGTCGCTCCCACCGAACTCGACGTTGACGATCCCGACCTCACCGCCGCGCTCGACAAGCTGGCCAAGGCCCGGCTTCTGACGGTGGGCGATGACACCGTGGAGATCGCGCACGAGGCGCTGATCGGCGCCTGGCCTCGCCTGCGCATGTGGCTCACCGCCGACCGCGAAGACCTGCGGACGCACCGCCAGCTCACAGAGGCCACCCAGACCTGGGCGTCGCTCGATCACGACCCTGGGGCCTTGTACCGGGGTGCGAGCCTGGCGCTGGCACAGGAATGGGCGGCGCGAGACACACACCTGGACAGGCTCAACTCGTTCGAGCGGAGGTTCCTGGACGCGAGCATCACCGCCGAGGCGGCCGAGAAGCAGGCCGCAGCCCGCCGCCATCGGCAACTGCGGTACCTCACCACCGGCCTGGCCTTCTTGGTCCTCGTCACCACCAGCGTCGGGGTCATGTCCGTCCAGCAGCGTCAGGAGGCAGAGGAGGCGGGCCGCATCGCGCTCTCCCGCCAACTCGCGGCTCAGGCTCTCGCGCTGCTCGACTCCCGCCCCGGCACAGCGATGCTGCTCAGCGTGGAGGCCTTCCACATCGCGCCCTCGGCCGAGGCCCGCAGCGCCTTGCTCAGCATGTCCGCACACCAGGCGTACCGAACGGAGCTCACCGGCCACACCGACGCGATCTCTGAGGTTGCCTTCAGTCCGGATGGACGCACCATGGCCACCCCCGGCAAGGACAAGACCGTGATGCTGTGGGACGCATCACGTCGTACAAATCTGGCCACCCTCACGGGCCACGCGACCTGGCTCAGAGCGCTCGCCTTCAACCTGGACGGGAGCACCCTCGCGACCGGAGGGGACGACCACAAAGTCGTGTTGTGGGACGTGGCACGGCGCAAGCCCCTGGCCACGCTCACGGGCCACACCGCGGCCGTCAATGACGTGGCCTTCAGCCCGGACAGGCGCACCCTCGCCTCTGTCGGCGCCGACAAGACCGTGATCCTTTGGGACGTGGCGCGGCGGGCGCGCCTCGCCACGCTCACCGGCCACGCCGGTTTCGTGCAAACGGTGGCGTTCAGCCCTGACGGACGCACCGTGGTCACCGGCGGGGCCGACCACGCCATAAACCTGTGGGATCCGGCTACGGGCAAGCTGCTGACCACCCTCTCCGGGCACACCCAATCGGTTGACGACGTCGCCTTCAGCCCCGATGGGCGCACCCTGGCCTCAGCCAGCCCTGATCAGACCGTGGTCCTCTGGGACGTTCGGCGGCGGACGCGCCTCGCCACACTGACCGGCCACACCGGAGAGGCCAGAACGGTCGCCTTCAGCCCCGATGGCCGAACTCTCGCCACCGCCGGCCATGACCGGACAGTGATCCTTTGGGACGTGGCTCGCCGCAGGCGCCTCGCCACGCTCCACGGCCACACCGACAGTATTTACGCGGTCGCCTTCCAGCCGCGCGGTCTCACGCTCGCCTCAGCCGGAGAGGATTCGAGAGTCATCTTGTGGGACCCCACACGGCTGTCCCTTGTCGGCCATACCGACTGGGTCAACGACGTCGCCTTCAGCCCCGACGGGCGCAGTCTCGCCACAGCCGGCGCGGACGAGACGGTCATCCTCTGGGGGGTCGAAGGCCGCACCCGGCTGGCCACGTTCACCGGCCGGGCAGGGCCGGTCAACGCCGTGGCGTTCAGCCCCGACGGCCGTACCCTGGCATCCGTCACGGGCACAGCCCAACACCAGGGTGGTACTCGCGACTACTACCTCAATATCTGGAACGCCACGGGTGGCGCATCCCCGGTCAAGCTCACCGGGCACAGCGATATGATCCGCAATGTCGTTTTCAGCCCGGACGGGCGTATCCTCGCCACCGCGAGTAGCGATCGAAGGGTGATCCTTTGGGACGTCGCCCGTCGGACCCGCCTGGCCACCCTGACACACGAGTACGCGCTCAACAGCGCCGATTTCAGCCCGGACGGGCGCATCCTCGCCGTCGGCGGCCACCATCACACCGTGGTGTTGTGGGACGTGGCGAACCGCACCCGCGTAGGCACCCTCGCCCACAGCGAAATGGTCTCCTCGGTCGGCTTCAGCCCGGATGGCCGCACCCTTGCGTTCGCGGACAAGAACGACTCCGTCATCCTCTGGGACGTCGCACGTCGGACCCGCCTGGCCACGCTCACCGACAACGAAGGACCGGTGACCACCCTGGGGTTCAGCCCGGATGGTCGCGTCCTCGCGACCGCGGGGGGTCGAACGGTCAGGCTGTGGGATCCCGCCACCGGTGAACGGCTCGCCACCCTGACCGGCCAGACCGGGCCGATCAGGGCCGTGGAGGTCAGTCCGGATGGACGCACCCTCGCCTCCGCCGGCGAGGACCAGACGGTGATCCTCTGGAACATCGACACCCGCCGAACGGCGGCACATATCTGTGCCGCCCTCGCCCGCGACCTCAGCCAGGACGAGTGGAATCAATTCCTCCCGGATGTCCCCTACAGAAAGACCTGTAGTACGGCCTGATTTCTGACCCGGAAGCGGCACACCAGCAGGGTGACACCAACCGTCCGCTCCTGGAGCCCGCCCAGCGCACACGGATGACCACGGGGTCACATGAGCCGGGCGTAGAGATCGCGAGTGTGGAGGATGGCGATGGTGGCTGTCCGAGCCAAGCCGCCGCGCTCCTCGACGACCTGCGACACGACCTCGAAGCCCAAGAGGCAGCCCGCGACACACTCCTCGCCCAAGCCGGAGAACAACAGCAACTCCTCGCCATCGACCACGTGCAAGCCGAGAAGATACGGCAAGTCCTCCTCAGCGAAACCAGAGCCACCACCCAAGCCCAGAACCGTCAACAGTGGATGTTCTTCGCCCTCGGCGTGCTCACCTCAATCCCCATCGGCGTCGCCATCAACCTGCTCGTCCACTGACCCGAGGCCACCCCCGCGCAGAGGAACGGTCTTCGACAACCTCCGGCACTGGCTGGTCGGCCTGCAGGTCGCACTGGCAACGCTGATGTTCACCATCGGCGGCCTGCGCTACCTGGTCGCGGGCGGAGACCCAGGGGAGATCCAGAAGGCCAAGGCCGCATTCAACCGCCGCCCTCGGCTACACCACCTGATGAGCACCCTGTCCCTCGCCATGCGCGACAACTCCACCATGATGCGGCGCCAGCTCAAGCGCCTGATCCGCTACCCGTCCATGACCGTGCAGCTGGTCGCCACTCCCGTCATCATCCTGATCGTGTTCGTCTGGGTGTTCGGCGGCACCCTGGGCAAAGGACTCGGCGGCGGCGGCCGCGACGCCTACGTCAACTACGTCGTCCCCGGCATCCAGCTCATGGCGGTGGCCACCGCCGCGACCGGGACCGCCGTCATGGTCGCCACCGACATGACCGAAGGCATCATCGCCCGCTTCCGCACCATGCGAATCTCCCGAGCCTCGGTCCTGACCGGCCACGTCGTCGGCAGCGTCATCCAGCAGTTCCTCGGCATGGCCGCCGTCATCGGCATCACCTTCGCGCTCGGCTTCCGCCCCAACCTCGGCTTCCGCCCCAACGCCACCGCCGTCGAATGGCTGGCCACCGCCGGCCTGCTCACCCTGTTCGTCGTGGCCGTCACCTGCTCGCGGTCGCCCTCGGCATGAAGTCCCCGACCCGCGAGGCCGCCAGCAACCCCCCCATGCCCCTGATCCTGCTGCCCTTTCTCGGCAGCGGTTTCGTCCCCACCGACTCCATGCCCACCGTCCTGCGCTGGTTCGCCGAATACCAGCCCTTCACCCCGGTCATGGAAACCGTCCGCGGCCTGCTCCTCGGCACCCCGATCGGCAACAGCGGCGCCATCGCCACCGCCTGGTGCGCCGGCATCGCCGTCGTCTCCTACCTCTGGGCCAAGAACCTCTTCAACAAGGCCTGACCGTGAACCGCCCGAACCGGGCCGCCCACTCAACGGGCCTGGCGGCCCGTTCGCATGACACCCGCCGAACCGGGAGTACCCGGAGTTGGGATGGCCTGTACGCCGGGGGGGAGCTGGGCGCGTTCCTGGGCGTCGAGGAATGCCTTGACCGCTGCGGCGTCCGAGCGGCGTCGGGTCCAGAAGAGGGCGACTTCCCTGCGGGCGGTGGGGGAATCTATGGTGCGGATCGCGAGGCCTTCGGTGCTGGTGGTCTCCAGGGCGAGACGGTTGACGACGCCGATGCCGAAGGCGGAGCGGACCAGTGCGACCAGGGTCGCCGGCTGGTCGGTGAGGTAGGCGATGTCGGCTCGTCCCGCCTCGTCCCCGAGGGTGTTGCGCAGGTCGAACCCGCCGCCGTCGTCCTCGCTGCCGGCCGGATTGCCGATCAGTGGCCGCTGCAGGATGTCGTCGACGCTGACCGAGGTCTTCTGGGTGAGGGGGTCCTGCTCGCGCATCACGGCGACGATGTCCTCGCGCCAGATGGTTCGATGGCAGAGCGTGGTCTCGTGCATCTTCGGGAGCAGCGGCCGGAACGCGAGGTCGACGGCCCCGCTGACGACCATCTCCTCCAGTGTCGAGGCCGTTCCCTCGTGGAGCTCGATCGTGATGCCCGGGTATTTCGACGTCAGCTCCCGCAACACCGTGGGAAGGTACGTCGAGCTGACGCTCGGGTAGCTGCCGAGCTTGATGTGCGCGACGAAGTTGTCGAGCGTGCTGCGGGCGGCTTCGATGCCGCGCTGGAGTTCAAGGAGGGCGTTCAGGGCGTGTCCGCGGAACAGCTCGCCCGCCTCGGTCATGCAGATGGGGCGTGCCTTGCGATCGAAGAGGGTCACTCCGAGGGCATGTTCCAGGGCCGCGACGTGGGCGCTGACGCGCGACTGCGACAGGTGCAGGCCGAGGGTGGCGGCGCCGAATCCGCCTTTGTCCGCCACCGCGAGGAAACTGCGCAGCCAGGCGGTCTGCAGCGACATGGCGTCCCGCGGATCGCGTGGGGCGAGGTCGGCGATCTCGTCGGCGGGGCGGTCGTCCGAAGGGCCCGGCGAGCCGTTCATCCGTCCGCCGTCGCCGTCTGAGCCATGGCGACGAGCTCCGCCAGATGGAGCACTCGCGTTCCCAGCCGAGCGCGGCGCACCGCCGCGATCAGTTGACGCTGGCACCCCGGGTTCACCACAACCAGGAAATCTAGATTAAGTGCGGCCAGTTCCGCCATCTTCGCAGCCAGGACCCGCCGGCTGTCGCGGCGCCTGAGGAGGGCATACGTACCGGCCGCGCCACAGCAGTCGGACGCGCCGGGCACCTCGACGTGGTCACCGAGCGCACTGATCACCTGGCGGGGCGGCACCTCCTCGGTACCGCCGGGCCTGACGACCGCCGCCGGCACGCCGGTGAAGCCGAACGTGGCGTCCGTCCGGTACGGCACCAGGGCGGCCGGGCGGACCTTGACGTTCTGCGCACCGACGATCCTGCCCAGGTCGGCGGAGATCGCCCGGGCGGCGGTCAGCGTCCTCATGCCGCCGTCATCCCTCCGTCGAGGACGAGTGCGGCCCCGTTGACGAACCTGCCTTCGGGCCCCGCGAGGAAGGCGACCATGGCCGCGATCTCGTCCGGCGCGCCCATGCGCCCGTCCAACTGCCGCGCCGCCATCGCGGCTCGGGCCGCCACCGGATCCGCCGCGTTCGCGAGGATCTTCCCGATCCACTCGGTCTCCACGGTTCCGGGGCAGATCGCCACACAGCGGATTCCTTCGCGTGCGTGGTCGACGGCGACCGCCCGGGTGAGGCCGACCAGCCCGGCCTTGGACGCGCAGTACGCCGCCCGGCGCGCCAGCCCCACCTGACCGCCGACGGAGGCGATGTTGACGATCACGCCGCTGCCGCGGTCGAGCATCAGCGGCAGGGTCGCCCGGATGGTGAGGAACGGCCCGGTGAGGTTCACCGCCATGACGCGGTTCCAGTCGGCGTCACTCGTCTCCAGGACGTTCGCGGACAGGCCGATCCCGGCCACGTTCACCAGCACTTCCGGGGCGCCGACGGTGACGGCGATCTCCCGGGTCACCGACCCCACGGCCAGCGGGTCGCACAGGTCGACGGTGAAAGGGTGTGCCAGGCCACCGGCCCGCTGGATCAGGGCGCCCGTCTCGACGAGACCGGTGACGTCGAGATCCATCATCGCGACCTCGTAGCCCTCGCGGGCCAGGCGCAGAGCGGTGGCGCGGCCGATACCGGAGGCCGCGCCCGTCACCACGGCGACGGTGCCCATCAGTACGCCGTTCCGGGCAGCGAACCGTCCATGGCGTATCCGCCGTCGACGTCCAGGCAGGCGCCCGTGGTGTAGCACGCCTCTTCTGACGCGAGGTAGACGATGGCGGCCGCCACCCACTCGGGTGGCGCGATCTTCCCCAGCGGGATCTTCGCGGTCAGAGAGCTGACGATCTCGGGGGTGTAGATGGGCTCGCTCATCTTGGTCCGGGTGGCGCCCGGCCGTACGCAGTTCACGGTGATGCCGTGGGGGGCCAGCTCCGATGCCATCGTGCGGGTCATCGCCTCGAGCCCGCCTTTGGTCGCCGTGTACGGCGCGGCGTTCGGCTCGGAGACCACGGCGTGGACCGAGGAGACGTTGACGATGCGGCCGGGCGTGCCGTGGTCGACCATGATGCGAGCGACGGCCTGGCACAGGAAGAAGACCCCTGTCAGGTTCACCGCGACGACGCGATCCCAGTCGGCCCGTGAGACCTGAAGGAAGGGTGCGATACGCAGGATTCCGGCGACGTTGGCCAGCACGTCGACCTGCTGGAACTCCCCGCGCAGGTACTTTTCCAGCGACTGCGCCGCGTCCAGGTCCGCGACGTCCAGGTCGAGCGGGCGAAGGCGTCCCTTGTCGTGGTCCGGCCACGGCCTGGTGTGCTTCAGGTCGACCGCCACCACCGTGGCTCCCTCGCGCAGGAGCCGGACCGCCGTCGCCCGGCCGATGCCGGAGTCGGCGCCGGTGACGACGGCGACCTTCTCGCCGAATCTCATGCGATGACCTCTCGTGCGAAGCGGAAGGGGGTCGACGGCCGTCCCGGGGTGTCGACGTCATGCCGCAGTACCGCCCCTGCCGGCGGCCGCATGTCCAGCTGGGAGGAGGTGAGGCCGATGGACGCCGAGGTGATGTACATCGTCTGGAGCCGCGGCCCGCCGAAGGCGATGCTCGTCGGACGGATGACCGGAACCCCCACCCGCTCGGCCACGGCGCCGCCGGAGGTGAAGCGGGTCACGTGGGCTCCGTCCCAGAAGGCGCACCAGACGTCACCCGCGGCGTCGACGCGGAGCCCGTCGGGGATGCCGGGGAGCGCCGAGGTGTCCGCGAAGACCTGACGAGCCGTCGCCTCCCCTGACTCGACGTCGAAGGCGTACCGGTAGATCACGTCGTCGCGGGAGTCGACGAAGTACATCCACCGCCCGTCCGGCGACCAGTCGATGCCGTTGGGGCAGTAGAAGCCCTCGTCCACGACGGTGTAGGCGCCGTCGGCGTCCAATCGGTAGAGCCGGCCCTCGCGCCGCGTCTCGCCGTCCTCCAGCGAACCGGTCCAGAACCGCCCGGCGGGGTCGACCGACCCGTCGTTGAACCGGCAGGCCGGGCGGTCCGCCTCGGGGTCGGCCAGGAACGCGCGGTCGCCGGTACGGACGTCCAGGAGATGCCAGCCGGTACGCATGGCGGCGACGAGCACATGCGGATCGTCGGTGAGGCCGAGGCAGCCGACCTGGGCCCCGACGTGGATCCTGGCCGGACGCTCGGCGTCGGCGGCCTGGGTGTAGACGGTTCCTTCGACGATGTCCACCCAGTGCAGGGCGTCGATCCGCGCGTCCCACAGCGGCCCCTCGCCCAAGGTGGCCCGGCCGTCCCAGAAAACCGACGTCATACTACGGCTCCCATCCGCCACGGCACGATCTCCTCGGTGCCGAAGCCGAGCGCCTCGGACTTGCTCGGCGTACCCGACGCCATGTCGACCAGGGCCTCGAACAGCAGGATTCCATAACGGATCTGGTCTTCCCGCGACATCGCCGGGCCCGCGTCGAAGTCCATGTCGGCGCGCATGTGCTCGTACAACCGGGTCGTCGTGGTGATCTTGAGACAGGGAGTCGGGCGTGACCCGAAGACCGATCCCCGGCCGGTCGTGAACGCCAGCAGGTTGGCCCCGCCGGCGACCATGCCGGTCGCCGACACCGGGTCGTACCCGGGGGTGTCCATGAAGGTCAGCCCCGGGGCGATGACCGGGGCGGCGTAGGCGACCACGTCGTTGAGCGGGCTCGTCCCGCCCTTCAGGACCGCACCGAGCGACTTCTCCCAGATCGTCGTGATGCCACCGTCCCGGTTGCCCCTGGACGGGTTGTTGTCCAGCTCCGCGTCATTGCTCGCCGTATAGGCCTGCCACCAGGCGATCAGCTCGTCGACGCGGCGGGCGGCCTCGGGCGCGGCGGCCCGCGTGCGCAGCATGTGCTCGGCACCGTAGATCTCGGGAGTCTCACCGAGGACGACCCGGCCACCGGCGGCCACCAGCAGATCGGCGGCCACGCCCAATGTCGGATTGGCCGTCAGCCCGGAGTAGGCGTCGCTGCCGCCGCACTGCAATCCCAGTATCAGTTCGCCGACCGGAATGGGCTCACGCCGCAGGCCGGCGAGCCGCGACGCCATCGCCGAGATGGACTCCAAGGCGGCGTTGACGGTGGCGGCCGTACCGCCCAGGTCCTGGATGGAGAGGGTCTCGACGGCCAGGCCGCCGCCGAAGATGTTCTCCGGCTGGTTGATCTCGCAGCCCAGACTGACCATCACGACACCGGCGATGTTCGCGTGCCCGGCATACCCGCGCAGGGTGCGGCGCAGGATGTCGTCGCCTGCGGTGCCCTCGGCCATACCGCAGCCCAACTCGTGGGTGAGGGCGATGACCCCGTCCAAACCGGGCACCTTGACCTGGGCGTTCGCGGCATGTGCCACCATGCGGGCCACCGTCGAGGAGCAGTTCACCGTCGGGAGCACGGCCAGGTAGTTGCGGGTCGCGGCCCGGCCGTCAGGTCTGCGGTAGCCGAGGAAATGGTCGCGCGTCGGGACGGCCGGCGCGGACCACGGCGACGGCGTGGAGGGGACCGTCGCGAGGCCGAGGCTCTGCGGCCCGACCCCGAGGTTGTGCGTGTGAACGTGGGCGCCGGGCGGGATGTCGCGCAGCGCGATGCCGATGACCTCGCCGTACTTGCGGACGGCCGCGTCCTTGGCGACGGCGCGCACGGCGACCTTGTGGCCCTCCGGGATGTCGTCGACCGCGGCGACGACGCCATCGGCCACCCGCACGAGCGTCCCGCGGCCGAGGTGCTCACGGGCAAGGCCCACGTCGTCCACGCCCTCCAGCGGAACCAAAGGGACGGCGACGTCGGCCGGCATCGACGCGGTCATCCAAGATCCAGCCAATGCGCGAACATGCCGGACCGGTATTCCTGAAATCGTTCGAGTTCAGATTCAGAGGGTGTCACGCAAGTCACCCTAGATCCCGGGGCGACGCCGGACGAAGCGCGAGTAACAGAACGACGTCATCCGTCCCACGAATAGTCGCAGGCCGGAGCCGGAATCCGAATGACGCACATTCGGATGACGGTCTCATTGCTCCGAATACCTGAGGCTAGTCTGTCGAAACAATCAAGCAGGGTCCGAGAGAGGCGGGAACATGAAATTCGCGCGGCACGGCCGGCCCGATCCTCACCGCCGACGAGGTCCCCGACCCGCAGAAGCTGAGCCTGCGGCTCTGGGTCAACGGGCACCTGAGCCAGGACGGCACCACCGCGGACATGATCTTCGACGTGGCTCACCTGATCTGGTACGTCAGCCAGTTCATGGTCCTCAACCCCGGCGACGTCATCAACACCGGCACGCCCGCGGGTGTCGCCCTCGGCAGCCAGGACCGGCCCTACCTGCGCGCCGGGGACGTGGTCGAGCTTGAGATCGACCACCTGGGACGCCAGCGCCAGAATTTCCGGGCCACACCCTGAACCTGAGGGGGCCGGTCGCGGACCTCGATCCGAGACCGGCCTTCGCGCGTCCCCGTCAGAGGAGCTGCCACTTCTGGTTGTTGCCGTTCCCGCAGGACCACAGTTGGACGTTCTGGGCGCTGTACAGGTCGGCGTCCAGGCAGAGCTTGGAGTCGACTCCGCGGATCGTCCCGTCGGAGAAGAAGAGCCACTTCTGGTTGGCGTTGCCCAAGCAGTCGTGGATGACCACACGGGTGCCGTTGGTCTTGCCGAAGCCGAAGGCGTCCAGGCATTTCGTGCCGTTGTAGACGGTGATCGTGCCGTTGGCCTGCCTGGTCCATCGCTGGTTGTCGCCGTTCCGGCAGTCCGAGACCTGGAGCCGGACATCGTTGTTGTGTGAATTGCCGGGTACGTCGAGGCACCTATTGTAGAAGACGTTTCGCAGCTGGGTCGTAGCCGAGACGGACCTGCCCCAGGCGTATTTGAGACGGTCGGTCGCCGTGGGGTTCGGCGTCCACAGCGGCAAATTGCCGGTGCCGCCGTAGAACCCGCTGTAGAGTCTCAGGATATTGAGCGAGTCGTGGTCCGGGCTCGTGGTCCTGCCGCCGACGCCGTGGCACCAGATCGCGCCCAGGCGGTATTCGCGGATGACGTCGGTGATGGCGCGCAGGAACGCGACCTCTTTGGGGGTCGAGGCGCTCGGGGTGGCATTGTAGTTGATGCCGTTGTCGGCGTCCGCGCCGAACTCCTCCACGATGGTGCGTGCGGGGCAGTTTCCCATATAGGTCTTGATGTCGTTGACCCACTGGTCATAGGTCCTCGCGGCATAGGGAAAGGCATAGCGGTGCATCGCGAGGTAGGTCCCGGCGAATCGGGAGTCGTTGCACAGCGGCCTCAGGTCGGATCCCCAGCCGCCGCCGTCGGCTTGGGCGCCCTCGATGAGCATCCGGTTCCTGGGAAAGCCGGCGGAACTCACGCGGGCTATCCAATTGGCGGCGAAGTCCAGCCACTGGGGGGTGGTGAATCCGATGGGCTCGTTTATCGGGTCGAAATAGATCTGGGGGTTGTTCACGTACCTGGCGGTGAGGGTGTCCCACATCCGGTTCCAGGTGGGCAGGTAACCGTCGACGACCTTGTTGCTCCCGTCTTCCACCCAGTAGGACAGGACGACCTTGAAGCCCCTGGCCGTCGCGGCGTCGATGACGCCGTTGTAGGTGTTCCAGACCGTGGTGGCGGGGTTGATCGGCAGCCGGACGGTGTTGGCGCCCAGGTCGCTCTGGAACGTGGCGAACATGGCGTCGGCCTTGCTTCTGGCCGCGTTGTAGTCGTCGTTCGCGGACAGTCCCTGCAGGACGAGCCGGTCGAAGGTGAAGTTGTCGCCGAGGCGGGACCAGTGCACGCCTTGGAACTGGCTGGGGTCGAGGCCGGGTTCCGCGGCGGCCGACGCTACGCCGGGCACGGCCAGGAGCGGTGTCATGACCAGTGTCATGACCAGTGTCATGAGTGCGGCCGGCACCCAGGCTAATGTGCGGCGGCCGAGGCGGATTCGAGCGCGGACGGATTGGGGGGGACGGGGGCGCGGCATTGGCATCCTTTCCGCTTGGCGCGCCGACAATGGCGGATGAGTACGAATCGCCGAGCGCGCCGTAACAAGATTGAAATGAACGTATCCACGATTTTTTAGGGCGTCGATAGCGTTTTTCGGAACTCGCCGATCCGTGCCGCGAATGTCATTGATTATCAGGGGCCGCGCTTCAGCCGGCGGTGGAGTCCATCAGCGGAGGCGGCGAGGAAGATGATGACGCCGGTGACGATCTGCTGGTCGAAAGAGGCCAGGCCGAGCAGGCTCATACCGTTGGAGAGAAATCCGAGGAAGAGCACGCCGATGCCGGTGCGCAGCAGGCTGCCCCGCCCGCCGGTCAGGCCCGTGCCGCCCAGCACGACGGCGCCCACGATGTTCAGCAGCAGCGGGCCGCCCATGCTCGCGCCCGCTCCGGCGAGCCCGGAGGTCAGGACGATGCCGGCGATCGCGGAGAACAGGCCCGCGACGGCGTAGACGCTCGCCTTGGTTCGGGTGACGCTGACGCCGCTGACGCGAGCGACCTCGGCATTCGCTCCGACGTGCAGGACACGCCTTCCCCACGCGGTGCGGGTCAGGACGAGTTGCGCGAGGGCGTAGAGCACGACGGCCAGCCACACGGAGTACGGAACCCCACCGGGCCCATCGATGCTGAAGCCGATGAACCCGGAGGGGACCGGGGCGATCGTCCTGCCATGGCTGAGCAGCGTGGTCCCACCGCTCACGACGTAGAGCGCGGCAAGGGTCACGGCGAACGGGACGACAGGCAGCCTCGCCACGACGGCTCCGATCACGAGACCGATCGCGGTTCCGGTGAGCAGTCCTGCCGCGACGCCTGCCGGGACATTACCCGTGCCGGTGATGATCCAGGCGCCCGCGACCCCGCCGGCGCCGATCACGCTTCCGGTGGACAGGTCGATGCCGCCGGTCAGGATGACGAAGGTCGCGCCGATCGCCGCGATCGCGACCACGGCGGACTGGCTGAACACGTTGACGATGTTCGAAGGCGTCAGCAATCCGTCGGTGAGCAGGCTCAGCACCGCGATGAGGGCGACCAGCGCGGGCAGCATCGAAAGATCGGCGAACCACCCGGGGCGCCGGGCCGGATCGCGCAGCCACGACGTCCGCTTCGTGGAGTAGGTCGCAGGCGCGGTGGAGGGCACCTCGGCGGTGCCCTCCCCGCGTACGGACTCAGGCAACACAGCCCCACACCTGCGGGCTGGTCGCGGCGAAGCCGGCCTGGTTCAGGGTCAGACCCCGCGTCTGGACGGTCCTGGGGTTGACGGCCTTCCCGCCGAGTGCGGTGGTGATCGCCGAGACGGCCTGCCGCCCGAACTCGTCGACGGGGGTGGCGATGTCGGCGTCGAGGGTCTTGGCCCGCATGGCCTCGCATCCGTTCTGGTCACCGTCGATGGTCACCAGGAACACGTGCTTGGGGTCTCCGATCGGGGCCAGCCGGTTGGCCGAGGTCAGCGCGGACTGCACCGACGGCAGCAGGAAGTCCGAGGGAACGAAGATCGCGTTGATGTCGGGGTTCTTCTGGAGCGCGTTGGACGTCCCGTCCAGGGCCTGGGCCGGGTCCCAGTTGGTGGGGACCTGGCTGACGATGGTGACGTTCGGGTCGCCCTTGAGAGCGGCGTTGAATCCGTCCCTGCGGCCGATCGCGTTCTGGTCGGTGAGCGCGCCCACGAGCTCCAGCACCTTCAACGGTTCGGTCTTGGCCGCGCTCGAGAACTCGGCCGCGGAAAGCCGGCCGTCGGCCGATGGGTCGCCGGTGATCTGGAACGTGACGTCCTGCTGATCGGCGATCGCCCGGTCGATGGCGATGAACGGAACGTTCCTGGCCTTGGCCAGGCTGACGGAGGAGGCGATCTGCTGACCGTCCTGGGCGATCACGATCACCGCGCTGACCTTGCGCGTCTGGATCAGGTCCTGGATCTGCGAGGACTGCTTCTGCGGGTCCTTGTCGGCGACGGTGAAGACGACGTCGTATCCGGCCGTCTTGGCCGCCTTCTCGATCGCCGCCTTCTCTGCCTGGCGGATCGCGTTGAGCAGATCGAAGCTCACACCGATCGTGACCGTCTTGCCGGACGTGGCCGATCCGGACTGCTTCGCGCTCGAACCGCAGGCGGCAAGTGCGAGACACGACGCCGTGAGCGCTGCCATGGATCGAATGATCAGGGAGGCTTTCATGGGGGGTTACCTTTCATTTCATGACGCAAGATTCATGCGCTCGAAATCGTCCGGCCCCCGCCGGACGATGAACGGCCGGGCAGCCGCAAGGTCTGAGCCAGGTTCCGCCACCGCGTACCGGCGGCGATGACCGCGGTGAGAAGGACGCCGCCACGGACGATGTCGAAGACGTAGGGCGAGGCTCCGGAGAAGACCAGCCCGGTCTGCGCGGTGGTGAGGACGAGCGCACCGAGGACGGTGCCGGTGATGCTTCCCCGCCCCCCGAAAAGACTGGTGCCGCCGAGGACCACCGCCGTGATCACCGTCAGCTCGAAGCCGTCGCCGATGGAGGGCTGGACGGCGCCCAGGCGTGCGGTCTGAGTGAGCGAGGCGACAGCGGCCAGCAGGCCCGCGAACGCGTAGGCGCCGGCCGTCACCGACCTGACAGGGAGCCCCGCGTTGAGGGCGGCGGCGCGGTTGGACCCCACGGCCTGGGTGTATCTGCCGAACACGGTACGGCTGAACAGCATGCCTGCGCCGATGGCCGTCAACGCGGCGAGCAGAACCGGGGCGGGGACGCCGAGGAGACTCCCCGTGCCGATTCCCCGCAGGTGCGCGGGAAGATCGATGTTCTGCTGGCCGGTGATATGACCGCCGGCGCCCCGGAAGACCTGCATCGAGGCAAGGGTCACGATCAGGGCGGGGACCCGGGTCATCGCGACCGCGACCCCGTTGAGCAGGCCCATGAGCAGTCCCGCCGCGGCGATGGCGAGGAACACCGCACCGGCCGGCGCCGAGATGAGCGCCTGGCTGGACTCGATCGCGGCCGCCAGGAACAGAATCGAGCCGACGGACAGGTCGATCCCCGCCGTCATGATCACGAATGTCGCGCCGACCGCGGCGATGATCAGCGGGCTCGCCTGGATGGCGATGTTGCGAAGGTTCGCCGTCGTGCCGAAACCGCTGTAAAGCCCTGCGAGGGTGAGGAGCAGGACGACCCACACCGGCAAAAGTGGCTGCCGTCGCAGAGCGAGAACGGACCATTGGCGGGCGGATCTCATCGGGCACCCCCGGTGGCGAGCCGGATGACGGCCTCCTGGGTCGCCTGCGACCGGTCGAGAACGCCGGCCAACCGGCCCTCGTGCATGACACCGACGCGATGACTCAGCCCGAGCACTTCCTCCATCTCGGAGCTGATGAGCAGGATCGCCGATCCGGCTCGCGCGAGCCCGGCCAGATGCCGGTAGATCTCGGCCTTGGCCCCTACGTCGATACCGCGCGTCGGCTCGTCCAGGATGATCAGTTCGGGCCGCCTGCTCAGCCACTTGGCGAGGACCACCTTCTGCTGGTTCCCGCCGCTCAGCGAACCGCCGGCCGCGTCCAGCCCGCCGCGCGCCGTCAGGCCCACGGTCGTCGCCAGTTCCCGCGCGAGGTGGCGTTCGGCCGTGTTGTCGAGCCAGCCGAACGGCCGCAGACGGCAGACCGAGTCGAGGTCGACGATGGAGAGGCTTTCGCGGATCGGCCGCTCGAGGAACAGTCCCTCGTCCCGCCGGTCCTCGGTGACGAACGCGATTCCGGCGGCGATGGACGCGCGGACGTCTCCGCGCCGCAACGGGCGTCCGGCCACCTCGATCCGCCCGGTCCGGCCCGCGAGTCCGAAGATCGCCCGGGCGACCTCGGTACGGCCCGAGCCCATCAGCCCGGCCAGGCCGAAGATCTCGCCCCGGGTGATGTCGAACGAGATTCCCTCCACCCGGGAGTCGTCGCCCAGGTCACGTACGGACAGCGCGTTGACCGGCCGCGGTTGCGGAAGCTCGGGATATCCCTGGGCGAGTTCGCGTCCCACCATGAGCGACTCGAGGGTGGGGCGGTCGAGCTCGCGGGTCGGCCGGTCGGCCACGAGCCGCCCGTCGCGCATGACCACGACTCGCCGGCTGAGCCTGAAGATCTCCTCGAGATAGTGGGTGATGTAGAGGACCGCGACCCCGTCGGCGCTCAGTTGCTCGACGATCCGCATGATCAGCTCGCGTTCGGCGAGGTTGAGCGAGGCGGTCGGCTCGTCGAACACGATGGCGCGGGGTTCGGCCGCAAGAGCCTTGGCGATCTCCACCAGCTGACGCTGCCCGGCGGAGAGCACCCGCACGACCGCGTCCGGCCCGAAGCCGGCACCGACCCGCTGAAGGATGGGGGCGGCCGCGCGCCGCAGGGCCGAGGGCCGGACCGTCATCGCCCGGGAGGACCTGAGACGGCCGATGAAGATGTTCTCGGCGACCGTCAGGTCGGGAAACAGGCTGGTCTCCTGGTGCACCGTGGCCACGCCCGAGTGCCTCGCGCCGCCCGCTCCCGCGTGGGCGATCTCGCCGCCGAAACCGACGTGCCCGGAGTCGGGCCGCAGGGTTCCGCCGATGAGGTTCTTGATGGTGGACTTGCCGGCACCGTTCTCTCCGGCCAAAGCCACGACCTCGCCATTCGAGACCGCGAACGATACGTCGTTCACCGCGACGACACCGCCGAACGACTTCGACAGCCCGCTCACCGAAATCGCGGCCACCGGACTCACCATGCTTGGTTCACAGCCACCGGCATGAGGTCCTTCCATAAGTCCGTAACGCCGTTCACATGGCAAGGAGCCGTGCGACGTTCCCGGGCGGTGTATGCGCCTGCGGGAATGCTGTAGAACGTTAAGGCCCGAGGTCGGAGCTGTGAAGCGCATGTTTCAGCAGGCGACGATCCGGTAATCGGATAAGCCACTCCCCCGGCCCGCGCCGCCCGCCGGCGGCCTCCGCGGTGGCCGACGTCGCGTTCGATGCCGGGGAACACGACGTGTACTCCGGCCACCACGGGCGGCCGGAGTACACGTATTTCCGGGCGGCCGGCTCCTCGAAAGGCCGGCCGTCGCCTATCGGGTCATGCGGGAGCGTAGGCCGAGGAGGGTCTCGATGGCCAGGAAGGCGAGCAGGCCCATCAGGGGCCGCATCGAGGCCCGGGGCCGTCTTTCATCCAGTCGGGCCAGCTGGGTGGACTGCGGTGAGGTGGTGAGGTCATCGATCAGATTCCGCACGGCGCTCGGTTCAGCAGTAGTCGGCGTCGGTCTGCCGCAAGAATTCCTCCTCCGGTTCCGGAGTTCCCTTTCCGATCACGTTCACAACCGTGGCGGTGCCTGCGAGATCCTCTGGTATCTGATCCAGCGTGAACGCGGAACCGACCACGAGATCGCTCGCCAGCGTCGCGCTGACGTCGAGGTTGGACGGCAACGGCGACGCGAGAGGGATCTCCTGTTCCGCGAACCCTTGAGCGTTCCCAAGGACGATCTTCTTCATGTCCCGCCGAGCCGGCCGCGACACTTTCCATACAGGCCGTTCGGTCTCGTGGTCCACCGCCGCGAACGAGGAGATGGCCTCACCCGCGCAGAGCGGAATCACGAACCTGAGTTGCCCGTCGTCCGCGCGCCCGACTCCGACCGGACGCGGCAACCGGTCCCCCAGCGGCGGCGTGCAGGCCATGAGCAGCAGCACGCAGGCCGTAAGGAGGAGAAACCCGGATGACCATCGGCGCCGTCGGAAGTCCTTGTTTCCAGTCATGAGAGCCCATCAACAGTCGTAGGTCCTGCCCTTTTTTCAGCCTGCTGTTCATAGATGTTCGCGCACGAGTCGCCCGCGGGCTCGATATGCTGCGCGAAATAGTAGACGAGGAACGTCGGCCAGAAGTTCGTCTGGTTGTAGTAGAAATTCCACTGGCGCATGTGCTCGGCTTCGTGGTTCAGGAAGGTGCGGCTCAAGTTCTTGAGGGGCGGCCCGGTCAGCGTGACGTCTCCCAAGGTGGTTCCGCTGAGGCCGAAGTGCGTGCCGCTCTTGAGCCCGCTGCACACGGTCAGTCCTGTCACCTTGTCTTTCTCGCAGGTGGCCCCCTCCTTCTTCGCCCATTTCACCAGCGCGTCATGGAACTGCTTGTTGGTGAGCGAGGGGTTCGTCTCGGCCAGGAAGGCCATGAGTTTGGCCGGGACCCCGAAATTCCCCAGAATCTTGCCGACGTCGGTCGCCTCGCACTTTGGCGCTGTAGTGTCCTTGCAGATCCATTCCTTGAATCCCAGCCATCAGGTACCACAGGGCATCGCCGAGTTCCTCATGCCGCTGCGCTTTGAAGGTTGGACCCACGCGACCCAGGATTGGCCGATCCCGACCGAAACTATCGGAATTCTGCGAAAACTTATGGGTGGGGCACAATAGCACGTGACGGCGGCATCGCATGATCATATTCGAGAGTCGCCGCCCTCCGCCCGGCACGCGATCGCCCCAGTCACTACGAAAGTTTCATCCAGTGCGCCGGGGGCGGGCACGAACCTTCCCTGGCCAGCACGCGCGGGGGCACGCCCCACGAGCCCGGCGTCCGGCGCTGCGAATCAAGTTACTTGACATCCGCAATCGGGTCGTATTTGCTCCCCTACATTACACGCCATACAGCGCGCAAGTGGCATACCGATAAGTCCTGGTGAACGTTAGCGCTCACATCTCGATTCCGGTTTCGCAGCTCCCCGGCTTCGATACCGCTGATGGAGAGGAAAGCAGAACATGTCTTTATCGTCGGCCCGGTCCCTACAGCCAGAGAGAATCGCAAATGTGGAAGCATAGGTCCATTCTCGGGACCGTGGCGCTCGCAGCGGCGATCGTCCTGGTGATGGGGCACGCGGCGATGAGCAGCGGCAGCAGCACAGGTGCCTCGGCGTCCACCGCCGCCGCGCTCGCGGGAACCGCGGGATGCGGCAAGAACCCGACGTTGAGCAGCGGAACGCAGACCATTACGACCAGCGGCAAGAATCGCACCTATATCCTGCGGATTCCCGCTAACTACAACAACAACAACCCCTACCGTCTGATCTTCGGCCTGCACTGGTTGAACGGTAACATGAACGACGTCGACTCGGGCGGCAGCAGCGGGGCCTCCTGGTCCTACTACGGACAGCGGCAGCTGTCGAACAACACCGCGATCTTCGTCTCGCCGCAGGGCTTCAATAACGGCTGGGCCAATTCCGGCGGCGAGGACGTCATCTTCATCGACGACATCATGCGGCGGGTCGAGTCGGATCTCTGTGTCGACCCCTCGCTTCGTTTCGCCATGGGATTCAGCTACGGCGGCGGCATGAGCTTCTCCCTCGCATGCAGCCGCGCGACGGTCTTCCGTGCGGTCGCGGTGTTCTCTGGCGCGCAGCTCAGTGGATGCAGCGGCGGCACCGAGCCCATCGCCTACATGGGACTGCACGGCATCACCGACAGCGTCCTCAACATCTCGCAAGGACGGACACTGCGCGACAGATTCGTCCGTAACAACGGCTGCACCGCCCAGAACCCGCCCGAGCCGGGCTCCGGCAGCCGGTCGCACATCGTCACCGCCTACTCCGGATGCCGTGCCGGATACCCGGTCGTCTGGGCCGCGTTCGACAACGGCCACACGCCCGCCCCGGTGGACGGGACCTACACCGAGAACGGCGCCCAGACCTGGACCAAGGGCGAGGTGTGGAAGTTCATCTCCCAGTTCGGGAGCACGACCCCCACTCCCAGCCCCACCGTCACCCCGACCGTGACCCCCACCGTCACGCCGACTGTCACCCCGACCTCCACGACCAGCTTCCGCCTGCGCAACGAGGGCGCTGGGCGCTGTGTCGACTCCCCCAACAGCGCCAGCGCCAACGGCACCCAGTTGCAGATCTACGACTGCCACACCAACGCCAACCAGCTCTTCAGCTACGGCTCCGGCAGACTCCAGCTCCTCAGCAAGTGTCTGGACGCCCCCACGAACGCCGGCTCGGGCACCCGCGTGCAACTGTGGGACTGCCACACCAACAGCAACCAGCAGTGGACCTTCAACTCCAACGGCACCGTGACCAGCGGCGCCAACAACCTCTGCCTCAACGTCACCGGCACCGGCAACAGCTCCACCGTGACCGTCGCCACGTGCAACGGCCAGGCCACCCAGAGATGGACCAGGGCATGACCACCCATTAGCCGATGGCAAACGTCGGGTCCAGGCGACTTCGCCTGGACCCGACGCGCTTCATCGCCCAACGCATGGGCGCGCACTCGAACGCCACAACGTCACCTGGCGTCCGCCCGAGGCGTGGACACTCGGTTTCATGCAGCCGGTGCGGCCATTCCAGCTAGGTGATCTCATAGACGGCTGGGGGAAGGTTCCCGATCGCCGAGTGCCGTCGACGCTGGGACGTGAAAACCTCCATCAACACGCCGCGCACCCACGGAACCGCGAAGGACCCCCACGGGGACGACCTCATCGACGCGTACCGTCCCTGAGATCCTCTTGGGGGACGCGCATGCTGGTCCTGTCTTCCGAGGAAGCCGCGTGGGGATGACCCGGAAAGGTGATCGTTGGCGGCTACCCAAGTGTCCGACTTCGATGGAAGACATGGCGCCGCGCACGTTTCAAGCCGCGGCCAGGGTGCCGCGCAGGGCTGCCCCTCGGGAAGCGACGACCTGGCCTGGCATGACGACCTTGTGACGCGATGATCGGGGGCGCGTTCACCGCACGCCTACTCGGCAGGATCATTGATTTCTGTCACGATGAGGGGCGTGCCCGTTCTGCGCCTGTTGCGCGCCACCGTGTTCGCGGTGGTGTGCGTGGCGGTGTCGCTGGGCATGCACGCGCTGGCCGGAGGCGCGGCCATCGACGCGGCTGTCTTCATCGAGGTGACGGCGCTCGTGACGGGTGGCGCCTTCGTCCTGGCCCGGCGGCAGCGAGGGCTGGGAGCCCTGCTCGCCGCGGCGTTCGCCACCCAATACGGCCTGCACCACCTGTTCTCGGCGGCCGCGGTGCAGCCGCCGCCGGTTGCCGGTCACGGGCACGGCGGCCTGGCTGTTGATGTGGCGATGCTGCTGGCGCACACCGTGACGGCGCTGCTGTCGGCTCACTGGCTGGAACGCGGGGAGACGGCGCTGGCCATGCTGCTGCGCCTGCTCGTCGCCGCCGTGGTCACCCTGCTGGTGCGGGTGGCCGTGCCGGCCGCGCCGCGTCTCGTTACGCGGCCCTGCGAAGATGGCGGGTTTTCGTTCCTCACCCGGCTGCTCGCCGCGCCCGTCTCCCGGCGCGGGCCGCCCGCGAGGGTGTTCGCCATCTGATCCGGGCCACGTGCCCGTGAGACGTTCACCGGCGCGGGCTGTCCCGGTCCGCGTCCGGTCGTCGCCTGCCCCGCGCCGCGTGCGGCCCGCCACCACGGCGGCCGTACTCGCGGGTCCGGGCACCGCGGCGCCCCTATGACGAACCCCGCCGAGGCGTGCCTCCGCCTGCGCGCGCCTCCGTGAACGGAGACTTTCATGACCTCTGACGTGCGCGAGCTTCAGCCTGCCGCTGAACGCTCCCGTTCCGCCGCCTGGCCGGCGACGCGAGCCCTGCTGCTGCGCCTGCACTTCTACGCCGGCATCCTCGTGGCTCCCTTCCTGCTGGTGGCCGCCACCACCGGCCTGTTGTACGCCGCCTCCTTCCAGCTCGAGAAGGTGGTCCACGCCCACGAGCTGACCGCTCAGCCCGCACGTGCCGGGCAGGCGCCGCTCCCGCTGGCGCGGCAGATCACCGCCGCCCGGCAGGCGCACCCGCAGGGGGCGATCGGCGCCGTATGGCCTGCCTCCGAACCGGGAAAGACCACCCGGGTCCTGCTCGATGTGGCCGGCCTGCCGGAGAGCACCCGGCTGGCGGTCTTCGTCGACCCCTACACCGGTCAGGTCCGGGGCGTGCTTCCCAGCTACGGCAGTTCCGGCGCGCTTCCCGTGCGCGCCTGGATCTCGAGCTTCCACCGCCATCTGCATCTGGGCGAGCCCGGGCGCCTGTACAGCGAGCTGGCGGCCGGCTGGCTGTGGGTGGTGGCGCTCGGTGGCGTGGTGCTGTGGCTGAGCCACCGTCGCCGCACCCTGCGGCCCGACCGCAAGGCGAGAGGCCTGCGTCGGACCCTGTCGTGGCACGGTTCGATGGGCCTGTGGATCGCCGTCGGGCTGCTGTTCCTGTCGGCGACCGGCTTGACCTGGTCGAAATACGCGGGGGCGAACGTCGACACGCTCCAGACCGCCCTCGGCTGGACCACTCCGTCCCTGCCCGCCACCGCCGGGGGCCACTCCGGCCACTCCGGTCAGGGCGGCGGGCCTGCGGCCGAGGTCGACGCCGACCGCATCGTGCGGGCCGCGGCGGGCACCGGGCTGTCGGGTCCGCTGGAGATCGCCTGGCCTGCCGAACCGGGCGGCGCCTTGACGGTCAAGGAGATGGACCGCCAGTGGCCCCAGCGCAACGACCAGGTCGCGGTCGACCCGGCGAGCGGCCAGGTAACCGGCGAACTGCGCTTCAAGGACTTCCCACTGGCGGCCAAGCTGACCCGCTGGGGCATCGACGGGCACATGGGCGTGCTGTTCGGCCTGGCGAACCAGATCATGCTGGCCGCCCTCGCCCTCGCGCTCATCTCCATGATCATTTTGGGATACCGGATGTGGTGGCAGCGGCGTCCCACCCGGGGTTTCGCCGCCCCCTACGCGCGTGGCGGCTGGCGCGCGGCACCCGTGCCCGTGCTACTGGCCGTAGGGGCGGCGGCGGTCGTGGTGGGCGCGTTCATCCCGCTGCTGGGAGTCTCGCTGCTGGTCTTCCTGGCCGTCGATATCGTGCTCGGCCGGGTCAAGAACTCCTCCTGACGGGAGGGCATCCAGCGCCCGGCCGAGAATGCGCCGCTCGGGAGCTTTCTCGCCGAAGGCGAAGCCTTGACGCTCTTGAAGATCCGTGACAACAATGTGGGCGCGGTATCCCGTTGAACGAATCGGGGCGGCACCCCATGCGTCCGGCGGGTCTTCATTCGTTATCGACGTGGTCGGCGCACGCGTTTCTCGGAGAGGATTCCTCGCGTTTGTCCACGACCGCTGTTTCTCGTGGAATTCGATCCCCGGCATTACCGGGTGGTCGATGGGCGGCCGTTGTCCCGTGGTTGTTCCGGGTGCTGCTGCCGGCCGTCCTCGGGTGTGCGGCCGTGGCCGTTGCGACGTCCCCGGCCGACGCACATGGACAGCTCGCGCTGTCGGTGCCGGCCAAGGACAGCACAGTCGCCGAGCCGCTGGACGCGGTCTCGCTGTACTTCACCGAGAAGCCGCGGTCGTACGCGTACTTCACTCTCACCGCGCCGAGCGGCCGCCGAGTGGACCGGCCGTGGGCGCACGGCGAGCCGAAGCGCCTGGACGAGCCGATCACCGAGTACTTCCTCGTCGACGGCAGCTGGCAACCGCGCCTCTACCACGAGGGGTTCCAGGTTCGCATCCCGGTGGCCCACTGGCCGGAGAAGGGCACCTACGTCGTGCACTACTGGACCGTCGCCTCCGACGATGACAAGGTGCGCGGAGAAGTCCGGTTCACCTACGCGGGCCGCACCACCGCGCCTCCCAAGGGCTGGAAGACGCCCGCCGACCCGCCGTCGGCCGCCCTGCTCGCCGCCGCCGGCGAAACCGCTGCGGGCGAAACCGGCGCGGATGCGACCGGCGCGGGCGAAACCGGCGCGGGCGAGGCCGCCCGGCCCCTGCCCGGGCAGACGCCGGGAGCGACGCCGTCGCCAGGCTGCACGCCGAGGACCATGCCCGAGACCGGCTGCGGCGACGGCACGTCCCCGGCCGGGACGACGCCTCCGTCCGCGCCTGGGGCCGCCGGGGAGTCACCGGCGTCTTCGGGCACGGACACGCTGGTGTGGCTGCTGCCCGCGCTGCTGGTCACGGGGGCGGGCGTCATGGTGGCGCGTGCCGCCCGCCCGTCCGGCGCGCCGGGGACGCGCGGTCAGCCCGCGCCGGGAACGCGCGGTCGTCCCGGACCGGGGGCGGGTCCCGCGCCTCGTCGTGGCGCGGACGCGCGGAGAGCCCCTCGTGCGCGACGTCGCTGAAGTCAGGTCCGATCCCGCCATCGATGCCCGTGCCGCCCTCAGGAGTACGACCGTGAGACTCTTCGCTGCCCGCACCCGTCCCGGTCCCGCCGCCCTGCTCGGCGCGGCGATGCTCTGCCTGACCGCCTGCGGCGGGACGGCCGCCGGAGCGCCCGCCCCGACGGCCGTCAAGGAGATCACGGTGACCGTCACCGGCCGGACCGTCACTCCCCCGCCAGCCCGCATCGACGTGGCCAAAGGCCAGATGGTGCGGATCACCGTCACCGGCGACGTGGCCGACCAGGCTCACGTGCACGGCTACGACAAGGCGGCGGACCTGCGGCCGGGCGTGCCGGGGACGATCGGGTTCGTCGCCGACCAAAGCGGCCTGTTCGAGGTGGAGACCCACGAGCAGGGGCTGCAGCTCTTCCAGCTCGTGGTGCGCTAGGAGGCCCGGTGCTCCCGCTGGCCCACGGCGTCGGAGGGCGCCAGGACCTGCCGATCCCCTTCTCGGCCGCGATGACCGGCGCGGTCCTGGCGCTGCTGGTGTCGTTCGCCGCGCTGGGCACACTGTGGACCGAACCACGGCTCGCCGGCGCGCTCGCCTACGCCCGCCCCGTGTCCGTGCGCGTCCAGGACCTGGTGACCGGTCCGGCATGGCGGTGGTTCTGGCGGACGGCGGGGCTCCTCGCCACGGCGTACTTCTGTCTCGGCATGCTCTTCGGTCCCGACCGGGCCGCCAACCCGACGGCGGGGGTCTTCTACGTCCTGTTCTGGGTGGGCCTGATCCCGCTGTCGCTGCTGTTCGGCCCGGTGTGGCGGACGCTGAACCCGCTGCGGACGCTGCACCTGCTGGCCTGCGCGGCGCTTCGGCGTGACCACCGGCGCGGGCTCCGGCCGCTGCCGCAAGGACTGGGGTACCGGCCCGCCGCCACCGGCCTGTTCGCCTTCACCTGGCTGGAGCTGGTCGCCCCCGAGCGCGCGACCCTGCCCGTCATCGGCGTCTGGCTCGCGCTGTACGCCGTGACCATGCTCGGCGGCGCGGTGGTCTTCGGCTCCGGGTGGTTCGACAAGGGTGACGCGTTCGAGGTCTACAGCGACCTCATCGGCAGGCTCGCCCCCGTGGGCAGGAACCCGGATGGCACCCTCACCTGGCGTAATCCGCTGCACGGTATGGCGGGGCTGGAGCCCGCGCCGGGGCTGACGACTCTGGTGGTCGTGCTGCTCGGGTCCACCATGTACGACAGCATGTCCAACGCGCCGTTCTGGGTGCGCCTGCTGCAGGAGGGTCCGGTCCCGGCGCCGGTGCTGGGAACGGCAGGCCTGCTCGCCGTCATCGGCGCGGTGCTCGCGGCCTACCTGGCGGCGACCGCGCTGGCCGGGCGGCGGGGCGGGGCTGAGCCAGGGACGACGGCGGGAGAGCTGGCTCACTCGATCATGCCGATCGCCGTGGGCTATCTGGCCGCCCACTACTTCACGCTGCTGCTCCTCGAAGGCCAGCACGCCATCGCGCTGCTGTCCGACCCGCTGGTCACCGGGGCCGACTGGCTCGGCACGGCAGGGTGGCAGGTCAGCGCGGCCGGCACGAGCCCCGCGGGCATCGCCATGCTCCAGGTCACCATGATCGTCATCGGGCACGTCATGGGCACCGTGCTGGCCCACGACCGCGCCCTGGCCCTGTTCTCCCGGCGCACCGCCGTCATGGGCCAGATCCCCCTCCTGGTCCTGATGGTGGCCTACACGGTGGCGGGCCTGATGCTCCTGTTCGCGGCCTGAGATTCCCGCCGCCCGGCGCACCTCAATCCATGATCCAAAGGATGCCTTAGGTCCGGGCTGGTGGAGCCTGCCGAGCCAGCTCACGCGAGACTTCAACGGCGATCTCGATGGTGCGGGCCGCAAGCGGCGACTGACCGCCGCGTCCAGGGCGCCAGTGAAGGTAGATCTTGCGCATGGGTGTGGGGTCAAGTTCGTGAACCTGCAGATCGGGCCAACCTTCTGGTCCATGAATCGCGCCACACGAGCGGCACACGACGTGGTGAATCGCAAGCCAGGGCAGAACGGCGAGCCCCATCCCGGCGCGCACCATCGACAGGATCGTTTCGTTGCCCCCTGAGCGGAACACGATGCGCGGCTGTGCGCCTGCGAGCGCGAGGGACTTCTCCAATCTGGGCTGGTCACAGGTCGCCGGCCAGGCCACCATCGCCTTCCCGTCCAGCTTCTCCGCGGGCACCCGGCCGGTCGGCAGGTCTCCTGGACGCGCCACCACCAAGTAGGGGTCCTCCATCAGCAGGACGTGTTCCGTTTCATCGCTGATCAGTCCGTCGTGGAACAAGAGGTCGAGATCGCCCATCTGCGCCTCGTCCGGCTCCGCTTCCGAGAGCCTGATCTCGCAGTTGGGGTGCTCGTCCCGAAGGCGGCGCAGCACGGTGGGAAGGATCACGTTGGAGACGCTCTGCAGGGTGCCCACGTCGATTCGGCCATCGCCGGCCTTGAATCGATCGACCGCATGTCCCAGCGCTTGGGCTTTCGACAGCAGTTCCCTGCCTTGCTCGAGCACCACGGCTCCGAGAGGGGTTATCCGCACCGGCCTTGGACCACCGGGCCGATCAAACACCGAGCCGCCAAGAGTCTTCTCCAGCGCTGCGATGTGCTGGCTCACGGTCGACTGGGTGTAGCCCAGCCTGTTCGCCGCTCGGGAGAACGTCCCCTCCTCCGCGATCGCGATCATCGTCGTCAGTTGCCGCAGGTCGACGTCGGCCATGACTCTATATATAGCAGATCACGATGGATTTGATCGTAAACAATCGCTTTTCTCGATCACTCATCGCTTCTAGCGTCGACGGCATGTCAATCTCGACAGCTCGGCCACCGCTCGCCAAGGAGAAAGAGTTCACCCGCGCCCCGCGATCGGCTGAATGCCGCAGCGCCACCCTCAGCGGGAAATCGCAACATCGATAGAAAGGGAACACACCGATGACAACGATGACCGACAACGAATGGCGATCCTTCCTCACAGCGGGAACAAGGCTTGCCCACATAGCTCTCACCCGCCGCGACGGGCGACCCCACGTCACCCCGGTCTGCTTCATTCTCGACGGCGACGAACTCGCCTTCGCCCTATCCCCTGGGAGCGTCAAGGGCAAAAGCCTGGCCCACGACCGGCGAATCGCACTCTGCGTCAGCGATGAGCGGCAACCCTACAGCTTCGTCACCGTCGAAGGAGAAGCACACGTCTCCGCCGAGCCGGACCAGATCAAACACATCGCCGCACGCATCGCCAACCGCTACTACCCCTCGCAACCCGCCGATGACCTCGCTGAATCATTCGTACAGCAAGGCTTCAGCGCAGTTCGCATCAGCATCACCAACGTCATCGCCCGCCGAATCTGAGGAGCGGAGATGGCAGGGTCAGAACCGATAGCCGAGAAGCCGTCCAGCCCTAGCGGCGCACCGCTGACGGCACTCACCTGGACCGACGCACGGAAACGGCTGAGCGACAGCGAGGATTATCTGCTCGCAACGTCCGGCACGGGCGGGCGGGTGCACACGGTGCCGGTGTCAGGCGTCTGGCTGGAAGGTGCCGTCTGCTTCAGCACCGCCCAACAGACCCGCAAGGCCAGCGACCTCGCAGAGAATGACAATTGCGGGCAACACTCGGGTACCCGATCAACCGGGTAACGGGCGGGGAAAACACCTCGGCATCCAACCGTCACAACGTCACAAGTCCAAGGGCTGACCAACCCATGGAGGCCCTCCCGGCACCCACTTGATCGGGGCACCCGGGTGATTCCCACCCAGCGCAAGACCACCCCAAGCGCCGAGATGATGACAAAACACATCCGGCACCGTTGGCCTGCGAACACGCCCGCCGTCTTGGCTCTACGAACACATCCGGCACCCTTGGCCTGCGAGCCGTCGTTGGCTCACGAACACATCCGGCACCCTTGGCCTGCGAACACGCCCGCCGTCTGACCAGCGTCTCGGCGGCTTCAGCGTGCCGCCGGGCCGCTGTCCCTTCAAGCGGCCCTGGGACCGCAGGTGGGCGGCGACGTTCTCCCACCCTATTCGTGGCGGATGCGCCGGCCGGTGAGCTGAACGGGGTCCACCCGGATGTACAGCCGCCGCTCGCCGCCGGCCCACGGCTCGGCGATAGGGGAGCTCAGGGTGGCCAGTTCCTCCTCCGAGACACGGTGAGCGGCTCCCTGGATGAGGACGCTCCATCCCTGTTGGGCCGCGGTGTCGATGTGGTCGACCTCGAAGGCGATCTTCAATTCGACGCCCCTGACCCCTGTGCTCAGGTCCTGGTCCATCGGCCCGCCGAAGGCGGTCCTGAACAGCACCGCCCGGCCGTCCATCGTGTAGTTGACCGGCAGCACGGTCGGCCCGTCAGGGGTGTTGAAGCCGACCCGGCCGACGCCCCCGGGGGAGATGAGTCTCAGGCATTCCTCGGTGTCGAGCTCTTCCAGTACGGCAGAGGTGCTGCGGTCGCTCATGGCTTTCTCTTTCTGTGAGGTCATGGTCGGGCGTTCGCCTTCGTGGTGGTTCTCAGCGCAGCCGGCGGCGGAACGGCGACCGGCGTGGTGCGGCGGGCGCGAGCCGCACACGCACGTCCACGGCGACCGCGCCGGCAGGTGTGACGATCACCGGGTTGAGATCGAGTTCGGCCACCTCGGGAAGGTCGTCCATGAGGCGCCCTACCCCGATGATCTGTGCCTGCAACGCCTGCACGTTCGCCGCGGGCCGGCCGCGGTAGCCGCGAAGCAGCGGCTCGCAGCGCAGTTCCCCGAGCATGCGGACGGCCTCCGCGCCGCTGATCGGCGGTACCCGGAAGGCGCGATCGGCCAGCAGTTCGGCCGTCACGCCGCCTGGTCCCACCATGACCAGCGGTCCGAAGACGTCGTGGGCCACACCGCCGACGATCATCTCGACGCCGTCGGCGGCCATGTGCTGCACCAGCGCGCCGGTCATCTCAGGCCCGACCCGCTCGGCCATCTCCCGGTAGGCCTGTCGCACCTGCTCCGCGCTTCGCAGGTTCACCCGCACGCCTCCGACGTCGCTCTTGTGCACCAGGCCGGGCCCGGTGGCCTTGAGCACGGCGGGCAGGCCGAGGAGGGCGGCGGCTTCGCGGGCGCGATCGGCGCCGTCGACCGGGACCGCCTTGGCCACCTGGACCCCGTAACAACCGAGCAGGCGCGCGGCCGTCTGGTAGTCGAGCCAGCGGCCCTCGGGGTGGTGCGCCAGGTCGGTCTGGACGATCTGGCGCGCGGAGGCGGCATGTACTGGGGGCACCTCGACGGGGGGGTCCTGGGGCCGTGAACGCCATGTCGCGTACTGCACGGCACGGCTCAGGGCGTGGACGGCCTGCTCAGGGAAGGCGTAACTCGGCACGTGGGAGCCGATCAGACCGTCGTGCCCGAGCACGCAGGCCAGCACGGTCTTGCCCGTTCCCTGCGAGGCGGCGGCGATGGCTTCCCGGGTCCTGGACAGGCCCGAGCCGAACGGCGGGGTGTAGACGACCAGCACGGCGTCGACGTCAGGATCGGCCAGCACCGTTCGGATCGCGTCCGCGAGTTCCCCGGCCTCACCGTCGGCGGTCACGTCCACCGGGTTGCCGACCGCCGCGGCCGTACGCAGCCGTACACGCAACGCCTCTCGCATGGCTTCGGACAGCTCCGGGACGACAAGACCCCTCTGCTCGCAGGCGTCGGCGGTCATGGCCTGGGGGCCGCCGGAGTTTCCCACGATCGCGACCCGCGGGCCTTCCGGGAGCGGCTGGTGGGTGAGCAGCCGGGCGGTGTCCAGCAGGTCTTGCACGCTGTCTTCCCGGATCACCCCAGACGCCCGCAGCAGCGCGTCGACGGCCGCATCCGGGGTCGCCGCCGCGGCCGTGTGCGACCGTACCGCACGGCCGCCGGCGTCACCGCGACCGCTCTTGACCACCAGGATCGGCTTGGTGGCGCTGACCCGGCGGGCGATGCGGCCGAACCTGCGCGGGTTGCCGAACGACTCCAGATACAGCGCGATGACGTCCGTCGCGGCGTCGTCCTCCCAATATTCCAGCAGGTCGTTGCCGCTGACGTCGGCCTTGTTCCCGACGGAGGCGAACGAGGAGATGCCCAGCCCGATCCCCGCGGCACGGTCGATGAGCGCGGCCGCGACCGCGCCGGACTGCGACATGAGGCCCAGCCGCCCGGCCCGCGGCCGGTCGGGAAGGAAGCTCGCGTTGAGCGACACGGCCGTGTTCACGATGCCCAGGCAGTTCGGCCCGACCAGACGCATCCCCGCCTCCCGGCAGACCCGCACCAGCTCGGCCTCCTGCTGAGCGCTCCCCATCTCGGCGAATCCCGAACTCACGACGACCAGGCCACGCACGCCGTGACGGGCGCAGTCGCGGGCCACGCCGAGCACCGCGGTGGCCGGGGTGGCGACCACGGCGAGATCCACCGGACCAGGGACGGCCGACAGGTCGGG
Source organism: Sphaerisporangium flaviroseum (assembly GCF_039537005.1). NCBI lineage: Bacteria > Bacillati > Actinomycetota > Actinomycetes > Streptosporangiales > Streptosporangiaceae > Sphaerisporangium > Sphaerisporangium flaviroseum. The sequence goes on along the minus strand of NZ_BAAAZR010000001.1, from coordinate 610,404 downwards.
GTAGGCGGGAAGGCCGCATACCTCCGCGGCCCTCGGATTCACCGGATAGATCGGGCCGGCGAAGCCTCCGTCGATCAGGTTCCGCACCACCCGATTCCCCACACCGGTGACCGCACGACTCGCTCCGATCACCGCGACCGAGCGCGGGGTGAACACGCCGGAGAGCGAGTTGCGTTCCGCTTCGTGCTCACGGGCGTCGATCCTGGCCAGCAGCTCGGCGCTGGTCGCCGTTGAGATCTGGAAGCTCACCCACCCGTCCGCGTAACGCTGCCGCAGCTCCAGGCCGGAGTCCTTCAGCATCCGGATCACCGGCGTGTTCTCCGCGAGCACGTCGGCCACGATCTCCTTGATCCCTTCCTCGGCCGCGTTCAGTGCCAGATGTTCCAGCATCACCGTGCCAAGGCCATGACCGTGGGTCTCGTCGTCGAGCAGGATTCCCAGATCGGCCCGTACACCGGCGTCATCGCCGATGTACTCGGCCACACCGACCAGACGGCCCCGTACCAGGGCCACCAGCGCCTGGCCTCGGTAGCCGGACCCGGTCATGCGGTCCATGTAAGCGTGTGCCGTGGCGGTCCCGCCGGTCGCGAACCGCAGGTAGGTGGACCGTTCGGACGACCTGTCGACCAGCTCGTGCAGAGCGGCCTGATCGGAAACGCGCAGCAAGCGGATGTGAGCGATACCGCCGTCTCGCAGCAGCACATCGCATTCCTCGGGTGGCAATCTCGTCATGCATGCAAGGCTCCGCCAGGAACCGCCACCACCCACAGGGTCTTAGTCCTCTGCAAGTAAGGACTCTCGTCCTGAACCGATCTTCTCGTCATGCCAGAAGGCCCGCCCCGCAAGGACGCGCGGGGCGGGCCTTCTGGCGTGCGGGGGCTCGGTCTCAGCGCAGCGCCGGCTCAGTTCTCTTCCAGCACGTCGGACACCGGGCGGCGGACACTGCCGACCTCGCCCTGGGCCAGGCCCAGTCTCATGATCATCTGCGGGAACGCGCCCGAGCACACGTGCTGCCGGAGGAACTCGCGCAGCTCGGGGAACTCCAGCGCCTGCGTGTGAAAGGCGGCCCGAACGCCATGGGCGGACGCATGCAGCAGGACACGCTGCAGTCCCTGACCCGCCGCCAGCCAGTCTTCACGGGAGTCACCCGGCGTGGTGAGGACGGCGACGAGCCCGGTGGAGGTAGACGTACTCTGGTCGGTCTCGCTGCCGCAGGGATTGCCCCACGCGTAACCGCGCTGGTCGAAGTGCTGCGGGAACGTGCGCCTGGGCTCGCCGGTGTGACCACGTGCCGGCACACCGTCCTGTCGTACGCTGCCGGGCGGGCCGCTCCAACGGATGATCTCCAGGCTCATGCCACGGTCGTCGGACTGCACGTCCTGGGCGGCGTTGGTCAGCGCGGCCAGCACGCGCATGGCCGCCTCGGACCTGACCGGCGTCAGGCATGCCCCCTCCGTGCTCGCCTGGGCCACCAAGGCCTCGACCAGGTCTTCAGGAAGGGGCGCATCGGTGAATCCGGCACGATGAGTCCGCCGCTTCTTGATCTCCCCATAGAGAAGGCGAGAGTGCTCGTCGGCCTGGCCTGCCGCACGCATGCGGATCGTCGCGAGCAGCAACGGCCGGTCCGGATCCGGAAGCACCCGCACCTCAGGCTCGTAACCGAGCTCGCGCAGCGCGATCCGTACGTCGAAGAGAGCGGCCCCACCGCTGATCAGCATCTGCCGACCGGCCGCGTCCGCCAGGCGCAGCTTCCTGTCCGGGTCCGCGCGCAGGCTGATCTCGTCGCCGCGCACGGCTAGGGACCAGGGCTGGGTGTTGTGCACGGAAGGAGCCCAGACCGCGGCCTCGACCGCCGTACGCGCCGCACGGGCGATCTCGTCAGACGTTCGCGTGTTCATGGTCCTTCCCTCCGTAAGCGATCCCTCTGCTGAGAGGAAGCGGCTCATCGCGACCACTTCCTGTGACGGCCAGGGGACCTTTCCTCTTCCGGCTCAACGCCGGCGTGCTGCGAACCGCCCTCTTCAGGCTTGCGTCCTGGCTGGACGGCAGCCAGAGCCGAAGGTCCCGTATCGGGCGGGACATCCGACTCAAGGGGTCGAGCCGTACGGCTCTGCCTGGCGGGGCGGCGAAACGATGTGATGAGGGCGGAAGAAACAGTGACCCCCGCACTGAAAGGGAAGGCCGCCATGGCACTCACCGAAGGACGCCACCAGGGTGGCTCCACTCCCAGCACCCCCGCCGTGAAGGCCCCCCAGCCCCGCACCCAGGCCGGCCCCGTCGAGTACGTCTTCGCCGCCGCCCGTATCGCCATCGGCTGGGTCTTCCTGTGGGCCTTCCTCGACAAGCTCTTCGGCTGGGGCTTCGCCACCCCGGCCGACCGCGCGTGGATCAACGGCGGCAGCCCGACCACCGGATTCCTCAAGAGCACCACCGACCACACCTTCGGCGGACTCTTCGCCAACCTGGCCGGTCAGCCCTGGGTCGACTGGCTGTTCATGACCGGCCTGGCAGGCATCGGCACCGCGCTCATCCTGGGCGCCGGCATGAAGATCGCCGCCACCACCGGCGGCCTGCTGCTGATGTTCATGTGGGCCGCCGAACTCCCGCTGGCCAACAACCCCTTCATGGACGACCACATCATCTACACCATCGTGCTGGCCGGCCTCGCCCTGGCAGGCGCCGGCAACACGCTGGGCATCGGCGAATGGTGGGGCAACACCCAACTCGTCCGACGCCACCCCATCCTCAAGTAAACCTCGCAACCAACCACTTGCCCGCCCTTCATGACGAAGGGCGGGCACCGACATGTCCGCATGCCCGGTCTAATAGCCAGTGAGGAAGCAGGCGTGAGGGTGGGACGAGGTTCCCGTCCCACCCTCTGACCGGTGCGGGATCAGTTGAGGTTCTTCCGCCTCACGTCCCACTCGCCGTCGCACAGACCGCACTGCGGCCCGACGAACAGTTGCCTGGCGGTGGTGTCGCCCTTGAGCCGCCACTTGAGCCAGCGGAGCCAACCCGGCCGAACTCGCCAGCCGTGCGAGGCGCCCGCTCGCCGAGACCCTCGTCCGCCAGATCGTCGCCCGTCACTCCCCGGACCTCGCCCCCCTGGTCCGCCACCATGACCACCGCAGCACCGGCACCACCTGATCCGGATGCGGCCCGTGGATGGCCGGCCGGAAGCGAGATACCCAGGTGTTTGCCCACCTTCCGGTGCAAGAGCCGCGCCTGAGGGGCATTCCTGCAGGCGAGGGTTTCCGGGCGTATACGAGGGGAAGGGCCGACCCCGTTGAACACGACGCAAGGCCATAACCCCTGAAAGTCATGGATGCGGCCGGTCCGCGGAAGGGATCGATACCGGCCGCGGCAGTTCCACAGTCATCGGGGGGGCATGATGATCGCTGAAATGCTGGTCGGCGCCGGTGACGCCGACCTGGGCGCCGCTCGTATGCAAATGGCGCTGTCTTTGGGTTGGCACATCGTGCTGGCGTGCCTGGGCGTGGGCATGCCGGCCATCACGCTGCTCGCCGAGTGGCGGGGCCATCGCGGCGGAGACGTCCATTACCGGCTGCTGGCCCGCAGATGGGCGAGGGCGATGGGTGTGCTGTTCGCCGTCGGTGCGGTGTCAGGGACGATCCTGTCGTTCGAGATGGGCCTGCTGTGGCCGGGACTGATGGGCGTCTACGGCCAGGTCATCGGCCTGCCGTTCGCCTTGGAGGGCATCGCCTTCTTCATCGAGGCCATCTTCCTCGGCATCTATCTGTACGCCTGGGACCGGCTGTCGCCGGTGGCCCACATGCTCACCGGCATCCCGATCGTGCTGGCCGGGGTGGCCAGCGCCTTCTTCGTCGTCACGGCCAATGCGTGGATGCAGCAGCCGACCGGTTTCCAGGTGTCGGGCGGCCGCGTGGTGGCGGTGGATCCGTGGGCGGCGATGTTCAACCCGGCGACGCCGCCGCAGACGGTGCACATGATCCTGGCCGCGTTCATGGTGGCCGGGTTCGGCATCGCGAGCGTCTACGCGGTCGCCATGCTGCGCGGGCGCCGCGACCGCTACCACCGCCTCGGCCTGCTGCTGCCGCTGACGGTCGCGGCCGTGATCACCCCGGTGCAGATCGGCGTGGGCGACTGGGCCGCCCACTTCGTCGCCGACAACCAGCCGGTCAAGCTCGCCGCCATGGAGGGGGTGTTCCACACCCAGCGCGGGGTTCCGCTGCACCTGGGCGGCATCGCCGTCGACGGGGAGATGCGCTACGCGCTGGAGATCCCGTACGGGCTGTCGCTGCTGGCCCACTGGAACCCCCACGCCGAGGTCATGGGGCTGGACCGTGTGCCATTCGCCGACCAGCCGCCGGTCAACGTGGTGCACTGGGCGTTCCAGATCATGGTCGGCCTCGGGTTCGCCCTGTTGGCGTTGTCGGCCTGGCTGGCGGTGGCCTGGATCCGGCGGCGCGACCTGCCGCGCTCGCCGTGGTTCCTGCGCGGGGCCGCGGCCTCCGGGGTGGCCGCCGTGCTGGCGCTGGAGGCCGGCTGGACCGTCACCGAGGTGGGACGCCAGCCGTGGATCGTTTACGGCGTGCTGCGCACCTCCGCGGCGGTCAACCCCGCGCCCGGCCTGGTATGGGGGTTCGTGCTGGTGACCCTGGTGTACGCGGTGCTGACCGTCGCCACCGTGTACGTCCTTCGCCGTCTGGCCCGCGACAGGCCGGTTCCCGTGGCCCCCCAGGATCCGGACGTCGATGATGAGAGAGTGGTGTGATCATGCCGCTGGCGGAGATAATGATCGCCGTCATGTGGGCCGGCCTTACCGCCTACGTCCTGTTCGCCGGCGCCGACTTCGGCGGCGGTGTCTGGGATCTCCTGGCCGGCGGCTCCCGCACCGGGCAGCACCGGCGGGCGCTGATCGAACACTCCATCGGGCCCGTGTGGGAGGCCAATCACGTCTGGCTGATCTTCGTGATAGTCCTGATGTGGACCGGCATCCCCGGAGTGTTCGCCGCCGTGGCGTCGACACTGTACATCCCGCTGACGCTGGCGGCGCTCGGCATCATCGCCCGCGGCGCTGCCTTCGCCTTCCGCAAGGTCTCCACCGAGCTGTGGCAACGTCGCCTGTTCGGCGCGGCCTTCGCGTTCTCCTCGGTTGCCACTCCGTTCTTCCTGGGCACGGTGGCCGGCGCGCTCGCTTCCGGGCGCGTCCCAGCGGGCATCGCCAAGGGCGACATCGTTTCCAGCTGGGTCAACCCCACCTCGGCGATGAGCGGTGCGCTGGCCGTCGGCACCGCGGCCTACCTCGCCGCGGCGTACCTGACCCGGGACGCCCAGCGGGCAGGCGAGGACGGCCTGGCCGAGGAGTTCCGGCACCGCGCCCTGGTGTGCGGCGCCGTCGTAGGGCTGATGTCGGCGGCCGGTCTCCTGGTGCTACGCGCCGACGCGCCGCGGCTGTTCGACGCGCTCACCGCGGGCCGGGCGCTGCCGTTGCTGGTGCTGTCGATCGCCGCGGGGCTGGTCTCGCTCGTGCTGCTGTGGCGCCGCGCCTACCGAGCCGTCCGCCTCACCGCCGCGCTGGCCGTGACCGGACTGCTGTGGGGATGGGGCGTCGGCCAGTACCCCCACCTGCTGCCCGGCGTCACCCTCGACGAGGCGGCCGCCACCGACAGCGTGCTGGCCGCCACCCTCGGCTCGCTGGCCGTGGGCGCCGTCCTGTTGCTGCCGTCCCTGTGGTGGTTGTACGCGACCTTCCAACGCGGCCACACCGAAGCCCGGGAAAGCCGTCCCTCGCGTTGACGCCCGTGCGATTCCAGGCCGGGCGGCGGGCTTCGACCGGACAACCTGCCGAGGAAGGGGACCACCACGGCGGCGAGTGACCGCGCGGCGGTGTGGCCATGTGGACCGCGTCCGCGCCGTGGGTATGCCGAATCGGGGCCATCTGCCGGTGCGTGGAGTATTCCGTGCGCCCGCAAAACCAGTTGATCGGGGAGCAACCGGCTTGGAACGTAAAGGCAACGTCTTCGGCCGTGGCTTCTCGCCTGTCCCCGTTTCGCGGGACCCCCAGCCCTCTCCGCCCCCGTCCATCGCGCCCATCAGCGCCGACCTCGTAAGGAGTGCCCTCTTTCATGGCTTCCGACGGAAACGACGGCGACCCTGCCCCTGACTTCCTGGAAAAGCCGCGCAGCGGGAGAGCCCGGTCGCTGCGGCGGCTCACGCCCTACCTCCGCCCGTACATCCTGCGCCTGGTCCTCATCTGGCTCGCCACCATGGCCGGCCTCGCCACCAGCATCGCGATCCCCCTGGTGGGCAAGGAGATCATCGACGGCCCGGTAAGCCACGGCCGCGACGACGCCCTCCTCCCCCTCGGACTGCTCGCGCTCGCCCTCGGCGCCACCGAGGCGTTCCTGATCTTCGTACGCCGATGGACGCAGACCAAGGCGGTGCTCGGGCTGGAGACGGCGATCCGCGACGATCTCTACCGGCACCTGCAGCGGCTGCCGATGAGCTTTCACGGCGACTGGCAGTCGGGCCAGCTGCTGTCCCGCGCGACGACCGACCTGTCCACCATCCGGCGGTTCTCGGGGTTCGGCCTGCTGTTCCTCGTCATGAACATCGTGCAGCTGGTCACTGTGACCGTGCTGCTGCTGCGGATGTACTGGCCGCTCGCCCTGCTCATCGTGGCAGCCGCGGTGCCCATCTTCGCCGTGTCGCTGCGGTTCGAGAAGCAGTACCGCCGGATCTCCCGCCAGATGCAGGACATGCAGGGCGACATCGCCACCTACGTCGAGGAGGCGGCACTCGGGATCCGTACGGTCAAGGCGTTCGGGCGCAGGCCGCATGTGTTCGCCGAGTTCGACGCCGCCGCACGCAAGGTCTACCTGGTCGCGATGGACAAGGTGCGGCTGGCGTCCCGCTTCTTCACCTTCTTGGAGTTGATCCCCAATGTCACCCTCGCCATGGTGCTCCTGCTCGGCGCGCTCGCCGTTGGTGCGGGAACGCTGACGCTCGGCACCCTGGTGGCCTTCATCACGCTGATGCTCCAGCTCGTGTGGCCGATCGCGTCGCTCGGCTACATCCTCGCGATGGCACAGGAGGCCATGACCTCCGCCGACCGGGTCATGGAGGTACTCGACACCGAGCCGGAGATCGTCGGCGGCACCGAGGTGATCGAGCATCCTCGCGGGCACCTGCGGTTCGAGGGCGTCGGCTTCCGGTTCCCCGGCGGCGACCGGCCGGTGCTGCGCGATGTCTGGCTGGAGGTGCGGCCGGGCGAGACCGTCGCGATCGTCGGGGCCACCGGCTCGGGCAAGACGACGCTGACCGCGCTGGTGCCGAGGCTGGCCGACGTCACCACAGGTCGGGTCACGATCGACGGGCGGGACATCCGCGACCTGACGCTGCCATCACTGCGCTCGATGGTCGCCACCGCCTTCGAGGAGCCGACGCTGTTCTCGATGAGTGTGCGGGAGAACCTCACACTCGGCCGGGGCGAGGCGACCGAGGAGGAACTACGCGACGCGCTCGAAACAGCCCAGGCCACCTTCGCCTACGACCTTCCGTGGGGGCTCGACACCCGGATCGGCGAGCAGGGCATGTCACTGTCGGGCGGACAGCGGCAGCGGCTCGCCCTGGCCCGCGCGGTACTCAGCAAGCCCAGGATCCTCGTGCTGGATGACACCCTTTCGGCCCTCGACGTCGAGACCGAGGCCCTGGTCGAGCAGGCGCTGCGCGGGGTGCTCGCCGACGCGACCGGCCTGGTCGTGGCGCATCGCGCGTCCACCGTGCTGCTCGCCGACAAGGTCGCGCTGCTCCGCGACGGCACCATCACACACCTTGGCCTGCACCAAGAGCTGCTGTCGCAGGTCCCCGAATACCGCGAACTCCTGGCGCAGGACGCCGACTTCGACCACGAGGAGGCGCTGCGATGAGTCACCCGGCCACTGACACGGAGGACGGCGCGCAAGCGAATGACGCTAACGACGGCGCGCAAGCGAATGACGCTAACGACGGCACGCAAGCGAGAGCGGCCGTCGAACCGGGACGCTGGCGTGGCGTCGCCGCCGAAAAGCAGGACGAACTGCCGGACAAGGTGTCGGTGCTGCTGCGGGCGCGGTCCCGGCGGCTGCTCGGCGACCTGCTGCGCCCCCACCGGCGGGCCATCGCCCTGCTGATCTCGGTCATCGTGGTCTCGAACGCCGCCGGTCTCGCGATCCCGTACCTGGTGAAGGTCGCCATCGACTCCGGCATCCCGCCGATGCTGCGGCACGAGGGCACGAAGACGCTGCTCGTGTCCGTCGCGGCGATCCTGGCCGCAGCGCTGACCCAGGCGTTCACCCGTCAGGTGTTCCTCCAGATATCCGGGCGGATCGGGCAGCAGATCCTGCTGGAGCTGCGCCGCCGCGTCTTCGACCACTTCCAGCGGTTGTCGCTGGCGTTCCACGAGCGGTACACCTCGGGGCGGGTCATCGCCCGGCTCACCTCTGACATCGACGCGATCGCCGAGATGCTGCAGTCGGGCTTCGACAGCATCGTCACCGCCGTCCTCACCATGTTCGGCACCGCGGTCCTGCTCCTCGTGCTCGACCTGCCGCTCGGCGCGGTCGCGCTGGTGCCGCTGCCGATCCTGCTGCTGTTCACCCGGTGGTTCCGGCGTGAGTCGAGCATCGTCTACCGCCGGACCCGCGAGGCGGTCGCGCTGGTCATCGTCCATTTCGTGGAGTCGATGACCGGGATCAGGGCGGTCCAGGCGTTCCGCAGGGAGCCGCGCAACCAGGAGATCTTCCAGGAGCTCAACACCGGCTACCGTGACGCCAGCGCGCGCAGCATGCACCTCGTCGCGGTCTTCATGCCGGGCATCAAGCTGATCGGCAACCTCACGGTCGCGGCCGTCCTGCTGTACGGCGGCTGGCTCGCGCTCCACCACGCGGTCACGGTGGGGGTGCTCGCCGCGTTCCTGCTGTACCTGCGGCAGTTCTACGAGCCGATGCAGGAGATCTCCCAGTTCTACAACACGCTCCAGTCGGCCGGCGCGGCGCTCTCGAACCTCTCCGGCGTGCTGGAGGAGCGGCCCGAGGTGGCCGAGCCCGACCATCCGACGCCGCTTCCGCGTCCCCGCGGGGCGGTGCGGTTCGAGGGGGCCGAGTTCTCCTACATCGACGGCGTGCCGGTCCTGCCCCGGCTGGATCTGGACATACCCCCCGGGCAGATCGTCGCACTGGTCGGCGCGACCGGCGCGGGCAAGACGACGGTGGCGAAACTGATGGCGCGCTTCTACGACCCGACGGCAGGCCGCGTCCTGCTCGACGGCATCGACCTGCGCGACCTCGACGAGGCCACGCTGCGCCGGGCCGTGGTGACGGTGACGCAGGAGAACTTCCTGTTCACCGGCACTGTGGCGGACAACATCAGGTTCGGCCGCCCAGACGCCACCCCGGACCAGATCGAGGAGGCGGCCCGAGCGATCGGCGCCCACGAGTTCATCGCGGCGCTGCCGGACGGGTACCAGACCCAGGTCGGCAAGCGCGGTGGTCGCATGTCGGCCGGGCAACGGCAGCTCGTGGCGTTCGCGCGGGTCTTCCTCGCCGACCCGGCCCTGGTGATCCTCGACGAGGCCACTTCCAGCCTTGACGTCCCCAGCGAGCGACTCGTCCAGCGCGCCCTGCGCACCGTCCTCACCGGCCGCACCGCCCTGATCATCGCCCACCGCCTGTCCACCGTCGAGATCGCCGAACGGGTGCTCGTCATGGACGCCGGCCGCGTCGTGGAGGACGGCCCCCCTGACCGCCTCATCACCGAAGCCGGCCAATTCGCCGACCTGCACCGCGCCTGGCTCGACAGCCTGTCATAAGGGATAGGAGCGCCGACTGTCATAAGGGAAAGGAGCACCGGCCGGGTCCGCTTTCCTGCCACACTCGGCCAGGCCTCCCGAGGAGGGGTACATTGGGGGCCTGGTCCAGAGACGCGGCCGCGGTTCGATACTGCCAAGCGGAGGCTGCGTTCGGTGACCGGTGTATCGCTGATCGAGTTGCAACACGCCGACACCGGCTGGGTGATCCTCGCGGTATCCGGGGAAATCGACGTCGCCACCAGCGGGCGGTTGGCCTACCACCTGGAAAGACTGCTGGAACGCAGCGGCCACGGCGTGGTGGTGAATCTGAGCCATACTCGTTTCTGTGACTGCACCGGCCTGCGCGCCCTGATCCGCTCCCACGAGCACGCTTACGAGCTCGGAGCCCAATTACGCTTGGTGCTCCCCACCCCAGGCGGCGCGGTAGCCCGCCTGCTGTTCCTCCTCGGCATCGCCGACCTGATCCCCACCTACACCTCTCTGCAACAGGCGCTGAGCGATCCCGCCGCAGCACCGTCTCCCAGCGCATGACGGTTCCGGGAACGTCGGCGTGACCCTCAGCGTCCTTGACGTACACCTGGGGGCTCTTAGGTTTTGCGGGCGGTCAGGCGTTCGATCATGCCGAGTTTGAAACGGTCGTGCCGTTCCACGGCCAGCCCCATGGCGCGGACCAGCGGCAGCGGGCGACGGCGGAAGTGCTCACCCTGCAACGGAACGCTCACCAGGTCGGCCGCCGCCTGCAGCACCCGGATCGGCCAGGAGGACGAGGCGACGTGGTCGGCCAGTAGCAGCAGGCCGCCCGGCCGCAGCACGCGGTGCATTTCGGTGAGCGCGCGAGACTCGTCGGGGATCGCGCACAGCGAGAACGTGCAGACCACCGTGTCGAAGCTCGCGTCGGGGAAGGGCAGGGCCTGCGCGTCGGCCTGCCGTAAGTCGGCCGGCACGCCGAGCACCTTGGCGCGGCGCCTGGCCACCGCGAGCATCGCCTCGCTCCACTCCACGCCGGTCAGCCGCACACCGTCCGGGTAGTGCTGGAGGTTCAGGCCGGTGCCGATCGCGACTTCCAGCACCTCACCGGAAGCCTGCCGGCAGAGCCACTCGCGGGTGTCGCCGAAGAAACGTCGCTCCGCGAACGCCATCTGCCGGTCGTAGGTCACGGCCTGACGGTCCCAGTACGTGCGTAACCTCAGTTCCCGTCCATCGGCGTCGGCCATCGCGTCTCCAGCCCTTCTCGGTGCCCCGACCCTACCTACCTCGATCACCACCCGCGCGCCTACAGCGCTGGACGGGCCGACGCGGGCGGGCTTCCTTAGGTGGGGGTCGGTGCTCTGGGGCCTGGGGTGGGTGGCATCGGGGCATGGTTGGAGTGGTGATCAAACAACGAGAGGCCCTCCCGGCACCCATTGATCGGGGTACCCGGGTGTCGCCCACCCGGGTCAAGGACCATCGACGACCAGGCACGCCGGGGTCACCGGCGAACGGGGGAGGCCAGGCACGCCGGGGTCACCGGCGAACGGGGGAGGCCAGGCACGCCGGGGTCACCGGCGAACGGGGTCGCCGGTGAAGAGGCAAGCCGGGTCGCCGGTGAAAGAGGCAAGCCGGGGTCGCCGGTGGATGAGGCAGGCTGTGGACCTTCCTGGACGAGGGCGACTCTGGCGGGCTTCCTTAGGCGAGGGTCGATGCTTTGGCGCCCGGGTAGATGCAGGGTCTGGGTGTTTGATCAAATTAAGGAGAGGCCCTCCCGGCACCCATTTGATCGGGGTACCCGGGTGTCGCCCACCCAGGTTGGGATCAATCGCAGTCCCTGTCCGTGAGGGTGCGAGTTCCTCGGTCCCAAAGGCGCAGTCCTTGTCCGTGGCGGCGCAGGACTCCCCGGTTCCAAAGACGCAGTGTTGTCCGTGCCGACGCAGGACCCCCCTCCCGAAGACGCAGTCCTTGTTCATGACAGCGCAGGACTCCCCGGCTCCAGACACGCAGTGTTATCCGTAACAGCGCAGGACCCCCGGCTCCAAAGACGCAGTGTTATCCGTGCCGACGCGGAACTACCCCGTCCCAACGACGCAGTCCTTATCCGTAACAGCGCAGGACCCCCGGCTCCAGAGACGCAGTGTTGTCCGTGCCGACGCAGGACCCCGCGTCCCAAAGGCGCCATCCTTGTCCATGACCGCACGGACTCCTCCGTCCGTAAAGGCCGGGCCCCCTGCTCGGGAGCCCCCCACTCCCGCCTCTCGGTCGACCCCCCACCCGGGTGGGCATCAACCGGGTGCCCCAATCAAACGGGTGACGGGAGGGCGTCCACCAATCGATCAACCACGTCCATGACGGCGTCGGACTCCTCCATCCAGAGAATGCTGTCCCTGTCCGTGACGGCGCAGGACTCCTTCGTCCGTGAAGCCCGGCTTCCCCCTTGCTCCGGGAACCCCCTACTCCCGCCTCCCGATGGGCCCCCCACCCGGGTGGGCATCAACCGGGTACCCCAATCAAACGGGTGTGCCGGGAGGGCCAAAACAGGTTGACCAAACGCTCAGAGCTCTGACCGTCGGCCTGACCCGATCACGTCGTCGGACAGACCCACCCGCCAGGGACGCCGGACACCTGAGGTTCACCTCCAGGCCACCTCATCGGTATCGGAATACGCCTATATTGACGGCTGCCGACTTAGACATACTTCGATAAGGGCAGGTCATGAAAGTCTGGACGCGCATCCTCACCAGAGTGGTGGAGTGATCGCGCTCCCTCGGTGCGCGCCGGCCGAGTTCGTCGGCACCGCCCCGCTGGTGACCGTGGTCGTCGGTTCCGGGATCATGGCGCAGACGCTGTCACCGCACGATGTGGGCCTGCACCTGCCGCAGAACTCCATTGCCACCGTGGTCGGCCTCGGCGTCTTGATCGTCATACTCGGGCCGGTCCCCGCCGTGACCGTCGGCCGCGCGTTCTCCGACACCTTCGCCGGCATCGCGCCCGCCTCGGTGCCCGGCTTCGTCGTCGCCCAGCCGGCCGGCGGAGCGATCGGCCTCGTACTGGTGCATGGCCTGTTCGGCCTTACCGCCCGCTCGGCTGATCAGCTCACCGAAGCCGCCGAACACCTATGACGCGATGACGTATGACGCGATGACGTGCCCGTCGACCAGGAAAGGACCAAGTGACGGCAATGAGTCACAAGCCGAGCGTTCTCTTCGTCTGCGTGCACAACGCCGGACGCTCCCAGATGGCCGCCGGCTGGCTCGCTCACCTGGCAGGTGGCCGCATCGAGGTCCGCTCCGCGGGCTCCGTCCCGGCCGGGCAGATCAACACGGTGGCCGTTGAGGCGATGGCCGAGGTCGGCGTCGACCTCGCGGGAGAGCAGCCGAAGGTGTTGACCACCGAGGCGGTGCAGGCCTCCGACGTTGTGATCACGATGGGCTGTGGGGACGCCTGTCCGATCTTCCCTGGCAAACGGTATGAGGACTGGCGGGTGGAGGACCCCGCGGGTCTGGGCATCGAGGCCGTACGCCCGATCCGCGACGAGATTCGGGGCCGCATCGAGAAACTGATCGCCGAGCTTGACCAGACGGCCTCCACGTCGTGAAACGCGACCGTGCCGCCCACGAATCGAGGGACGGCGGTCGCGGAGCCGTCACACGTGCGCGGGCTGGGCCAGCGGGGTGAAGAGCTTGCCGAGCCGGGCGCCGGCGGATGCCGCGGGCGGTACGACGATCACCGGAATGCGGGGTCATGGCGGTTAAGCTGCTGCCATGACCGCTTCGCGGGAATCTGCTTCACACACGGCCGAACACCCCTCGCCCCTGACCATCGCGCAGATCGCCGCGCTGGCCGAGGTATCGATCTCGACGGTGTCCAAGGTCGTCAGTGGCAAGTCCGAAGTCTCTCCGGGCACCCGCGCGAACGTCGAAAAGATCATCGAGGAGCACGGCTACCGGCGCCAGAGAAAGCCGGCGGGCCGGACCTCGATGGTCGAACTCGTTTTCCACGAGCTGGAACCCGCGTCGGGCTACGCCATGGAGATCATCAATGGTGTGGAGTCGGTGGCGCGAGAGCACCAGCTTTCCCTGGTGCTCTCCCAACTACAGGGCCGGCAGATCGCGGATCCCGGATGGTTCGAAGGCGTCGTCCGCCGCCGGCCATCTGGGTTGATCGCCGTGTTCTCCGGCTTCACCGGCGAGCAGCGGGAGCGGTTGCGCACCCGTAACATCCCCTTGGTCCTGGTGGACCCGACCGGCGAGCCGGGTCACGAGGTGCCTTCTGTGGGTGCCGGCAACTGGAGCGGCGGACTCACGGCGACGCGTCACCTGCTCGGACTGGGACATCGGCGCATCGCCATCATCACCGGGCCTCCGCATCTGCTCTCGGCGAGAGCACGGCTCGACGGATACCGCGCGGCGATGGACCAGGCGGGTGTGCCGGTGGATCCATCGATGGTGTGCGAGGCCGAGTTCCTTCTCGAGGACGGCATCGAGCACACCCTGTCGCTACTGGCCCGCCCGGAGCCCCCGACCGCGATCTTCGCGTCCAACGACGGACAGGCCATGGGCGTCTACCAGGCCGTGGCCAGGATGGGCCTGCGGGTTCCCGACGACGTCAGCGTGGTCGGCTTCGACGATCTGACGCCGGCGCAGTGGGTGACCCCTCCGCTGACCACCATCCGCCAGCCGCTCCGCGAGATGGGCATGGCCGCCGCATCCATGGTGGTCACGCTGACCCGCGGGGAGCCCCTGCCGCACAGCCGCCTCATCCTGACCACCGATCTCATCGTCCGCGGAAGCACGGCGGCTCCCGCCCGGTGAGCTCGGCGCCCATCCTGGCCGCGGAGAGCCGCCGTGACCCGCCACATCAGCCAGGGCGAGATGCCTCCACGGGGTCGGTTCAGGGGATCCGCACCGGCAGGGACCTGCGTGGACCTCGTGCCGGCCGTGCTCGTGCCGGCCGCGCTCGTGCCGGTCGTGCTCGTGCCGGTCGTGCTCGTGCCGGTCGTGCTCGTGCCGGTCGCGTTCACTCCAGTTGTCAGCGCGGCGACCGCGACCAGCGCGGCGTACGGGCGGACGAAGGATGACAAAGCCAAAGACGATCGGTCCACCTTCACACCTCCTACCGGCCTGAGACGACGGAAGATGCCTCGGCGACGGTAACCGGAAGGTCAGGAGTCCATCACCACGCCGTCCGGCGGCCAGACCGGCCGCCGTATCCGGGAGCCGTGCACAACGGCCGTCAGAGTGTGGAGTTCACATGACCTACTTTCCCTATAGGAATAGAGGGTTATGCTGGTCACGTGGCAGATTCTCCATCGGTCATCGTGGTAGGTGGCGGCGCGAGCGGCACCTTGGCGGCGGTCCATCTCCTCCGCGAGGCGCGGGCACGCGCCATCCCGCTGGAAATCGTACTGATCGACCAGCACGGACGGCACGCGACGGGACAGGCGTACTCGACCACCGATCCATGCCATCTCCTGAACGCCTGTGCCGCCAAGATGAGCGCGCTCGACGACGATCCCGGCCATCTGCTGCGGTGGGCCCACGACAACGGCCTGGCCGTCGACGGTTCCGACTACCTGCCGAGAGAGGCGTACGGGCGCTACCTGCGCGACACGCTGGCCGAAGCCGAAGATCGACCTGCCCGCGTGCTGCGGAAGGTGACAGGTACGGCGAGCGCCCTGAGCCGGGATCCAGGTCCGCGGGTCCATCTTTCCGACCGCAGGCAGGTCGACGCCGACGCCGTCGTCCTGGCTCTCGGCAACGGCCCGCCGGCCACCTGGTCGCGGATCGCCGATATCGAGAGCCCCCGTCACATCGCCGATCCATGGGCGCCGAACGCGCTGACCCGGATCCGCGACGGCGCTCCGGTGCTCGTGCTGGGCACGGGCCTGACCATGGTGGACGTCGCGATCACCGTGACCCGCGCACATCCGGACACGGTCGTGTACGCGGTGTCACGGCACGCCCTGCTGCCGCAGCCACAGCCGCAGCCCGTGCCGCCTGCGGTCCCGGTGTCGATCCCGGATGGGCCGCTGGGGCTGGGCGACCTCTTGCGAGCCGTGCGATCCGCCGTGAAGGACAACGAGGGCGACTGGCCCGGCGTGGTGGACGGCCTGCGACCGCAGGTCCAGCGGCTGTGGGCCCGCCTCTCTCCAGCCGAGCAGCAGCGGTTCCTGAGCCTGGCCGCGCGCTACTGGGAGGTCCACCGGCACCGGATCCCTCCTGCGACGGCCGCTCGCGTCGCCGGCCTGCGGGCCGCGGGCCGCCTGCGCGTGCTCCGCGGCCAGGTCGTCAGGGCCGCCATCGGGCCCGCCGGGCTGCGTGTCCACGTGGCCGCCGATGACACCGGTCAGGATCTCGATGTCGGCTGGCTGGTCAACGCCACCGGGCCCGGGTCTCGCATCGACGCCGACCCGCTCGTGACGGGTCTGGTCGCGGGGGGCCTGGCCCGGCCGGATCGACTACGGCTCGGGCTGGAGGCCGACCCTTATGGCGCGGTGCTGGACGCGACGGGGAGACCGCAGTCCCGGATCTACACGCTGGGCCCCCCGCTTCGCGGCAGCCTGTACGAGACGACCGCGATCCCGGAGATCCGCGCCCAGGCGGCGGCACTCGCACCGCGCCTCATCGAGGCCGCCGCCTGGCGTGGCTGACGCGTTCGTGCCGCGTTGGTGCCGCGTTCGTGCCGCGTTCGTGCCGCGTTCGTGCCGCGTTCGTGCCGCGTTCGCCGTGGTGCCCCTCCGTCCGCTACGTGACGGAGAACCCGCTGAACAGCAGGGCCGCCAGCCCCAGGGCGAGGACGAGGTTGACCGCCGTCGCGGCGGCGAAGACGCCGACCGGCCGCCAGCCCGCCTCCTTCAGCGAGGCCACGCGGAACTCCAGGCCGATGCTGACGAAGGCCAGGATCAGGAACCAGACGCGCAGGTCGTTGGCCACGCCGATGGTCGCCTTGCCGGTGGCCGCGCTCACCGTGGTGAGCCACCAGGTGGCGATCACCGACGCGGCGACGAACCCGAGCACGAACTTGGGGAAGCGGTTCCACAGGTCGCCGAGGCCGGGACGGCGGGCGTCCGGGCGGCGCTCGACCTTGAAGGCGAAGTACGCGGTCAGCGCGATGGCCACCACGCCCATGAGGGCGTTCTGGGTGACCTTCACGATGGTGGCCACCTGGAGGGCCTCCTCACCGACGACGGCCCCGGCCGCCGTTACCGCCGCCGTGGTGTCGATGTTGCCGCCGATCCAGGCCCCGGCCACCTCCGGGCTGAGCCGGAGCACCGTGGCGAGCCATGGCAGGACGAAGATCGATGGAAGCGCGAAGGCGATCACCAGGCTGGCGCTGTAGGCGAGTTGTTCCCGCTTCGCCTGTACGGCTCCGGCCGCGGCGATGGCCGCGCTCACCCCGCAGATCGACACCGCCGCCGACAGCAGCGCGCGTAGCTTGTCGTCCAGGCCGAGCCTGCCACCCAGCCACCAGGTGAACAGGAACACCGCGCTGATCAGCACGATGGCCTGGATGATGGCCGGCCCCGCCGCCGTGACGATCACCTTGAGGTTGATCGAGGCGCCCAGCAGGACCAGGCCGGTCTTGATGAAGAACTCCGTACGGAACCCCCCGGAGAGGCGGTCGCGAAGCCCGGTCGCGGTGACGATGGCGTTGCCCAGCAGGCCCAGCACGATCGCGTACACCGGGTACTCGATCGCGGCGCCGAGGTCCTCCAGAGCGGTGCCCTCCAGCAGGTCCGGCACGTTCTTGTCCAGCACGCGGGTGACCGCGGCCAGCGCGAGCACCAACACCAGTCCCGCCAGTGCCCACGGCCACGTCGCGTCCGGCGGCCGGCCGGTGACGGTGTCCGTGGTCGTGGCTCCGTGCGTGGGTTCGGGTGGGACTCCCCCCGTGGGCGCGGTGACGCCCGTTTCCTCGCCGGCCATCACGGCACCAGCCCTACGGGGATCACACCGGTGATCACCAGCACGAGCAGCGCGAGCCCGATGATCGTGGCCGCCCAGTCCTCGTTGATCGCCCATGTCCGGCCGCCGGGCTGCGCGGGTGGCTCCTCGCGGCGGACCGCTTCGGTCTCGCTCATCTCCGACCTCTCACGTGTGGTCTGACAGTGACCCCGAGGCATTCCATAGTAAACTCGTCGGAATTAGGGGTAAAGCACTCGCTCATGCGGCGGCGCGAATGCGCGCACCCGCCGCCTCCGCGTGCACGGACACGGGCACGCCGCCGGCGTGCTCGAAGAGTCCGGCGCCGCGGCGCCCGCTCGGCGTGGGCCATCGCGCCTCGACCAGCGTCCGCGCCTCGACCACCCCGGGTACGGTCGGGCCGCTCGCCCGCCACCTGCCGGTTCTCTCGTCCGGCTGGACCTGGAGGTTCGCCCCGAGGAAGGTGACCACGCCCGCTCTCGCCAGCGCCCGCAACTCCGCTATGCGCGGCGCCGGCGGACCACCGGCGACCAGATCGAAGAAGTCCCGGAATCCGGCCTCGGGCGCCAGTACCGATTGGACGGCGAGCAACCCGTGGATCATGGCCAGATCGGCGCTGTGCGCCGGATCGGCACGCCGCTCCAGGTCGGCGGCCAGGTAGCCGTGCATCCACCGCTGCAGCCCGGCCAGATCCCCGAACCGGATCCCGTGCAACGGACGATCCAGGCGGTCGAGGTTCAACCGGTCGGCATAGCGTGGCACGGCCTTCCTGATCAGTGCGCGCACCGCCGTGCCACCCCACTCCTGCACGGCGAACGCGGCTTCGAACTCCGCCCAGGGAAGGCGGGTCCGTGACGGGTGGGCGGTGAACAACTCGTGGTAGTAGGCGTAGGCCAGTTCCCTGGCGACCACCGGCCACAGGTCCCGCCGGAAGTCGCACGGCCCTTCGGGAAGGGTCCGCGCGGTGAGGAATCGCGGCACCGGAGGCGGCGCTCCCCCGAGGGTGTACCCGGTCATGGCGTGGTGCGGCACACCCCTGCGTGATCCCACGTAGAACAGCGGCTCTCCACCGCTCGGCAGGTAGACCTGTTCTCCCTGGCGATCCGGAATGAACCGGCCGCCGCGACCCGAGGTGAGCGGCGCCAGCAGGTCGACGAAGGCCGATCCCATCTCACGGACGATCAGCGGCTCCCGCTCGGGCACCCGTTCCAGCGGAAGGTCCGCCGCATAGCCGGTGGGGAGGTACACCGCCCTGTGACGGCCGGCGAACTCGGCGAACGACCGCTCCTCGGCGGTATGCGGGACGGCCTTCGCGGTCGCTCTCATGTCAGGGCTCTTTCCGGAAGGACTTCCGCCGGGAACGCCTGCGAGCAAGGGCCGGTGCCGCCCATACCGATGAGCTCGACGGACATCGCTCAGCCTCTCGTGTCGGGTATGGCGCATGACTCTCGCTTTACCTATCAAAAAGGTAGGTAATACATAGATTGCTGTCAACTCCGGGTCATGCCACCAGGGAGAGCGCGCCGCACGATCCCACGAGCACGCCGATTCGGATTAACCCCTATTCCCTACCAATTGTGTTGACTTTCTTCTGGCCACCGACCTACGTTGGCAGCGTGACCCCCACGACTCTGACCATCCGAGGTCACGTGGACTTCTGCCGCGTGGCCAGCGCACTGTGTCCCTCCTTCCGAAAACCGACCCATCTCCCTTCGGAAGGACGAACCCAATGTCAACCCTGCACATCACCCCCGTAGCGGGCCGCATAGGCGCCGAGATCACCGGCGTGCGGCTCGGCGGAGGCCTGTCCGCCGACGTCATCGCCGACCTCCGCAGCGCCCTGCTCCGCCACAAGGTGGTCTTCTTCCGCGGCCAGGAGCACCTCGACGAGCAGAGCCAGGTGGCCTTCGCCCGGTCGCTCGGCGAGCCGACCGCCGCGCATCCCACCGTTCCGGCTCTCTATGACAACGCGCACATCCTCGACCTGGACTACCGAAACGGCCAGAAGGTCGACCGGTGGCACACCGACGTCACCTTCGTCGATCGGCCGCCACTGGCGTCCGTCCTGCGCGCCGTGACCGTCCCGTTGGCGGGAGGCGACACCTTGTGGGCCAACACTGTGGCCGCCTACGAGTACCTTCCCGCCGAGCTTCGCGAGCTGCTCGACCGGTTGCGTGCCGTACACACCAACCAGTACGACTACACGCGCGTGGCCTCCTCGGACGACCCCGAGCGGGCCCGCGAGTACGCCGAGATCTTCGCCTCCACGGTGTTCGAGACCGAACATCCGGTGGTGCGCGTGCATCCCGAGACCGGTGAACGGTCGATCCTGCTGGGCGACTTCGCCAAGCGCCTGGTGGGGCTGTCCGCACAGACCTCCGCCTCGATCATCCGTCTGGTTCAGGACCAGGTCACACAGGTGGAGAACACCGTCCGCTGGCGTTGGGCCCCGGGCGATGTGGCCATCTGGGACAACCGCGCCACCCAGCATCGCGTGGTGCACGACTTCGGTGACCAGCCGCGTCGCCTGCACCGGGTGACCATCGCCGGGGACGTCCCCGTCGGCGTCGACGGCCGGCCCAGCACCGTGCTGGCCGGCGACGCCTCGGAGTACTCACCCGTCGCGGCCTGACGACCTCGCGCCACGCCCCGGCCGCCGGAAGGCGGCCGGGGCGTCAACGGTTTCCCGGTCAGACGTACGATCGAGCGGCGTGTCGGTCATGCATGCGCCGTCCCCACGGTGACGAGGCTCATGAGGCCAGGACCTCGTGGACGGGGTTCATGAGGCCACCACCACGTCGAGCTCCTCGCTCGCCGGCAGGTCGTGGCGGGAGGCGGGTCTGGCGAGGCCGTAGTTCTCGCGTAGCGTGCGGCCCTCGTACTCGGTCCGGAACAGGCCCCTGAGCTGCAGTTCCGGCACGACGTGGTCGACGAAGTGCTCCAGGCCGCCGGGCAGGACCGGCGGCATGATGTTGAACCCGTCAGCGGCGCCGTTGAGGAACCACTCCTGGAGCTGGTCGGCGATCTGCTCGGGTGTTCCGGCGACCACCCGGTGGCCGCGGCCTCCTGCCAGGCGGCCGAGGAGCCCCCGCACGGTCAGGCCCTCGCGTCTGGCGAGGTCGACGACGAGCTTGCGACGGCTCTGCGCCCCTTCGGTCTCGACGGGAATGTCGGGCAGCGGCTGGTCGAGCGCGCTCTCCGGCAGCTCGACGCCGATCATGTGAGAGAGCTGGGCCAGGCCGTAGGCGGGGATGATGAGATCCTCCAGCTCCTTCTCCAGGCGCAGCGCCTCCCGCTCGGTGGAGCCGATGATCGGCGAGATGCCCGGCAGCACGAGCAGCTCGTCGTGCCGCCTGCCATACCTGGCGAGGCGGCTCTTGAGATCGGCGTAGAAGTCCTGACCTTCCCCCAGTGTCTGCTGGGCGGTGAAGACGGCCTCGGCGTGGCGGGCGGCGAACTCCTTGCCGTCCTCGGAGGATCCGGCCTGGACCAACAGGGGGTGGCCCTGCGGGGGGCGGGAGGTGTTGAGCGGGCCCCGGACCTGAAAATGCTCGCCCGAGTGCTCGAGGGGGTGGATCTTGCCGGTGTCGGCGTAGACGCCGCTCGCGCGGTCCCTCAGGATCGCGTCGTCCTCCCAGCTGTCCCAGAGCCTGGTGACGACGTCCAGGAACTCGTCCGCCCTGGCATAGCGAGTGGCGTGCGGCGGGCGCTCGATGCCGAAGTTGTGCGCCTCCGCCTCGCCGGCCGAGGTGACGATGTTCCAGCCGGCCCGTCCGCCGCTGATGTGGTCGAGGGAGGCGAACTTGCGGGCCACGTGGTACGGCTCGTTGTAGGTGGTGGAGACGGTCGCGATCAGGCCGACGTGGTCGGTCACCACGGCCAGCGCGGACAGCAGCGTCAGTGGTTCGAGCCCGCCCAGCGCGTTGTGCCGGACGTTGCCCCACAGGGCGAGACCGTCGGCGAGGAAGACCGAGTCGAGCTTGCCTCGCTCGGCGATCCGGGCCAGTTGCTGGTAGTGCCGCACGTCGGTCAGCCGGGAAGGGTCGGTGCGCGGGTGGCGCCAGGCGGCCTCGTGGTGGCCCACGCCCATGAGGAAGGCGTTCAGATGCAGCTTGCGAGTGGTCATGAGGTCCTCCAGGTGGAGAATCGACGCTCCACAGTGACCAGGAGCTGGTTGAACAACAGGCCGATGGCGGAGATCGTGATGATTCCGGCGTACATGTCGTGGATGCGGAAGCTCGACTGCGAGGCCTGGATCAGGTAGCCGAGCCCGGCCTTGGCGCCGACCATCTCGGCGAACAGCAGGACGAGGATGGAGTAGGCCCCGGCCAGCCGGACACCGGTGAAGATGGTCGGCACGGCCGCGGGCAGGATCACCTTCTGGAAGAGCCTGGCCGGGCCCAGTCCCATCGACCTGGCCGACTTGATCAGCAGCGGCTCCACGGTCTTCACCCCGCTGATCGTGTTGAGCAGGATGGGCCAGGAGCAGGCATACAGGACAAAGGTGATCTTCGTGGCCTCGCCGATGCCGAGGATCAGCGTGAACACCGGCAGCAACGCCACGGCGGAGGTGTTGCGGAACAGTTCGAGAACGGGGCTGAGGAAGTCGGCGATGGGCTTGTACCAGCCGATCGCCAGTCCCAGCGGGATCGCCAGTACGATGGCCAGCGCGAATCCGGCCAAGGAGCGGATCAGCGAGGCCTGGAAGTGCTCGGCGAGCTGACCGCCGGTGAGGAGCTCGTACCAGGCCACCAGGTCCTCCGACAGCGGAGGCACGAACACCCGGTCCACCACGCCGATCCTGGGCAGCGTCTCCCAGAGTGCCAGGAGCAGGAGGATCGCCGCCGACTTCCCCGCCACCCTCGACGCGCCGCGGGCCACCGCGCGCCAGAACCGTCGCCGGTGGACGGGCCCAACGGCCTCCTCCGGCTCGGCGTCGTCGTCGGGAAGGTCGTACCAGTGCTTGTCGCCGAGGAACAGGTCCTCGTCGTCATCCCTCTCCGGCGAGGGCGCGGCCGTACGGGTGACGCCTGGATCAGCCAACGGAGTTCGCCTCCTCTCGCTGGGCCGCGGCGACCTCGTCGCGCAGCAGGGTCCAGATGTGGTGGCGGTACTCGCCGAACCGGGCGTCGGCCCGCAGATCACCCTCGCGGGAGTCGAACTCGACGCTGATGATCTCCTTGATCCGGCCGGGCTTGGACGTCATGACGGCCACCCGCTGGCCGAGGTAGACGGCCTCGTCGATGCCATGGGTGATGAAGACGACCGTCTTACCGGTCTTCTCCCAGATGTGCAGCAGTTGCTCCTGGAGCGATTCCCGCGTCTGGGCGTCCAAGGCGGCGAACGGCTCGTCCATGAGCAGCACGTCGGGGTCGAAGGCGAGGCTGCGGGCGATGGCGACGCGCTGGCGCATGCCACCGGACAGCTCATGCGGGTAGCGATCCTCGAACCCGCTCAGCCCGACCAGATCGAGATAGTGCCGCGCCACCTCCGCCCGTTCCTTCTTCGGTACGGCGCCCCTCTTCCCGCTCCGCCGGGTCCCCAGCGCCTCAAGGCCGAACTCGACGTTGCCCGCGGCGGTGCGCCAGGGGAAGAGCGCGTACTGCTGGAAGACGATCCCTCGATCCAGCCCCGGACCGGTGACGGGTGTCCCGTCGATGACGATCTCCCCAGAGCTCGGGACCGACAGACCGGCGATCATGTCCAGCAACGTGGACTTCCCACAACCGCTGGGCCCGACGAGGGTCAGGAACTCCCCGCCGCGGATGTCGAGGTGGATCCGGTCCAGCGCGGTGAACGGCTGGTCGGCACCCCGGACCTGGAACACCTTGCTGACGCCGCGGATACCGATCTTCGTCCGGGTGACGGTCTGGCCCGGTGCGATGGTCATGACGTGTTCCCCTTCGCGTAGGGGTTGAACTCGTTGGTGTAGAGGTCTTGCACCCTGAGCCGTCCCGGCTTGAGCTCGCCCTCGCGCTCCAGCCAGTCGGTCCAGGTCGTGAACTCCTTGGCGGCGATCACCCCGCCCCGCCCTGCGATTCCCGCACTCTTCCAGAACGCCACCGCGGTCGCGTCCTCGCTGCGCCCGCGCTCGGCGATGATCTGCTGGAACCTGGCCACGACCTCCTTGGCGGAGTGCGTCTGGGTCCAGGCGACGGCCTTGGCGAAGGCCTGGACGAATGTCTTGGTGGTGGCGGGGTTCTTGGCGATGAAGTCCTCGCGCAGCACGATGGAGCCGGCGGTGAACGGGCCGAACAGGCCGACGTCGGTGAACAGCGGCCGCAGGCCACCGCGCTCCAGGGCCTTGTCCTTGAGGATCCCGCCGAGGGTGCCGACGTCCAACTGACCTTGACGCAGGGCCTGCTCGGTGTTGACGGGTGGGATGACGACGAGCTCGACCTGCTTGATCTCCTCGGGCGTCAGCCCTTCACGCTTGAGGTACTCCTTGATGACCGCCTCGTGGTGGGCGCCGAGCGTGTTGACGCCTACCTTCTTGCCGATGAGGTCGCGGGCGGTCCTGATCGGGCTGCCCTCGGTCACGTAGTAGCCGTTGAAGCTCTTCTCGTCGGACCCGTAGTAGCCGACGACCGCCTTGATCGGCGCTCCGGCCGCCTTCAGCTTGATGATGGCGCCGTTGAAGGCCCCGCCGAAGTCGGTCTGGCCGGTCGCGGCCGACTGGATGTCCTGCGGGCCGCTGGTGGTGTTGCCCACCCACTTGAGCTTGACGTCACCGAGGTAGCCGAGCGCCTCGGCCAGTTCGGGGAAGGTCACGGCGCCGACGCTGCCCTGGTAGCGCAGCTCGGTCACCTCCTGCCCACCGGATCCGGCCGAGCCTTCGGCCGAACCGCAGGCGGCCACCGTGGCCGCGAGCAGCACGGGCAGCAGGGCTTGTCTGAACTTGATCACAGATTGTCCTCACGGGGGAGGCATGCGCGCAAGACGTCTCGCCGCGAGCGGCATGCCGGGAAGGGTGCGCCGGAACCGCGTGGCTCCATCGGCCACGCGGGGAGCACGAAGGGCGAGCTGAAGTGGTACGCCTTCGTGACGGGGAACGGCTGCTACTGATCCGTGATCAACGACACTGTGCGCTGGCGACGTGACCGAAGTCGACATGCGGGCGCGTGGTCAGGTAAAGGCCCTGGCTCATAGGTGCGAATCTATGATCCCGCACGGGCTAAGTCAATATTTCCTACTGGTTTTACATGAAATACATCAAACTGGCAGCGAGTCTGGATTTCGACCGGTTCCCGCCCCTCGGACGCGAAACACCTTTCAGGGATCCGGGAAAGTTATCCACAGTATCCACAGACTCGTACACAGGTTCGAATGATGATCATAGGGCGCGGCTCACGCGTCGCGCAGCCGTAGCGACAGCCCACCGCCCAGGAGGGCCGCGGCGGCCCATGCGGCGAGCACACCGAGGCCCGCCCAGGGGGTGAGGGGCAGGGTGGCGAGATTCTTGGTGGCCTGGATGGCGAGCCCCGCGCTCATCGGCGAGATCCGCCACAGCAGCCGCTGCCAGTCCGGATCGGAGACCACGAGGCCCATGAGTGGAAGGAGATAGAGCAGGCCCAGCACCACCCCGATGGCCGCGGCGGAGTCCCGTACGGCGGTGGCGATGCCGAGGCTGAGCAGGGCGATCAGCGCGAGGTAGAGCACCGAGCCTGCGGCCGCACGGAGCGTCGGCCCGTCGGCCAGGGACGGCAACAGGTGCCCGTGCGCGGGGGTGAAGCCGTTGCCGGGCAGGACGAGCCGCCCGGCCAGCACGGACGCGAGCACCGCGATGGTCCCGGCGACCAGCGTCAGGCCGGCGAGGATGGCCGCCTTGGCGGCCAGGACGGTGGTCCGGCGCGGCATCGCCGCCAGGGTGGTGCGGATCATGCCGGTGCCGTACTCACCGCTGATCGTCGGCACGGCCAGGACGGCGACGATCGCCTGGCCCACCTGGACGCCGAAGAGGCTGAGCCTGACGGGGTCGTGGTCGCAGCCCGTCGGCGGGCAGGAGACGGCGCCCGCTGCCAGGGCGCTCACGGCGACGGTCAGCGTGACGAGCGCGAGCAGCAGCGGGCCGGTACCCCTCAGGGTGCGCAGCTTGGTCCACTCCGCGTGCAGTTCCCGCCTCACGCGTCCCTCCGGCGCACCCGGAAGACCGCCAGACCGAGGGCGAGCGCGGCGTACCCGCCCAGCACCGCCAGACCGGCCCACGGCGCCAGGGGGTAGTAGCCCGCCGCCGGCACGTAATGGCGGAGCACGTGGGCGTACTGAGGCATGGTCTGCTGGATCGCGAAGCCGGCGGCCGGGGTGAGCCGTAGCAGCCACTGCGCCGCACCGTCGGGCAGGACGGACGCGGTCGCGAGGATGAACGGAACGACGATCGTCACCATGGCGGTGATGACCGCCGCGACGCCGCGCCGGAACAGGGCACCGAGGGCGAGGGCGAAGACGGCGGTGAAGGCGAACAGCGCGGCTGTGCCGGCGATGACGCGCACT
Organism: Sphaerisporangium flaviroseum; assembly: GCF_039537005.1. NCBI lineage: Bacteria > Bacillati > Actinomycetota > Actinomycetes > Streptosporangiales > Streptosporangiaceae > Sphaerisporangium > Sphaerisporangium flaviroseum. The sequence continues at coordinate 584,187 of NZ_BAAAZR010000001.1, read as the reverse complement.
TCGGTGAGCCAGGACATCGGGAGGACGTGGTTGCCGTTGGCCACCAGGATCCGCCTGCCGAAAACGACCGTGACCGTGGCGGCGGCCAGTCCGGCGACGAAGACCACCGCGGCGATCACGACGGCCTTCGCCACCGGCATCCGGCCTCGCCGGGGGCCGGCGAGCAGGGTGGTCCGGATCAGGCCCCGGCGGTACTCCGCGGTGACGAACATCACCGCCACCACGATCACCACGATCAGCCCCGCCAGCGCGCCGGTGAGGAGCCGCTCGATCTGATGACCGTCCACGGACGGCGCCATGTCGCCGGAGCCGGTCACGGTGAACGTGCCTCCGGACTCCTCCAGCCCGGCCGGACGGTGGTAACGCTCCCAGTCGGTGTCTCCGGTGCGGCCCACCCCCTGCCGGCTCCACTCACCGGGGGACGTCGCCCCCCGCAGGCTGAGGTGGTCGAAGACGGCGGTGGCCTGGGTGAAGCGAACCTGCTCGATGCTCCCGCCCAGACTGCCCTGCTTCACCGTCAGATCGCCAGGAGAGGCGACGAAGAGCCCGACCTGCACGGTGGCCGGCAGCCCGGCCAGGCGAGCCGTGCCGACCTTGGTCCAGCGCGTGCCGTCGGCGGACTCGTAGCCGGTCAGCGTGTCGCCGGAGCGCGTCAGCCGCAGCCAGCGCGGGGACGCCGGGGAGACGACGCCCGGGCGACCGGCCGTGTCGTGGGTGAAGTTGTGCTGCATCCGCACCCCGTGGCGGGCGGTGGCCATCAGCGCCGCGTAGGCCGACCCCTCCCGGGTGCCGTCCTTGACGATGACCCCGGCCTTCGCCCACGGCACCAGGCCGGGGACGATCTCGTCGTGGTCGGGCGGGGGGTAGGTGATGATGCCGGTCATCGAGGTCAGACGGACGGTGATGTCGCCGTCTCCGGTCAGCGACCGGTGCACGAAGTAGAAGGTGTCATCCACCGCTTCGCCGTCCGGCCCCACTGGCGGAGTGGGGCAGGCGACCTCGATCGGACCGATGCCGCACGTGCTGCGACTGCCCGACGCGAAGAGCAGCCCGAGCAGCGCGACGACCAGCGCGGCGATCGTCGTAGTGATCACCCAGCCGCGGACCGTCCGGAACTTGGTCCACTCCGAGCGCAGCAGGTGGGCGAAGCGGTCGCGCCCGGGTGGCAGGGCCGACCGGTACGGGGTGCCGGTGGCGGTGGTCATCGTGCCGCCTCCTGTCCCGTGGCCCGCGGACCCGCGGCGGCGCGGAACTCGACCGCGTCCCGGGTGAGGTCCAGGTAGGCCTCCTCGAGTGTCGCGCGGTGGGCCGCCACCTCGGAGAACGGCACCGCCTTCTCGCTGAGCAGGGCCACGATCCGCTCCGCCGCCAGCCCCGACACGGTCAGCGTGTCGCGGTCGGTGGCGGCCACGGTCGCGCCGGCGTGCGCCAGCACCGTCATCGCCTCCGATCGCGCCGTGGTGCGCAACGTCACCTGATCGCTGGACGCCGTCGCGATCAGATCGGCCACGCTGGTGTCGGCGACGACCCGGCCACGGCCCACCACCACGAGATGGCCCGCGGCGTCCTGGAGTTCGCCCATCAGGTGGCTGGACACCAGGACGGCACGCCCCTCGGCGGCCAGCGACCGCAGGAAGCGGCGTATCCACACGATGCCCTCGGGATCCAGGCCGTTGAACGGCTCGTCGAGCATGAGGACCGGCGGGTCGCCGAGCAGCGCCGCGGCGATCCCGAGCCGCTGCCGCATGCCCAGGGAGTAGCCGCCCGCCTTCCGCCGGGCCGCGGATCCCAGCCCGGCCTGCTCGATCACCTCGTCCACCCGCTTGGCGCTCAGGCCCTGGGAGTGGGCCAGCCACAGCAGGTGGTCGCGTGCCGTGCGGCTCGGCTGCAGCGCGTTGGCGTCCAGCAGCGCCCCGACCTGGCTGAGCGGGTTCCGCAGGCTCTGGTACGGCCGGCCGCTCACCAACGCGCGGCCCTCGTCGGCCGCGTCCAGGCCGAGGATCACCCGCATCGTGGTGGACTTGCCCGCCCCGTTGGGGCCGACGAAGCCGGTGACCTGCCCAGGCATCACGGTGAAGGACATCCCGTCCAGGGCCATGATCTGGCCGAATCGCTTGCGCAGACCGGTGACTTCGATGGTCGCTTCCATGCCAGGCAGATTAGGCAGCGGCGGGACGCCCGGTCGTCACGCCGTGGAGCGATCTTCTCGATCGCTGGCACAAGGGACATCCCATCCCTCACGCGAGGGATGCCGGAACACGGGCCGACCGCGACAATTGCCTCTGTGGACAGAGCGCACGACCGGGGCGGCGGTTGGGCCGCCGGCCGGCGGCGCATCGCGGCGGTTCCCCATGCGCCCGTCGTCGCCGGCGTGGTGCTGGCGTTGCTCGCGCTCGCCGAGTCGATCGCCCAGGCTCGGGGCACGCCGGCGACGTATCCATTCGGGCATGTCGTCAGCGCGCCGGTGGGCGAGGCGATCGTTCATGCCGGGAACATGCCGCCGGCCGAGCGTACGGACGGCGCGCTCTTCTTGGTGGTGTTCGGACTGCTCGGCCTTGCCACCACGCTGCCCATCGCGCTCCTGTGGGCGCAGCCGGCCGCGGCCGCCGTGGTCGTCTCCGCGACCGGCTTGCTGTCGCTCGCGGCCTTCCAGACGCTGACCGTTGCGGGTGTGGGCGCACAACTGATCGCCGGGTACCGGCTCGGCCGTAACGGATCGCTGTCACTGGCCTTACTTCTCGCCGCCCCGTTCCCGTTGCTGGCGCTGGCCGACCCGGCTACCGGGGAGGTACGGATCCTCATCCTGCTGCTGGCCTGCTTCGCCCCGGCGGCGGCCTTGGCCGGGATCGCACGGCGGGCGCACTGCCAGGCAGTGGAGAACGCGGCCGCCCAGCAGGTCATCGCCGGCAGCCTGCTGGAGCACACCGCGCGCGGCGAACGCGCTCGCATCGCCCGTGAGCTGCACGATGTCGTCGCCCACCACATTTCCATGGTGTCCGTGCAGGCGGAGACGGCGCGGCTGGCCGTCCCCGGCATGCCGGCCGCGGGAGCGGAGCGGCTGTCGGCCATAGGCGACACCGCCCGCGCGGCGCTGACGGAGATGCGGCGGCTGCTCGGCGTGCTGCGTGAGGACGCGAAGACGGACGCGGCCGACAGGCAACCCCAGCCGGGCCTGCGCCTGCGGGAGCTCAACGAGCTGCTCGACGAGGCACGGGACGCGTCGGGAACCGGCACCCGGCTCATCCTGCGCGGTCGGCCGGTCACGCTCGACCCCGGCGTCGAGCTCGCGGCCTACCGCATCGTCCAGGAAGCCCTCACCAACGCCCGGCGGCACGCGCGGGGTGCCGCCGTCGACGTGGAACTGCACTACACCGGTGACGCCCTGCGGCTGCTCATCCGCGACAACGGCCCCGGCCCCTCCACAGCGATGCCCGTCGACGGTCATGGGGTGTCCGGCATGCGAGAACGCGCCGCGGCCGTCGGCGGCACGCTGCGCACCGGCCCCGCCACCGGCGGGGGCTTCCTCGTGGAGGCCCGCCTGCCGGGAAAGGACGAGACGGCCGGATGAGCGCTCAGTCCGCGCCGGTACGGGTCGTCGTCGTCGACGATCACCCGGTGGTACGCACCGGATTCGCCGAACTGCTCGGCACCCAACCGGACTTCACCGTCGTCGGAACCGCCTCAGACGGGGCCGAGGCCGTACGGATCTGCCGCGAGGTGTCCCCCGACGTCGTCCTCATGGACGTCCGCATGCCCGGCGTGGACGGCATCGAAGCCACCAGGCGGCTCGCCGGGTCCACGACCGCGGGACCGCGCGTCCTCATCTTGACCACCTTCGACCTGGACGAGTACGTCTACGACGCGCTCCGCGCCGGGGCCAGCGGATTCCTGCTCAAGGACGTCACCGCCGAACGGCTCTTCGACGCGGTGCGGGTCATCGCCGTCGGCGAAGCGCTCCTGGCCCCCGCGGTGACCCGCCGCCTCATCAGCGAGTTCGCCCTGCTGCGCCCCAAGCCGGACGCGTCCTCGACCGCCGCGCTCGCCGCGCTCACCCCTCGCGAGACGCAGGTCCTGCGGCTCATCGCCGAGGGTCTGTCCAATCCGGAGATCGCAGGCCGGTTGACGGTCACGGAGGAGACGGTGAAGACCCACGTCAGCCGCGTGCTGGGCAAGCTGGGGCTGCGTGACAGGACCCAGGCGGTCGTCACCGCGTACGAAACCGGCCTGGTGGTGCCGCGCTCTCGTGGGGCGGGATAGACCACGTCGATCCGTCGTCACCGCCGACGGCGTGGACCGAGACGGCCGGATGGGCGAGGTGCTGAGGTCACGGCCGCCGGGTGGCCGGGGTGGAGAAGGTTCCCTCTCTGCTGATCGTCTGCCAGCGGAGCCGGACCCCCAGCATGGCGGTGGCCACCGACTGGATCACGACAAGGTACATCAGCTGCCGGTAGACGAACTGCTGAAGAGGGAGCACCCACAACACCGAGGCGCGTTCCCGGTCGAGCCGCAGGGCGTACCAGCCGGTGAACGCCTGGACCAGCACGAATCCGGCCCACACCGCCACCACCGGCAGCGGGTCGTTGATGGCCAGGCTGTAGACCGCCATGATGTCCACGACCGGGGCGACCAGCGGCAGCACCACCTGGAACAGGGCCAGGTAACCCAGGCAACGACGGCCGAACCGCCCAGGCTCGACGACCGCGCGCCGGTGCTTCCACATCGCCTGGAGGGTGCCGTAACACCACCGGTAACGCTGCCGCCACAACTGCCGGAGGGACGTCGGCGCCTCGGTCCACGCCAGCGCGTTCTCCTCGTACACGATCCGCCATCCGGCCCGGCACATCGCCATGGTGAGGTCGGTGTCCTCGGCGAGCGTGTCGAGGCTGAGCCCCGAGACCGAGGCCAGCGCCGAACGACGGAAGGCGCCGATCGCCCCCGGCACCGTGGGCATGCAGCCGAGCAGGTCGAAGGCGCGGCGGTCCAGGTTGAAGCCGATGACGTACTCGATGTGCTGCCAGCGGCCGATCATTCCCCGCCGGTTGCCGACCTTGGTGTTGCCGCTCACCGCGCCCACCTGGGGGTCGCCCAGCGGCCGGACCAGATGGCCGATGGTCGCGGGCTCGAACACCGTGTCGCCGTCCACCATGATCAGGATGTCGTGGGAGGCGTGCATGATGCCGGTGTTCAACGCGGCGGGCTTGCCGCCGTTCGGCCGCTCGATCACTCGCACTCCGGGCGATCGGAGGCCGGACGCGATCGCGGCGGTGCCGTCGGTGGAGCCGTCGTCCACGACGATCACCTCGACGACGCCGGGGTAGTCGCTGGTCACCAGCGAGCGAACGGTGGCCTCGATGCCCACCGCCTCGTTGTAGGCCGGCACGATCACGCTCACCGGCGGGGGCGAGAGCCATGCCGGAGCCCTGCCCACGCGGCGCCTGCCGCCACGCACACGCTGCACGTGCATCCAGGCGAGGACGAGGAAGAACAGCAGCCGGGCCATCGTGAGCACCCCCGCCGCGACGAGCACCCAGGACATCGCCCCGGTGAACGCGGCCGACGCACGCTGCGCCAGCCCCAGCGCGGCGCCGATCAGGCGGTCACCCGGCCCGGCCGACGCGTACGCCGAGGGCATGCCGAGCGCCGCCGTCAGCGTGGTGACCCGGTAGTTCCGTTCGGACAGCAAGGTGAGCAACCGGTCGACGGCGGTGATCGTCTGGCCGCGATCGCCGCCGGAGTCGTGCATCATGATCACCGAACCCCGGCCCCGCCGGGGCGTCGCCGCGTGGAGTATCGGTCCGGCGCCGGGTCTGGACCAGTCCTTGGTGTCGATGTCGGTCAGCACCACCAGGTATCCCTCGCCGCCGAGGGCGCGCATCGCCCGCAGTTGCGGGGCCGTGACCGAGCCGGGCGTCGAGGAGTAGGGCGGGCGCATCAGCCGGGTGTGCCGGCCCGTGGCACCGGCCAGTACCTTCTGGGTGAGCGAGACCTCCAGCCGCAGCCGCCATTCCGGGATCGCCGACAGGTCGGGGTGCGCGTAGGTGTGGTTGCCGATCTCGTGTCCCTCGGCGACGATCCGCCGGGTGAGCTCGGGGTTCTCCGCGATCTTGGCTCCAACCGCGAAGAACGTCGCCTTGACTCCGTGCCGCTTCAGCACGTCCAGCAGTTGGGGCGTCCAGCGCGGGTCAGGGCCGTCGTCGAAGGTGAGCGCGACCGTACGGGCCGGAAGCCGGACGCTGCCGGGCTTGGACCCGGTCAGGTTGAGCACCGGGCCGCTCTGCCAGATCCGGCGGAGTTCCGCGGAAGGGGGCGCGGTCACGGGCGGGGCGGCATGGGTCTCGCCCTGCGCGCCTGTGACGTACCCCTCGAACACGAGGGCCCCTGACACCAGCACCATCAGAATCGCGACCAGGAACCAGTGGCCCCGGGGATCCGCACGCCGCCTCCGCCGCGTGGCCTCCTCGGCCGGCGGCGGCGGCATGACCGCGGTGTGGGTCGTCTGCCGGCTCACTTCTTGGGGCCAGGCGTTCTGTCGGCGACCTGTCCGGGGGGTTGCTTGGTCTTGCCAGGAGGCACAGGGCTGTCCGACGTCGGAGGCGTGCTGGTCGGCTCGTCGACCGGCGGCGGGGTGGTCGGGTCGGCGGTGGTGATGGTGGTGGGCATCGCCCGCGGCGTGCGGATGGGGGTGGGCTCCGGCGTGCGCCTGGGCGAGACGGTCGGCGCAGGGGTTCGGCGTGCCGTGACCGAAGGGGACGGCCGCTTTGGCCGGGGGGTCGCCGTCGGGGACACGGAGGTCAGAGACGAGGTGACGACGGGAACCGGCGGTTTGGGACCACCGCCGGGCCAGCCGATCACCGTGAGCGAAGTGCCCGTGAACGCTCCTGCGATCAGGACCCCCATGCAGGCGATCAGCAGCGTGCCGGAGAGAGCACCGACCACCATCAGGACTCGGCCACGGCGGCCACTCTGATCGACGAATACGGCGGTGTCCAGGGGGGACTGTGCATCACTCACAAGCGGGATCGTAGTGACGAATGTCCACTTCTGTGGCCACTGTGCCTACCTTGTCCTTCAACGGCCACGGGCTAGAGGCCGGGCGGCTCGTCCGGATCCTGGGAAAGCACCCGCCACCATGGCCGGGCTGTTCGACCTGTTAGGGCAGGCGACCTCCGCGCACGGTCTCACCTTGCGGCAGCGTGGCATCCACGGACCGGTGACGCGACCGCGCCGGCCCGGTCCGTGAGTCGCGGAGGCACCCACGGACCGGTGACGCGCCGGTACCGGCCCGTGGGTTCGCGGCCGGCTCCGGCCGGCGGTCATCAGGCGGAGTTGGTGATGAACTGATCGCGGCGCCACGCCAGCACTGCCTCGGCGTCGCGTGTCGAGGCCAGGTCGCCCTGTCGTGCCGCCCATGCGAGCAGACGGCCGGTGACCTCCCGATCGCCGAGCACGCGGACCAGGGCGCTCCACGCCTGCTCCACCAGGATTCCCCCCTCCCTATAGGCCTCCAGGAGAGCGTTGATCATGTTGTCCGGGTCGATGTCGTATTCGGGGTAGTGGGCGCGGTAGGCGCCGGCGTTGGCCTCGACCCAGGCGCGACCCCGCGCGTTCAGCCGCAGCCACCTGTCCCTCTGGTCGGCCGCCGACATCTCGACCCATGCGGCGCGATGGCTGGCCGGCAGGTGGAACAGGGCGCGCACGTCGGTCGTGATCAGCAGGTCGGACGCGTGGTACAGCCGCAGCAGCCCGGCCCAGGCCGCGGGACTGATCGCCCCGTAGGGCACCAGGGGGCGGCCCAGTGAGGTCACCAGGCGGTACGGGGGGCGCCCGCCGCCGGGGCAGTCCTCCGTGCTCCGGCCGGAGGCGTGGGTCTCATGAGCATGCGATGGGATCAGGCCCTCGGCCGTCAGCGGGTAGCGACCGCCGCACACGCGGCTGATTCCGTATCGGTCGGACATGGACATCGTTCCTCCAGGGCGTCAGGCGGCGGCCAAGCGCAGGCACAGACCGGCCACGGGCATGACGAGGCCGCTGATCAACGTGCGAGCGCGGATGGGGTGGCGGGACACGATGCCCGGCGGCGCCCCGTTGTTCAGGGGCCGCGAAGGATGGCCGAAAGGTGCGCCTCCGCGGATGCCGATCAGGTCCAGGCCATGGACGATCGCCCATCCGCTGTCGGGGCGAGCGGGTTCTAACAGAGACACGGCTTGCTCTCCATGCATGCGCCAACGGCGGCCGCGTCTCTGGACCGAGTTCAGCTTACGTGGCGCCGATGACCACTGCACCGGACCGGCCGGGGAGTCACCGGGCGAGGTTCCGGCCCGATCCGCCCCGCCACGCACGCCTTCCGATGAATTTTCTCCTCGTCACCTGCGACGGCGCTCCTTGGTGGCGGGCCGGGGTGAATGAACCCTGAAAGAGGGGGTAGGCGGGGCCCAACAGGGAGGACTCATGGCCAACAAATCGCGTTCCAACGAGTTACGGAAGCGTCACCTCACCGGTCACGGGCCCGCAGCGAACGCGGGGCGCTCCTCGTACGTCGACCCCCAGGTGCTCAAGACCGTGCATGGCAGCACGAACGGGCGGTGCGACGGCTCCAGCGGCGACACCCGTACGCCGACGGTACTTGCCATGGGCTGGTACTGACCGTTCCCCGCAAGACCAGGGGCAGCGGGGGGCGACCGCACGATCTTGGGCTGCCCGGGGTTCGTCGTCGCGCTTTATGGCACGGCGGACTGGAATTCCCCGTTACAGCAGCGCTCGCCGGGCGTCTTGGCGGACACGCAACGTGGCTCTCGCCACCACGAGTCTCTCCTGGATCTCCGCCATGGTCGCGTACGCGACCCCCACCCGCTCGTGCATGATCTTGAGATGGCTCTGAGCCTGCTCCCGTAACACTCGTGATCGCTCCAGCACCGGATGCGGCATCTCGGGCACCGCACGCGGAATTCCCCCGGGCTTGCGTCTCGGCAGGGGCCGTTCATGGTTCAAGCTTCGTATGACGGCGACATGCCGCGCCGGCCTCGGGGTGATGTCACGTTCCGGCCTCTCGGCCAGCATGATCACGGGGTACTCGGACAGCCCACCGGGCCAGATCAGGCCGAAGAACCTCCACAAAGCGGGCTGGACGATGACCACGAGGCCGCCACCCGCCGGTCGCATTCTCTCGTGGACGTTGTTGAGCACCCGCGCGCCGGCGACGTCACAGAACAGCAGCCGACGGCCTTCGATGAGGATGTGCGTACATCCCTGGTCGACGAGGGACAGCAGGAACCGGTCGACGACGCCGCTGGCGCCTGCATCCAAATCGCCAGAGATGTCCACAATGGCGGACGCGCGGCGACGCTGGAGCACCTTTACGGAGAGATCCATATTTGCCCCCACCCCCGTCTAGATTTCTCTACGCTAATCCTTCTAGCATCACGGGCATAGCCTGGGCGGCTGAAGTGGTGGAGTCACCCTCATGTGATTCAGCTGAACCGGTCACGAAAGCCGGCTCCGAACATTGACGATCGATTTATTATGTCGCCGTGTATCGCATGAGTCGACCGTTTGTGGATATGAGGGGGCTGTGGCAATCATTCCGGGCCGCGATCTGGTGGTCGTCGCAGCCTCGGCCGGTGGCGTGGAGTCGCTCCGCGCCCTGTTGGCCCGGCTACCGGGCGATCTCGGAGCCGCCGTCCTGGTCGTCCTGCACATCTCTCCCCACGGCGGCACCGCTCTGGCCGGCATCCTCGACCGCGCCGGACCGCTGCGCGCCGCCAACGCGCAGGACGGCGAGCCGCTGAAACACGGTCGCGTCTATGTCGCGCCTGCGGATCATCACCTGCTGGTGACCGGTGAGACGGTCAGGCTGTCCCGCGGCCCTCGCCACAACGGCCATCGCCCCGCCGCCGATCCGCTGTTCCAGAGCGCCGCCCTGGCCGGTGGACCGCGCACGATGGCCGTGGTGTGCAGCGGGACGCTCGACGACGGAGCCCAGGGATCCGCCGTGGTGGAGCGTCTCGGCGGGGCGGTGGCGGTACAGGACCCCGATGAGAGCGCCTTCGACGGCATGCCCCGGGCCGCGCTGGCCAAGACCGGGAAGCCGCACGTGGGCACCGTCGAGCAGATCGCCACGTGGATCCTGAGACAGAGCCGTACTCCTGTGGAGGTGACGGCGGGGGGCGGGCCGGCCGATCCCGAGCTCGAACGGCAGGTTTCCCTGTGGCTCTCGTCCACCGGCACCGGGGCCCCTCAGGGCCGGCTCAGCGAGTTCAGCTGTCCTGAGTGCAGCGGTCCCCTGTACGAGGCCGGGGACGGCGGCGGCGAGACCCGCTATGAATGCCTGATCGGGCATACCTGGTCACTGGAGGCCATGATCGACGGGCAGGGCGCGGCCGTCGAGCGGGCGCTCGGTATCGCCTCTCTCCGGCTGGAGCAGCGGATCCGCGTCATGGACCGCATGCTCATCTCCGCCGAGCAGCGAGGGCGGGCCAGTTCCGTGCGGTGGTTCCGCGAGCAGGGCGCCCTGGATCGCGAGGCTCTGAGAACTCTGCGGGAGCTGCAGGCCAAGATCGGTCAGAGCCTGTCGCCCGCCTGGGATGACGGTCACCGGGAACAGCTGGATAGGTAAGGTACTGGCCGTGGACCCTGGCACGGAACGCGATTTCCACGATCTTCTTCTCATGCTGAAGGAGACCCGGGGTTTCGACTTCACCGGTTACAAGCAGACGACGCTCATGCGCCGGATCAACCGGCGGCTGGAGACGCTGAAACTCAACGACTACGGCGAGTACCGCGACCACCTCGAGCTGGAGCCGGAGGAGTTCGGCAGGCTCTTCGACAGCCTGCTGATCAACGTGACCGGGTTCTTCCGCGACCCTGCGGCCTGGCAGGTGCTGCGTGAGACGGCGTTGACCTCGCTGCTGGAGTCCAAGGGAGCCGGTAACCCCATCCGTATCTGGAGCGCCGGATGCGCCACCGGGGAGGAGGCCTACAGCCTGGCGATGATCATGGCCGAAGAGCTGGGGATGGAGGAGTTCAGGCATCGCGTGAAGATTTACGCCACCGACCTGGACGAGAAGGCCCTCCAGATCGCCCGTACCGCCGTCTACGGCGAACGTCAACTCGCCGATGTCCCCGCCGACCTGCGTGAGCGGTACTTCGAGCCGGCCGGTGGCGGGATGGCGTTCCGGCGCGATCTGCGTCGCCAGCTGATCTTCGGTCGCAACGATCTGACCCGGGACGCGCCCATATCGCGGGTCGACCTGCTCCTCGCGCGCAACACCCTGATGTATTTCAACGCCGAGACCCAGCTCAGCGTCGTCCGGCGGCTGCACTTCGCCCTGGGCAACCCGGGCTACCTGTTCCTGGGCAAGGCCGAGATGCTGCTCAACCACAGCGAGAGGTTCGAGCCGGTCGACCTCAGGACCCGGCTCTTCCGCAAGATCGCGCCGGCTCCGGTCGGCGCGCGCCAGTCCTGGACATTCGACGCGGCGCAGGCCGAACCGGCGCGGCAGGCCTCACAGATCCAGATCGCCGCTCTGAATTGGGGACCGGTGGCGCAGATCGCGCTCGACCTGTCGGGAAACCTGGCGCTGGCCAACGCGCTGGCCGAAGCGCTGTTCAACATCCGGCCCCGAGACCTCGGACGTCCTTTCCAGGACCTGGAGGTCTCCTACCGTCCCGTCGAGCTGCGGTCGGTGATCCAGCAGGTGGAGCAGGACAAACGGGCAGCCGAGGTACGGGAGGTGACCTGGCAGCGGCACGGCGTCGCACAGCCCGACATCTACGACATATCCGTTGTTCCGCTGCAAGAGCCCGGGGGGGAACACGTGGGGGTGGCGATCACCTTTCACGACGTCACCCGCTACCGCAAGCTCCGAGACGACCTCGAACACGCCAACCAGGAACTGGAGCGCGCCTACGAGGAGCTCCAGTCGCTCAACGAGGAGATGGAGACCACCAACGAGGAGCTCCAGTCGACCAACGAGGAGCTCGAGACCACCAACGAGGAGCTGCAGTCCACCAACGAGGAGCTCGAGACGATGAACGAGGAGCTCCAGTGCAGCAACGACGAGCTGCAGCAGATCAACGACACCCTGAACTCGCGCAGCTTGGAGCTGAACCGCGCCAGCCTCTTCATCGCCTCGGTGGTGCGCTCACTCGGTGACGCGGTGGCCGTGATCGACGGTGAACTGCGCGTGCTGATGTGGAGCCCGGGTGCCGAGGAGCTGTGGGGTCTTCGTACCGAGGAGGTGACCGGCCGCCACCTGCCGGCCCTGGACATCGGCCTGCCGGTCGAGGCGATCACACCGGCCCTGCGCCGGATGTTCGACGGCGGTTCCTCCTCCCATGCCGAAGACACCGGCAAGCTCATCGTGGACGCGGTGAACAGACGGGGCCGCCCGGTCAAACTCGACATCGAGCTCTCCGTCCTGCACGGGGAGGACTCCTCCATCCAGGGCCTCATCCTGGTCATGACCCTGCTGTGACAATGCCCGGGAGCCACGACCCGCGGTGAGCGGCCGCGGAACGGTCCGGCCAGAGGCCGGGCGAGGGTGTGGCCATTGCAGGGTCTCGATTGCCCGGGTGGATGTACTTTGATTGATGACACAGGTCGCGGCCGCGCCCGGACGACTGTGTCCACGTGAGGGGGATCGATGGATGAGCAGTCCCGGGCTGGGCTTTCCTTCACCCTCGATCTCGGCGCTCCCGGCACATACGCCGTGGTCCACGTGCGCGGCGAGCTCGACTGGAACAGCGCACCGGTGCTGGTCACCATGGCCTGGCACCTGTGGGACTTCCTCGAAGACGGCTGCCTGGCGCTGGACCTGGCCCCCATGACCTTCTGCGACTCGATGGGCCTCGGCACGATGGTCACCGTTTACAAAGAGTGCGCGGTCCGCGGCGTGCGCTTCGTCCTGGTCGCTCCGCCGCCCTCGCTCCGCCGAACCCTGATGACCACGGGTCTGGGAACGTTCCTCCAGGTGTGCGACAGCCTGGGGGACGCGCTCGGCGAGCAGGTCATCACGTCCCCCCAAGGAGACTGATCCGTCAGCCGCGGCGAAGGCGGGCACGCCGTTTGCCCTCGTGCATGGCCTGCACGCGGGCGACCGGGATCGTGTGACCTTCCTCGATCAGGTCGGCGGGCAACCGCTGCGGCTCGGGCATGAGCGCGCTCCACGGATCGCCGTCGCCGATCAGCCGCGCCGCTGTGTGCACGGTGAAGTCCGTGGGTGCGACGCTGTCGAGATCGTCCCAGGCCAGGGGAAACGACACCGGAACCCCCGGCCGGACGCGTGGGCTGTAGGCCGCCACCACCGTCGCCCCGCCGGCCCGGGTCGAATCGAGGAACACCTTGCCGCCGCGGTCTTCCCGGATGAACGCCGTGGTGGCGAGCGCCGGGTCGATGCGCTCGGCCCGTGCGGCGACCGCGCGGGTGGCCGCGGCCACGTCCTCCATCGGCGCGTGGTCGTCGATCGGTACGAACACGTGCAGGCCTTTGGCGCCGCTGGTCTTGACCGCGCCCACCAGGCCATCGTCGGCCAGGGCCTGGCGGATCAGTTGGGCGGCGCGGACGGCCAGCGGGAACGCGTCCTCCACCGGAGGGTCGAGATCGAGGACGAGGTGGGTGGGGCGGTCGCGATGAGCCGCGAGGACCAGGGTCGGGTGATACTCCACCGCCCGCTGGTTGGCGAACCACAGCAAGGTGCGCCGGTCGTCACACAGGGCGTAGGACACCTCCCGCCGCGAGCTCTCGGCCCACAGCGGGACCCTCCGCACCCAGGAGGGGGTGTACTTGGGGATGTTCTTCTGCATGAACGGCGCCTGACCCGCGCGAACCCGGACCACCGACAGCGGCCGGTCGCGCAGCACGGGAATGATGCGGTCACGAACGGCGTCCAGGTAGTCCACCAGATCTCGCTTGGTCGCGTCCGCCCCGTCGAACAACGGCTGGTCGAGATTGGTCAGCGCCACCTCGTCTCGTACCTCATCATTGGTCATCAGCTCACGATGCCCACCTCGGAGCGCCAGGTCAACCGGCCGATGACCTGTTCTTCCCGCCGGTTCCTGCCAACGGCGCGCTCTGCTTATGCCGCCGCTGCCTCGGTAACCTGAAAATTACCGGTTATTCCTATTTATCCGATACGTCTCGTGGTGTAGCTACGCGTGAGCCGATTATGCGGTCGATATTCCGCGTGAACGGCGGTGGCCACATCACCGAAGCCGGCGGATAAATGGGCACAGCTAAGGCTTATACGTGTGGTGGAGGCGGCCGATGTCCATTAACGAGACCGAGCAGGCCCAGCGGCCCCTGACAACGGCGCAGGAAGAGCCGGAGCAGGTCGACCAGCGCCCTCTCGGCCGCCGTCGCGTATCGACGCCGGTGGTCAGCTCTGTCGTGGCCGCGCTGGTGCTCAGCGGACTGGGCTACGGCTTCTTCGCCGTCCGCCAGGCCGTCAGCACACCGGCTCCGTACGGCGGGGTCCCGCCGTGGGTGGCGCCCGCCGATCCTCAGCCGGGGATCAGGGCAGCGGGCCTGAAGACCGGGCCGATGGGCACGGCCGAGCACTACCACGCCCATCTCGACGTCTTCGTCGACGGCGCCCCCGTCACCGTCGCCGCCAACATCGGCATCGACCCCGAGTCGGAGGAGATGACGGCCCTGCACACGCACGACACCCGAGGGGTGCTGCACATCGAGCCTGCGGAGATGGGCCACATCTACACCCTTGGCCAGATCTTCAAGCAGTGGGGCGTCACGCTGACCGCCGGCCAGATCGGCGCGCTCAGGACCGGAAACGGCAAGACGCTGACCGCCTACGTCAACGGTCAGAAGGTGGCGGGCGACCCGGCCGTTATCGTCCTGAAGTCACACGCGCAGGTGGCCCTGGTGTACGGCGCACCCGACCCGTCCTTCACGCCCCCCGCGAGCTACCAGTTCAAATCGGACGAGTGATCCCCGGCCCACTGGACGGATGGCCGGCCGATCGGGTTCTTCTCAGCCTGCGAAGTGACCTCACCAGCCAGACGAGGCTCGCCACGACGATCACGGCGCCGATGATCAGTGCGTAGACCCATCCGAGAACGGCCGTCGAGGCCACGAAGGGATAGGGATAGACCTGGTTTCCGTGCCCGACGTCGATCGCCTGGCGCTTCTGTCCGGCCGAGATGTCCCCCACACCACTGTCGGCCAGCCAGACGCGGGGAAGGTACCGGTGTCCGTCGGTGGAATGGAACTCGCCGCGCCAGCAGGGGTTGCTCATTCGGCGGACGCCCCTGCCGCACCCCAACGCCCTGGTCTCGACGGCGGTGAAGACTCCGATGTCACCTTCGCCCCGCGACGCTCGCAATTCCGGCTGAACCCACGGGACCGTGAAGACCATCAGCAATCCGCCGGCCAGAAGGCATACGAACGCCACGATCGTCTGACCCCACAAGCGTCTTGTGTCCATCTCGGGCAACCCCTGAGTGAGCCGTCTCAGGTACGACGAGCGGGACCACGACGATCGTTCCCCGGAGGCGATCCACCGCTGTTCGTCCTGCGCCTGCCGCTCGCGGAGAAGGCGGACCTCGGACGGCCCGCGGCCGAGGTGGCGGAAAACCCTTTGCGCCCGCGCCGGGCCGTGCCCGACCATGGGGACATGTTCCGGCACGCCTTGCTCGCGACGCCCGCCACCGCGGGCGCGACGGCGCGTGCCCCGATGCCGGCCGCAACGCGGCTTCACGGCGCGGAGCGCTGACCCTTTCCCGGACGTCTTCAGTGACCCCGCGGGGAAGGGTCGGCTGAACGCGCGGGTCACGACCCGAAAGGCGTCAAGGGACAAGGAACATGGCGAAGCAGAACTACGTGCGCTCCAAGCCGCATCTCAACATCGGCACCATGGGGCACGTCGACCACGGCAAGACCACGCTCACCGCGGCGATCACCAAGGTGCTCAGCGATCGGGGCGGCGCCACCTACGTGCCGTTCGCCCGGATCGACCGGACGCCGGAGGAGGCCGCCCGGGGCATCACCATCAACATCTCCCACGTCGAGTACGAGACGGCCTCGCGCCACTACGCCCATGTGGACATGCCGGGCCACGCCGACTACGTGAAGAACATGATCACGGGGGCGGCGCAGCTCGACGGGGCCATCCTGGTGGTGTCCGCGGTCGACGGGATCATGCCGCAGACACGCGAGCACGCCCTGCTCGCGCGGCGGGTCGGAGTCGAGCACCTCGTCGTCGCCCTCAACAAGGCCGACGGCGCCGACCCCGAGCTGGCCGACCTGGTGGAGCTGGAGCTGCGGGAGCTCCTCGCCGAGCACGGCTACCACGACGTGCCCATGGTCCGGGTCTCCGGGCTGCGCGCGCTGGAAGGCGACCCCGAGTGGGTGGCCTCCGTCGAGGCGTTGCTGCGGGCGGTCGACGACCACATCCCGGTACCGGTCCGGTACGTCGACGCGCCGTTCGTGATGCCGGTGGAGAACGTGCTCACCGTCACCGGGCGCGGCACCGTGGTCACCGGCGCGATCGAGCGCGGCTCGGTGACGGTCGGCGACACCGTCCAGGTCGTGGGGCTGGGTGACGGCTTCACCGCGGTGGTCACCGGGGTCGAGACCTTCGGCAAGACGATGGAGCGGGGCGAGGCGGGTGACAACGCGGCGCTGCTGCTCCGGGGCGTCCGCCGCGACCAGGTGCGCCGAGGCCAGGTGCTGGCCGCCCCGGGCAGCCAGACGGCCCACCGCAGGTTCGCCGCCACCATCTACCTGCTCACCCAGGAGGAGGGCGGCAGGAGTACGCCGATCACGTCCGGCTACCGGCCGCAGTTCTACCTGCGGACGACCGGCGTCCCTGGGCGGGTGGCCCTGGGCGATGACGAGATGGCGCTTCCTGGTGAGACCGTCGAGGTGACGGTCGAGCTGGGCAAGCCCGTCGCCCTGGAGGCCGGCCTCGGCTTCGCCATCCGCGAAGGCGGGCTGACCGTGGGCGCCGGCACCGTGAAGGCCGTACTCGGCTGAAAGGTGAGGCGACTCCGTGAAAGCCACCCCACCCGAACAAGGCGGGGCGACTCCGTGAAAGCCACCCCACCCGAACAAGGCGGGGCGACTCCGTGAGGCCGTACCCGAGCTGAACGAGGCGGGTGATCCCGCTCGTCCGTGCACGATGGCGAGGGCTTCCTCCTGGTCGAGGGAGCCCCCGCCTGAGACGGGGCGCTCAGCCGCGGCGTATGAGCAGTGGCAGGGGCGCCAGAGCCAGCACACCGGCCACCACGGCGACGAGCGCGAACCCCCCGGAGCCGAACAGCTGGCCCGCCGACAGGCTGGCGAGGCCCGACGCCCCCCACACGAGAGCGTCCACCACTCCCTGCACCCGGCTGCGGTCCTCGATCGGGAGGTCACGGCTCAGCAGGCTGCTGCCGCCGACGAAGACGAGGTTCCATCCGTACCCCAGCAGGAAGAGCGCCACCGGCAGCCCCACCACGTGCGCGGTGGGCACGGCCACGGCCGTGCCGGCGGCGAGCACCAGCGTGACGACACCCGCGCCGATGGCCGCCCGGCCGCCCCAGCGGTCGGCGACGCGTCCCGACACCGGGGCCAGAGCGAACATCCCGATCATGTGGGCACTCAGCACCCATGCCACGACGTCGAGTCCATGGCCGTGGTCGTGAAGTTGCAGCGGGGTCATGACCATCAGCGCCACCATGACCACCTGCGCCGCCACCATGGCCACCAGCGCGGTGGTGACGGCCGGCCGCCTCAGGACGGTGCGGACCGGGGAGGGCGGCAGGACGGGCTCCTCCGACCCGCCCGGCCCGGCGACGGCGCGCGGCAGCGTCGTGGTGGACACCAGCGCGGCGGCGATCATGAGAACGGCGACGCCGACCGGGCCGGACAGCCCAGGCAGTCCCAGCCGTTCCGCTCCGGCCGCGGCGGGCGCGATGAGCGCGGGACCGGCCAGCGCGCCGACCGTTCCTCCCCAGACGACCGCGGACAGCGCGAACCCCCGCCGGTTCTCGGGATACAGCTCGGCCGCCACGTAGCGGGACAGCTGCGCTCCCCCGTTGCCCAGCCCCAGCAGCACCATGCCGGCGAGCAGGGGGGCCAGCGTCCCGGTCACCGCTCCGGCGAACGCGACGACCCCGCCGGTCACCGCCATGCAGTACATGACCAGGAGAGCGAAACGCCGGCTGTGCCGTGCCATCAGCGTGCCCGAGCTGAGGGCGCCGAGTGCCGTCCCCAGCACGGTGGCCGCGTTCGGCACCCCGCCCCATGCGGGCCCGCTGCTCTCCGAGGCGATCAGGCTGGCCGCCGTGCTGGCCCCGACCATCGCGGTGTTCACGAACGCGACGCCCGCCAGCAGCCCGAACATGGAGCGTGTACGCGTGCCTGCCGGGGCGGCGACGACTGTGATTCCCATGGTGAATGATGCTAGGAACACCGCTTGCCGGATTGAATGCCCAGGAACAGGTGTGATGACCGTCTCGCCGTCACGATGAAAGGAACTTGGTACAGGTGACCTTTCACTCGGAAAGACCGCTGGACAGCATCGACTGGCGGATCGTCGAGGAGCTGCAATCCGACGGGCGGCTCTCGTTCAAGGAGCTGGGCCGCCGGATCAACCTCTCCGCGCCCGCGGTGGCCGAACGGGTACGCCGGCTGGAGGAGTCCGGGGTGATCACCGGCTACCGGGCCCGCGTCGACCCCCGCCGCGCCGGCTATCCGGTCATGGCGTTCGTGGAGATGCGGTGTGTCCTCGGCAAGTGCCTGCTGAGGACGACCACCGCCGACGACTATCCCGAGGTCGTGGAGCTTCACAAGCTCAGCGGCGACTACTGCGCCATGGTGAAGGTAAGGGCGGGGTCGATCGAGCATCTGGAAGGGCTGTTCGAACGCCTGGGCAAGCACGGCGACATACGCTCCTCCATGGTCCTTTCCACCCAGTACGACGAGAGGCCGGTCGAGCCGCCCGCCGAGGACTACCTTCGGGCCACGCGCTCCGAGGGCTGGACCCGCGGGCGATAGGCGGCCTGCCGTGGGTCGGCTTCTACGAGGACCATGGGTTCACCAGGGTGGAGACGGTCACCGTCGGCGAGCGGCCGGGGCGGTTGTTCGAGATGCGTCGTCGATGAGCTGAAACTTTCAGCCGATTTCCGGCGGTGCGGCGGCGCCGGGGCGATCCGTCCGGCCACCTTGGGCGGCGTCTTCCGATGTAGGGAGGCCCGGCGGCCCCGCACGCCCCGCCGTGCGGCGGGCCTCCGCCTCGGACACCTCCTGTACATCTTGCGGAAATGCGCTGAACATGGGAGCGCTCCCACCGGAAGGGCCGACGCGTGCCGTATGACTTAACCGGTTCATTCCGCCAAGAAAGGTGACCCATGAGAAAGCGACTCCGGATTGCGGAGGCGGCGATCATCTCTCTGCTCGCCCTCCTCGTCTCGATGCTCGTCGCGCAGCCCGCGCAGGCGGCGGTCGGGCTCCGCGTGAGCGGGACGAGAATCGTCGAGGCCAACGGCAATAACTTCATCATGCGAGGTGTGAGCCATGCGCACACCTGGTTCGCCAGCCAGACCACCTCGTCTCTGGCGGGCATCAAATCCCTCGGCGCCAACACCGTACGCGTGGTCCTGAGCGGTGGTCGCTGGACCCCCAACAGCGCGAGCGACGTGGCGAACGTGGTCGCGCAGTGCAAGGCGAACCGGTTGATCTGCGTGCTGGAGAACCACGACACCACCGGTTACGGCGAGCAGGACGGCGCCACCACCCTGGACGCCGCGGTCAACTACTGGATCAGCGTCCAGAGCGCGCTGACCGGCCAGGAGAACCACGTCGTCATCAACATCGGCAACGAGCCCTACGGCAACAACAACGTGAGCGCCTGGACCCAGGCCACGTCCAACGCGATCACCCGGATGCGCGCCGCCGGCTTCCAGCATCTGCTCATGGTCGACGCGCCCAACTGGGGACAGGACTGGCAGTTCACCATGCGGGACACGGCGGCCAGTGTCTTCAACGCCGACTCCCAGCGCAACACCGTCTTCTCCATCCACATGTACGGCGTCTTCGACACGGCGGCCGAGATCAACGCCTACTTCAACAGCTTCCAGACCGCCGGGCTGCCGCTGGTGGTCGGCGAGTTCGGGAACATGCACTCCGACGGCGACCCGGACGAGGACACGATCATGTCGCAGGCGCAGTCCCGCGGCCTCGGCTACATCGGCTGGTCGTGGAGCGGCAACGGCGGCGGCGTCGAGTACCTCGACATGGTGACCAACTTCAATGCGAGCAGCCTCACATCCTGGGGTACAAGAATCTTCAACGGCGCGAACGGCATCAGGCAGACCGCCAGGGAAGCCACCATCTACAGCGGCGGCGGGACCGACACCACCGCGCCCACGACGCCGGGCACCCCCACGGCCTCCAACGTCACCTCCAGCGGAGCCAGGCTCTCCTGGAGCGCCTCCACCGACTCCGGCGGCTCCGGCCTGGCCGGCTACAACGTCTACCGTGAGCAGGGCGCCACCGACCCGCAACTCGGCCAGTCCACGACCAACTCGATCTCGCTCACCGGGCTGACCGCCGGCACGCAGTACCAGGTCTACGTACGGGCCAGGGACGGCGCGGGCAACCTGTCCGGCAACTCCAGCCCGGTCACCTTCACCACCACGACCGGAGGCGGCGGAGGCGGCAACGGGTGCGGGGTCACCGGCACCACGCAGGGCCAGTGGGGCAACGGTTACGTCATCCAGCCGGTGACCGTCACCAACACCGGCACCTCGGCCATCACCGGCTGGACGGTGACCTTCACCCTGCCGGCCGGCCACACGATCACCGGCTCCTGGAACGCCACGCTGACGATCAGCGGGCAGACGGTGACCGCGAAGAACGCCGGCCACAACGGAACACTCGCGGCGAACGCCAGCACCAGCTTCGGCTTCCAGGGCTCCCGCCCGAACGGCAACACCCAGGTGCCGGCGGGATACACCTGCTCCAGTCCGTGAGCACGGCCCGCACGTTCCCTACGGGCGCCTGATCCTGGCACGGGCCTCGCAGGCCGGGCGTGGGGTACGGCCGGTGACGGCCGTACCCCACGCCCGGCTGAGGCGTCTTTAACTTGTCTTGTCGGCAGGTGGCCGTGTTGCGGATTTCCAGGGGGAAAGTGTTCAATGCCCGGCCGTCTGGCTCGGGCGGGGATATCACTGGGGGATTTATGGCAATAACAGCGGATTTGTCCAAACTGCTCGACAAGGAATACGAGGGCAAGAGCCTGGCGGAGCTCGTCAAGGCCCCGGTGTCCGCACTGGCGGGGGTCAGCGAGGGCGACGCCAAGCTCCTCAAGGAGGCCTTCAAAATCAACACGGTCGGCGACATGGGGCGGAACAAGTACTTCCGTACCGCCACCGCGCTCGTCGACCTGGTGGAAGGCGCCAAGTAGGCCGGAGAATCCGCCGGGCAGGCCGGCAGCCACGCTCCGAATCGGCCGCTGCCGGCCTTTCCCGTCGGAACGCCGTGGACACCACGGCGTTCCTGAGGGTGCTCAGTCGCGGGCGCGCATGCTCGGAATGGGATGCGGGCCCTCGGTCTCCATACGGTAGTCCTGGCCGAACTTGGCCGCGGTGTCCTCGAGGACCACGTCGCTGGGCGGGGTCTCCCCGCCGTGGAGACGCTCCTGGAACCGCTGGAAGCGCTCGTGCGCCTCGCGCACGTATCCGGTTCCCAGCGTGGTGAGGTCGAGCTGTGTGGCGATGAGTTCGCGCAGGTAGGCCTTGTTGGGCTCGAAGGTCACCGGCGTGGGGAACTCGGACGCGAGGATGTCCGCGGGATCGCGGCCGTCATGACGGCGCATCAGGTCGCAGGCGATGCGGAGGTGCTCCAGTTCCATGTTGAGGTGCAACTCCCAGATCGCCTTGACCTGGGGGTCGGACTCCGTCTCCATGAAGGAGTAGTACATGTAGCACTCGTTGTACTCGTGGTTCACGAGCTGCTCCCACCACGTCTCCCTGGGATCGAGCAGCGATTCGTAGTGGGTGACGTGCTCCTCCTCGATGAGCCCGATCTCCTGGTAGAGCTGCCGGGCTATCTGCTCCATGTACTCGGGGCCGACGTTCATGTAGAAGTTCATGGTCTGCTGCTCGGCAGCCATGATCGTCAGCGTGTGGAGTTTGGAGATCGGACTGGTCGTGTCCTTGTCGTAGTGGTCGCGGACGTTGTCGATCGGATGCCGGTGGTGCATCGGCGTGGGCCGTCCCGGCATGACCTCGGTCAGCGCGTCGACGATCTTCTCCGCCTTGCGGTGCTCGATCAGCTCATACAGGTTCGCGTACCTGTAAAGGTGATCGAAATCCTCCAGCACGCCGAACTCGAAGGCCTGCTTGAGGTACGGGTCCGGCTCCATCCGCGCGACCCAGGCGGTGAGGTCGACGGCGACCTGCTCGTAGGCGATCGTGGTCTCGAGAACGGACGCGAGGCCGGGAAGCAGCCAGTTGACGGCCTTCTGCTGCTGCTGCTCGATGTAGCGGACCTCCGCCAGTTGCTGGCGTACCTCCAGGTCGGGGCAGCGCCGGGCGAACTGGTGGCTGAACATGATCGCTTCGATCTCGATGCCGTTCATGGCGATGACGCGGCAGCGAGCGTAGGGATCGGAGTGGTCCGGGTCGAGCTGGGGAACGTTCAGCTCCCGCCAGTTACGGAGTTGCCGGTCCAGCGGGATCCCCTGCTGCTCCAAAGGATTGAAAGTCATGGGTATGACTCCTCTGTCCTGTTTCGCTACGCGAGAAGACGGGGTTCGGGTGTCAGATGCCGTGTTCCGGAGCACCACGCACTGCTTCGTGGCTGTGTCGCGTTGCCGCGAAGGGCGGTGAAGTCCGGTGAGAAAGCAGGTGCGGGGCGACGCCAGATGCGGTCAGCCCGGTTGATTCCTCCGCGATCCGGCCTGATCGGCCATCATGTGGAACGCGTACGCGGTCACCAGACCGAAGACCAGGTGAGGCACGAGGTCGGACAGCCATCCGGCCGTTCCCCAGGTCCGCGGGTCGGTCAGGCCCAGCGCCGTCATCGGCGTGTTCGCCACCACCGTCGCCACCAGCCCGAGGCCGACGCCTCCCACCGGCACGGA
Source organism: Sphaerisporangium flaviroseum (assembly GCF_039537005.1). Lineage (NCBI taxonomy): Bacteria > Bacillati > Actinomycetota > Actinomycetes > Streptosporangiales > Streptosporangiaceae > Sphaerisporangium > Sphaerisporangium flaviroseum. The sequence continues at coordinate 561,106 of NZ_BAAAZR010000001.1, read as the reverse complement.
CACCTCCCGTACGCGGATGCGCAGCCCCCCATAGGCGGCGCCCAGAACGACCCCCGTCCCGATGCCCAGCAGCGCGCCGATCCCCTGCTTGCGGCTTTCGGCCTTGTCTCCCTCTCCCAGTCCGAGCCCGGCCAGGTCGGCCAGCCTTCCGGCGGTCCGCTCGGGCAGGTCGCTCGACGGCCGGCCACGTACCACCTGGTCGAGGTAGGTCGTGGCGTAAAGCGCGGTCGTCCCCGCGGCCGCCGCGAGGACGCCGGCGACGACGTAGCGGCACAGGATCGACTTCATGCCACCACCTCTCGGTGCTCTCCCCGGTCCCTACCCGCTGGCGGACAACGCAACGGGAGCGGGCGGCAAACGGTGTTCCAAGCCACCGGGACAGGCGCGCGCCGGGTGGCCGCGTCACACGGCTTCCGCGGCCTGCCCGATTTCTTGCAGGGCGTGGGAGACATGCTGTGCGGCGAGGAAGTGGCCGGCTCCGACGACGAGCGCGACGGGCCACTCGATGATCTCGAAGGCGGCCAGCACACCCAGCGCCGCGTAGAAGACGAGCCGGTCCGCCGACGGCACCGCCACCGTGCCGACCACCGGCAAGGTCACCTCCGGCCGTTGTGCCGCACGCTCCTCCCCGGCCGCCGTGCCACCCGGGGCCGCCCGTCGTCGCGCCGTAGCGGCCGTTCGCCGGGGTTCCCGGGTCCGGCTCGGTGTCGCGCCCTCCGCGGCAGCGGTCGTTCTCTGCGCCATGACGGCCTCCGTGAGTCAGGGACGATAGGCCCATCCCCCGCCTCTCCTGCCCGGTAACGCCGTTTGGCCGGGGCTTTGCCCGATGACACATCGGTCACCAGGTGACGGGAATCTCCCTGAATCCCCCGGTCAGCAGGTCGTCCCGCAGGCGTAGCTCCTCGATGGGCACGGCGAGCCGCATCGCGGGGAAGCGCGGGATGAGCCGCGAGAACACCGCCTGGAGCTCGATGCGCGCCAGCGGCGCGCCGATGCAGTAGTGGGCACCGTAGCCGAACGACAGGTGCGCCCCCGCGTTCCTCGTGATGTCGAGCCGGTGAGGATCGGCGAAGACCTGCGCGTCGTGATTGGCGGCCCCGATGTCGAGCAGGATCAGGTCACCCGCGGGAATGGTGACCCCGGCGACCTCGATGTCCATCCGCGGGTAGCGCGGCATGCCGTTGCCCGCGCCCACGTTCGCGACCCGCAGGCACTCCTCCACGGCGGACGGCAGCAGTGCGGGATCGTCCAGCACTGCCTGGTGCTGGTCGGGGTTGGTCAGCAACAGCACCGCGCCGTAACCGATCTGCACGACGGTGGTCTCGTGCCCGGCGAACAGGATCATCGCGGCCAGCATCGCGATCTCGTCGACGGGAAGGGCGTCGTCCTCGGCGGCGCACAGACCTGAGATGACGTCGTCGGCGGGCTGTGCGCGCTTGCGCTCGACGAGCCCGCGCGTGTAGGTCCACAGTTCGGCCAGGCCGCGCTCCGATACCTGCCGGTCACCGAGCGCGGCGGCGTCCTGGCTCCACCCGCGGAACCGGTCGCGGTCCTCGTACGGGACGCCGAGCAGCTCGCAGATCACCAGGATCGGCAACGGCAGCGCGAGGGCCTGATGCAGGTCGGCCGGGACCGGCCCGGCGGCCAGGCCGTCGAGCAGCTCGGTCACCATGCGCTCGACCCGTGGCTGGAACGCCCGCATGCGCTTGGGGGCGAAGAACGGCTGGAGCAGGCGGCGGAACCGGGCCCGGTCGGCGTGCTCGGTCTCGTAGTTGTCAGGCGGCCTGCCCCCGAACAGGGCCGACTCGCTGGCGCGCGCCGCGTTGTCCGGGTCGGGGTGGGCCATGCCGAGCCGGTCGTCGTTGAGCAGCCGCCGCACTTCCTCGTAGTCGGTGACCAGCCAGGCCTCGTCGCCTGCCCGCGTGCGCACCCGGTGGACGGAACCCTTCGCCTGGAGCGCGCGCAGCAGGGGCGCCATCCGAAGAAGGTGCGTCTGCTCGAACGGCATGGCGGGGAGCGGGGTCGAGGTGGTCATTGGTGGCCCTCCGGTTAACTCGGATTTGTATACTTCTATGTCAACAAAGCTACTTATACACTGAGCATTCGACAAGGGGGCCGAGAAAGGGAGTCCATGACGCCCAGCCGGGCAGACGCACCACCGGCCATGCCCACGCACGTACGGCGGCTGCGTCGTGGCGAGCGCAGGGAGCAGATCCTGGCGGCCGCCACCAGGGCCTTCGCCCGCAGCGGCTTCGCCGCCACCAGCCTCGACGACATCGTGGGCGAGGCGGGGATCAGCAGGGCGATCCTCTACCGGCACTTCGACTCCAAGACCGACATGTACCGTGCGGTTCTCGATCGCACGTGTGGGCGGCTGGAGCGGACCTTCCACGCCGGCGAGTACGCCATGGACAGCGTCGCCGCCCTGATCCGTGCCGCCGCCGACGACCCGGACGGCTTCCGGCTGCTGTTCCGGTACGCGGTCAGGGAACCGGAGTTCCGCGACCTCACCGATTCGTTCGCCGCGGCGGCGATCGGCATCGCCCGTCACAGCCTCGCCGCGATGCTCCCCGACGGCCCGTGGACGGCATGGGCCGCGCAACTCGTCCCCGCCGTGGTGATCGAGGCCGTCATCGCGTGGCTCGACGCCGGGCAACCGGACCCCGACCAGGCCGCCGAGCGCATCATGCATGCCGTCCAGGGCGTCATCGAGGCGGTCCGGCATCGCCCCGCCTAGGTGGCCGGACGAGTCGCGATCCCCTCACCTGCGGGACATCTGGGATTCCGAGTCCTTCACTTACCGGTCGACTCCGGCTAGTTTCAGCGGTCAGCAGGACTTCGGAAACCGGCTCACCAGTTGTTGATCGAAGAAGGAGTTCAATGCGCTTCACCCTCCGCAGAGGGGCGGGCCTCGCCACCGCGACGGCCGCCCTGGTGCTCCCCCTGATATCCACCGCACCGGCCGACGCCGATCCCGACGTCACGCAGCTGGCTCGTACGATCTCCGCACCGGCGGTGAAGCAGCACTTGCAGAGGCTGCAGGAGATCGCCGACGCCAACGGCGGCACCCGTGCCGCGGGAACCCCCGGGTTCACCGCCTCCCGTGACTACGTGGCCGACAAGCTCCGCAAGGCCGGCTACAAGGTGACGATCCAGCCGTTCGAGTTCCCCTTCTTCGAGGAGCACTCCACGGCCCTGATGCAGCAGGTCTCCCCCGAGCCGAAGGTGTACGCCCCCACCCCGCCGGACGGGAGTGCGGTCGGCGAGTTCGCCACCATGACCTATTCGGGCACCGGGGACGTCACCGCGACCCTGCAGAACGTCGACCTGGTGCTGCCTCCCGGGCCGACCCCGAGCACCTCCAATTCGGGGTGCGAGGCGAGCGACTTCGCCGGGTTCACCGCCGGGAACATCGCCCTCATGCGGCGCGGCACCTGCGACTTCGTGGTGAAGGCGCAGAACGCGCAGGCGGCAGGCGCGGTGGGGGCGATCATCTTCAACGAGGGGCAGGAGGGACGGACCGCGACCCTCCGCGGCAACCTGGGCACCCCCGTGTCCATCCCGGTGGTCGGGACCAGTTTCGCCGTCGGCGAGGAGCTGTCCAGCCCCGCCGGAACAGTCGTGCGGCTGAAGACCGACACCACCAGCGAGATCCGCACCACGCACAACGTCATCGCCGACTCCAAGTGGGGTGACGCCAGCAAGGTCGTCCACCTCGGCGCCCACCTCGACAGCGTCCTGGCGGGGCCCGGCATCAACGACAACGGCTCGGGCAGCGCCGCGATCCTCGAAGTCGCGACCAAGCTGTCCAAGATCCCCACGAAGAACAGGCTGCGCTTCTCGTTCTGGAGCGCCGAGGAGCTCGGCCTGCTGGGCTCGGAGCACTATGTCGCTTCCCTGACCCCCGCGGAAAGGGCGAAGATCAAGCTGTACCTCAACTTCGACATGGTCGCCTCGACGAACTACGCGCTGAAGATCTTCGACGGTGACGACTCCGACGCCACGGGCGCACCCGCCGGCCCGCCCGGATCCGACGAGATCGAGAAGCTCTTCGAGAAGTACTTCGACACCCTCCGCCAGGGTCATGTGGGCAGCGACTTCGACGGCCGGTCCGACTACGGCCCGTTCATCGACGCCGGAATCCCGGCGGGAGGCCTGTTCACCGGCGCCGAGGGCGCCAAGACGCCCGCGGAGCAGGCGCTCTTCGGCGGCACCGCCGGCGCGCCCTACGACCCGTGCTACCACCAGGCGTGCGACACCATCGCCAACATCAACGACAAGGCGCTGGCTCTGAACACCGGGGCCATCGCGACGGCGGCCGTGGTCTACGCGTTCAGCCGTGACCTGCCCGGGCCCGACGCCCGGGCCGCGGCCGCGGCGCTGCGGCACTCCGACAGCCACCCTCACGGGAGTCCCACCAGCTAGATCCGGCCGGGGGTGGTCACGGGCCCGTGACCACCCCCGCGCTCGTCTCGGGGCGGGTCCCAGCGCGCCGGGCTCCCTTCCCCGCCATCGCGGCCGATGTACCGGTCTTCCATGTGTGAACGACCGCGAAGGCCATGCCCCAATTACCCCCATCATGAGGATATTTCGCTTTATGGGGGGGTGATCGGCTTTTGTGAGCGCGACCGCAAGAGGGAAATTCGAAGACCTATATCGAATCGGTCCCACTTGGCCCATCCCAGAGTAAGGTTCGATTCATGATGCCTTCAGAGACCTCCCGGCTCGAATCGTGCTCGGGCAGGCTCGGTCCGGCTTTCAGACGCTGGAGAGCGTGCAGTTCGTTGGGTGCTGTGAGGTTGTCGAGGTGGATACTCCCGTAGGTGGGGACGGGTCGGAATTATCCCTTTTCCTGGTCATCAGTGATTCTTGCGGTAAGGCGATCGCGCGGGGAAGCGGTCCTCGGCCGGATTCGCCGCTCCCGCGACGCGGGCCGTTCCGACGACCCCGTGGTCCTGTCACTCGTAGCTGTGACCGGTGCGTAAGGTCGCCGCGCTGTTCGTGGATTCTCCACCTTGTTACAGTTACCGCGGAGCACCGGGAAGTCTGGTCGGCATACCACCGAAATCGACCCATCCCGCGGAGGCACCCTGTGACGAGCGAGTCAGAGCGCGAACCGACCGTCACGACTGCGGAGCGCCTATGACCACGGTCAGCCGCAGAACCCAGCTGCTCATGGGGGCGCTTCCCTTCGCCTCGTTGAGCGTCGTGGCCGCGGTCGACATACTGACCGTCACCGACCTCGGCTACCTTTCCCTTCTGGCCGTCGGGCCCGCCTTCGCCAGCCTCGTGGGCGGCGTGCCCCGCACCGTGACGATCGGAGTCGTGACCCTGGTCCTGTCGCTGCTGCTGGCCGTGTACGACGGCCTGTTCGGAGACCCGCAGAGCACCATGAGCCTGGTCTCCATCGCCGGGGTCACGGCGGCGAGCATCCTCGCCACGGTGGGGCGGCAGCGACGCGAGCGCGAGCTCGCGACCGTGCGCTCGGTGGCCGAGGTGGCGCAGCGCGTGCTGCTCAGACCGGTGCCGCGGCGGGCGGGCCACCTTCGCGCGGCCGTGTCGTACACCTCGGCCAACGCCGAGGCGCGCATCGGCGGCGACCTGTACGAAGTGGTCACCGGTCCGGGCGGGGTCCGCGCGATCGTGGGCGACGTGCAGGGCAAGGGGCTGGAAGCGGTCGAGACGGCGGCGCTCGTGCTCGGCGCGTTCCGCGAGGCGGCCCACGACGAGGCCGACCTGCGTGGTGTCAGCGGGCGGCTCGAGAAGGCCCTCAACCGGCGGCTCTCGGGCGAGGAGTTCGTCACGGCCATCCTGGTCGACGCCGACCCCGGCGGGGAGCTCACGCTGCTCAATTACGGCCACCCTCCGCCCTTGATTCTGCACGCCAACGGCGCGATCACGCTCGCCGAGCCCTCGGAGACCGCGCCACCGCTCGGCCTGGCCGTCCTCGAGGTGGAGGGCCCGAACCCCCACCACGTCATGTTCGGGCCGGGTGACCAGATCCTGCTGTACACCGACGGGGTCATCGAGGCCCGCGACCGTGTGGGCCGCTTCTACCCCCTCACCGACCGCGCCTTCCTGCTCAAGGACGACGACCCCGAGGCGGCCCTCGAGGCGCTCCGGCTCGACCTGGTCGCCCACGTCGACGCCCCGCTGCACGACGACGCGGCGATGCTGCTGCTCCGGTTCCGCGACAACTGAAGCCTCCGCGCGACGGCGTGCCGGCGGGACCCGGTGGAAGCCGCTTGGACGGGCTGACGACGCCGGTGTCATGGGTCTTCCGGGCCATGAGGACGGCCGAAGCCTCCTGCACTGTCGGAGACACCTCCTATGCTGCGTCGTAGGCGGGCGATACAAGTGGGCGCCCGCGAGTGGCACGGCCGGTGGCGCGGTGGTGCCCGGCGGTGAGTGGAGGATCGCGTGGCTGAGCCGACCGGCGTGACTGATGTGCTGGTCATCGGTGCCGGAGTGACCGGGCTGACGACAGCGGTGTGCCTCGCGGAGGCCGGCCTGAAGGTCCGGGTCCGTAGCGCCGAGCTCCCCGGGCGCACCACCTCCGCGGTCGCCGGTGCCATGATCGGCGGTCCGGTCTTCACCGAGCCGCTGGAGGCGGCCGTCCGATGGCAGGAGGCGAGCCTGAAGGAGTTCACCATGCTCGCCGGCCATCCGGATGCCGGGGTGCGCATCGCGCGAGGGCGGCTGGTGAGCCGGCTCGGCAACGGGGTGCCGCCGTGGGCCGAGCGGTTGCCGGGCTTCCAGCCGTGCGATCCCGGCGAGCACGCCGGGTTCCCGGTGGCGTTCTGGATCTCCTCGCCGCTGGCCGACATGCCGCGCTACCTCACCTACCTGGTGGAGCGCCTCGGCGCGGCGGGTGTCGAGGTCGAGTTGCGGCCCGTCGCGTCCCTGGAGTCGGCGGCCACCGAGGCTCCGGTCGTGGTCAACTGCAGCGGGGTGGGGGCCCACTTCCTGGCCGACGATCCCGAGGTCCATCCCGTGCGCGGTCAGCACGTCGTCGTGGAGAACCCCGGCCTCGACGAATTCTTCTTCGAACGCGGCGCCGAGACCGAGTGGACCGGCTACATGCCCCACGCCGACTGCGTGGTGCTCGGCGGCACGGCGGGCTCCGGTGACTGGAGCCTCACCCCCGACCCGGAGCAGACCGAGGCGATCCTGCGCCGCTGCGTGGCCGTCGAGCCGAGGCTCGAAGGGGCCCGCGTCCTCGGGGTCGAGGTGGGCCTGCGGCCGGGGCGCAAGCGCATCCGCCTCGACGAGGAGACCATCAACGGTTCCCGCGTCATCCACAGCTACGGCCACGGCGGTGTCGGAGTCAGCATGTCCTGGGGCTGTGCCCACGACATCCGCCAGATGATCCTCGACTACCGCTGAGTTCTTACGGCCCGCGAACATCTGGCCGCCCGGCCGCCGGACCGGGCGCGCCGTAACTACCCTCGGCATCGTGAAGGCACTGGTCACCGGCGCGGCCGGTTTCATCGGAAGTCACGTGGTGGAGGCCCTGGGCGCCGCCGGGCACGAGGTGACCGGCCTCGACCTGCGGGTTCCCGCGCATGACGCCACCTCGGAGGCAGCGCACCTCCCCGGGCGCGCGCGTCCTGCTCTCGGAGAAGTCCGTCTCGTCACCGGCGACGTACGCCACCCCGCGGTCCTGGACCGGGCACTCGATGGTGTGGACCTGGTCGTGCACCAGGCGGCCAAGGTGGGGCTCGGCGTCGACGTCGCCGATCTGCCCGACTACGCCTCCGTCAATGTGTACGGCACCGCCGTGCTGCTGGCGGCGATGGCGAGGAGCGGAGTAGGGCGCCTCGTGCTGGCGTCCTCCATGGTCGTGTACGGCGAGGGCGCCTACGACTGCGGTGAGCACGGCCGGGTGCGACCGGGCCCCCGTACCAGGGAGGACCTGGCCGGGGGCGTGTTCGAGCCTCGGTGCCCGCGGTGCGGCGCGGAGCTGACCTCCGCCACGATCGCCGAGGACGCGCCGCCGGACCCGCGCAACGCGTACGCCTCCACCAAGCTCGCGCAGGAACATCTGGCCGCCAACTGGGCGCGGGAGACCGGTGGCACGGCGGTCGCGCTGCGCTACCACAACGTCTACGGCCCGAGGATGCCCAGGGACACGCCCTATTCGGGGGTCGCGGCGATCTTCCGATCCGCTCTGGAGGCGGGCAGGGCCCCATGCGTGTTCGAGGACGGCCGGCAGCGTCGCGACTTCGTCCATGTGCGCGACGTCGCCGAGGCCAACGTCGCCGCCGCGCGGGCACGTACGGTTCCGGGCGAGCTGGCCGCGTACAACGTCGCGAGCGGCCGGCCCCACACGATCGGCGAGATGGCCGGGGCCCTGGCGGCGGAGCGGAACGGTCCCGAGCCGGTCGTCACCGGCGAGTACCGCCTCGGCGACGTCCGGCACATCGTCGCCACCCCCGACCGCGCGGCCCGCGATCTGGGTTTTCGCGCGCGTACGGGGTTCACCGAGGGCATGCGGGAGTTCGCCACCGCCCCCCTCGGCTGATCAGGTCCACCGCCCATGTCGTCCCGAGCGGCTCACCATGGGGACAGCACCAGCGACTGGAGCAGCAGTCCCGTGACCACCTGGGCGGCGAGCCAGCGGCGGCCGGGCACCGCGCCGGCCGCCAGTCCGACCCACAGGGCGTAGGGCACCCAGATGCGTTCGACCTCACCTCGGGTGACGCCGCTGAGGTCCAATGCCAGCACCGCGACCAACGCCGCCGCCACCATCGCCCCGACGGGCCTGGAGCCGGCGCGCACCAGACCGGCCGCCGTCGCCGGGCCGCTCATCAGCGCGAGGACGCCCATGTTCGCGACCAGGAAGTACAGGTAGGGCCGGGCCGCGCCCGCATCCGCCGCCCACTGGGCATGCGTGGCCAGCACCCCGGCGGGCCAGAGGAACCCTCCCGCGGCGAAAGCGGCCGTCACCGCCGCCGCGCCAAACAGCGCCGCGAACACGGTCGCCTTCGGTACGCGCGCCACCATCCCGGCGACCAGCGGGATCAGCAGGTAAGGCACGAGCCCGTAGCTGAGGTACGGCAGCGCGCCGAGCAGCGCCCCCGCCGCCACGCCGCACAGGACCCTCGCCCGCGCGGCGGGCCCGCTCCGCCCTCGGCACGGGAGCACCAGCAGGGCCACGCCCCAGGCGCCGACCCCCGCGAAGAGCGCGTCCATGCTCGTGGCGATCCAGACCGCCGAAGGGGTGAGCGCGAGGTACGGAAGCGCACGACGGGCGGCGTCCTCGCCCGCCAGGGTCCGTACGGTGAGCCCGATCGCCACGGTCGCGGAACAGGCCACGGTGATGACGAGCAGGGAGGCGGGAAGCGCCCCAGGCATCCCGAGCCGTGCCAGCCCCCAAAGGATCAGCACCGGCAGCGGCGGATGCCCGCGCACGTGAGTCGGGTAGCCGCCGAGACGCTCGGTGAACGACGCCAGCCATCCCAGCGGGTCGTCCCCGACGGCGGGAAGCACGGCCAGGTACTCGGTCTGGTGAGTGAGCGGTTCGGCCGGCCCGTCACCTGAGAGGGCGAGCAGGATCGTCCAGGCCAGCGCGCAGCCGTACGCCAGCAGGAGCGCCCGGCCGAAGCCGCCTCGCGCGAGGAGATCGGGCAGGACGATGACGGCCGCGGCGGCGAGCACGGCGGCGGGCAGAAGCGTGATCGTGAGCACGCGGAAGTGGGCGTGCAGCGGCGGCAGGTGATCGATCGTCAGCACGCCGAGGCCGTGCAGGACCGCCCCCGCCGCGAAGGCCGAGACGATCAACCCGGCCCACGCGGCCAGCGCCCGCCGCGTCCGGCGCCTGTCAGCGGCCGGGGGCGGGACGGCCCGGGGTTCGGCCAGAGCCGAGGACGAAGTCCCGGCGCCGTCCACGTGTCTGCGGATCACGATCTCACCGTAGGCCTGAGCTGCGCACTCCCGGGAGATCCGTCATCACCTCGTAAGGGTTGGACGGCCCCGGCGGCTCTACCGTCACAATCATGGAGATCGACGTTGTGCTCCCCTGCCTGGACGAGGAATCCGCCCTGCCGTGGGTGCTGGAACGCATGCCCGACGGGTTCCGCCCGATCGTGGTGGACAACGGGTCCACGGACCGATCGGCCGCGGTGGCGACCGGCCTCGGCGCGCGGGTGGTGAGCGAGCCCAGGCGGGGTTTCGGCGCCGCGTGTCATGCCGGGCTGGTCGCGGCGACGGCGGACCTCGTCTGCTTCATGGACTGCGACGCCTCCCTCGACCCCCGCCAGCTTCCACGGGTGACCGAGCCTGTGCTCGCCGGGAGCGCGGACCTGGTCCTCGGCCGCCGCCTGCTCCGCGCCGACGCGTCCTGGCCCCTGCACGCACGACTCGGCAACGCCGTGCTCGCCGCGAGGCTGCGGCGCAGGACCGGTGCCCCCGTGCACGACCTCGGGCCGATGCGTGCGGCCATGCGCGAGGACCTCCTGGCGCTCGGCCTGATCGACCGGCGGTTCGGCTATCCGCTGGAGATGGTGCTGCGCGCGTCCGCCGCGGGATGGCGGCTCGGCGAGGCCGGTGTCGACTACCTGCCGCGTGCGGGCCGTTCGAAGGTGACGGGCACGGTACGAGGGACGCTGCGGGCGATCGGCGACATGCGCCGTGTCATGGCGCGATACCACCGTGACCTCGCGGAGCAGGACCGTGTGATGGCCTGGCCGGAGGGCACGCCATGAGCTCCGGGGACCGGGGCGGCGCGGCCGTGCGGCCGGGACTCCGGTGCGGAGGTGCGGCCGGCCAGGTGCTGGTGATCGCCAAGGAGCCGGTGCCGGGGAAGGTGAAGACGAGGCTGACCCCGCCTTTCAGCCCGCCGGACGCGGCGCTGCTGGCCGCCGCCTCGCTGGCGGACACGCTCCAGGCGGTGGCGAAGGCGCCGTCGGCGCGGCGGGTGCTGGCGCTGGAGGGCGCTCCTGGCCCGTGGCTGCCTGACGGGTTCACCGTGCTCCGGCAGCGCGGCCAGGGGCTGGACGAACGGCTGGCGGCCGCCTTCGACGACGCCTACCGGCTCCTGCATGCGCCCATCGTGCTGATCGGCATGGACACCCCGCAGGTCACCGCGGAGATGTTGTCCACCGCCCTGTCGCTGCTCGGCACGTGGGACGCCGTGTTCGGTCCGGCGGCCGACGGTGGATTCTGGCTGCTCGGGCTTCGTGTGCCCGACCCGGGTCTGCTGCTCGGCGTGCCCATGTCCCAGCCGTACACCGGGGATGCCCAGCTCGCACGGCTGGCCGGGGCGGGGCTGAGCATCGCCCGGATGCCCCGCCTGACCGACGTGGACACCGTCGCGGACGCGGTCGAGGTGGCCGCGGAGGCGCCGGAGTCCCGCTTCGCCGAGGCCCTGGCCGGCCTGTGGGCACTCCGGTGATCGACGAGGCGCACGTGGAAGGTGTCAGGCTCCGGGATCGTGCAGAGGTTCGGTGGGGTGGTTCCGCTGGGATCCCTGGTCCGTCGCCGTGCCGGTCCGAGACGAGGTGGCGCGTAGGATCGCCTGCTGGAGGGATCGGGTGAAGTCGGCCGTGGTGACCATGCCCACGACACGACCCGCGTCGGCGACCACGGCCATCAGCTCACCGGAGAAGCCGGAGACCTCAAGGATCCGTGTGGCCTGGTCATCCGGGGAGAGCAGCCGATCGGCGGGCAGGGGCCGGGCCACCGTAGAGATCCGCCTGTCGTGGCGCTGTTCGGGCGGGATCGCCGTGAGAGCCTCCAGGGAGAGGGTTCCCGCGGACTCGCCGGCGAAGTTCACGACGGGGAACACGGCCTGACGGGAGCGCGACGCCACGGTCGAGACGAAGTCGTCGATCTCCTGCCAGGCGGGTGCCACGTCCGGAGACGCCGTCATCACGTCCCGCACGCTCCATCCCTTGAGCCCTTCGTGAGCGACCCGGGCCAGGCCCTCGCTCCGCGCGGCGCTGCCCAGGAACCAGCCGATCAGCATCAACCAGAGCCCGCCGGTCCATCCAAGGAAGATCAGCTCCAGGCCACCGGCCACGATCAGCATCATGCCGAGCGCCTGCCCGGCCTTGGCCGCCGCACGGTCGGCACGTGCCCGGTCCCCGTGCCTGCGCCACAACGCCGCGTGCAGCACCCGGCCGCCGTCGAGGGGGGCGCCGGGCAGCATGTTGAAGACGGCCAGCACGACGTTCATCAGGGCGAGCCATTGCACGGCCGCGACCAGCAGGACCGGACCGGGCAGGAGCAGCACCGTCACGTAGAAGAAGATCCCCAGCACCAGGCTCACGAGCGGGCCCGCCACCGACACCCGGAACTCGTCCTTGGGCGTCTTGGTCTCCCCCGCGAACTCGGTGATCCCGCCGAGCAGCCACAGCGTTATCGACTTCACCGGCACCCCGCAGCGGCGGGCGACGATCGCGTGGGCGAGCTCGTGGGCGAGCAGGGACAGCAGGAATATGAGCGACGCCGCGGCGGCGACCATCCAGTAGCGGGCGGGGTCGTGGTCAGGGGCCGCCTTCGGCAGCACGGCGCTCGCCAGCACCGCGCCGATCAACACGACGATCACGATCGTCGACCAGTGAGCGCCCACGGATATGCCCGCCACGTGCCCGAGACGGAGGTTCTGCTTCATCTACCCAGGCCCCCGCCGCCACTGGGACCCCGGTCGACGGCGGGCGCCGAGGAAGGGTGGGGTCGTACGATCGCGACCGGGCAGTACGCGTGGTGGAGCACGCCGTGGCCGACCGAGGCGAGCACGGCGGAGCCGAAGGCGCCCCTTCCCCGGGAGCCGACCACGAGCAGGTCCGCCCTGGACGACGCCTCGGCCAGGGCCTCGACGGGGTGGGCGCGCACCACCGTGTCGTGCACCTCCACCTGTGGATACTTGTCCCGCCATGGCAGGAGCTGCTCCTTGGCCGCTCGCGTGCCGACGTCGTAGATCTGTTCCAGGTCGGAGGTGTAGCTGGTGAACATGGGGAGGAACACCGACACCTGCCACGCGTAGACGGCCCTCAGCCGGGCTCCCCTGCGGGCGGCCTCCTCGAAGGCGAACTCCAGCGCCGTCTCCGACTCCGGTGACACGTCGTGGCCCACGACGATCTCTCCGTACGCGGTCTCCTGCACGTGCACGGCCACGACGACCGGGCAGTCCGCGTGCCCGGTGACGCCCATGGAGACCGAGCCGAGCACCAGCCCCATGAATCCTCCGAGGCCCCGGCTGCCGACCACCAGCACCTCGGCGTCATGGGATTCGCGAAGCAGTTCCTTCCGCACGTTGCCCGTTCGCGCCACCGTCTCGACCCGCAGGCCCGGCGCCCGGTCACGGGCCACCTTGGCGGCCTCCGTGAGCACGGCCTGCGACCGTTCCGTCAGGGACTCGTGGAACCCCGGCGGTGTGGCGAGCGACTGGTCGAACACCCAGGGCTCTGCCACATGGACGATCCGCAGGTCCCGGTCACGCCGTATCGCGTCGTCGACGGCCCACCGTACGACGCCGAGCGCGGCCGGCGAGCCGTCGACGCCCACCACCACCGGTCGTCCGTTCATGGCTTCCCTCCAGTTCAGGGCTGCCTCGGGCCCCGCCACCGGTCGTGGGCGGAGGTCCAGGCCCTGTCCCACTCCACGTAGCGACGGCGGTCCAGGAGCCACCGGACCAGCAGCAGGTTCAGGCCCAGCAGCCCCGCGGCCCCGGTGACGACGCCGAATCCGGCCACCACCGTGTCGGCGACGGTCTGCGGGTGCGTCCTCGGCGCGGCCGTTGGCCGGCCTGAGGAGTCGACCCACATCTCCAGCGTGGAGCCGGCCCTGGCCTGCGCCGGCACAGAGACGACGCCGGTACGCAGTCGCCCGTCGGGCAGGTACCACCGGGCCTTCGCCTTCACGCCGAGCACGGCGCCATGGGAGGAGACCGCGCTGGTGCTGGCGGCGTCCTCCAGCAGGACGGCCGTGACCGCCTCGCGGACGCCGGGCTCGACCCGTTCCGCGACGACCCCATGCTGATAGACGACGCGGGCCACCAGGACGGCGGGCCACACACTGGCCAGCAGGGCCAGCAAGGTGATGATCACGGCGATGGCCTCGATCCGGTCGGAGCGCCGGCGCAGCGGATTGCGGTCGAACCGATATCGGCGAACACACCTCGTCGTCCACCTGGCCAAGGAACGCATGGCGCACCTCCCTGTCAGGGATCCCCATCCAGAGTCGGGTACGGCGGAGTAACCCGACAGGGGCTTACGACGCCTCCCGGCAGGACGTTCGGCCCTGCCCGCCACCTGCGTGTTCGTACGCAAAGTGACTGCTCATAACCAACGTACGACGACTTCTGGACGGGTTGTATGCCGCCCCGTCGCCATCGCCGGATCCCCCGCTGAATCCCTATGGATCGCTCCAAAATAGGGCTATGTAGCCGTATACCGCCCTCACGAGGGTCAACTTTGGCCCAGGATTCGTTGACCCGCCCCGCCGACGGGTCATCCCTAACGGGTGTAGCGGTGCTTGACGCCGGGCGGGAAGAACTCGGGGTCACCGGTCTCACGCAGCTCCACCGCCGGCGTCTGGTACGCGGCCGGGACGTAGTGGGCGAACTCGCTGTTCAGCCGCAGGAGCTCCGTCCTGATCGAGGCGGCGACCACGGGCACGAAATCGGGATCGTCCCGCTCTCCGGGAGCCAGTTCCACGACCACGGACAGATGGCGGTCGCGGTCCTCGTCCTCATCGACCATGAGGACGAACTTGCCCGTGACCCGGTCGCCGACCTCGGGCCGCTCCAGGCCGACGGTGACGTTCTCGGGGTAGATGTTGGCCCCGAAGAACGACACGGTGAACAGGGACCGCCCGAAGACGTACACGAAGGGCAGGGCCGGTGCTCCCCGGCGCTGATCGGCGGTCCCGGGCCCGGCCACCGGGTCGAAGCCGTGCTTCCGGCAGAACTCCAGCATCCGGTCGTAGGTCACGATGCCGCCCTCATCGGCGATGTGGTAGCGGACCAGCGGCACGCCGTTGTCGCCCGTGAACAGCAGCGTGCCCTCATGGGTCTCGAAGTAGCGGGTCACGGGGTCGTACTGCACGAGGGTGGGCAGCCGAGAGTCGCCGAACAGCTCACGCGCGGCGCCGGGGTCGCTCGCGAGGAACCGGCGGACGCGGATGCTCAGCGGGGTCTCGTTGCCCAGCACGCCGGCGTCGGCGGTGCCGTAGAGGGACGCCGAGTCATGGCAGGGCTCGTTCATCCCGGCTCTGCGCCCGACCAGGTCGCGCCACTCCTCGCTGAACACCTCGCCGGCGAGCACCAGGCGGATCCCGTACCGCGCCCAGTCGACGCCCCGGCCCCGCCCGGCGTCGACGACGTTCTTGACGAACGGCGGATAGCCCAGCAGCACCACCTGGTCGAAGTGCGGCCCGAGCTCGCCCACCACCCGGAGGATCTCCTCGACGTCGTTGCCCGGCGTCGCGACCGTGATCGCATAGCCCTTCGCGGCCAGGTGCCGGCAGCAGGCGGCGGTGTACATGCCGCCGACCCAGCTCCCGAGCGCGAAGCAGATCACCGCCAGGGTCCGCCGCTCGTCGGCGCGGAAGCTGTCGTGGAAGACCTGTTCGAACCGGGTGGCGACCAGCCGCTCGTCCAGCACGGAGCGGGGCCAGACCGTCGGCGTGCCGGACGAGCCCGAGGACACCGCGACCATGTCGCAGGCGTCCAGCCGCCCGCCCCGGCACAGCTCGGGCAGGGCGTACCGCCGCTGGTAGTTGTCCTTGTCGAGGAGCGGTACGCGCGTGAAGTCGTCCACGGCACGAATCGTCGCGGGATCGAGGCCGTGCTCGCGCAGGAACGCCTGGTACGCGGGCACCGTCGAGGCCACGTCGTGGAACAGGGCCAGCGCCGCCTCGGCGCCCCCGTCCGAGGGCGCAGTGGCGGCGGGTACGGCCTGGTAGAACGCCTGGAGCCCGGCGAGTACGCGCGCGGGCCGATCCTTGTCGATCACATCGGGCTCCCGTCGTGGTCATGATGGCGGTGGACACGCGACCGGTCCGCCACACGATCGTTGCAGCTTTGCCGCCAAGCAGCGCTTTGGTACACATGTGACTCATGGGAAGATTGCTAATCTTGTGGAAATGTGTGAACTTTCCGGACAAGCCGCAGTCGGAACTGCTAATAAGTTGCGCGGCCAGGAATCACAGCAGAGAGGTTCGGCATGGACCGCGACGGCACCCCGAGATCCTATGAAGAGGATCCTCTCAATACCGGCCCCCTGGGTATCGAGTGGAACGACGAACCGGTGCGCGCGGGTGGTGACCTGCTGTCTGACGGCTGGAAACCCGGGCAGGATCCCGCTCGGGCTCAGAGTGACGACTCGCTGGAGTTCGAGCGGCCGGACCTCGATCGGGCCGGCGATGCCGAGGGTTTCGACGCGGCGGAGGACTACGAGCGGCCCGAGGGCTACGCCCGGCCGGATGACGACCAGTGGGATCCCGACGGCGAACCCGAGATAGAAGCGGAGAGCCGCCGCGGCTTCCTCGGTTCGGGCTGGACCGGCGAGAAGGACCCGGATGAGGAGAGGAGCAGCCAGAACAAGCGCCTCGTCCTGGCCATGGTCGCGATCGTCGTGCTCGCCGTGGCCGGTGGCTGGATCGTGTCCTCCTCGGTCGGCGCGAAGCCGGAGGCGTCCTGCTCGACCGCCGACTGCGCCCCGCCCTCGCAGGACCCCACGCTGACCGAAGGCCCGACCGCCGATCCCAGTACGGAGCCGACCGACGAGCCGACGGGCACTCCCGTGGAGACCACGTCGTCGCCGAGCGAGACGGCCACCTCCGTGCCGACGGCCTCCCAGGCGCAGGTGAGCGACGAGCCGACCACCCGCCCGTCGCCGACGCGCACCCGCGTCCGCTCGCCGCAGCCGTCCCCGCAGTCCAGTTCCCGCCCCCGGCAGACGGAAGAACCGCGGATCGAGGACGACCCGACCGAGCGGCCGAGCCCGTCCCCCACGCCGCCGCCCACCACGCAGGCTCCGCAGCCGGCCCCGAGCCCGACGCAGACCAAGAACGGCGGTCTGCTCGACTGGCTGTTCTGAGCGATTCCGGCGCGGCCCGCTGAGACCCGCGCCGGCGGCTGTGGTGAGCGGGCAGGCCGCCGGCCCCGGTCAGCGAGATCGAAGGGCTCTTCGTACGACCCAGGCGAGGACGCCGGCGGCCAGCACCGCGCAGCCGGCGAGCGTCGAGGACAGGGGCAGGCTGAACGCCAGCAACAGGCAGCCGGCGAGGCCCGCCAGCGGTACGACCCTGGGCGGGCGGCCCTCCTCGGCGGTCAGGGTGAGGGCCGAGGCGTTCGCGATCGCGTAGTAGAGCAGTACGCCGAACGAGGAGAACCCGATCGCGCCCCGCACGTCGGCCGTGGCGGCGATCACGGCGACCACCGTGCCGACGGCCAACTCGGCGCGGTACGGCACGCGGGACCTCGGGTGCACCGCGTCGAGCGCGCGTGGCAGGTGCGCGTCCCTGGCCATCGCCAGCACGGTCCGCGAGACGCCGAGGATCAGCGCCAGCAGCGATCCGAGGGCCGCCACGGCGGCCCCCACCCTCACCAGCGTCACCAGCGGCGCGGCGCCGGCGGCACGCACGGCGTCCGCGACGGGAGCGGCGGAGTGGGCGAGCCGCTCCGGGCCGAGCGCGGCGAGGACGGCGACGGCCACGGCGGCGTAGACGACCAGCGTGAGACCGAGGGCGATGGGGATGGCCCGGGGAATCGTCCTGGCCGGGTCCCGCACCTCCTCGCCCAGGGTGGCGATGCGGGCATACCCGGCGAAGGCGAAGAACAGCAGCCCCGCCGCCTGGAGCACCCCCGCCACGGTGACCCCTGTGGACGGTTCGAGCCGCGCGAGGTCGACCCTGCCGCTGGTCAAACTGGCCACCACGGCCACGGCCAGCACCACCAGGACGACGGCGACGATCACCCGGGTCAGCCAGGCCGCCTTGTGCACTCCGGCGTAGTTCACCGCCGTGAGCACCACCACGGCGGCCACGGCCACCAGGTGCTCGCGGCCCGGCCAGAGATAGGCGCCCACGGTCAGCGCCATGGCGGCACAGCTCGCGGTCTTGCCGACCACGAACCCCCACCCGGCGAGGTATCCCCAGAAGTCGCCCAACCGCTCGCGCCCGTACACGTAGGTGCCGCCGGACTCGGGATAGCGGGCGGCGAGGCGCGCGGAGGAGGTGGCGTTGCAGTAGGCGACCAGAGCCGCGACCGCGAGGCCGAGCAGCAGCCCCGACCCGGCCGCCGAGGCGGCGGGCCCGAACGCCACGAACACCCCGGCCCCGATCATGGAGCCGAGACCCACCACCACGGCGTCCCCGGTGCCGAGGCGCCGCACGAGCCCGTTCGAGACCGTCATGGACGCGCGACCGTGGCCTCGTCGGGGGCGTCCTGGGTGGTGACGCGCCGCCGGGCGTCACGCCGCCAGATCGCCATGAGGACGAGCAGGGCCACGATGGCGAGGGTGGCCGGCCCGACACCGAGCACGACAGCGGTCCGCTGGTCCGCGAGGCCGCCGGGAGCCCAGGGAATCGCGAGGACGTCGTACCACCCCTGTCCCTGGAGGGGGCCCGTGAGGAACACCAGGGCCATCCACGCCTGTACGACCAGCGCGCCCAGCAGCATGCGGGTGCGGACCACCGGGCCGATCGGCCTCGGCAGCGGATCGAGGCCCAGCGCCACGCTGAAGAACCACATGCCGGTCACCGCCACGACCACCTCGGCCACCAAGCGCACGGCGAGGCTCGACTGGGCCGACTCGAACAGGCCGGTGACGTAGAGGATGAGATACGGCACGGCGTACAGCGCGAGCGCCACCACAGGCCGGGTCAGCCGGAGCGCCGTCGGGCCCTCGGTCATCCGCCTGAGGTGCGGCGCGGCGGCCTGGAGCGGCACCAGCGGGGCTCCGAGGGCGAGCAGGGCCGGTCCGACGGTGCCGAGGAGGGCGTACTGCAGCGCGTGCATGGAGAAGATCGCGGGCCCGTACGCGGACACGCCCCCCGCCGCGGCGAACAGCAGGACGAGCAGGCCGGCCAGCGCCGCCACCGTACGGCCGAGGGGCCAGGCCTCGCCGCGTCGCGCGAGCCGCCACACGCCGACGAGGTAGGCGGCGCCGAGGCCCGCCACCGCGAGGATCAGGAGCGGGTCGGGCCGGATCTCGGTCAGCAGCCGCCAGGGAGTGAAAGGAGGCAGCGAGTAGCCGAGGAGTTCGTGCTGGTCGTGGGCCGCCTCCGCGCGCGGGGGCGGGGTGCGTGACAGGGCGACCGCCAGAGCGACCGTGCAGGCCATCAGGGCGATCTCCACGGTCGCCAGGCGCAGGAAGGGCCGGGACGCCGCCGAGGTCTCCAGGGCCGCGATCGTGGAGCGGCGGTGCCGCACGCCGAACCACCCCAGGGCCACCAGGGCGGCCAGCTTGGCGAGGACCAGCAGTCCGTAGCGCGACCCCCAGAGCTCCGCCGGTTCCCCGAGGCGGACCCAGGCGTTGACCAGGCCGGAACCGCCGACGGCGATGTAGCAACAGAGGGCGATCGCGCTGAACCGACGTACCGCCATACCCGGCGACCGCGACCCGCGAAGGCGGGTGACGAGCCCGAACAGGCCACCCACCCAGACCGTCACCGCGGCGATGTGCAGCATCAGGCTGGAGACGGCGATGTTGTGATCGGCGGCGGAGGCGGAGTGGCCGACATACGCGGGCGGCAGCACGGCGAAGATGGCCAGAGCGAGCAGCAGCGCCCGGCGCCAGGGGCCGAGCGGGAGCGTCGCGGTGACCGCGATCGCCAGGGTGGTCAGCGTCACCAGCAAGAACGCCTGGCCCTGGGGAACCTCCACGCTGAAGGTGGGCAGGAAGCCCGATTCCAGGGCCTCGCCCACCGGAAGGCCCAGAAGGTCCGACAGGGTGAGGATCTGGGTGACGGCCGCGCTTGCCGCCCATCCGAGCGCCCAGGGCGCGGCCGAGTGGGTGATCTGCCGCCGGGAGGCCGCGTCATCGGCCAGCGCCACGGCCGCGAGCAGGATTCCCACGGTCGCGATCGCGCAGATGTCGTGGACGACCCTGACGATGGGAAGGCCCAGGGTCGTGAGGGCCCCGGGAGAGGGCAGTCCAGGGATCTCCGGCCTCGGCCAGCCGCCGCCGAACCACATCGCGAGGACGAGCACGGCGGACGCCGCGAACGCCGCGACGAGTACCAACACGGCCGAGCGCCGCCGGAGAGAGGTCATTCTCCTGCTTCCTTGATTCGGGACCGTACTGTGCCAGTTGCTCGACTGTGATCGAGTATCTCCGTATTCGACGGCGAGGGCGAGGCTTATCGGAGAGGGAAACGGCCGCTCCCGGAGGAGACCGCCGCGACCGGCGAGCCTTCGTCTCGGAACCTACGGCCGCCCCGCCCCGCCGCGCTCCGGCACGGCAACGATCACGGAACACCGCCCTCACCTGGGGTTTTGTTCGATCATGTCAGGTCTTGAGCGAGCGCAGAGGCCGGGATCGCGTTTACCCACCTCCCCACCGGACAGGGGCAGTAACGGGACACACCCGATGTGAAGGGGGCCAGATCATGGGCGCTGAAGACAAGATCTCCAACAAGGCCGAAGAGCTCAAGGGCAAGGTCAAGCAGGGTGTCGGCGACGCCACCGACGACGACCGGCTTCGGGCCGAGGGCGAGGCCGACGAGTCCAAGAGCCACCTGAAGCAGGCCGGTGAGCGAGTGAAGGACGCCGCCAAGAACGTCAAGGACGCCTTCAAGGACTGACGCCCGCCGAACGCGCGTACCCGCCCCGGACCACCGGGCGGGTACGCGCGTTTCCGCGGTCCGCGGTCAGGAAGGACCGGTGATCCGCCTGCTCACAGGGATCGGCGGATCTTGGCCACCATGTCCTCCTTGTATCGGTGGGCCTCGGCGAGGGTGGCGCCGTCCCGCAGAGCCATGACGACGTCCTCCTCGGCGTCCGCGTACATGTAGGACTCGGCGAAGACATCCGTCGAGGGAAGGGCCACCACCCCGGCGCCGTCCATGACGATGGTGGTGCTCTCGTCCACCCGTACCCCGGCGATCTCCACCGGGAGGCCGATGGACGCCACGTGCACCTTGGGGCCGGGCCCGGCCGTGGCCTCGTAGAGGGCCCACACCGGCAGGCCGAGGTCACGGAACGCGTTCGCGTCGCGGACCCCGCCCTCCACCAGCAGGCCGGCCGTGCCCCGGGCGAGGGCGGCGCGGGTGAGGATCTCGCCCCACACCGCTCCGGCCGCCGCCTGGGCGCCGGCCACGACGATCACCCGGTCCTCCAGGTCCTCGTCCATCAGCGAGAGCAGCGGATCCAGTCCTTCGTCTCCCTGCCCATGTGCGAGCCGTACGGTGCGGGCCCTTCCGAGCAGGCCCAGCGACCGGTGGATGGGCCGCAGAGGCGGGCTGAGCCAGCCGGTGAGCCCGCGCAGTTGTAGTACGTCCGCGATCGCGGTGGTAGGCGGAACCACAGTATCGATCACCTCTTGTGGAGAAATATCTGGATCTTGCGACTGAGGGCGGCGAGAACCGGGCCCCGATGAGGAGCCACGTCCGGCGAAAGGACCCGGCTCACCGCCCGGCTCCCGGGCTGGTACTGGAAGGGCGATCCGCGTCCGCCGCGCCGTGAACGGCCTCGCGCAACCGCTCCACGAGCTGTCGCGGCTTCTCCGAGCCCCAGACGTTGCGTCCGAAGGCGACACCGGCCCCGCCGGCGTCCACGACCCCGCGGGCCAGGGCCACCACGTCGTCCTCGGTCGCCATCTTCGGACCTCCCAGCGCGACGACCGGGACGGGACAGGCCCGCACCACTTCGGCGAACTCCTCCGGCGGCCCGGGGCAGACCGTCTTGACGATGTCGGCGCCCAACTCGGCGCCGATGCGGGCCGCCCGCGCGACGTTCTCGGCCGTCCACGGCACGGCCTGGCCCCATCCGCCCGGGATCATCTCCGCCATCACGGGCAGGCCGAGCAGCTCGCACTCCGAGCACAGCCGGGCGAGCCGGGTGAGGGACCTGTCCTCGTCGGGGGCGCCGGGGAAGGCCAGCACGACCACGCAGTCGGCGCCGATCGTGAGCGCCTCCTCGGGCCGGTGCAGCAGCGCGTTCGTGTCGCCGGCCGCCCGGTCGCCGAGCTCGGACGAGCCGCCGTCCACCCGGAGCACCAGCCCGGAGCCGGCGAGCGGGCCCGCGTACGCACGGGCCACGTGCCAGGTCGCCAGCACCGCGTCGGGCCGGCCGGCCGCGATCTCGTACATGGGCTCACCGAGCGGCGGGCCCTCGCCCATGTACGCGGCGTGGTCGATCGCGACGAAGACGCCACGGCCGTCGGCGCCGAACATGCGCCGCATGCGGCGGAGCTTGCCCGCTCCGACGGCGGAGGTGTGCTGCACGCTTCTTCCTCTCCCTGCTCCCGGGCTCCGGCGAAGCGTTCCACCGAGGCACGTGCCTGCTCAGAGAACCTGGCGTTCGAAGTCGGCGCCGTCCCAGTAGTCCACTCGGTGGGCGATGAGCCCGTCTCTGACCCGGAAGCGGAACACTCCCCGGATCAGCACCGGCCTGCTCCTGTGGACGAAGGCCATCCGGTACGCCACCGCGGCCCTGTCACCGTCGATCAGCATGTCCTCCACCTCGTAGTGAAGGTTCGCGAAGTCGGCCAGGAAATCCACCAGGCCTGCGCGGTAGGCGTCCCTGCCGCGCAGGCCGGTCCCGGCCACGGACGTGTGCTCGTTGTGGAAGTCGGGCGTCACGCAGGAGGCGATCTCCTCGGGGGAACGGCGGTTGAGCGCCTCCATGTAGCGCTCCACCGCCTGCCGCGTCACTCCCCCCAAAGGGTGCGAACCTCCTCGAAGACCTTCTGGTTGTGGGAGATCTCGACGACGTTGCCGTCGGGATCCTTGAGGGCGCAGATGTAGCCGACCGGGGGCGGCAGCTCCATCGGTTCCCAGTGCAGGCAGCCCAGCTCCCGTGCGCGCCGCGCGATCTCGTCGACGTCCTCGCGGTTCGGCACCTCCATACCGAGGTGGGCGAACGGCGAGAGCTGTGGCTGCGGCGTGCCCCTGTCCTTGGCGAACTCCACGAGGACCAGGACGAACGGGGTGTCCACCTGCTTGTCGTTGGAGAGCCAGGCGTTGCGCCCGTCCTTGTCCTCGTGGGTGGAGACCACCACGAGCGGAGTCATGGTCGTGTAGAACTCGATGGCTTTGTCGAGGTCACAGCTTGGCAGCGCGACATGCGTCCAGCGTGCCTCCGTGAGCTTCTTGCCGAGCACCAGTGCCTCCTTGAGCCGTTCAGTGCTTGTGCCGTCACGCCCGTCAGGTCCTCTTCCGTTCAATCCTTGTCGACGGGCCCCTCGAACTCGTCCGCGTCGAGGGGCGTCGCCACGTCCTGGCGGATCAGGCGCATCATGTGCTGAGCCCTTCCCTCCCAGACGCTGGGCGGACCCACCCGGTAGAAAGGCGACCGGAGGTTCTCCATCAGCTGGGTCACCATGTCGGTGTCCTCTTTGTTGGTCAGCGCGAGCCCGTCGAGCTCACGGTTCTGCAGCGCGATCTCCTCGGTCAGCCCGTAGATCCGGGAGAAGAGCCGTGACCTGCCCGCCGCGATCGGGTCCACTCTCACCATGATGAGCTGGGAGGCGTACGGCAACGGCGTCAGGTTCGGATAGACGAACTCGGCGTAGCTGCCGCGAAGATCCTCCTCGTTCAGGTCGGTACGCCCGAGCGACATGTCGAAGCTCTCCGCATGCGGTTTGTACCCGCTGGTCGTACGGCCCTCGAAGCGCACGACCGTGTCCATCTGCTTGCGCACCTTGTTCAGCCGCCGGTGGACGAAGCGCACATGGTAGTCGTCGTTGGAGTTCTCCACGAAGGCCTTCCAGTTGATCGGATAGACCTCGTCGAGCTCCCTGTGGTACCGCCGGTAGCTTCCGATCTTGTATTTCTCGTAGCGGGGCAGCAGTGGCGCGATCCACGACTCGAACGGCGGCGCCTTGCGCGACAGGCATCCGAAGACCAGCTTGTCGAAGGCCACCTTCACCCGGATCGGGACCAGGCCGTACTCCTCCATCGGGAAGCCCTGGCCGTACATCCGGTTCATGTCCGGAATGCTCAGCAGCCTGCCGTCGATGGCGTAGGTCCAGGCGTGGTAAGGGCAGGCCAGGGCCTGGCAGTGCCCGGCCGGCTCGGACGCCAGCGCCGCGGCTCGATGCCGGCAGTTGTTGAGAAAGCCCCTGACCGAACCATCGTCCTGCCGGATCACGATCACGGGTTGCATGCCGATGCGGCCGGTGATGTAGTCCCCGGGTTCGGCCAGGTCCTCGGTGTCGCCCAGCCACACCCACGACCGCCCGAAGACCCTGATCATCTCCAGCGCGAACAGGTCCTCGTCCCAGACCTCCCAGGGCTGGAGCATGTCACTGGGCAGAGGAGGATCCACGAGCCCGCGCGACTCGCGTTCCCACCGATCCTTCCTGCGCGTGACGCTTTGGTGCAGAGCCTGCTCCGTCAGGTCGTCTGGGAGCACCAGCTGCCTCCTGTCCTGCTCGGACGGACCGGCGACCGGCGAGCGGACCGCCGGTTGAGGGGAGGACCCGGAGACGGACCCCCTGGAGGGCGTCTTGGCGGATCATCCGATTGAGGGGCGACGTCTCGGACGGTACGTCCGGGATCGGCGTGCCCTCCATGTGCCCCCAGCCCAAAGATCGGCGTTCCTGACTGCGTCCAGTGGTCGGCTACGAGGTCACCGGGTCAGGGCCTTTCCATCCGACTTCCACCACATGATGATCTGGTTGCCCCAGGGGTCGAGGAACGACGCGTGGTGGCCGTCGAACTCCTCCCAGTAGGTCTGCTCCCACAGGGCGGTGGCGCCGAGCATGACGGCCCGGTTCAAGTATTCGCCGGGCGCGGCGTCGACCAGGATGTAGGTGCGCGGCTGCGGGCCGGAACGCGGCTGCGGCGGGCGCGGCATCGGATCGGGGAGCTGTTCCCGCTCGTTCCAGAGCCCGAGACGCACCCCTTCTCCGGCGATGACCTGGTGGAACACTCCCTGCGGCCGACCGTTGATCTTCCATCCGAACAGCTCCCTGTAGAACTCCGAAGCCGCCTCGACATCACGGGTGGGGAGGTCGACGAAAATCACCGGGTTGGGCACAAAGACTCCTCGGATGCGAGACGGAGCTCGGCCGCGTCGCCGAGCGCGATGAACCGCCGGTAGGCGTCGCGGTAGACCGGGTCGGGCGACGGCTCGACGACCGTCACCGAGGGCCGTGGCCAGGAGCCGCCGGGGGCGGTGCCGGGCGCGGGCCACCATCCGGCGCCGGCGCCCGCCGCCAGCGCCGCGCCGTAGGCGGCGAGCCCGGTCTCGGCAGGCACCTCGACCGGCACCTCCAGCACGTCGGCCTTGATCCGGCACCACAGCGGGCTGCGGGCCGGGGATCCCGCGCACACGAGCACGCCGAGGGACACCGGCAGCGCGTCCGCGATGTGGCGCAGGCCGTACGCCGCGCCCTCCATCACCGCCCGGCACACGTGGGCGGGACCGTGGCCGGTGCCGATCCCCACGATCTCCGCCCTCAGCTCGCGGTTCCACCGGGGCGCCCGCTCCCCTTCCAGGTACGGCAGGACGAGCAACCCGCCGGAACCGGGGGAAACGGCTTCCGCCAGCTCCAGCAGATCCGGGACGGAACGGCCGGTCAGCCCGGCGAGCCACTCCAGCATGAGCCCGTGCGCGCCGACCGGTCCGCCGACGATGTCGACTCCGGTGGCGACGCTGCGGAGGGCGTACAGGTCGCCGTGCGCGGCACTCGCCTCGATGGCCACGGCGAGGCCGCCGGTGCGTCCGCCGGGGTCGAGCCCCCGGCCCGGCGTGTCGAGGCCCCCGGCCCAGAAGGCGAGGTAGGCGTCCGGCGCTCCGGCGACCAGCGGCACGCCGGGCGGCAGGCCGAGCCCTCCGTCCGTCTCGCCGACGGCCGCGCCGGTGAGCGTGAGCGGCCCGAACCCGTCGAGGGGCGGGTCGCCCGGCCAGCGTGACTGGTGGTCGTCCGCGCCGAGCCGGGC
Source organism: Sphaerisporangium flaviroseum (assembly GCF_039537005.1). NCBI lineage: Bacteria > Bacillati > Actinomycetota > Actinomycetes > Streptosporangiales > Streptosporangiaceae > Sphaerisporangium > Sphaerisporangium flaviroseum. The sequence goes on along the minus strand of NZ_BAAAZR010000001.1, from coordinate 535,048 downwards.
CATCAACCAGTCGAACACCTGGCGGGCCTCACATCCGGGGCCGAGCACGTCGCGCTGGGCGTACTGCTGCTCTGCGGGGCTGCCGGTGGCACCCGCCGGATGGCGGCACGTCACCGCCGGGCCTTCCCCGACGGGCACGGTGGTCGGGCTCTGGCCGCCGACACAGATCGCCTCGGGCCTTCCTCCTCCGTTCAGTGAGCCCAGCAGCCCGGTCACGGCCTCCACCACCCCGGCGAGCCACGCCGCCTGGTCGGCCCGGCCCTCGGGCCAGCTCTCCGCGCCGGGATACGTTCCGGTCGCCGAGCCTCGTACGTTGCCCTCGGGGTCGAGTGCCACCGCCCGTGCCGAGTTCGATCCGAGGTCGACCCCCACGACGGTTCTCAGCATGCGCCCACCAGCACCCGGTAGACCGGGGAGTAGGCGGCGAGCTTGAGCGCCGCGCCCACGTCGTCCAGGGAGAAGCGGGCGGAGACCAGCGCGTCGAGGTCGGCGGCCAGCCGTCCCGCGGCGATGAGAGCCGCGGCCTCCCGCCAGTCCTCCGGCTCCTGGCTGTAGACACCGATGATCGACAGCTCGTGGTGGTGGATCAGATCAGGGCTCAGCCCCGCCGACAGGTCCTTGGGGAAGGCGCCGTAGAGCACCACCGTGCCTCCGTCGTCGCACAGCGCGACGGCGTTCTCCAGCACGCCGGGGGCTCCCGTCGTGACGAACACGACATCCTGCTTGCCGCCGATCTCCAGGGCCTCCTCGGGGGCGGCGGCCCACGCCGCTCCGGCCGTGCGGGCCCCGGAGAGCCGGTCGGGGCTCACGTCCACCACGCCCGTCGCGGCGGCGCCCTTGTGGCGGGCCAGGGCCAGGTGCAACCGGCCCATGTACCCCGCGCCGACGACCGCCACCCGGTCCCCGGCGCGCAGCCCGCCGAGGCGGACGGAGTGGGCCACGCAGGCGAGCGGCTCTCCCATGACGGCGTGCTCCATCGGGGCCGCCCCCGTCACGTACGCCTGGGTCGCCCTGACCACGACGTGCTCGGCCAGACCCGCGCCGAACGACACCGTGCCGTCCGACAGCGCGCCGCCCTGGGGGCGCTTGCAGAGCGCGCTCCGGCCCCTGCGGCAGGCCGAGCAGGTGCCGCACCGGGTCAGCAGGTCGATGGTGACCGTGTCGCCGACGGCGGGCGAGCCGGGGATCCCCTCCACCGCGGCGCCGGCCTCCACCACCCGGCCCGCGACCTCGTGACCGGGCGCGACGGGGTAGAAAGGCTTCTCGCCCGCGAAGAGCCTGCGCTCCATCGTGCACAGGCCGCAGGCCCCCACCTGGACGAGCACCTCGTCGGGGCCCGCCTTCGGCGTGGGCTCATCCCGCAGCTCGACCGCCTCGGGGGCGGTCATCACGGCGACTCTCATCGGCTGCTCCAAACCCTCGGGGCGTCGTCAGCTACTCCGAACCTGGGGCCAGTTGTGGCGGATCGAGACTCCGGCCCTGGCGAGCAGCGCCGCCGACGCCTCGGCGGCCTCAGCGCGCAGTGCCCGCTCGTCGACGGTGACGCACCGGCCGTCGCGGACGGCGAACCGGCCGCCGACGAGCACGTCACGTACCGAGCGCCCGTCGGTGGACCACACGAGTTGCTGCGCGACGTCGCCGCGCGGGGTCCACTGCGGCCCGGTGGCGTCGTGGACGACCAGATCGGCCAGCTTGCCCACCTCGACCGATCCCACCTGGCCGTCCATGCCGATCGCCTCCGCGCCCCGGATGGTCGCCATCGCGAAGGCCCCGGCGGCGCCCAGCGCGGCGGGGTCGAGCGCGGTGTCCCTGGCCAGGCCGGCGGCCAGGGCGGCGGCGCGCAGGATGTCGGCGGCGTCTCCCGCGTTGCCGGCGTCGCATCCGAGCGCGACCCGGCCGCCCCGGGCGTAAAGCTCGGCGTGCCGCCCGGCCCTGGTCACCCCCTGGCCCAGCCGTAGGTACGCCCACGGGCAGTAGGCGACGGCCGTACGGCTGGAGAGCAGCAGCTCGACCTCGGTGTCGTCCAGCCAGACCGCATGGGCGAGCAGTAGATGGGGGCCGAGCACACCGAGGCCGGCGAGGTGGGCCAGCGGACGGCGGCCGGAACGCTCGCGGTAGTGCTCCACGTCGCCGGGTCCGGGCGACATGTGCATGGTCATGACGGCACCGGCCTTCCCGGCCAGCTCGGCGGCCCCCGCCAGGAGCTCGTCGGAGGCCAGGCCGTGCCCCACGAGGGTGACCGCCGCCGCCACCATGCCACCGGCCGGGTAGGCCTCGGTCAGCGCGCGCAGCCGGTCCAGCACCTCGCCGGCCGGAGCGGCGTAGGGGGCGTCGCCGACGTCCCAGCCCCAGGCGCCGACGGTCCCGCGCACACCTGCCCTGGTCATGGCGGCGGCCACCCGCGCGGGGTGGGCCACGGTGCCGGCCTCCACTATCGTCGTGACCCCGTTGCGCAGGCTCTCGACGCAGGCGAGCAGGGCGGACAGCTCGTCGTCCTCAGGACGGTGCGCGGCGTGCAGGGGCACCGACCAGCGGAAGACGGCCTCGTCGGAGGTGATGCCGTCCGGGATGCACGCACGCGCCAGCGGGTCGCCGGTCAGGTGCTGGTGGGCGTTGACCATCCCCGGCGTGACGACGCAGTCCCGCGCGTCCAGCTCCGCCACTCCCGGCCAGCGGGTACGCAGCCCGCTCGTGGACCCGACCGCGACGATCCGCTCCCCTCCGATGGCGACGGCGCCCCCCACAAGAACCTCGCGGTCAGGGTTCATGGTCACGACGTCGCCACCGGTGATCAGGAGGTCCGGAATCAGCGCCACGTGACCGAACGGTAGGCTCATGCGGCATTTCGGTCATCCGCCCCGGAGCACAACAAGTCGGATGTACTCCATGCCAGGGACACAATGCCGCAGCTCGCGGCGCCGACCAGGCTGATCTCATGCGTTACGACCCCGCATGGCTCGACACCGATCCGCTTCCCCAGCTCATCGACGGTCGCGAGTCGCGCCAGGGCGTCATCCGCCCGGTCACCGACCCCTCGACCGGTGAGACACCCGGATCGTACGCCGAGGCCACCCCGGACGAGGTCGACGCCGCCATCGGCGCGGCGCGACGCAGCCACGACACCGGAGAGTGGCGGCGCATGCCCGGCGCGGTCCGCGCCGAACTGCTGGAGTCCGTCGCCGCCGCCATCCGGGCGGACGCCCGGCGGCTCGCCACACTGGAGGCGCTGGACACCGGCAAGGCCATCGGCGGCGCGCTGACCTACGACGTCCACGAGGCGGCCACCGCCTTCTCGTACGCGGCCGCCGTCGCGCGTACCGCCTCGGGCGACGTGCGGCGCAGCGCGTACCCGCCGGAGCTGCTCCCCGGCGGGGGCCCTGAGCTGCTGACCATGCGCCTGCGCGAGCCCGCCGGCGTGGTCGCGGAGCTGCTCCCGTGGAACGGCCCGCTGATGACCGGTGGCCAGCGCATCGCCATGGCTCTCGCGGCGGGATGCTCGATCGTCGCCAAGCCGCCGGAGGAGGCCGTGGTCACCCTGGTGGAGCTGGGGCGGTTGCTCACCCGGGCGGGGCTGCCGCCCGGTGTGCTCAACATCGTGCTCGGCCCGGGAGAGAGCGTCGGCGAGCGGCTGGTCACCGACCCCCGCGTGGACCTGGTCAGCCTGACCGGCGGTACCGAGACCGGCCGCCGGGTACTGGCGCTGGCCGCCGCGAACCTCACCCCGGTCCACCTGGAGCTCGGCGGCAAGTCCCCGGTCCTGGTGTTCGCCGACGCGGACCTGGACCAGGCCGTCGGCTGGGCGATGATGGCCGCCTTCGTCAACATGGGCGAGGTCTGCGTCGCGGGCAGCCGGCTGCTCGTCGAGGAGCCGGTCTACGAGGACGTGGTCAAAGGGGTCGCCGCCGCCGCGGCCGGGCTGCCGTTGGGGGACGCCCTGGCGGAGGACACGTTCATCGGCCCGCTGATCAGCGAGGAGCACGCGGACCGGGTGCGCGGCTTCGTCTCCCGCGCCACCGGGGCCGGGGACGGGACCGTGGTCGGCGCCCCCGCCGTGCCGCCCGGCGGCCCTGGCACCTTCGTCCCGCCGACCGTGCTCGGCCGGGTGCGGCCGGGCAGCGAGATAGAGCAGCGCGAGGTGTTCGGCCCGGTGCTGGCGGCGATGCCGTTCTCGACGGAGGACGAGGCGATCCGGCTGGCCAACGGCACGTCGTACGGTCTGAACGGCACCGTCTTCACCGGCGGCCTCGAACGGGCCTTCCGCGTGGCCGACGCGCTCGACTGCGGCGAGGTCAACGTGAACTGCCACTTCGCCCCGGATATGAACGGCGGACGCGGCGAGCCCCGCCGCTCCAGCGGCCACGCCCGCACCGGCCTCGACGCCTACACCCGCATGAAGGCCGTCAACATCCAGACCCGGCCCTGATCCGGCCCGTCATCGGCGCGCCCGGCGACAGGAGGATCTTGCCGGTGCTCGCGCCGCTTTCCAGGCGGCGGTGGGCGTCGGCGGCCGCCTCCAGCGGGAAGACCGAGTCGATCACCGGCTCGCGGGCGGCCGACCAGTACCAGGCGAGCATCTGGGCGAACGAGGCATGGCCGTACGACTCCGAGCCGAGCATGGTCAGGCCACGCCGGTAGGCGTCCCCCAGGTCGAACGACGCCGTCACGCCCGTGGTGTTGCCGCAGAAGACGAGGCGCCCCCGTAGACGTAGGGAGTCGAGCGAGCACTGGAACAGCGCCGGGCCGACGTGGTCGAGCACGATGTCGGCCCCCCGCCCGCCCGTCGCCTCGCGCACCGTGGCGGCGACATCGGCCTCGGTGCGGTCGACGGTGACATCGGCGCCCAGCTTGGCCATGCGGCGCAGCTTGGCGGCCGAGGCCGACGTCACGATGGACAGCGCGCCGAACGACTTGGCGATCTGGACGGCGGCGATCGAGATGCCGCTGCCGGCGCCGTGCACCAGCAGCGTCTCCCCTTTCGTCAGGTCGCCCCGGATGACCAGCGCCTGCCAGGCCATGGCGTACACCGTGGGGATGCCCGCGGCCTCCTCCATGCCGACGTGCCCGGGGATCACATGGGTGTGCGACTCCGGAACCGCGACCAGCTCGGCGTACCCGCCCTGGCGGGTGCCGCCCACGACCTGGATGGCCGTGCAGAACGCCGAGTCGTCGAAGCGGCAGGCCGCGCAGTCCCCGCAGTGCAGCGCCGGGTCGACCACGACGCGGTCACCGGTGGCGCGGGTGGTGACGCCGGGTCCGAGGGCCACGACGACCCCGGCCACGTCCATTCCTGGGACATGCGGCAGCGAGAATCCCGGCAGCAATCCCGGTCCGCGCCGCTGCAACACGTCCAGCCGGTTGACGCCCGCCGCCCGTACGGCGATCAGGACCTCACCCCGTCCCGGCTCCGGGTCGGGCAGCGTCACCGGGCACAGGACCTCCGGCCCGCCGTGCGTCGCATACTGGACGGCTCTCATGTGATGCCTCGCCTGTCAGCGTTCACGCGGTACGTCGTTTTCCGTTTGCTGGATGGTGGCGCCTGCTGGGGGGACAGGCGCGATGTTTCACGTGACACATTTCGCACTCCTCTCACGGGACACCTCGGACGAATGGGACGCCGAGGGCCGCCGGGCCGCGATGGCCACTGGCGAAGAAGGTCATCGCGACCAGGGCGAGCAGGTACGGAGCGGCGACGAGGAGCTGCGGGTTGAGCTGGTATCCGAGCGCGGGCAGCGCCAGCCGCATCGCGTCGGCGGCGCCGAAGACCAGGCAACCCGCCAGCGTGCCGCGCAGCGTCCAACCGCCGAAGATCACCGCGGCGATCACCAGGTAGCCCCGTCCGGCCGTCATGTTCTGGTTGAACAGCCCGACCTCGCCGACCGCCAGATGAGCGCCGCCGAGCCCGGCGAGGACACCACAGATCAGCATTGCCTGCCGTCTGCGCTTGTTGACGTCGATGCCGGTCACGTCCGCCGACCGCGGGTTCTCGCCCGCCGCCCGCGCCTCGAGCCCCCAGCGGCTGCGGTGGACCAGCCACCAGGCGAACGGGACCAGCACGACCAGCGCGTAGGCGGGCAGGCGCTGGTCGAACAGGGCCCCGCCGATGAGGGGGATGTCGGACAGGACAGGGATGGCCTGCTTGCCGACCTGGTGGGGCTCGGAGCGGGTCGCCAGGAAGCTGGTCAGCCCGAGCACGAGAACGTTGAGCGTGAGCCCGACGACGTAGGTGTTGACCGTCAGGCGGTGGCTGAAGCACGCATGGACGAACGCGACCAGCAGGCCGGCGGCGACGCCGAAGAGCAGCCCCAGGCCCGGTGAACCGGTCACCGAGGCACCCGTCACCGCCGCGAACGCCCCGCCGAGCATCATTCCCTCGACCGAGATGTTCAGGGCCCCCGCACGCTCGGCGACCCACTCGCCGAGCGCGGCGAACACCAGCGGCACACTCAACCGCACCGCACTGGCCAACACAAGCTCAACACCGTCCAACACCCCTCACCTCCCCCACACCCTCATGGGCACGCCCCAGCACCGTCCAACGCCCCCCACCTTCAAGAACCGCCGCCCACCCACCTCCACACCGTCCAACGGCCCTCACCTTCCCCACACCGTCATGCGCCGCCGGCGTCCGCGGGCTTCCGCGTACGCGGCGGGGAAGACCGCGGCCAGTACGAGCAGAGCCGTCACGACCGAGACCAGGTAACGCGGCACACCCGTCGAGGCGAGAAAGCCCCCACCTGCGCGCAGTGCCCCGAAGAACACGGCGACCGGCACGGCGGCCAGAGGATGGTTGCGGGCCACCAGCGCGACGAGCAGCCCTTCCCACCCCACGTTGTCCGAAAGGCCGGGCTGGATGCGGAAGACGGTGCCGGTGAGCATCACCCCTCCCGCCAGCCCGGCGAACCCGCCCGACAGCAGCAACGCACCGCCCCCCAGCGCCGCTGCCCGCACTCCCGCCCGGTGCGCCGCCACCCGATTGAGGCCGAGCATCCGCAGCCGGAAACCCCAGCGGCCGTACCGGAGCAGAACGGCCACGACCACGGTGAGCGCCAGGGCGACGAAGACGCCGGTGCCGATGGTGAAGTCGGGATACTCCCCGAGACGCGGCAGCCGTACCCCCTCGGGGAGCGCGTCGGACTGCTGCGAGAGGATCTGCCCCTTCACCGCCGTCTCCTGGAGCAGGTAGTCACGGTTCACCGCGAAGGACACCAGCTGGACCGCCACGAACACCAGCAGCAGCGTGCTGATCACGACATCGACCCCGCGCCAGTAGAACAGCAGAGCGGGAATCCCGGCCCAAACGGCCCCCGCCAGAGCCGCCCCGCCCAGCACGAGCACCAGGACCACCCACCCGGTACCGGAACCCACGGAAAGCCCAGAACCGGCACTGAAGCCCACGGAAAGACCGGAACCCGCACCGGAGCCGAGTGCTGGATCGGCGCCAGGGACGGGGCTGGAGAGGAAGAGGCCGATGGCCGCGCCCGCCATGGCACCGATGAGGAGCTGGCCTTCCTGCCCGATGTTGAAGATCCCCGCACGGGCGCAGATGATCGCACCCGTCGCGACGAGCAGCAGCGGGGTCGCCTCGTCGATGGTCTGCCCGATGGAGGCCCCACCGTGGAGGCTGCCCTCGTACAGGGCCAGCAGGGTCTCTCCCACGGAGTGACCCGTGAGCGTCACCAGCGCGGTCGCGGCACCGAGGGCCGCGGCGAAGGAGACCAGGTACAGCACACAGGTGGCCACCCACGCCCGCCCCACGGCACCCCCCGACGATCCGACCGCCTCCCCCTCACCGGACACCCTGAACACGATCCGCGTCACAACCGCCCACCCACATCCCAAGAACCCAGCAAGGAGAAAGCCCCCACACCGCGCAACCCACCCCACACCCGGAGGAACCGCACGGCGAAGACCCCCACGCGACACGACCCCCCGTCCCGAGGAAGCCGCACGGCGAAGGCCTTCATGCCGCGTAACCCATCGCCCTCCCAGAGGGGCCGCAGGGTGGAGGTCCCCATGTGACATGGCCTCTCCCGGGGAAGCCGCAGGGTGGGGGGGCTCATGTGGTGTGGCCTCCCATCATCAGTCCGAGGCGTTCGAGGTCGAGGTTCGCGCGCGGCATCTCGCCCACGATCGCGCCACGATGGATGATCGCCACGCGGTCGGCGAGGGTGAGGATCTCCTCCAGTTCCGTGGACATCAGCAGCACGGCCATGCCGCTTCGTGCCGCCCGGTGGATCCGTTCCGTCATGTACTCGATCGCTCCGACGTCGAGGCCGCGGGTCGGCTGGGCCACCACGAGCACCTTCGGATCGGCGGCCAGTTCACGGGCGAGGACGACCTTCTGCTGGTTGCCGCCCGACAGGAGGCGCAGGGGTGTTCGCGCCGAGGGGGTCACGATGGCGAAGTCCTCGATCAGCTTCTCCGCCCTGGCCCGGAGGCGGCGCGGGCTGACGAACAGACCGGAGGTGACACGGTCGATATCGGCGAGCATGAGGTTCTCCGCGACGCTCATGTCCAGCACACAGCCGGAGCCGTGCCGATCTTCGGGGACCACGCCGACGCCTGCTCTGTGCATCGCGCCCGGGGTTCCGGCGGGCACGGCACGGCCGCACACCTCGACGGAGCCGGAGTCCAGTTCCAGAAGGCTGGAGAGAAGGTCACCGAGTGCCGCCTGACCGTTCCCCTCCACTCCGGCCACGCCCAGGATCTCTCCCGCCCGCACTTCCAGAGAAAGCCCACGCAACAACGGACGACCGTCCCCCGCGGAAGCACAAGCCTCCACCACCCGCAACCGCACTTCCCACAACCCCGCTCCAGATCCCAGTCCTGACCCCGATCCCGCCGCCGGTGCCGGTGCCGCCGCCGGTTCAACTCCCGCTCCCGCTGCCAGTCCCGCTCCCGCTGCCAGTCCCGGCCCCGCTACCGGTCCCGATCCCGCTACCAGTCCCGATCCCGCTACCAGTCCCGGCCCCGCTGCCAGTCCCGATCCCGCTGCCGGTCCCGATCCCACTGCTGGTTCAACTCCCCGCCCCGCTCCCGGTTCCGGTTCCGGTTCCGGTTCGAGGGGGTCGACGAGTTGTGGGGGTGGCGCTTGGTCTGGGGCGGGAGGGGGTGGTCGCTCGGTGGGTCGTGGGGGGAGGGATTCTGTGGCGCCGATCGCGGAGGCTGTGGTCCAGCGGGAGAGTTCCCGGCCGATCATCTCCCGGGCCAGCAGGCGTACGCCGGTCTCGGCGGTGGCGTGCCTGGCAACGACCGCGCCACCGCGCATGATGGTCACCCGGTCGGTGGCGTGCAGGATCTCGTCCAGCTTGTGGCTGATCAGGATGACGGTCCTGTGCTCGTCACGCGTCACCCGACGCAGCACCGAGAACAGTTCCCTCGACTCCTTGAGCGTCAGCACCGAGGTCGGCTCGTCGAGTATCAGCACCCGAGGGTCGCGCCTCAGGCACTTGACGATCTCGACGCGCTGGCGTTCGCCCGTGGACAGGTCCTCGACGCGCGCGTCCGGGTCCACGGCCAGGCCGTACCGTTCACCGACCTCCACGACCAGCCGCCGTATCCGGTCGCGGTCCACCCGGCCGCGTTCCCCGAGGGTGACGTTCTCCCAGACCCGCATCCGACCGATCAGGCTGAAGTGCTGATGGACCATGGAGATTCCCAGCCGTGCCGCAACCTCCGCGTCCTCTACGGCCACCGGACGCCCGCCGATCACGATCTCGCCGGAGTCGTGCCTGACGAGCCCGGCGAGGATCCTCATCAGCGTGCTCTTGCCCGCGCCGTTCTGCCCCAGCAGGCCGTGGATCTCACCGCTGCCCACGCTCAGGGAGACGTCGTCACAGGCGACGACCGAGCCGTAGCGCTTCCGGATCCCCCGCATCTCCACCGCAATGGGACCCCCGAATCCTCCGGCCGTATCCGGGCCCACCGCGGTACCGTCCACGGCCGTCCCGGAGAAGTCCGGTGGGGTCCCGGGCATGTCCGGCGGGATCCCTGAGGCGCCCGGCGGGGGCCCGGAATCCGGTGAGGGCCCTGAGGTGCCCGGTGGGGACCCAGAGGTGCCCGCTGGGGACCCGGGGGGCTTACTGGGCTCTGTTGACGGTGGCGTCGACATCCAGTTTCCCTGTGCCCATGTCCTTCATGACCTGGTCCACCTTCTGCTGCTGGTCGTCCGCCGGTCGGCAGATCTTGACCGTGGGCACCGGGTCGACGCCCATCTTCCACACCCGGGCGCTGCCCATCTTCAGCGTTCCTGCCTTGAAGTCCGCTAGTGCGGCGGCGAAGTACGCACCCGGGCTGAAGATGACGGACACGGCGTACTTGGTGGTCGTGTCCGCGCACCGGTCGGTGCCGGGGGTCAGCGCCGGGATCCCGGCGGCATTGGCCTGCTGGGTGACCGCGTCGGTGGCGCCACCGAGATAGGGGTAGACAATCTTGATCCCCTGGCCCTTCTGGGCCTCGAACGCCTCCTTGGCCTTGGCCGAGTCGTCGAAGTCACCGGTGTAGGTCGTGACCAGCTCGGCCTTCGGCACGACGGCCTGGATGCCCACGCGGAACGCCTTGGCCGCCTGCTTGGAGAAATCCAGCTCCGGGCCGGTGATGTAGCCCGCCTTGGTGCCGCCCGCCTCCTTCAGCAACAGTCCCGCGGCGTACCCGGCGGCGTAAAGGGACTCGTTCACCTTGTCCTGCGACTGCGAGAAGTACTGCGTCTGCTGGACGCCGCCACCCCCGTTGACATACCAGTGGACCTCCTTGCACTGGGGCTCCGGAGCCGCGGTCAGCGCGTCCTTGAGTTCGCTGGCGCCGATGGCGATCAGGTCCACGCGCTGCCGGCACAGATTGCGCGCCTGGGCCACCGCGTCCGCCGGGTTGAGCTTGTCCAGCGTCCTGACCTCCCAGCCGTTCTCCCTGGCGACCTTGTCGGCGTCGTCGACGAAGCTCTGGTAATAGCCGTTGTCCTGCGTGTCACCGGGACTCATGATCGCGATCACGACCTTCCCGTCCCCGTTCACGTCCGGCTGTTTCTTCACCGCCGCCGGCGACCCGCCGGACGTCGTCGAGCCACCGCCGCCGCTCCCCCCGCAGGCGGTGAGCAGCAGTACCGGGGCGACGGTGATCGCGAGGCATGCTCGTATTCCTGGTTTCATCGCGGTGCCTCCAAAAGGACAGGCGAAGATATATCGGCATTTATCATGTGTTTTCCGAAAAAACGTGCAGCAATTCGCGGGCGGTAAGCGCGGTCTGCAGGTGATGGGCCGTGGCCGGGTCAAGGGGGTCGGAGCCGAGGAGCTGGCGGATCTGGCCGATCCGGTAGCCCACGGAGTTGCGGTGCAGGTGCAGCAGGTCGGCGACCGCCGCCCGGCTGCCTCTGGTGGCGAGCCACGCGTCGAGGGTCAAGATCAGCTCGGGCCGGTCCAGGATCGGCCCGAGCTGCTGGTCGACGAACGCCTGGAGCCGGTCCGGCGGCACGGCGAGCAGCAACTGCGCCAGCCCGAGCGACGAATGCAGCAGCTCGGTCTCGCCGGGACGCCTCCTGAGCAGGCCGAGCACGGTCTCCGCGTCCCTGAACGAGCGGGGCGTCTGCGCGGGGTCCGAGACCACCGGCCCCGTCGCGGCGAGCACGGTCCCGTCGCCCACCATCCCCTGCAGGCGGACCCGGATCCGGGTCACCTCGCGCTGGATGTCCCCGGCCAGGACCGTCCAGCCCTCCACGCCCTTCTGCCTGACCGGCATCTCCAGCCAGGAAAGCGCTGTGGACCAGGTACGCCGGTTGGGGCCGTCGTAGGCGAAGACGGTGGCCGCATGGGGCTGGTCGAGGTGGACCCCGAATCTCGCCGCCGTCCGCGTCACCTCCTCGGTGCCGCGCAGCGCGCCGAAGCGCAGCTCGTCGATGAGCCTGCTCGCCGTCTCCGATTTGGCCACGGCGGAGGCGTCCCGGCGTACGGCCTCGATGGCGACCGCGGTCGAGGAGGCCCGCAGGTAGGGGAGCACATGGTCGGGCAGGGGCTCGGCCAGCAGCAGCAGGCCCACTCGGCGCTGGCCCGCCCATACCGCGAGGGCGCGTGCCTGCCATCCGTCCGGGCACACCACGCGCACCGGGCCGGCCTCGGCGAAGGCGCGCGCCACCTCCGCGGGGCTCATCGTGGCGTCGCCCCCATCGGTGGCGTGGAAAACGCCACCGTGTACGCCGATCAGGCGGGCCGCCCTGCCGGTCTCATCCGCGATCCGTTGCAGTATGGACCGCCAGCCGTCACCGCCGAGGGCCAGATCGTTGAGGGCGGAGGCGAACTCCTCGACGCCGGCCGAAGGGCCGCGGTTCCGGGGCCGGTCGGACTTGCTCGAGGAGCTGTCCGGCTCTTCGGAGCCGCCCAGACGATCCATCAGACCTCCACGATTCATGGCCCTACCGAGCAAAGTAGGACATATCGTGATGTTTGTAATCGCCTTTTAGGGCGGCATTAACGGCACGTGCCCAATAGCAATATTCCGGATACACCGGATAATGCCAATACGGCAGCCGAAGAGGCGATCGTCGCGGTACGGCCGGAGGCGGGCCGGTCCCTGATCGGCGGGGGTACGGCGATGGAGTTGACCACGATCGGCGGGGGTACGGCGATGGAGTTGACCACGATCGGCAGCGCGTCCAAGGAGTACGGGCCGGCCCGGCGGGCACCGGAGGAACGCAAGGCGACGAGCCATCGCGACATGCTGTGAAACTGCCACACCACTGGGTGATGCACGTTGTGCTCCCGGCACAGAAGTCCTCCGGGCGCGTGTGGCCCCACCGCCACCCCGAGATGGAACCCTCACCCCGCCGCCACCCACTGGTCCCGGCAGGTGCGAGCGACGCAGCACCGATCTTTACTTGCGACGGAATGGCCGGGTGGACGGTCTTGTTCGGGAGGCCAAGGGCCGAGACATGAGACCACATATGAGCCCGACGCGCCGTCCCCACGGCTGTGGGGGTTCCACCGCCGGGACGGTCAGGAGAGCGGGGTGAAGCGGCGGAGGCGGAGGCTGTTGGTGACGACGAAGACCGAGGAGAACGCCATCGCGGCGCCCGCGATCATCGGTGACAGCAGCCCGGACGCCGCCAGCGGGATGGCCGCCACGTTGTAGGCGAAGGCCCAGAACAGGTTGCCCTTGATCGTGCGGAGCGTGCGGCGGGACAGCCGGATCGCGTCCGCGGCCACCCGCAGATCGCCTCGTACCAGGGTCAGATCGGACGCCTCGATGGCCACGTCGGTGCCGGTGCCCATGGCCATGCCCAGGTCCGCCTGGGCGAGCGCCGCCGCGTCGTTGACGCCGTCTCCGGCCATGGCCACGACCCGGCCCTCCGCCTGGAGCCGCTTGACCACGTCGACCTTCCCCGCGGGCAGCACATCGGCGATCACGTCCTCGACGGGCACGCCGACCGAGGCGGCCACGTTCTCCGCCACCGCCTGGTTGTCGCCGGTCAGCAGCACCGGACGCAGCCCGAGCCGCTTCAGCCGTGCGATCGCCTCGGCCGAGGTCGGCTTGACGACGTCGGCGACGGTGAGCACGGCCCGCGCCTTTCCGTCCCAGCCGACGGCGACGGCCGTCTCCCCGCGTGCCAGTGCCTCGGCGACGGCGCGCTCCAGTTCGACCGGGAGGTGCTGCGACGCCTCAGCCAGCAGCCGAGGCCTGCCGACCAGCACCGCGCGGCCGTCGACCACCCCCTGCACGCCGAGACCCTCGATGCCGGCGAACCCCTCGATGCCAGGGAGGCCCGCCACACTCCCTGCGTCCGCCACGCTCCCGGCGCCCGCAGCGCTCCCGGGGCCCGCACCGCGCTCGGCAGCCCCACCGCGCTCGGTGGCCGCACCGCGCTCGGTGGCCGCTTTGGTGATGGCCTGGGCTATCGGGTGCTCGGAGGCGGATTCCAGTGCCCCCGCGAGTCGCAGCACCTCGTCGCGGTCCTCGCCGGGGGCGGTGGTGATGCCGGCCAGCGTCATACGGCCGGCGGTCACGGTGCCCGTCTTGTCGAGGACGATCGTGTCCACCCGCCGGGTCGACTCCAGGACCTCCGGCCCCCTGATCAGGATCCCGAGTTGCGCCCCGCGCCCCGTGCCGACCATCAGGGCCGTAGGCGTGGCGAGGCCGAGCGCGCACGGGCAGGCGATGATCAGTACGGCCACCGCCGCCGTGAAGGCCGCGACGGCGCCGTTCCCGGTGCCGAGCCAGAAGCCGAGCGTGCCGGCCGACAGGGCGATGACGATGGGCACGAAGAAGGCGGAGATCCGGTCGGCCAGCCGCTGGACCTCGGCCTTGCCGTTCTGCGCGTCCTCGACCAGCCGGGCCATCTGGGCGAGCTGGGTGTCGGCGCCGACGCGGGTCGCGCGCACCACCAGGCGGCCGCCCGCGTTGACGGTCGCGCCGGTCACGATGTCCCCGGGACCGACCTCGACCGGGGTGGACTCTCCGGTGAGCATCGAGGCGTCGACCGCCGAGGCGCCCTCCTCGACCACCCCGTCGGTCGCGATCTTCTCCCCCGGCCGTACGAGGAAGGCGTCACCGACGGCCAGCCGGTCGATCGGGATCCGCTCCTCACGGCCGGCCCGTACGACGGCGACGTCCTTGGCCCCCATCTCCATCAGGGCCCGCAGCGCGCTTCCCGCCCGGCGCTTGGACCTGGCCTCGAAGTAGCGACCGGCCAGGATGAAGGTCACCACGCCGGCGGCGGCCTCGAGGTAGATGTTCCCTGCCCCGTCCCCCCGGCTGAGCGTGAACTCGAATCCGTGCCGCATGCCGGGCATTCCGGCCGTACCGAAGAAGAGCGCCCACAGCGACCAGCCGAACGCGGCCAGCGTGCCCAGCGAGACCAGGGTGTCCATCGTGGCCGTGCCATGCCGCAAGTTGGTGAGCGTGGCCTGGTGGAACGGCAGGCCGCCGTAGACCACGACCGGGGCGGCCAGGGTGAGCGACAGCCACTGCCAGTGGTCGAACTGCAGGGCGGGGATCATGGCCATCGCGATCACGGGGACGGAGAGCAGGATCGAGATGATCAGCCGCCGCCGTAGCGGGGCGAGCCCGTCAAGCTCCTCGGCCGGCGGCTCCACGCTGGGCAGCTCCGCGGAGTACCCCGCCTTCTCGACCTCGGCCACCAGGTCTTCGGGACGCAGACCGTCGCCGTAGGCGACCTTCGCCTTCTCCGTGGCGTAGTTGACCGTCGCGGTCACGCCGTCGAGCCTGTTGAGCTTGCGTTCGATGCGCGAGGCGCAGGAGGCGCACGTCATCCCGCCGATGACCAGCTCGATCTCGCCGCCCCCTGCGGCCCGTCCACTGGTGACGGATGCCATGACCTCTCCTCTCGCTCATCTCCATGGTGCGTGCTCCGGAGCCACGAGCGCCACTCGCAACCTGCGCTCTTACCCTGGAACCATACCCCCCTACGGTTAATTCCCCGACCCCGGGGCCCAGGCGGCCGGCCATTTCCCGCCGGCGGGACTCCCCGGCGAAGGGCCGTCCCGGGTACGGTGCCCGCGGAGACGCAACATGTCGCAAGGTCTGATCTACTGATGTAGCGGCCTTCGCGGGAGGGCGACACCGTGATCCTCAACCTGGTCTATCTGCTTGGAGCGCTGGCCCTGGTCATCGCGAACGGCTTCTTCGTCGCGGCCGAGTTCTCCTTGGTGACCGTCGAGCGGAGCGAGGTCCAGCGGCTTGCCGCGGCGGGCGACCGCGGGGCCCAGGGCATCCAGGCGGCGATCCGGCGGCTGTCGTTCCAGCTCTCCGGGGCCCAGCTCGGCATCACGATCACCTCACTGCTGCTGGGCGTCATGGCCGAGCCCGCCATCGCCGGCCTGCTACGCCCTCTCTTGGCGTGGATCCCCAACCTGCCGGACCGGGTGACGGAGAGCATCGCGGCGATGCTCGGCCTCCTCATCGCGACGGTGAGCCAGATGGTGCTCGGCGAACTGGTTCCCAAGAACGCCGCCCTGTCCCGCCCCATGGCCGTGGCCCGCATCTCCACGCCCCCGCAGCGGATCTTCTCGGCGGTGTTCGCCCCGCTGATCAAGGCCTGCAACGCGACGGCGAACGCCATCGTGCGCGCGCTCGGCGCCGAGCCCCAGGACGAGCTCGCCTCCGCGCGTTCCCCTGACGAGCTCAGCCTACTGATGAGCCTGTCGGTCGAGGCCGGCGCCCTTCCCATCGGCACCGCCGCCATGCTGCGCCGCGCGCTGCGCTTCGGGGACAGGACCGCCGCCGAGGCGATGACCCCGCGGATGGACTGCGTCACCGTGACCGACGGCGCCAGCGTCACGGAGTTCCTGACCCTCGCCCGCCGCGAACGCCACCTGCGGCTCCCCGTATCCGGGGGCCAGCTCGACGACATCGTGGGCGTGGCAACCGTGGTCGACGCCTTCGCCGTGCCCGAGGCCGAGCGCTCGACGACGCGGGTGGCGGCGATCCTGCGCCCGCCCGTCCTGGTGCCCGAGTCACTCGATCTGGCGACCGTGCAGGAGCGCCTGTTCACGGCCAGGCGGGAGATGGCCGTGGTGGTCGACGAGTACGGCGGCTTCGCCGGCATCGTCACCGTGGAAGACCTCGCGGAGGAGCTGATCGGCGACATCGCCGACGAGTACGACCTGCCCGAGGAGGGTTCTGGCGAGCCGGAGTCCGCCTTCCTGCCCGCCGGGACCTCGGTGGCCGTGCCCGCGCTCCTGCGTGCCCACGAGGCCGAGGAGCGCACCGGCTTCCAGATGCCCGAAGGACCGTACGAGACCCTCGCCGGGTTGCTGATCAGCCGCCTCGGCCGCCTCCCCGACCCCGGGGACAGCGTGGTCGTCAACGGCTGGACCCTCAGGGTCGACACCATGCGGCGCCACCGGATCGAGCAGATCACCCTCACCGCCCCGGACTCCGAGGAGGAGCCCTCATGACGGCCGCCCGCTTCCCGGTGGCCAGGAGCGGCCCATGACGCTGCTGGACGTCCTGGCCATCGTGCTGCTGCTGGCGGTGAACGGCTTCTTCGTCGGCGCGGAGTTCGCGCTGATCTCCGCCCGGCGTACGCAGATCGAACCGCTGGCGAAGCAGGGTTCCCGGCGGGCCCGCGCGGTGCTCGCGGCCATGGACGCGGTCCCGCTCATGCTGGCCGCCGCCCAGCTTGGGGTGACCCTCGCCTCGCTGGCGCTCGGCGCCGTCGGCGAGCCGGTCCTGGCCCATGCCCTGGAGCCGCTGTTCGCGGCCCTGGGCCTTCCCCACGGTCTGGTCCACCCGACCGCCTTCGCCCTCGCCCTGTTCATCGTCGTCTCCGCCCATGTGATCATCGGTGAGATGGTGCCGAAGAACCTGGCTCTGGCCATCCCGGACAAGGCGGCCCTGTGGCTCGTACCGCCGCTGCGCGTCGTCGCCCGCGCCACCCGGCCACTGCTGGTCGGGATCAACGCCATCGCCGCGGCCGTCCTGTGGGTGCTGAAGATCCCGCCGACCGAGGAGATCCGTTCCGTCTACACCTCAGATGAGATGCCCGCCCTCATCCAGGAGTCGCGCAGGCACCGGCTGCTGGAGCAGGACGAGCACGACCGGATGATCGCCACCCTCGGCCTTTACGCCCGCCCGGTCGAGTCCGTGATGGTGCCGATCAGCGAGGTCGTCAGCGTGCCCGCCACGACCCGCGCGGCCGAGCTCCAGGAGTACGCCGGCCGCTACGGCCACTCGCGCTTCCCCGTACGCGGTGAAAGCCCGGGCCGGCTGTGCGGGTACCTTCACGTCCTCGACGCCCTCAACGGGCACGCGCCGGACGAGCCCCTGCCGGCTCGCGCGCTGCCCCACGTGCACCGCGGTACGACACTGGCCGACGTGCTGGCGACGATACGCAAGCGCCGGGCCCAGCTCGCCGCGATCACCGACGACGACGGCACCGTGACCGGGGTGGTGACCCTGGAGGACGTCCTCACGGGCCTCCTCCATTACTCCCGCGAGGAGGCGCCTGGCTAGCGTTTGAGGCAAATATCACCTTTGATGTGAATCGCGGCAATCAGGGTTAATCGCCGGTACATCGCGGGTAGCCCAGGCCGAATGCATGTCGCGACCCGCTCGACGCCCTCGCCACCGGCATCCCGAGGCACCCGGCAGTCCTGGCTGGACGCCCTGCGCGGGATCGCCGCGCTGATCGTCGTCTTCGAACACTCACTGGATCCCCTGCTGCCGGAGATCCGCCGCTCGATCAGCCCGTGGTTCGACTTCGGGCAGTACGGCGTGCTGGTGTTCTTCCTGGTCAGTGGCTATGTCGTGCCGGTGTCCCTGGAGCGGCGCGGTAGCGTCCGGGGCTTTTGGATCACCCGTGTCTTCCGCCTCTACCCCCTGTGGGCGATGGTGGCGGTGGCCGGCACCGTGTTCGGGCTGATCGGCGTCTACACGCCGCTGCCCGCCCAGGCCTCCGGGCAGCCGTGGTCCTTCGCCCTGGCGCACCTGACGATGTTGCAGGACCTGCTCCAGGTGCCCAGCGTCGTCAACGTCTTCTGGACCCTTTCGTACGAGATGGCGTTCTACCTGCTCGTGACCGCGATGTTCGTGTTCCGGATCCACCGGGCCAGCGCCGGCACCTCGCTGAGCCTGGCGGTGTGCGCGCTCGTCGCCGGCACGCTCGTACCGGCGGGCTGGCTGTCCCACGCCGTGGGAGGAGGCGTGATCGTCGTCGCCGCGGTCGTGCTCCTCGGCGGGATCGTCGCCGTCCTGAGCGAGAACCCTCGGGTACGGGCCCGCGGGGCCGCGGCCGTCGCCGTCCTCACCCTCGTGCTCCTCACCTTCAACAGCAGGGTGGGCGCGTGGCAGAGCCTCATCATCCTGGCGACGATGTTCGGCGGAACGGCCATCTACCGCATGGAGCGGTCGCCCGCCCTGTGGGCACGGTGGCGGTGGATGATCGGCCTGGTACCGGTGATCTCGGTCGCCGTGGCGGTGTGGCTCGGGCCGGGATGGGGCATGACCGAGGCCGGGCAGCTGGCGTTCAAGTGGGGCTGGTCCACCGCCGTCGTCGCGGCATGGCTCACCTTCGCCGCCGGCCTCGCCCTGCGCCACCGCGCCTTCCCGCCCGTTCTCGTCTGGCTCGGCCTGGCGAGTTACTCCGTCTACCTGCTGCATCCCCTGGTCCTGCAAGTCGTGAGGAGGCTCACCATGGACCCCTCGGGGATCCCGCTGGCCGAGCGGCTGGCCTGGGAGGCCGTGCTGTTCATCGCGGTGATCGCCTGCGCCGCGGTGACCTACCGCCTCGTCGAGCGGCCGGCCCAGCGTCTCGGCCGACGCCTCGCCCGCTCGGCCGCCGAGAAAGAACGGGACGTTCCCCCGGCGGACGAGCGCGTTCTGACCACCGCGGGGAGGTCCTGAAGACCGGTCCGGACCCGGCCCGATGCCGTCCATGGGGGCGCTGGTAGTCCAGGAAAATCCGGATTTCCTGCGAATATGGAGACAGCGGACTACAAATATCCTCGCCGTCGCTAGACTTGCTCGCGGTTCGCCGGGCGGTGGGATCCGGTGCCTGTGAGTCGGCGTGTGGCCTTGGGCCACCAGCCCTGGCCATTCCGTGGGGACAATGAACGGCGGGCTTGTCGATGTGCGCGCTGTCCAGCCCGGACACGAGTCCGCGGCGGGGCCGCCCGGCAGGGTGAAGCGGCACTGGATGGCATGGCTGTGGTGCCTGGTGGCCGCGGTCGCGGGGGTTTCCGTGGCCGGCGGCGCGACACTGGTCGGCGCGTACACCAAACTGAGCGGCAACATCAAGCACGTTGAGGTGGACGCCAAGGAGCTCGGCAAGCGTCCGGCCAAGGCGAGCAAGGCGCTGAACGTCCTGATCGTGGGCTCCGACACGCGTGCCGGCGCCAACGCGAAGTACGGCCACAGGGAAGTGGGCGAGCGCACCGACACGATCATCCTCGCGCACGTGTCACCCAAGCATGACAACGCGCTGCTCATCAGCTTCCCGCGTGACTCGCTGGTCCAGTTGCCCGCCTGCCAGCCCAAGAACGGCCTGCCGGGGCAGCGTCCCCACGTCGGCATGATCAACGAGTCGTTCAACTTCGGCGGCATCGCCTGCACCTGGAAGACGATCGAGTCGCTCACCGGGATCCACATCGACCACTTCGCCAAGGTCGACTTCACGGGCTTCAAGAGCATGGTGAACGCCCTCGGGGGCGTCGACATCTGCGTGCCCAAGGCGATCGACGACAAGAAGGCGATGCTGCACCTGGCCGCCGGGAGGCAGACCGTCAAGGGTGAGCAGGCGCTCGGTTACGTCCGCGCCCGCTACAGCCTGGGGGACGGGTCCGACATCGGCCGTATCCAGCGGCAGCAGATGTTCATCGCCTCGATGATCAACAAGGCGATGAGCGGCGCCACGCTGTCCGACCCGGCCAAGCTGTTCCGCTTCCTCGACGCGGCCACCAAGTCGGTGACGACCGACCCCCGGCTGACCGTGGGCGTCATGAATGATCTGGCGGCGAGCGCGCAGGGGCTGGCCGCCGGGAACATCCGGTTCGTCACCACCCCGTGGCGTTACTCCCTCACCCAGCCGGGCCGGGTCGAGTGGGTGCAGCCCCAGGCCAAGCAGCTCTTCCGGCTCGTGGCGACCGACACGAAGATCGAGGGCTCGCACATCAAAACGGGCCGCCAGGGCAAGGTGCCCAAGTCCAAGATAGAGATCGTGGTGCAGAACGGCACCAACCGCGGAGGCCTCGGAACGCAGGTCGCCGCCGGCCTCGAGCAGCGCGGATACACCGTCGTGCAGGTCGGCGACACGAAGCGCAAGCCGTACCCGAAGACGACGATCGGGTACTCCACGAACGGGCAGGCCAGGGTCCCGACGCTGGCCGACGACCTCCTGGTCTCCCGCAACACCCTGATCAAGGACGCCGTGACGCCGAGGCTCGTGCTGGTGATCGGCTCCGACTGGCGAGGGCTGAAGGCCGCTCCCGTCTCCGAGGAGGAGTTGAAGGGCATCGACGCGACGCAGGATTCCTGTTCGTCCGGTTGAGCCGGGGCGCCTGTTCAGGCTGCTCACCGCCCCGGAGCCAAGATCCTTCCTTGCCCACTCGGCGATGCTTGTTGTATTTCCGCACTCCGGGGTACGGAACCGGGCATGTGTCACTTGCTCTTCGTTGTGGGGTCAAGTCCTCAGTAAGGGGCGAACTCCCGCCATTTCGGTGGCGGGATCCCAGAGCGCGCGGGGGATGGGCAGGTTTCGGGCATTACAGGGATGGTGAGCGATGCGACGCGGAGTGATCTTCGATATTGACGGCACCCTGGTCGACACGAACTACCTGCACGTGGCCGCGTGGTGGGAGGGCTTCCGCCGGCAGGGTCGTGACGTCCTGATGGTGGACATCCATGGGGCCATCGGCCGCGCGGATCGGGACCTGATCGACTATCTGCTTCCGGATGCGACCGAGGAGGAGGCGCAGGCGATCGCCGACACGCACGCGGAGCTGTACAAGCCGCGTCTCGACGAGGTGCGGCCCGTACCTGGCGCGGGCGAGTTGCTGCGGACACTCGCCGATCGGGGCCTCGTCGTGGTGGCCGCCACCAGCGCCCCGGAGGACGAGGCCGAGCGCCTGATAGGCGTCACCGGCGCGAAGGACGCCGTGTCGGCCATGGTTCACGCCGGCGACGTCGAGAAGTCGAAACCGCACCCCCAGCCGATACAGCAGGCGCTCGACAAGGCCGGCCTTCCGTCCGAGGGTGCGATCATGCTCGGCGACACCGTGTGGGACGGACTGGCCGCCCGGTCGGCGAAGGTCGGCATCGTTGCCGTGCGGTCGGGTGGTATCGACTCCGCGTCGCTGCTGGAGGCCGGGGCGGAGGCCGTGTACAAGGACTGCCGCGATCTTCTCCAGCACCTGGACGAGTCACCGATCGCCAGGTTGCTGCGGGACTGACCGCAGGACGCGCCTGATCACTCGCGTGGTTACATGGATACGCCACCGCACGTGCTCGCCCGATCGAACCCGGCGGCCGTCCCCGGCGTATTGCTAGATCAAAGGAGAGTGATCGGACATGGCACAGCAGGCCGTCATCGGCGTCACCGGACTCGGGGTCATGGGCCGGAACCTCGCGCGCAATTTCGCCAGGCACGGGTACGTGGTCGCCGTGCACAACCGTTCGTCCGCGAAGACCAAGGCGCTGATCGAGGAGTTCGGCCACGAGGGGGACTTCATCCCTGCGGAGACGCCGGAGGCCTTCGTCGCCTCGCTGGCGCGGCCGCGCAAGATGGTGATCATGGTCAAGGCGGGGCAGTCGACCGACGCGGTCATCGAGGAGTACGCCCCGCTGCTCGAACCCGGCGACATCCTGATCGACGGCGGCAACGCCCACTTCGCCGACACCCGGCGCCGCGAGAAGGCGCTCAAGGAGACCGGCATCCACTTCGTCGGCGTCGGCATCTCCGGTGGCGAGCAGGGCGCGCTGGAAGGCCCGAGCATCATGCCCGGCGGGTCGCCCGAGGCGTACAAGTCGCTGGGGCCGATCCTGGAGGACATCGCGGCCAAGGTGGACGGCGTCCCGTGCTGTACGTACGTCGGCCCCGACGGTGCCGGACATTTCGTGAAAATGGTGCACAACGGCATCGAGTACGCCGACATGCAGCTCATCGCGGAGGCCTATGACCTGCTCCGCAAGGGCGTGGGCATGTCACCCGTGGAGATCGCCGAGACCTTCCGCACCTGGAACACCGGCCGGCTGGAGTCGTACCTCATCGAGATCACCGCCAAGGTGCTCTCGCACACCGACCCCACCACCGGCGAGCCGTTCGTCGACGTCGTCGTCGACCAGGCCGAGCAGAAGGGCACCGGCCGCTGGACCGTCCAGGCGGCCCTCGACCTCGGAGTGCCGGTCACCGGCATCGCCGAGGCGGTCTTCGCCCGCGCCCTCTCGGGCCATGTGGACATGCGCCGGGTGGCACGCGGCCTGCCCGGGCCCTCCGGCGGCCGCCTCGACCACTCCTTCGCCGACGACGTCGAGCAGGCCCTGTACGCATCGAAGGTGGTCGCCTACGCGCAGGGCTTCAACCAGATCCAGGCGGGCAGCGACGAGTACGGCTGGAACATCGACCTCGGTGCGATGGCGGCCATCTGGCGGGACGGCTGCATCATCAGAGCCCGCTTCCTCGACCGCATCCGCGCGGCCTACGAGGCCGACCCGGACGTCCCCACGCTGCTGTCGGACGAGCGCTTCGCCGCCGAGATGGGCGACGCCCAGGACGCGTGGCGCGACGTCGCCGTGGCGGCCGTCAGGGGAGGCATCCCCGCCCCCGGTTTCGCCAGCTCGCTCGCGTACTACGACGCGCTGCGCGCCGAGCGGCTGCCCGCGGCCCTGATCCAGGGGCAACGCGACTACTTCGGTGCCCACACCTACCGCAAGGTCGATCGCGACGGCGTCTACCACGTCCAGTGGGAGCTCACCGACCTCCCGGAGATCCGCTCCGACGTATGAGCTTCGCCAGGCCGCGCGCGGGGGCCGAGCTGATGCAGGTGCCCTCAGGACACCGAGCGGGCACGTAGTTCCTGCTCGGCGATCAGCTTGGCCAGGGTCGTCGCGTCGTCGGCGTCCACCGTGCGCCACACCCCCGCGGCTTCGATCGCGTCGTCGAAGCGCAATCGCGTCGCCCAGAAGCGGCCGGTGTCCGACTGGAACACCATCCATCCGGACTCGTCGGCCGTTGGCGGGCTCACTCCGCCGCCTCTTTCTGGCGCTCGGGTAACAGCGGGGGTGGGCCGGCGTACCGGCGTAGGGCTGAGGTGAAGTTTCGCACTGGCCAGGACCTCTGTTCCGAATCCAAGGCCCATGACGCGGGAATCGTCGTCCCAGGCCCGCCATTTATGGCGTCATCGGTCTGCGCGAGTGACATCCGCGCTACGGTCAGTGTGAGGGTTCGATAACGGCGTGTCACCGCCATTGTGGTGCCGCACTGTCATTGCCGCAACACGGGGAGCCACCATGGCCATCGGTGAGGATCTGCGCGCGGCCCGTCGGCGCGCGGGTCTCAGCCTCGGTACACTCGCCCTCATGACCGGCGTCTCCGCAGGTCACCTCAGCCGAGTCGAGCGTGGAGACCGCGAGGCCACCCCCGCGTTGATGCACCATTACGAGATCGCCCTCGGCGCCTTCGCGCTTCCCTTTGCCGCAACGGGAAGCCCGGATGTCTGCGCCCCCGAAATGGGTACCGTCGATGATATGAAGAGGCGAGGTTTACTCTCAGTCATCGCGGCGGCCTCCATGGGTGTCGCCACCGGGGAGCCTCTGACCCGCCTGCTCGACGGCCTCGGCACCGAGCCGCCGTCACATGTCGGGTTGCCCGAGGTCCAGGCCGTCGAAGCCGCCGCCGATCTCTACATGCGCATGGACCTCGCTCGTGGAGGCAACGCGGCCATCGCGATGGCCCGCGGGTCTCTCGAGTGGGCGGTGAAACTGCAGGACAGGCCGATGACCGAGGCCACGCGCGAGCGGCTCTGCTCGGCCGTGGCGCTGCTCGCCGACCGTGTGGGCTGGGCGACGTACGACCAGGGGAAGATGGAGCGGGCGGCGAGGCTGCTGACATTCGCCCTCGACTCGGCGGCGCGCGGGGGCGACCGCGATCTGCGTGCCCACACCATGCTCGACCTGTCCGTCGCCTTCGCCGACATGGGCAGGCCGCGAGACGGCGTCGAGATCCTCCGGCTGGCGCTCGGCGACGAGCGCATCTCCAGCGCCGAGCGGGCCAACGTGCACGCCGTGGCCGCCCGCCACTGCGCCGCGGCGGGCGACCGGCCGGGCGGGTTACGGCACATCGGCCTGGCCGAGGAGGCGCTGGCCCGGGCGGAGCCGGCGGTGGCGCCCGACTGGGCACGCCACATCACCGTCTCTCCCGGTCATCACGACAGCGCGCTGGGGCTGGCGTTGTTCCAGCTCGGCGAGGACTCCCGTGCGCGCGTCCGCCTGGCGACCGCGCTGGAGCGGCTCGGCGAGAACCGCACACGCACGGGTCTACGCTGCCTCACCCGGCTCGCGGTGCTGCGCCTGCGCGAGGGAGAGCGTGACACCGGCACGGAGCAGGCCCGCCGCGCGGTCGCACTCGCCGCGGACGTACGCTCCGCCCGCGTCACGAAGGACCTTCGCATGATGATCGACGGGGTGCGCCAGTGCGGCCTCGCCGATCTGGCCGGCGAGCTGGCGGGCTCCCTGCCCCCCGCCTGAAGCCTTCCCGCGGCGGATCGGTCATTCAGCCGAGTACCTCGATGCCAGACTTCGGCTAGCCTCGCCTGGTCCGTCCACATGGTCGCCGGCACGGTTCGTCGCGACCCTCCCCCGGAAGGTGTTTTCTTTGATCGGCTGGTTCGAGGCGCTCGTGCTGGGTCTGGTGCAGGGGCTGACGGAGTTCCTCCCCATTTCCTCCAGTGCGCACATCAGGGTGGTGTCCGCATTCTTCGGCTGGAAGGATCCGGGAGCCGCCTTCACCGCCGTCATCCAGCTCGGCACCGAGACCGCCGTTCTGATCTACTTCCGCAAGCGCATCTGGGACATCATCTCCACCTGGACCCGGTCCTTGTTCAACCCCGGCCTCCGGCAGGAACCGGCGGCGCGTATGGGCTGGTACGTCATCGCCGGAAGCATCCCGATCGGCGTGCTCGGCCTCGCGTTCAAGGACGAGATCGAGACCACCGTGCGCGACCTGCGCCTGGTCGGCGGCTGCCTGATCGTCTTCGGCCTGCTGCTGTGGGTGGCCGACCGTATGGCACGTAACGAGCTGACCCTCGACAAGAACCTGAACCTGCCGCACGCCCTGACCTACGGCCTGGCGCAGGCGCTGGCCCTGATCCCCGGCGTCTCCCGGTCCGGCGGCACGACCGGCGCCGGCCTGCTTCTCGGCTACCGGCGCGAGGAGGCCGCGGAGTACTCGTTCCTGCTGGCGATCCCGGCCGTGCTCATGTCGGGCGTCCTGGAGCTGTTCCAGATCGGCGTGGGAGAGGTGCCCGCCTGGGGTCCGACGATCCTCGCCACCCTCGTGTCGTTCGCCGTCGGCTACGCGGCCATCGCGTGGTTCCTCAGGTACATCAGCACGCACCGCTTCACGCCGTTCATCGTCTACCGGGTGATCCTGGGCGCCGTCGTAATCGCCGCCGTGGGCTTCGGCATCATCCCGGCCAACTAGCTCAGGCCTTGACGCCGGACAGGACCACCAGGGTGGTCCCCGTTCGGGGGTTCGCCGGCGACTCCCCTCATCTCATCTCCCGACATCACTAGCTGTCATGACAAGTCTTGACAATTGGCATTGCAGGAACGTCTCGCGAATGCGACGGTCGATAAGACCCGTTCGCGACGGCGAGTGGGATGCGAACCGACGAGAGGGGCGCCAATCGTGTCGGATCTCCCTCAGCTGCCGTTCCCGCGGAGCAACCCGCTGGACGTGCCACCGGCGTACCACGAGTTGCGCAGGCAGGCGCCGCTAAGCCGGGTGAGGACCCAGGCCGGCGACGAGGCCTGGCTGGTCACGGGGTACCACGAGGTGCGGCGGTTGCTCGCCGACGACCGTCTCGGCCGTTCCCATCCCGAGCCCGGCAACGCGCCGCGGATCTCCGGCTCGGCCCTCCTTGGCGGCCCGAGAGGCGACTACGCGACCGAGAAGGCCGAGCACGAGAGGATGCGCAGGCTCCTCGCCCCCGCGTTCTCCGCCCGGCGGATGAAGTCGCTGACCGACCACATCCAGTTCCTCGTCGACGACCTCCTGGACCAGGTGGCGACCATGACGCCACCGGTCGACCTGCACGAACGGTTCTCCTTCCCGCTTCCCGTGCTGGTCATCTGCGAGTTGCTCGGCGTGCCGTACGAGGACCGCGAGCGGTTCCGCGCCCTGTCGGACGGCATGACGAACATGAACGACCCGCTGGCGTCCGCGACGGCGATGGAGGAGCTCAGCGCCTACATCCACGCCCTGGTGGTGGAGAAGCGCAGGAACCCGGCCGAGGACGTGCTCTCCGACCTGGCGAACATGGACGCCGAGGACAAGGAGATCGCCGACCTCGGCGCCGGCCTGCTGTTCGCCGGGCACGAGACCACGGTCAACCGCATCGACTACGGCGTCGTCTTCCTCCTCAGCGACCTCACCCAGCGTGACGCGCTGGCCAGCGACCCCTCCCTCGCGCCGGCCGTGGTCGAGGAGATCCTGCGCATGGCCTCACCGTCCGACCACGGCCTCGTCCGGTACGCCAAGGCGGACATCGAGTTCGCCGGGGTCACCATCGAGGCCGGCGAGGCGGTGCTCCTCCTGCCCGGGGCGGCCAACCGCGACGAGGGCGTCTTCGCCGAGCCGGACGTCTTCGACATCGCCCGCGAGACCGGGGATCCCCATGTCGCCTTCGGCTACGCCCAGCATCACTGCATCGGCGCCAACCTCGCGCGGGTGGAACTCCAGGTGGTGTTCGGCACCCTGTTCCAGTGGTTCCCGACGCTGGAACTGGCCACGCCCCTTCAGCGGCTGCGCACCCGGACAGGCCGGCTGACCGGAGGCTTCATCGAGCTTCCCGTCACCTGGTGACCCCGATCCGCCGGTCCGTCACCCGATATGACCGAGCAACCCATAGTTAACGCATCTTGTAACCAATTCTGATCTGCCCCGTTAGGATTGATTTGATCATGCTGATCGGGGAGACATGCTGACCCTGTGGTACGACCGGCCTGCGGATGGGCCGGATGAGCACGACGCGTGGGAACGGCTCGCGCTGCCCATCGGGAGCGGCAGGCTCGGCGCGATGGTCTTCGGGCGGCTCGGGACCGAGCGCGTATCCCTGAACGAGAGCACCCTGTGGACGGGCGGACCCGGTTCCAAGGACGCCGGGCGGGGATACGGGTCCGGCGACTGGCCGTCCCCCCGGCCGGGCGTCCTCGACGAGGTCAGGCGCCGGATCGCCGAGGAGGGCCGGATCGAGCCCGGCGAGGCGGTCGGCCTGCTCGGCAACGTCGCCGGCATGGACGGCCACATCCCCGGGTTCGGCGCCTACCAGCCCTTCGGCGATCTGCTGCTCGACTTCGGGACGCCTGGCGAGGTCCGCGACTACCGTCGCGAGCTCGACCTGACCACGGCGATCGCGTCCGTGCGCTACACCGCGGGCGGCGTCCGCTTCACGCGTGAGCACTTCGCCAGCCACCCGGCGCAGGCGGTCGTCATACGGCTGGCCGCCGACCGTCCCGGCCAGGTCTCCCTGACGGTACGGCTCGCCGCCGCCCTCGCCTCCCCCCGGATACGGCCGGCCTCGCGGGTACGGCCGGAGCGGGGACGTCTGACCTTCCGGGGAGAGCTGGAGGACAACGGCCTTCGTTTCGAAGGGCAGGCCCAGGTGCTGGCCGAGGGCGGCCGCCGTACGGACCAGGACGGAGCGGTGGCCGTTCACGGCGCCGACGCGGTGACGCTGGTCTTCTCGGCGGGCACCGACTACGCCGGCGTGCATCCGGGGTACCGCGGGGCCGACCCGCACGAGGAGGTCACCTCACGAGTCGACCGCGCGTCCGCCCGGAGCTACACGGCCCTGCGCGCCGAGCACGTCGCCGATCACCGGGAGCTGTTCGACCGCGTCCGGCTGGACATCGGCGGGTGCGCCGCGGCCTCGGCGCGAGAGCCCGTCCCGACGGACCAGGCGATCGCCCAGTACGGCGCCGGCGGCCCCGGCGACCGGGCGCTGGAGACGCTGCTGTTCGCCTACGGCCGCTACCTGCTGATCGCCTCCTCACGGCAGGACTCGCCGCTGCCGGCCAATCTCCAGGGCTTGTGGAACGACAGCCCCGCCCCGCCCTGGGACGGCGACTGGCACACCAACATCAACCTTCAGATGAACTACTGGCCGGCCGAGGTGACCGGGCTCGGCGAGTGCGTGCGGCCGTTGCTGCGCTTCGTCGACCGGCTGCGCGCCCCGGGCAGGATCACCGCCGCGACCATGTTCGGCGCGTCCGGCTGGGTGGTCCACCAGAACACCAACCCGTTCGGGTTCACCGGGGTGCACGACTGGCCGACCTCCTTCTGGTTCCCCGAGGCGAACGCCTGGCTGGCCCAGCACGTCTACGAGCACTACCTGTTCAACGGCGACGTCCGTTACCTGCGCGAGTACGCCTACCCTCTGCTCAGCGAGACGGCGGGCTTCTGGCTGGACAATCTGACCGAGGACCATGGCCTGGTGGTCTCCCCGAGCCACTCGCCCGAGCACGGGCCCTTCTCGGCGGGCGCGGCGAGCTCACAGCAGATCGTGTGGGACCTGCTGGCCAACACGGCCGAGGCGGCGGACCACCTGGGGATCGACCCCGGCTACCACCTGCTGAAGGCCCTTGGCGAGCTGGACGAGGGGCTGCGGGTCGGATCCTTCGGGCAGCTCCAGGAGTGGCGGGAAGACTGGGACGATCCGGACGACACACACCGGCACATCAGCCACTTGTTCGCGCTGCACCCGGGCCGCCGCATCCGGCCCTGCACGGAGTACGGCGAGGCGGCGCGGGTCACGCTCGACCACCGAGGGGACGGCGGCACCGGCTGGAGCAGGGCCTGGAAGATCAATCTGTGGGCTCGGCTGCTCGACGGAGACCGGGCGCACCGCCTGCTCCGCGAGCAGCTCAAGCACAGCACGCATCCCAACCTGTGGAGCACGCATCCGCCGTTCCAGATCGACGGCAACCTCGGGACCACGGCCGGGATCGCGGAGATGCTCCTGCAGAGTCACGCCGGCGTGGTCGACGTGCTCCCCGCGCTGCCGTCCGCCTGGCCGTACGGCTCCTTCGACGGGCTGCGCGCCCGGGGCGGCCACACCGTGGGCGTGACCTGGAAGGAGGGCGTGGTCGTGGAGGTGCGGCTCACCTCCGGCCACGACGGCGAGGTGCGGCTGCGCAACCCCGCCTTCCTGAGCGGTTGCAGCACCCGTGTGCCCTGCACCGTCGAGGGTGACACCGCCGTCTTCCAGGCGGTCACCGGTCACACCTACCGGATCGTCGTCGGCTGACCCACTGCCAGCGTTGGTAAACCGTCATTTCCCTTAAAACGGCATCTATCACCACGATCCATGGTGCCCCACCGGCCACAAACCGGTAACGACGCGTGCTCGCCTCGTCACCCCGGCTTGACACCACGCTCGGTATATCGTCTTATACACCCAACCGACTTATTAAGTAGGAATTAGGGAGTGGCAATGAGGGTTCGCAGGCTCCGGGGGATGACGGCGGCGCTGGCCGTGGTCGCGGTGACGGCCCTCGCGGCGGCCTGCGGCGGGGGCGGGAGCGGGGACGGCGCCTCCGGCGGCGACGGCGCCAAGACCGAGGTCCGCCTCGGCTTCTTCCCGAACATCACCCACTCCACGGCCCTGGTCGGAGTGAAGAAGGGCTTCTTCGCCAAGGCGCTCGGCAGCGGCGTGACGCTGAAGACCGCCACCTTCAACGCCGGGCCCGCCGCCACCGAGGCGATCTTCTCGGACGCCGTCGACGCCACCTACATCGGACCGAACCCGGCGATCAACGCCTGGTCGAAGTCCAAGGGCCAGGCCATCAAGATCGTCGCCGGTGCGGCGTCCGGCGGGGTGTACCTCGTCGTCAAGCCGGAGATCAACGGCGTCGCCGACCTCAAGGGCAAGAAGATCGCCACACCGCAGCTCGGCAACACCCAGGACGTCGCGCTGCGCTACTGGCTCCAGGAGAAGGGCCTCAAGACCGACACCAAGGGCGGCGGCGACGTCTCGATCGTGCCCCAGGAGAACGCCCAGACGCTGCAGACCTTCGCCACCGGTGACATCGACGGCGCCTGGGTGCCGGAGCCCTTCGCGAGCCGCATGATCCAGGAGAGCAAGGGCAAGACCCTGATCACCGAGGCCGACCTGTGGCCGAACAAGCAGTTCGTGATCACGCACCTCATCGTCAGGCAGGAGTTCCTCAAGGAGCACCCGGACCTGGTGAAGAAGCTGATCGAGGCGCACGTCGAGTCGAACGCCTACATCGAGTCCGACCCGGCCGGCGCCAAAGAGGCCATCAACGCGGAGCTGAAGGACCTTTCCGGCAAGCCCCTCAAGGACGAGGTGCTGGAGAGCGCGTTCAAGAACATCACCTTCACCAACGACCCCATCGCGTCCTCCCTGGTGACCAGCGCCGACCACGCCGAGAAGGTGGGCCTGCTCGACCCGGTGGACCTGAACGGCATCTACGACCTCACCATCCTCAACGAGGTGCTGGCCGCCAAGGGCCGGCAGGCGGTGAACGACAAGTGAGCAGGCACTGCACGTCAGAAGAGTCGACGCGGCGCTCCCGGTCACGGGCCGGCGGGCCGCTGGGTGAGGAGTCGAAGTGACAGCTCCGATTCAGGAGCTGCGCTCCAGCCGGGCCGACGGGCGCGAGCCCGCGGTCCGGCTGGACGCGGTCTCCAAGGTGTACGGCCGGGAGCTTCTGGCCCTCGATCGCGTGACGCTGTCGGTGGACAGGGGCGAGTTCGTCTGCCTGCTGGGCGCGTCCGGCTGCGGCAAGAGCACGCTGCTCAACCTGGTCGCCGGGCTCGACCGCGCCACGGCAGGGCAGATCGACACCCAGGGTGGACGCATCGCCATGATGTTCCAGGAGCCCGCTCTGTTCCCCTGGCTCACCGTCTCGGCGAACATCGAGCTCGCGCTCCGCGTGACCAGCTCGGCCAGGAGCACCACGAAGAAGGAACGCCGTGCCCGGGCGGCCGAGCTCCTGGAGACCGTCCATCTGGGCGGCCTTGGGGCCAAGCGCCCGCACGAGCTGTCCGGCGGCATGCGCCAGCGGGTCGCGCTCGCCAGGGCTCTCGCGCAGGATGCCGACGTGCTGCTCATGGACGAGCCCTTCGGCGCCCTGGACGCCATGACGCGCGACCTGCTCCACGACGAGCTGGAGCGAATCTGGCGTGAGCGTGAGCTGTCCGTGCTGTTCGTGACCCACAACGTGCGCGAGGCCGTACGCCTCGGCGACCGCGTGGTCCTGCTGAGCAGCAGGCCCGGCACGGTGATCGAGGAGTTCCCCGTCACGCTCCAGCGGCCCCGGCGCACCGACTCCGGCGAGGTGGCCGAGCTGGCGGCCGGGATCACCGACAGGCTTCGCGAGGAGGTCCTGCGCCACGCCCGGCCGGCGCGGCGGCCCGTCGGCGTGGGCGGCGAGAAGTGATGGCCGGCATGACCACCGATATCTCCCAGCAGATCGCCGGTCTCGACGCGCTGGAGCTGTCCACCCGCGAACGGCGCGGCGTGGCCGCGAGGATCTGGGCCAGAGCCTGGCCGATGATCGCGGCCATCCTGCTCGTCCTCGTGGTCTGGCAACTGGTCGTGCTCAGCGGATGGCGCCCGGAGTACGTCTTCCCCGGCCCGGTCACCGTCCTCGGCGAGCTGTGGACCCGCCTCGGCGACGCGGAGTTCTACGACGCCGTGGCCGTGACGATGCGCCGGGCCGTCACCGGGTTCGCCATCGCGGTGCTGGTCGGGCTGTTCATCGGCGCGGCCGTGTCACGGGTCCGTCCCCTGCGGGCGGCGTTCGGCTCGCTGATCACGGGATTGCAGACCATGCCGTCGATCGCCTGGTTCCCGCTGGCGATCCTGCTGTTCAAGCTGAGCGAGAGCGCGATCCTGTTCGTGGTCGTCCTCGGCGCGGCGCCGTCCATCGCGAACGGGCTGATCGCGGGCGTGGACTACACCCCGCCGATCCTGCTGCGCGCCGGGCACATCCTCGGCCTGCGCCGCCTCGCGCTCTACCGGCACGTCATCCTGCCCGCCTCGCTGCCGTCGTTCCTGTCGGGACTGAAACAGGGATGGGCGTTCGCGTGGCGGTCGCTGATGGCGGGCGAACTGCTGGTGATCATCGCCCACCAGACGTCGATCGGGGAGCAACTCGACAACGCCCGGGAACTGTCCGACGCGCCCGGCCTGCTGGCCACCATGATCGTGATCCTCGTCATCGGCATCGTCGTGGACATGTGTTTCGGCGCGGCGGACAACGCTCTCCGGCGCCGCTGGGGGCTCGACCAGCGCGTCGGCTGATGCGGATCTCCGCCAGGACGCAGTACGCACTGCGGGCCGCCGCGGAGCTGGCCGCCGCTCCGCCGGGCCCCGTGCCCGCCGAGCGGATCGCGAGCTCCCAGGACATCCCTCGCAGGTTCCTGGACAACATCCTGCTCCAGTTGCGGCGCGCGGGGCTCATCGAGAGCCAGCGAGGCCCCGACGGGGGGTACTGGCTCGCGCGGCCGGCCACCGATATCACGCTGGCGGACATCATCATCGTGATCGAGGGCGTGCCGTCCCACAGCGAGCGGTTCCCCGGGGTCGCAAAGCCGCTGGCGGACGTGTGGACGGCTCTGCGGACCTTCGAGGACACGACGCTCACCGAGATCACGCTGGCCCACATCGCCACCGGCTCCCTGCCGCCTCTTTCCTGAACCCCGTACGAGAGGCATTCATACGTCTTGCGCCGCGGCTCCGGTTGGAGCGCGCCAAAGCCGACAATTATGGAAGACTTCCGATCTGCTGACTTCTCGCTCTATCGCCCGCGAGGGGGCTTACTAGATGGGAACTCCTGGGCAGCTGGTGGTGAAGCGATACCGGCTGGTGCGAGCGCTGGGTCAGGGTGGCATGGGCATGGTCTGGGAGGGGCACGACACGCTGCTCGACAGGCCGGTGGCGGTCAAGGAAGTGCTGATCCCGCACAGGCTCGACTCCCGTCAGCAGCTCCAGATGATCCACCGGACCTCTCGCGAGGCCCGGACGGCCGCGCGGCTCAACCACCGCACCATCGTCGGCGTCTTCGACGTGGCGGACGAGGACGGCCGGCCCTGGATCATCATGGAACTCGTGCCGTCCCGCTCCCTCGACCGGGTGATCGGCAGCGAGGGCCCGCTCTCCGTCCCCCGCGCCGCGACGATCGCGAGCGAGGTGCTCACCGCCCTGTCCGTCGCGCACTCCGCCGGGGTGGTGCACCGCGACGTGAAACCGGCCAACATCCTCATCGGCTACGACGGTCGCGTGGTGCTCAGCGACTTCGGCATCGCAACCTCCCTCGGCGACCCCTACGCCCAGCGGAGCGGCACGGTGGGATCGCCCGGCTTCCTCGCGCCCGAACGTATCGACGGGGCGCCCGCCGCCCCGGCCGCCGACCTGTGGTCGCTCGGCGCGACGCTGTACGCCACGGTCGTCGGCTGTCCTCCCTTCGACAGCACCATGGGACCGCTCGCCTCGTTGCTCACCCAGGACGCCGCGCTCACCAAGGCGCCCGCCGAGCTTCGCCCGGTGCTGGCCGGCCTGCTCGCCAAGGACCCGGCGAAGCGGATGAGCGCCTCCGAGGCCAAGGGCCTGCTCGACGCGATCCTGACCCAGAGCGGCACCACGACCTCCTCCGCCCCCAGCAAGGGCGCGAGCCGTACGAGGCTCGGGTCTGTGGCCGGAGACCCCGGTCGCTCCAGGCTCTCCGAACTCCTTTCCGGCTCCTCCCGGGACGCGAGCCGTACGAAGCTCGTCGCCGGGGTGACGGCGGCCGTGGTGGTCGCGGGCGCGATCGGCGGCTGGGCCGTCCTGCGTCCGACCGGCGGCACCGCGAGCGCGGAGCCTGGCGGCGTGTCACCACTGGGGGTGTCCTCCTCCAGCGCGCCGGCCGCCACGCCGGTCGCGACCCCGTCCGCCACCCCGAGCCGGTTGCGGCTCAAGTGGTACGACGCCGGCCAGGGCTGGAAGGCCGCGGTCCCGCGGGGCTGGCAGCTCACCATCAGGCAGAACCGTTTCACCTGGTCGGAGCGCACGGGAACCGCCTACCTGGAGCTACGGGTCAGCGACGCCGGCGGCAGGGGACCGCTGGAGCTGCTCCGGGAGGCGGAGACGTCCCTGTCGGCGTCGGTCAGGAAGTACCGGAAGCTCCGCCTGGCGAAGGTGCCCGCGAAGCGCGAGGCCGTGGCCGAGTGGGAGAGCACCTGGACCGGCCCGGGATACCACTCGTGGGCGGTCAAGGGAGTGCCCTACCACGAGCTCCAGCGGATGGTCGTCTCCGGCGACCGGATCAGCGTCATCGGCTGGGTCACCACCCGGGCCGAGTGGGACCGGCTCAAGCCCACCATGGACGCCATCGTGAAGTACTACCGCCCCCCAGCGAGCTGACCCCCGGCTCTCGGGTCAAGGGTGGCCCGGCAGCCGGCGAAGGGGTGCCGGAGGGCGCATCGCGCGGGTCAAGGTGTCCAGCCCCTGCCCCTGTGGACTCCGGCAAGGACCGGTCATGTCCTGACGAGGAACACCTGCCGGCGGCCGGGCGCGTGACATCATGAGCCTTCGGTACTTGCAATGGTTTTCATAATCAGATTGGATCCGAGACATGAGAGTCGCCTTCGTCGGCAAGGGAGGCAGCGGCAAGACCACGCTGTCCTCCCTGTTCGCCAGGTACGCCGCCAAGCAGGGCGGCCCGGTGGTCGCCATCGACGCCGACATCAACCAGCATCTCGGCCTGGTCCTCGGGCTTGAGCCCTCGGCGCTGCCGGAGCCGCTGGGCGCCCACATCGGCGACATCAAGGAGTACCTCCGCGGGGACAACCCCCGCGTCACCTCGGCCGCGTCCATGGTCAAGACGACCCCGCCCGGCCGCGGATCCCGGCTGGTGAGCGTCGCCGACCCCTTCTTCATGGAGCGGTTCGCCACGACCGTCCAGGGCTTCGAGCTGATGGTCACCGGCCCTTTCAACGAGGAGGACCTGGGCGTCGCGTGCTACCACTCCAAGGTCGGCGCGGTGGAGCTCTTCCTCAACCACCTGGTCGACGGGGACGACGAGCACGTCATCGTCGACATGACCGCCGGCGGCGACTCGTTCGCCTCCGGGCTGTTCACCCGGTTCGACATGACCTTCCTGGTCGCCGAGCCGACGAGGCAGGGTGTGAGCGTCTACCGCCAGTACCGCGACCACGCCCGCGACTTCGACGTGCCGATCGCGGTGATCGGCAACAAGGTCCACTCCGAGGCCGACGTCGCCTTCCTCCGCGAGCAGGTGGGTGACGACCTGCTGGTGTGCCTCGAGCATTCGCCGGCCGTCCGCGCCATGGAGCAGGGCCGCGCGTTCACCCTCGACGCCCTGGAGCCCGCCAACCAGGAGGCGCTCGCGGTGCTCATGAGCCATCTGCGCGCCCAGAAGAAGGACTGGGAGAAGTTCGGCCGGCAGGCGATCGAGTTCCACACCCGCAACGCGCGGGCGTGGGCCAACCGGGCCACCGGCGAAGACCTCCTCCAGCAGATCGACCACGACTTCGTCTTCGGTGAGCGTTCCACCGTCGGCGCAGGATGAGAGCCGGGCCCCTACGCGACTGTCCCCCTTACGCCACCTGGAGTCAGTCCGACGTGACGCCTAACGTCGGATGCGTCCCTCCCGAGAGGAGAACCAAGAATGTCGCTGACCGTTCCGAACGAGCTCCTCGACCAAGCACGTGCGGGTGAGGTCGACGACGAGGCGTTCCTCGCCTGCGTCCGTGAGTCCCTTCCGTACGCCTGGGCCATGATCACCGAACTGGTGCGGCAACGCCAGGAGAGCGGTGCCGAGTTCGCCGACAACCACACGCCGCCACCCGACGAGGCGGCGCGGGGCCAGCTCCTGCGCTGCCTGGCGAGCGACGCGATGCGCGGCGCTCTGGAGCGTCACTTCGGCGTGCGGCTCGCCTTCCAGAACTGCCACCGTGTCGCCGTGTTCGACCCCGCGGCCGAGAAGGCACACGCGGAGTTCGTCACCGCTCGTTCCCAGATCCTGAACCAGCAGCCCGACCTGGTCGACTGCTGAGTTCACCGTCCGGGCTCGTTCGTGCGGCTCCCGCTCGTCCCCCGCGGCGGGAGCCGCACCCCCTGTCCCTATTCGGCGGAGAAGCGCACAGGCGCCAGGTCGGCGGCCAGGTAGCGTGCCGCCACGTGCAACGCGCGTAGCGTCGCCGCCACGGACGGGCGGTTCACGCTCGAGGTTCTGACGACGGCCTGCACCTCCCGGGTGACCGGGTCGCCGGGGAACCGCCGCACCGCCACTCCTCGCACCCCGGCCGCCAGGGCCAGCGCCGGAACGGCCGCGATGCCGATGCCCTTGGCCACCAGGCTGAGTATGGTTCCGAGGCCCTCGAACTCCCACGGCACGGGGTGAGCGCCTCCGACGTCGGACAGCAGCCTGTCCACGCCCATCCGGGAGGGCTCGCCATCGGGGGTGGCCATCCACGGCTCGTCGCGCAGCGCCCACAGGTCGACCGGGATCGACGGGTCGGCCATCCTGTGCCGCCGCGGCACGACCAGCACCATCGGGTCCAGCAGCAGCGGCAGGACGCGCAACGCCTCGGTGTTGCGCGCCCGCAGTCCCCCGTACCAGTCGTCCACCAGCGCGATGTCCACCTCGCCTGACTGCACCTCCCGCATGCCGCGCCCGGAGCGACTCTGCCGTAGCCGGAGCGTCAGTGACGTGTGGCGGCGCAGCGACCTGGCCAGCACGGGGGCGAACGCGACCGCGCCTGTGGGAAAGGCGGTCACCACGACGCGGCCCGAAGGTGTGGCCGCGTGGGCGGACAGATCGGACTCGGCCGTCTCGGCCATGGCGAGGATCCGCTCGGCGTGTTCGACGAGACGATGCCCCGCCTCGGTCAGCTGTGCGCTGCGGGACGTGCGGTCCAGCAGTACCGAGCCGGTCTCGCGTTCCAGGGCCGCGAGCTGCTGGGAGACCGCGGAGGCGCTGTACCCGAGCGAGGTCGCGGTCGCGGCGATACTGCCTCGGCGCGCGAACTCGCAGAGCAGGGCCAGGCGCCGGAGGTCCAGCATCACTTCTCCTTATGGTCACCCACGAAAAGCCTCGCTTGTACTGATGGATGTACCCAAGCAAGCTGGGCACGTCCCCCAGTACTAGGAGGTTATGACCGTGAACGTCACACTTTCGGCCACCCTGGCAGCTAACGAGGAAATTGCCCGAAGACGTCGCGCCGGGCAGCGGGTGCTGAACCTGGCCTTCGGAGAAGCCGGTCTTCCCGTCCACCCGGCGCTGCGTGAGCGCCTCGCCGAGGCCTCGCCGGAGAACTCCTACGGACCCGTCGCGGGCGCGGCCGTCCTTCGCGAGGCGGCGGCGGGCTACTGGGACCGGCGCGGCCTGCCCACCGATCCCGAGCTGGTCGTCTGCGGCCCCGGGAGCAAGCCCCTCCTCTACGCGCTGCTGCCGGCGATCGGCGGCGACATCGTCCTGCCGGCGCCGAGCTGGGTGAGCTACGCGGCCCAGGCCGACCTGGCGGGCGTCCGCTCGATCCCGGTACCCGCGCCCCCCGGCGAGGGGGGGACGCCGGACCCGGATCAGCTGACGGGCGCCGTCCTGCGCGCCCGCGCTCAGGGCCGTACGGTGAACTCGGTCCTCGTGACGCTGCCCGACAATCCGACGGGCAGGCTGGCGAGGCCGGAGACCATCAGGCGCCTGGCCGAGACCGCCCGCGAGCTCGACCTGATGATCATCTCCGACGAGATCTACCGCGACCTCGTCCACGACCGGAGCGCGGCGTTCCTCAGTCCCGCCGACATCGCACCCGAACGGACCATCGTCACCAGCGGGCTGAGCAAGAGCCACGCGCTCGGCGGCTGGCGCATCGGCGTGGCCAGGCTCACCTCGATCCCGCTCCGCGACCGGCTGCTCGCCGTGGCGTCCGAGATCTGGTCCTGCCCCGCCACGCCGGTGCAGCACGCGGCGGCGTACGCCTACACCGAGCCGCCCGAGCTGGTCGAGCGCGTCGCCGCCAGCAGGAGGCTGCACGGCGTCGTCGCCAGGGCGGTGGCCGACCGGTTCGCCAGGGCGGGCGCCGGCGTCGCGTATCCGCAGGGCGGGTTCTACCTCTATCCCGACCTCGCGCCGCTGCGGCGGTTCGCCACCTCGGGCGAGCTGGCCTCGGCCCTGCTCGACGAGCACGGAGTGGGTGTGCTGCCGGGTGCGGTCTTCGGCGACGCGCCCGGCACCCTGCGCGTGCGGGTCGCGACCAGCCTGCTGTACGGCGAGGGCGAGGAGCAGCGGATGGCCGCGCTGTCCAGCGAGCGGCCGATCGATCTGCCCTGGGTGGCGGCGTCGCTCGGACATCTGGAAGAGGCTCTCGCCGGATTCACCGAAAGGAGATGGTTCGCCGCCTGGACGCCCCCGGCCCTGGCCCCGGCGAGCCCGTGACCGCCGTCACCTCGGCCTCGTGAAAGCGGCGCGACCTCGCTGTTCGGTTCGTGACACGAAACGGCCCGCCCGGATGCCTTTCGGCTTCCGGGCGGGCTGTGTTCCCCCTGTATCTTCCGGTCCCCCCTGTGGTTCCGGGTTGGCCGGCGTTCCGTCCCAAGGGCCTTTTCCCCGTGCCCCTGGGACGTCCCCCCTGTGGTACCCCCGCGGGCTCCCCAGCCTCCGCGGGTGCCGTACGGGGGAGCCTTAGGTCTCCCCCGCCGTGCGCTCAGTGGTCAGGATCACTCCTGGCTGTCGGCTTCGTAGATGTAGTTCCAGCGGCCGCAGTACTTCTTGCTCTCGTGGTGCTTGCTCCAGTAGCAGGTGCGGACCTGGATGTTGTCGACGTGATTCTCGTAGAAGTGGAAGTAGCGGTAACCGCTGGAGCCACACTTCTTGGCCCAGTAGGTCGAGTCGTCGCCGTCCTCGTTCTCGAACTTCACCTGGACGTAGCCGCACAGCCAGCCCGGCGAGTACTTGTCGTAGAGCTTGCCCTCGACGTGGAAGCGACCGTGGTCGTCCTCGTACACGTGGCCCTTGGCCTTGGCACGGGAGCCGTCGTAGTACTTCGAGTAGTAATAGCCCCAGTATTCGTCGTAGTCGTAACTGGAAGCGGTCGCGGTCTTCGTGGTGGTCGCCGCGCTCGCCGAGGAGGCGACAGCGGGGACACCTACTGCGAGGATGGCGGAGGCTGCGGCGATGCCGAGCATGGTGCGGATCGAGCGGCGCATGTGGTTCTCCTGAAATGAGGGGCTCCCCGGTTTCTCTGCGCTCCGGGGCTTATGTCCAAGTGATAGAACCCATCGCCTGCAGGACACTTACAACGGCCTTACCTTCGCCTGCAAGACGCTTGAGCCGCCCCCCGCCGGACCCGGTTTCGCCCACCGGATCCGGCCGCAGTGTCGGCGTCGTGCGTGGCCGCCCCCGCAGCGGGTCACGCTCAACTGCCATCAGCATGGGCTCGCGCGTTCAACGGCAGATCAACGTGGAATCAACGAGCGGATTAACGTCAACGCACTTGCATAGGGGGGAAAGCAACGGGGGAACTATCATTTGGACACAAAACTTTGTTTAGGGTGGGGAACTCGGAAAATGGCTGGTCAAGACGCTGAGGCTGGCCTGCGTTTCGCGGTACTTGGGCCGGTTCAGGCATGGCTCGACGGCCACGAGATCGAGCTGGGCACGCCGTTGCAAAGGTCCATCCTGGCCATGTTGCTGCTCCGGGAGGGCCGCGCGGTCACGCCGATGGAGATGATCGACGCGGTCTGGGGGGAGGATGCTCCACCCCGGGCGCTG
Source organism: Sphaerisporangium flaviroseum (assembly GCF_039537005.1). Lineage (NCBI taxonomy): Bacteria > Bacillati > Actinomycetota > Actinomycetes > Streptosporangiales > Streptosporangiaceae > Sphaerisporangium > Sphaerisporangium flaviroseum. The sequence goes on along the minus strand of NZ_BAAAZR010000001.1, from coordinate 494,590 downwards.
GGCGCGCTGCGCACCTACGTCTCCCGCCTGCGAGCCGTGCTGGAACCGGAACGCTCACCGCGCATGCGCCCTGAGCTGCTCACATCGGTGGGCCGGGGCTACGCGCTCCGGCTCCCGGCGGGCGCCCTCGACCTGTCCGTCTTCGAGCGCCGCGTCGCGGACGCCGAGGCCCAGCGCAAGGCGGGCGATCTGGTGAGCGCCGCCGACACGGTGCGCGAGGCCCTGGCCCTGTGGTCGGGCGAGCCGCTCGCCGGCGCCGTCGGGCCGTACATCGAGAGCCAGCGAGGCAGGCTCATCGAGCGCCGCGTCGGCGTCATGGAGAGCCTGATGGAGCTGGACCTGGCGCTCGGACGGCACGCCGACGTCATCCCCGAGTTACTCTCCCTGACGGCCGAGCACCCGCTGAGGGAGCGCCTGCGCGGCCAGCTCATGCTCGCCTACTACCGGACGGGCCGGCAGGCGGACGCGCTGACCGTGTTCACCGACACCCGGCACGCGCTCGTCGAGGAGCTCGGCATCGATCCGGGCCCCGAGCTCGCCTCCTTGCACCAGCGCATCCTCGCCGCCGACCCCCAGCTCGCGTGGACGCCGGCCCAGCCCGTACGAGCGCCCGTGTCCAGGCGCGATGACGACGACCGCCGCGCGGAGCCGAGGCGCGAGGCACGCCCGGGGAGACCGGGTGACGGATCCGCCGCCGGAGCGGAGGCGGAGGAGGCCGAGCGCGAGGTCCTGCACGAGATGCCCCGGCCGGCGCAGCTTCCCGCCGCGGTGAACGACTTCACCGGACGCCGTCAGGTCGTCAACCGGCTGCGCACGCTGCTGACCAGCGTCAGCGGCAGCGAGGGCATGCCGGTCGCCGCCGTGTCGGGCATCGGCGGGGTCGGCAAGACCACCCTCGCCGTGCACGTCGCCCACTCACTCCACGAGGTGTTCCCCGACGGCCAGCTCTACGCCGACCTGCGCGGTTACGGCGAGGAGATGACGGCTCCCGAGTCCGTGCTGGCCGCGTTCCTGCGCGCGCTCGGCATCCCCGTCGACGTCATCCCCGACGGCCTGGCCGAGCGCGCCGCGCTGTTCCGATCGCTGCTCGCCGACCGGCGCATGATCGTCCTGCTGGACAACGCCCGCGACACCGAGCAGGTGGAGCATCTGCTGCCGGGCACGGCGGGATGCGCGGCGATCATCACGAGCCGGGGCAAGCTGGCCGACCTGCCCTCGGCCCGGTTGATCGACCTGGAGGTCATGGAGCCCGAGGAGGCCCTGAGCCTGTTCTCGGCCGTCGCGGGACCGGAACGCGTGGCCGTCGAGCGGGCCGCCGCCATGGACGTGGTCGCGATCTGCGGCTTCCTGCCGCTCGCCGTCCGCATCGTGGCGGCCAGGCTCGCGGCCAGACCGGCGTGGACGGTGGCCTCGCTCTCCCCCCGGCTCGCCGACGAGCGCCGCCGCCTCGACGAGATGCGCATCGGCCACCTCGCGGTGGACGCCACCTTCGCACTCGGTTACGGCCACCTCGAACCGGGCCAGGCACGGGCGTTCCGGCTGCTCTCGCTGCCGAACGGTCCCGACATCTCCGTCCAGGCCGCCGCGGCCGTCCTGTCGCTCAGCACCACCGAGACCGAGGACATGCTGGAGTCGCTGGTCGACGTCAGCCTCCTGGAGGCGCCCGCTCCCGGCCGCTACCGGTTCCACGACCTGCTGCGGCTGTTCGCCCGCAAGCAGGCGGAGATCACCGAGCACCCGAGTGCGGGGGCGCTCGCGCTGCGGCGGCTGCTCGGGTTCTACCTGGCGTCGGCGCAGGCGGCGCACCGGCTCGCGTACGAGGGCAGCGTCATCTCCGACCACCTGGTGTCCACGGGCGTCTCCGGCCGCAGCTTCGCGGGCGCGGACGAGGCCGTGGCCTGGCTCACCATCGAGGCCGAGGCCCTGTTCGCCGCGGTCGGGCAGACGGCCGAGTCCGGCCCGACGCCCGAAACCCTGCTGCCCGCCGCCGACCTGCTCGTCGCCATGGAGCCGCTGCTGGAGTCGGGGGCGTACGTCCGCGAGTTCGCCGGTCGTACCGGCGCGGTGCTCGCCACCGCGCAGGCCATGGGGGACAAGTCGAGCGAACTGCGCGCCCGGTACGTGCTCGGCCGGGTTCTGTTCGGCGCCAACCGGCTCAGGGACGCCGAGGAGCAGTTCCGCGCCGCGCTCGACCTGGCGGGGATCACCGGCGACCGCATCGTCACCGGAGAGATCTTCAACGCGCTGGCGGTCGTCGCCGGGCGGCAGCGCCGCCACGAAGACGCGCTGGCCTGGTTCGACTCCGCGCTCAAGGCGTACCAGGAGATCGGAGCGGCGGCCGGCGAGGCGCTGGTGGCCAGCTACTCCGCGCGTGACCATCTGGGGCTCGGACACCCGGAGGAGGCGATCGCCGCCGCGGAACGCGGTCTGGCGATCTTCACGGAACTGGGCAGCGGCGCGGGCATGGCCCGCGCGCGCTACCACCTCGGCATCGTCCTGTCCCGGGTGGGCCGGCTGACGGAGGCGGTCGTGCACCACGCCGAGTGTCTCGACTTCTTCCGCGCGGGCAACCAGAAGGTGTGGGAACAGCGGGTGTGCTGCAGGCTCGCCGAGACCTTCATCGCCGCCGAACGCTACAAGGACGCTGCCCGGCACGCCGAGCAGGCGCTCACGTTGAGCAAGGAGATCGGCCACCCATACGGGGAGGCGCTGTCACTGACCGTGCTGGGCCGGGCGCTCGCCGGGCTCGGCAGCGTCCGGCGAAGCGGCGACTGCCTCAAACGCGCCCTGGAGATCTTCACTCGCCTGGGCTCGCCCGAGGCCGATGACCTGCGCGCCCTCCTGAAGCTCGACCAGGTCAGCGATTAGCTCTCGTACCCCGCAGAAGGGGTCGTCATCTAATCGCGTCATCCACACGTGGTTGATCACTTATGGTCACCGTGTCCTGTTCAAGCTCTCGGCTGAGGAGCTATGGGAGTTCCGGATGTAGGCGCGTATGTACGCTTTAATGGGGTTTATGGGTATTTATTTATGGGTGCCCGGCCGGTCGTCTGCCGCTGCTCAGCGCCAGGGGGCCCGGTGGCTACCGGAGGCGCTTCGCGGCGGCCGGCCGCCTCACAACGACGACCGGCCGGACGTTGACACGGATCTCGAACCCCCCAAGCTCCGTGCCCACCCTCAAAGCGTTCCGCCCACCGGTCAACGTCGGATCAACGCCGGATCAATATCATCAAAGTGGGACAATCCCGCAGGTAGAGGGTGCTATAAACGACCTGGGGCGCCGGGCACTCAAGTAGTTCGCAAGCAGCGGTCAAGCGGGTACAGATACGACTGGGGCGTACGCTGCCCGCACCAAGATGTTCCAAGGAGCGGATCTCGATGTTGATCCCGTGCTTCGCCTGCGAGTCCAGGTTCCAGCCAGATGAATATTTCCTCGCCTGCCACGACTACAACCGCGGCATGGATCTGGTCGCGTGGACCTGCCCCAGTTGCGGCAACCGGGATGACCTGAGAGTGCTGCCCGGTGCCCTGGGCTTCGGCTATCCCCGCCGCGGGCGCTTCGACGTCCAGGACCGCTTCCAGGTCCCCGGCCTCCGCCGCCAGCGCCAGGACCTCCGTCTTGACATCTCCCTCAACCACGAGGCCTGGTGCGTCCCCACCCGCCTCCGCCAACTCGTCTGACCGTCCTCCCGCAACGCGGGCTCCGCGCGCATACTCCTAGCGATTCCATCCCGGGCACCATGGCGTGTGTCCCGGGATTCTTCGCGCTCTGCTGAGATCATGCGCAGGTGAGTAGGGGGCTACTCATGTTCCGCGGGTCGCCGTCTCGCACCCTCTATGAGACATGGCGTATCTACCGAATCGACCGGCGCGGTGAGAGCGCGGGGTGGGAGGTTGACATGGGGGATCCATCAGCGTTCGACAGACGCAGCCTGCTTCGAGCAGGCCTGACTGTAGGCGCGTTCCTCGGCCTCGGAGGGGTGGGGGCGACATCGGCGGCGGCGGCGGTGACCCAGCGCACCGGCGCGATGCTGGCCGGCACGTTCGCCTGGGTGGCGCGTCACAACCTCACCGCGGCGCAGTACCAGGCCGAGTTCGACCGGCTGGCCGCGCAGGGGTACCGGCTGGTCCACGTCGACGGTTACGACTCCGGCGGGCAGGCCACGTACGCGGCCGTCTGGGAGAACAGGCCAGGGCCTCCCATGGTGGCCCGTCACGGCCTCACCGCGGCCCAGTACCAGGCCGAGTTCGACCGGCTCACACCGCAGGGCTACCGGCCCGTCCACCTGGACGGCTACAGGGTCGGCGGGCAGGTGCTCTTCGCGGCGATCTGGGAGCAGACGGGCGGGCCGGCGTGGGTGGCACGGCACAATCTCACCGCGGCGCAGTACCAGGCCGAGTTCGACCGGCTGGCCGCGCAGGGGTACCGGCCGGTGCACGTCGACGGCTACGAGTCCGGAGGTCAGGCGCTTTACGCGGCGATCTGGGAGAACACGCCAGGGCCCGCCCTGGTGGCACGGCACGGCCTGAACTCGGCGCAGTACCAGGCCGAGTTCGACCGGCTGACCGCACAGGGATACCGGCCCGCCGTCATCAGCGGATACACGGTGGGTGGCACGGACCTGTACGCGGCCATCTGGACCCGTGGCGCGGGGCCGCGCTGGTCGGCACGCCACGGTCTCACCTCGGCGGCGTACCAGGCGGCGTTCGACGAGCATCAACGACTCGGATACCGGCCCGCACGGGTGAGCGGCTACGGCAACGGCACTCCCCGGTTCGCGGCGCTGTGGCTGCACGACACACCCACCGACGGAGACTTCGCGGCGGTCCATGAGGTCGTCAACCGCCACATGACCTCCTCAGGGGTGGCCGGCGTATCGCTCGCGATCGCGCGGCGCGGTTCGCTCGTCTTCGCGCGCGGCTACGGTCTGGCGAACCGGGAGACCGGCGAGCGTCTGACCGAACGGCACCTGCTGCGCATCGCCAGCGTGTCCAAGCCGATCACCGCGGTCGCCATCATGCAACTCGTCGAGAGCGGCCGGTTGACGCTCGGGCAACGCGTCTTCGGCGCCGGCGGCGTCCTCGGCACCCGCTACGGCACACAGCCCTACAGCGCGAACGTCCAGGCGATCACCATCCGGCACCTGCTCCAGCACACCGCCGGCGGGTGGACCAACGACGGCAACGACCCGATGTTCACCAACCCGACCATGACCCACGCCCAACTGATCGGCTGGGTGCTGGACAGCCGGCCCCTGCAGTTCACGCCGGGCACCACGTACATGTACTCCAACTTCGGCTACTGCCTGCTCGGCCGGGTCATCGAACAGATCACCGGGCAGCCGTACGCGGACTACGTACGCCAGAACGTGCTCGCGCCCAGCGGGATCTCGAACATGCACATCGCCGGGAACACCCGGGCGGAGAAGCGAGCCGACGAGGTGGTCTACTACAGCACCAGCGACCCGTACAGCATGCCCGTCAGGCGGATGGACTCCCACGGCGGATGGCTCGCGTCGCCCGTCGACATCGCGCGGTTCGCGGTGCGGGCGGACGGCTTCGCCACCGTGCCGGATCTGCTGCGCCGTGACACGACGACCACGATGACCACGCCCTCGTCGGCCAACCCCAACTACGCCAGCGGCTGGTCGGTCAACTCCGCCGGCAACTGGTGGCACACCGGCAGACTCAGCGGAACCGAGGCCATCGTCGTGCGCACCAGCGGCGAATACTGCTGGGCGGCCCTCGCCAACGGCAACAACATCAATCTCGACGGCATGATGTGGGAGGCGGTCCAGCAGGTCACCGCCTGGCCGTCCCACAACCTGTTCTGACGCCACGGCCGACCCCGCCCAACCACTGGACGATGGCGGACGCGCGCACCCCCTCGCACGAGGTGCGCGCGTCCGCCATCGTCCAGCTTGGGCTCAGGCATCCCGGCACCCGCGAGCAGGCCCTGTTCAGGCCAGGCGGAGGCTGTGCCAGGCGGCCTCGCACAGGGCCTTGATCTCTTCTTCGGTCGGCTGGTGGGCGCCGGAGAACCACAGGCGGCACATCTCGGTGGCGGGGCCGAGCCACAGGACGTAACACATCGTGGGATGCACGGTGCGCAGGACGCCGTCCTTCATGTGGGGGCGCCACCAGTCGGACACCTGGCGGAAGAACGCCCTGCGCGACTCGGCGACCTCGGGGCCGCCCGGCTCCTCGCGGCGGGGCGGACGCTCGCTGATCAGGATGCGGGCCCGCTCGGGGTGCTCCCCGCACCACGCCATGTGCATGGCCACGATCGCCTCGATGCCGCCCTGGGCGCTCTCGTGCCGGAACAATTCGTCGACGAAGGCCTGCTGGTACATGTTCTGGATCTCGGAGTAGAGCACCCCGAAGACGTGTTCCTTGCTGGCGAAGTGGTGGTAGAAACTTCCGACGCTGACCCCGCTCTCCTCGCGGAGGCTGGCGAGGGTCGTGGCGGAGACCCCGTCCTGGCTGAAGCGGCGCAGCGCACCATCGATGATGCGGGTGCGGCCGTCTCGTCCGTTCTTCGCACTCTTCACATTCACAATGGTGACCCAGCAGAACCTTGTTCTGCAAACTCCGGGGTCGAATCATCTTAACAACGGCCGCCGTCCCAAGGCACCGGCCTGCCTCGATCACCCTTGGCGGCAGGCCGGTGGCGGCACGGCGGCGGTCAGGCGTCCCTGCGCCTGAGCAGCACGGCGGCGAACAGCAGCGTGATCGCGATCCAGGCGCAGTAGACGCCGAACCCCGCCCAAGGATCGAGCTGTCCCGCCTCCGCGTGGGGGCGGAGGAGCTGCTGCCCGGCATTGGTGGTGAAGTACATCCGTACGGTCGCGCCCCACCCGCCGGGCAGCAAAGCGGTCATCTGCGGCAGGACGAGGGTCAGCAGCACCACCGCGACGATTCCTCCGGCGGTGTGCCTGACCAGCGTGCCGAGGGCCAGGCCGAACAACCCGCCGGCGGCGATGTACAGCGCGCAGCCGGCGACCGAGCGCAGCACGCCCGGAGCGCCCAGGGCCGTGGCCTTGTCGCCCAGCAGGGCCTGGCCGACGAAGAACGACGCGAACGACATGACCAGCGACACCGCGAACGCCACCGCGGCGAACACGGCGGTCTTGGCGGCGAGCATGCGGAGCCGTCGCGGCACGGCGACCAACGTGGTCCGGATCATGCCGGTGCGGTACTCACCGCTGATGAGGAGGACACCGAGCGACGCCACGACCACCGCCGCGATCGGCGCCCCCGCGAGGCTGACCGTGGTGGGATCGGTGAGCGCCGCCCGGTCCCCGAGACCCGCCGTCGCACCCGAGATGATCGCGCCGAGGCCCAGCATGACGACGACCGCCGTGAGCAGGGCCCATACCGTCGAGCGGACCGAGTAGATTTTGGTCCATTCAGAGCGAAGCAGGCCGGTCATGCCGTCACCCCCGCGAACTCGGTGATGTCCTGGGTCAGTTCCATGTATGCCGCCTCCAGGGTCGGCTCGACGGTCGCCAGCTCGTGCAGGGTCAGGCCGGCCGCCGAAGCGGACTCGCCGACCGCCGCGGCGGTCGTCCCGGTCACCCGCAGGTGGTCGTCGTGCCGCTCCACCCGGGCCCCGTCACGGCCGTCCCCAAGGAGCTCGGCCAGTCGCGCCAGCCGGGGGCCGCGCACCCGCACGTACCGCTGCGAGCTGCCGCCGATGAACGTGTCCATCCGGGTGTCGGCGATGAGCCGTCCCCTGCCGATCACGATCAGGTGGTCGGCCGTCTGGGCCATCTCGCTCATCAGATGGCTGGAGACCAGGACCGTACGGCCTTCGGCGGCCAGATCGCGCATCAGCGTCCGGATCCACAGGATTCCCTCTGGATCGAGCCCGTTGACCGGCTCGTCGAATATAAGGATCTCCGGGTCTCCGAGCATGGCGGCGGCGATGCCGAGGCGCTGGGACATGCCGAGCGAGAAGCCGCCCACGCGCCGTCTGGCGACCTCGGCGAGCCCGACGAGATCCAGCACCTCCTCGACCCGCGAGGACGCGATCCCGTTGCTCTGCGCCAGGCAGAGCAGGTGGTCACGGGCCTTGCGTCCGCCGTGGACGGCTCTGGCGTCCAGCAGCGCGCCGACCTTGCGAAGGGGATGGCGGTGCTCGGCGTACGGCTTGCCGTCGATACGGGCCTCACCCCGGGTCGGATGGTCCAACCCGAGGATCATGCGCATGGTCGTTGACTTACCGGCCCCGTTGGGGCCGAGGAATCCGGTGACCAGGCCACTGTGGACGGTGCAGGACAACTCGTCCACGGCCATCGTCGAGCCGTAGCGCTTGGTGAGCGAAGTGAGCTCAATCATGCTTCCAGCCTCGCCGCCGCCCCACCCGAAATCCTCCTCCCCGGGGCCGGTTCACCGGATGGGAGCGGAGGACCGCGGGGACGCGCTGTCTGGGAGCGTGGTCCTACGCCGACGGGTGGGCGGTGATCCTGGCGAGGACTTCGACGGTGCCCGACTCGACGCGCACCTGTGCGTCCGGCCACCACCGCTTGATGATCGACAGGACCTTGCGGTTCTCCCCCATGACGTCCATACCGACGTGGACCGCCCCTCCCGCGACGGCCCGCCGCAGCAACGTCCGTACAAGACGGGAGCCGAGCCCCACCCCCTGCCACTCGTCGGCGACCACGACCGCGATCTCGGTCGCGTCCCCCCGCTGGAAGCTCATGGCATGACCGAGGACCCGGTCGTCGCCGTCCACCGCCAGCAGGACGTCACGATGGTCGTCGACGGTGATCATGGCCCGTACCAGCCGCCTGTCGGGCCGCGTCATTCCGGAGAAGAAGCGCAGGGTCTGGCTCCTGAGGGAGAGGGACTCGACGAACGCTCTGACCCTCTGCTCGTCGTCCATCCGCGCGGGCCGGATCTCGATCACCGGCGCCGCCACAGGTGCGGCGACCTGGGCGATCACCACCTGGGTTCCAGTCACGAACTCAGCCTGTCCTAGCGCACCTGAGTCTGTCAACTAGACTTAGCTGCGTTGGAGGACCGAAAATGAACGCCTACGATGCCAGAATGAGCGAGCCGAACCTCTTCCGGGTGGAGAACTGCTCGATCGAACGCACGCTCGCGATCCTCGGCGAGAAGTGGACGTTCCTCGTGCTGCGGGAAGCCTTCAACGGGGTACGCAGGTTCGCCGACCTGCAGGCCGGCACCCGGGCACCCCGGCAGGTGCTCAGCGCCCGGCTGGCGCGATTGGTCGAGGCGGACCTGCTGCGCAAGGTCCCCTACCGCGAGCCGGGCCGCCGCCGGCGCGACGAGTACCGCCTCACCCAGAAGGGCCTCGACCTCTATCCGATCATGGTCAGCCTCATGCACTGGGGCGATCGCTACATGGCCGATCCGAGCGGCCCGCCGGTGGTGCTGACCCACCGCGACTGCGGCTCGCCCATCGATGTGCGACTCCGCTGCGCCGAGGGCCACGAGGTGCCCTCGCCGCGCCAGGTCACCCCACGACTCGGCCCCGGCGCCCGGCGCGCCGGCTGAGCCCCGCACGAGGGCGCCGGCTCGCGCGGCTAATGGCGCTGCACGGCCCGCAGCACCCGTTTGAAGGCGAGCAGCGAGGCCAGGGCCGCGAGGAGCATCAGCACGGCCACCGCCGCCGTCCTGACGATCAGGTAGGTCTCGATCGGCTCGCTGAACAGCAACCAGAGGCTGAGCGACCCGTTGGCGAACTGGACGGCGCCCCACAGCAGCGACAGGTGGACGAAGAACCTGCGCATCCGTGGATGGTGGACCAGATGGTCGGGCAGCGGCACCAGATCGGTGGTGACCCGCTCGATCAGCGGGCGTGGGGTGGCGGCCGTGGCCAGGAAGGCCAGGCTCGCGCAGAAGACACCCAGGGTCGGCTGCAGGAAGTAGATCACCACATCGCCGGTGACCAGCGCCAGCACCGCCCGTACCGTGATAGCCAGCATCGCCAGCAGAACGGTGCCCGGCACCGCCTTGCGCTGGACCAGGCGCAGCGCGACCCCTCCGTAGACCCAGGCCATCGCCATGACCAGCCCGCCGCGGATCCCCGCGAGCAGCAGGCCCGCGTAGAACACGGCCACCGGAAGGATCATGCCCTCCAGCACACGAGGCACCGCGTGCCGGATCAGGACGTTCATCCTCGGCAACACCTGATGCTGCGCGGCAGGAGGCAGCGCGAGAGTAGGCGCGATCATTTTTGAGAGGGCTCCCGAAGGCCGGAAACAAGCTGCCGTGGACGAACCCAAACGACCGTACGGCATGCCTCCGCCGTCCGCGAGTGGTTCCACGAGATCATGATCGGCGGGTGGCGACGTCTTCACCACGTCCAAGGACACACATGGCCGGACACGCTCCGCCGGGGCCCGGACACGGCGCCGGGCGATGCCGGGCCGTTACCCAGGCACGACGTCGCAGGGAACGCGGAGTCGGGGTGGCCACGGGGACAACTCCCAGGCCAAGGCCACGGTCGAGTCACGGACCGCTCCCCGGCTTGCCTAGGCTGAAGGCGTGTACCGGTTCCTCCTGACGCCTCGCTGGCTGGCACTCCACGTGCTGGTCCTGGTGCTCATCCCCTCATTCCTTCTGCTGGGCAGGTGGCAGTTCGGGCGCTATGAGGAGAGGTCGGCTGCGAGCGACGTCGCGACGGGAAACCTGGCCGCGCCGACCGTGCCGCTGACCAGCATCGACAAGCCGGGCGCCGAGGTGCCGCCCTCCCTCAAGTTCCGTAGCGTCACCGCGACCGGCCGTTACGACCCGGCCCATGAGCTGGTGGTCCGGCGCCGCACCCAGAACAGCCGGCCCGGGTACTTCGTGCTCACCCCACTCGTCATGGCGGACGGCACCGCCGTCGTCGTCAACCGGGGCTGGGTGAAGATAGGGCCCACCGCGGACTCTCCGCCGGAGGTCCCTCCCCCGCCCGCCGGTGAGGTAAGTGTCACCGGGCGGCTACGCCCTGCCGAGACCGAGGACAGCACCGGCATCAACGACCGCAGTGGCCTGCCGGCCCGGCAGGTGCTGTTGATCAACACCCCGAACCTCGCCAGGACGATGCCGTACCGGCTCTTCGGCGGATACGTCGAACTGACCGAGCAGCGGCCGGGCACCGCGCCCGCCCCCGACCCTGTTCCCCCGCCTGACCTGGGCGGCGGTGGCGGCCTCAACCTGGCGTACAGCGTGCAGTGGTGGCTCTTCATCGGCATCGCGGTCGGAGGGTGGGTCCTGTTGATCCGCCGTGAGGCCCACGATCTGCAGGCGGAACGCCGGTCCGCACCGGGCACCGACGCGGTCCCGGCCCCCGGTCACTGACCGCGCCCCTGTCGCCGCCAGGCGGCGCCGTCCCACAGGTCGGTGCTGTGGGCATCGACGAGAGCGCCGATACCGGTGAGGACGTCGTCGGCGAGCCTCGGATCGAGGCGGCGGCCGTCACGCAGGCGGAGGGCCACCTGGTCACCCGCGGCCTCCTTGGCGCCGATCACGGCCTGGTAGGGCACCAGGCGGGCTTCCCGGATGCGGGCCCCCAGGCTGCCGCGCTCCGGGCCGGCGATCTCGGCTCGCAGCCCGAGGCCGGCACATCGCCGGGCGAGCGCTTCGGCGTTCGGCACCTCGGCGTCGGAGATCGGGATGATCACCAGCTGGGTCGGGGCGAGCCAGGCGGGGAAGGCCCCGCCGTGCTGTTCGATGAGGTGGGCGACGGCCCGCTCCACGCTGCCGATGATGCTGCGATGGACCATGACGGGCCGGTGTTTCGCGCCATCCGCGCCGATGTAGTGCAGGTCGAACCGCTCGGGCTGGTGGAAGTCGACCTGGACGGTGGACAGGGTGGACTCCCGGCCCGCGCCGTCGGCGATCTGGACGTCGATCTTTGGGCCGTAGAACGCCGCCTCTCCCTCGGCCGCCTCGTAGGGCAGGCCGGAGCGGTCGAGGACGTCGGTCAGCAGGGCGGTGGAGCGCCGCCACATATCGGGGCCGGCGACGTACTTCCCGCCGGGGCCGGGCAGGGAGAGCCGGTAGCGGGCCGGGGTGATCCCAAGCGCCTGGTACGCCTGGCGGATCATCTCCAGGGACGCAAGCGCCTCGTCGGCGACCTGGTCCAGGGTGCAGAAGATGTGCGCGTCGTTGAGCTGGATGGCACGGACGCGGGTCAGCCCGCCGAGCACGCCCGACAGCTCGGAGCGGTACATGCCGCCCAGCTCGGCCATGCGCAAGGGCAGCTCGCGGTAGCTGTGGGAACGGGAGCGGTAGATCAGCGCGTGGTGGGGACACAGGCTCGGCCGCAGGACCATCTGCTCGGACCCGAGATTCATCGGGGGGAACATGTCGTCGCTGTAGTGCGACCAGTGCCCGGAGATCTCGTACAGCTCCCGCTTGGCCAGCACCGGCGAGTACACGTGCCGGTAGCCCGCCCGCCGCTCGGCGGCGCGGATGTACTCCTCCAGGGCGTGCCGCACGGCCGCGCCGTCCGGCAGCCAGTACGGCAGTCCCGCGCCGATCAGCGGGTCGGTGTCGAACAGGTCCAGCTCGCGGCCGAGCTTGCGATGGTCGTGCATGGTGGTCTCCTCGCGGACATCGGGCGAGTGACCGCAAGACGAAGCCCCGGGGCACTCGCCCCGGGGCTTCGGACTAAGTCAGCTGTCAGCGCGCCGGGACACTCTCCGGCGTCGTCGTCATGGCAGCGCGCTTCATGCCGATAAAGGTAGCAGAGGCCTGGCGCCGCCTACGAGGTCATTTCCGGGGGCGCCGGGCGATGACGGACTACGGAACACGGCGTCGTATGGTCCGCGGCGCACGTAACGTTTCCGGTGAAGACGTTCGTCGCGGACCCGGAGGCGCCCATGGCATCGGTCGTGTGGGTGAAGTACGAAGGCGCTGAACACGCCCGAGCCGATCTGGCCGGTGGCCGCCTCAGGGCGACGGGCGCCGCGATCGGCGGGCCGCGGCTCGCGGTGATCCGGCACCGGCGGCGCCACGTCCCGCCGCGCCCCTGCGTCGTGCGCTTCGAGAGCGAGGGCGCCGAGGCGGAGCTTTCCTCCGGAGCCGACGGCCCGGCGACCCGGTATCCCGTCCTCGCCGTGCAGGTCACCACCCCATGACTGCGATATCGCCGGAAATGTCACCCCAATTGACAAGCCCCTTAACCGGCCCGAGATCGGATGCCCGTACGAACGGATACCAACCGGAGACCTCCCAGCTTGTCTCGTGTTATTCCTGCGGCATACGGTTTTCCCTGTGAACACATCGCTGCCCCCTGACCCCGAGCCAAGGCGGCGAGATTATGTGATCATCAGCGTCGACGATCACCTGATCGAGCCGCCGGACCTGTTCGACGGCAGACTTCCGGAGAAGTACGTCGACGCCGCGCCCAAGGTCGTGGAGACCGAGGCGGGTCACCAGGTGTGGCGGTACGGCGGCGGCACCTACGCCTGCGCCGGCCTGGACGCCGGGGCGGGCCTCCCGCGCGACCAGTGGACCCTCGACCCCGTGCGCTTCGAGCAGATGCGGCCCGGCTGCCACGACATCGAGGCCCGCATCGACGACATGGACATCGCCGGGGTCTGGGCGGCGCTCAGCTTCCCCGGCATGCTCGCCGTGCAGTCGGGCATGGCCTTCGCCAGGACCCGCGACCAGGACCTCGGCCTCGCCCTCATCCGCGCGTGGAACGACTGGCACTGCGACGTCTGGGCCGGCACCTATCCCGAGCGCATCATCGCCCTGCAGCTCCCCTGGCTGCCCGACCCCGAGGTCGCCGCCAAGGAGGTCCGGGCCAACGCCGCTCGCGGCTTCAAGGCCGTGGTCTTCCCCGAGTTCCCGACCCGGCTGCGGCTGCCGTCCATCCACACGGGCCACTGGGATCCGTTCTTCGCCGCGTGCGAGGAGACCGGCACGGTCGTCTGCCTGCACACCGGCGCCTCGTCCTGGTCGCCGGTGCCCTCGCCGGACACCCCCATCGAGGCCATCACCACGATGATCCCGGCCAGCGCGATGTTCGCCTGCGCCGACTGGCTCTGGTCGGGCGTGCCGCTGCGCTTCCCCAAGCTGCGCATCCTCATCGTCGAGGGTGGCGTCGGCTGGCTCCCCATGCTGGCCGCCCGCGCCGACTACGCCCTCGACCACCCGGTCGCGGGCGAGGCCACCTGGGAGGGCGGTCTCAAGCCCAGCGAGGTGCTCCGCCGCAACTTCTACTTCGGCACTCTCGACGACTACGCGCTGTCGGGAGTGCGACTGGCCGTGGGGCTGGAGCATGTCCTGCTCGAAAGCGGCTACCCACGCTCGGAGTCCACCTGGCCCGACGTCCAGCAGGCACTGGCACGCAACCTCGGCAGCCTGCCGCCCGCCGACATCGCCAGGGTCGCGTACGGCAACGCGGCGCGGCTCTTCGGGCATCCCCTGCCCTCACGCGCCTGGCTCCTCAGGGAAGAGTTATAGGGGAACCCGGAGACCACAGCCCTGGGGGCTAGAGGACCTCGCCCCGCACCCTCTTGTGCTCCCAGTCGAGGTATCGGCCGCTCTCGCCGAGCAGGGAGGTCATCAGCCACAGGAACACGCCGAAGTCGTCGGTCACACCGATCAGCGGCAGGAACTCGGGGATGACGTCGATGGGCGAGACGATGTAGAGGATGCCCATCCCCATCAAAGCGAGCTTCTTCTTGCCCAGGTCGCGGTACTCCCCGCGAAGGGCGCCGCCGACCATCCTCGGCAGTGCCCTGACGCGGTCCATCAGGCCCGGCGAGCCGGGCCGGCTGACATCCTTGTAGGCGCGATAGGCCGCGGTCGCACGTCCAGCCTTGCCCATGATGGCCCCCTCCGTCTGTGCGCGCACGGTCGGATACCGTGACCGCGCCACTACCCTTGCGCGCACCCCGATAACGTCCGGTGCGCGGACGGAGTTCCGTCCCCGGCTCAGGACGCGGACGGTGCGAGATCGCGTACAGCCTGCGGGATCGGGACCTCACCACCGGGGATCGGGGCCAGCACCGGCGTGGTCAGGCCGTTGTCGACGTACTGCCGGATCCGTGCCCGGCAGGTCGCCGCGTCACCGTGCACGATCAGCGCGTCCACGACCTCGTCGGGAAGGGCTTTGAGCGCCGCCTGGCGGTCGCCTGCGGCCCAGGCCTCGTGCATCGGCCGGAGCACCTCGCCACGGCCCAGCCAGTCGTGGAACGCCGCGTACACCGGCACGGTGAGGTACGCCGCCAGCATCCGCCTGCCCAGCGCCCTGACCTTGTCGGTGTCCTCGCTGACGCACACGAACAGGCGGGCGATCAGCTCGGTGTCCGGGCCGACCTCCGCCCGCACCTGGCGTACGTCCTCCGGCGAGAGCCAGTTGGTGATGGCGCCGTCGGCCTCTTCGGCCGCGAGGTGGAGCATGCGGGGGCGGAGGGCGGCCAGCACGATCTTCGGAGCCACCTTGGGCGCGCGCTCCAGCTTGAAGCCCTTGACCTCGAAGGTCTCGTACTTCTCCGTGACCTTCTCCCCGGCGAGGGCCCGCTTCAGGAAGCGCAGGGTGTCACGGGTCCTGCCGTACGGCTTGGTGAACTCGCCGGCGTTCCAGCGCTCCACGATGGCCGGGGACGACGCGCCGATGCCGAGCACGAACCGCTCGGGCGCGAGGTCGGCCAGGGTGGCGGCCGACATCGCGAGCAGGCCGGGGCCCCGGGTGGACACCGGGACGATGGCACTACCGAGGCGCAGGCCGGGCGCCCAGTCGGCGGCCAGGGCGAGCGGGACGAAGCCGTCGGTGCCGCTCACCTCGGAGGACCACGCGTCGGTGTATCCAAGACCGGGCAACTCGGCCACCAGGTCCTTGGACTCGGCCATGGTGCGATCGAAGAACGGGATCGTGATACCCCAACGCTTCACTGTCCACCTCCTGAGCGAGACCATACCAACCGGCCGGTATGTCGCGCACGTCATCCGCCCGGCGGCGGCCTTCTTCAGGCCCGCAGCTCGCGCATGGCGGTGATGAAGTCACGGGTGACCCCGCGCAGCCCCGGCAGGTGCGACAGGCCGACCAGCCGGTCGATCAACGGCACCATCACCTCGATCAGCCGGTACGTGCGCTCGCAGCCGGGCGAGGTGTCGTGCACCCAGAACAGCACCATGCCCATCGACGACAGCCACAGCAACTCGGGCAGCTCCGCACGCAACTCGGCGTCGATGCGGTCGGCGGAACCCTCGACGACCTGACGGTAGATGCCGATCGCCGCCTCACGGGCGGGCGCGGACTCCCCGCTGAACGGGCTGAGCGGATTGCTGGGCTCGGAGGCGTGCTTGTAGAACTTGACGGCGAACCCGTGGTACGGCTCCGAGACCTTCACCCAGGCACGGAGCACGCCGCTCAACCGCTCGGCGAACCTCCGCTCGGAGGCGAGAAGCTCGCGGCAGGCGGCCTCGTGCTCGGTCTGCGCCCGGTCGTAGTACGCCTGGACCAACTGCTCCTTGGATGAAAAGTAGTAGTAGGCGTTCCCCACGGAGACACCCGCCTCGGCCGCGATGGCCCGCATGGTCGTCGCCTCGTACCCCCGCTCCCGGAACAGGCGCAGGGCCGTCTCGACGATGACCTCCCGGGTCTTTTCTCCCCCACGCGCTCTTGGCGTCGATTCGACCACGTGGCCACTGTACGACTCGTAGCCCTTCATGGTCACAGACGCACAGCATGGCCGCCATTTTCCCGCAAAAACACGCAGAGTAGTGGAGTCAGCACTTTCCGGGGGTGGGATAGATCTTCTGGCGGAGGGGCGCCCTGCGACAGAGGATCAATATGGGTTTGCATCCATGCACTCGAAGGCCCGCGTGGCTTGGTGCGTGCGCATTGCTCGCCGTGCAGATCACAGTCACGGCGATGGGTTCGGCCGGACCGGCCTCGGCGGCTACTCCACGCCGGCCAGGCGCCGCGGTCCGGGCCCTGCCTCACCATGCCGGCAAGGAGGCCGGCACACCCGCGAACGGCCACACCCTGCGGCTACGCCTGCGACAGCGGGGCCTGAACTACTCGATTCCCGCCACCCTGCGCACGGCGGCGGACGCGACGAGGGTGGGGTACGCCACCGGACAGGTGGAGGGCATCGGCAGGACCGCACGCGTCGGAAGGTCCGCCGGGATGGTGAGCGCGATGCTCTGGAGGCAGCACCGCCTCTACCGGGCCGTACGCCTTCAGCACCCGCAGGCCGCGCGGCGCCTGCGCCACGCGGGCCTCCGGTGGAGGTCATCGGGCCACTGCGCCAACCGGTTCCGGCCCTCGTGCACGTCGCTGGACTCCGTACGGCTCGGAACGCTGTGGGGCGTCGTCAACCTGAAGCGGCGCAGTGGCTGCGGGATCGTCGTCACCGGGGGAACCGAGGTCGGCCACGCCAGAGGCGCCGTCAGCCACGGCAGGGGCTACAAGATCGACATCGAGCACAACAGGTGCGTCGACCGGTACATCCGCAAGAAGCGCAAGGGCCAGGTCCGTGGGGACGGCGCCAGGCTCTACTACGAGCGCCGCCCCCAGGGCTACACGGTCTACGCCGACGAACCCAGCCACTGGGACATCACCTACCACTGACCCGGGCACACCCCCACCCAGGCGCCAGCACACAACATCACCGCTCACCGCTCACGGGTCCCCGTCACGACTCACGAGGTCCCCGTCAACGACTCACGAGGTCCCCGTTACGACTCACGGGTCACCGTCACGACTCACAGGTCCCCGTCACGACTCACAGGTCCCCGTTACGACTCACGGGTCACCGTCAGGGCTCACGAGGTCCCCGTTACGACTCACGGGTCACCGTTACGGCTCACGGGTCACCGTTACGGCTCACGGGTCACCGTTACGGCTCACGAGGTCCCCGTTACGGGTCGCCCCTTTACGGGGTGACCCAAGAGCCGTGCGACTCGCCTACGCGGAGAACTCCGCCGCCAGTAGCTCGGCGATCTCGGCGGTGTTGAGGGCCGCGCCCTTACGCAGGTTGTCGCCGCAGACGAACATGTCGAGGGTGTTCGGGAAGTCGAGCGCCTGGCGGATGCGGCCGACGTAGGTCGGGTCGGTGCCGACGACATCGGCGGGCGTGGGGAACACGCCGTTCGCCGGATCGTCGAGGACCACAACGGTCGGGGCCTCCTCCAGCACCGCCCTGGCGGCGTCCACCGTCACCGGCTCGGCGAAGGTGGCGTGCACCGCCAGCGAGTGGGTGGTGATGACGGGGACCCGCACGCAGGTCGCCGAGACCTTCAGGTCGGGGATGCCGAGGATCTTGCGGGACTCGTTGCGGACCTTGAGCTCCTCGGAGAACCAGCCGTCCTCCTTGAGCGAGCCCGCCGCCGGCACCACGTTGAAGGCGAGGGGCGCGGGGAACGGCGAGTCGACCAGGTCGGGAACGGCCTTGCGCACGTCGCCGGCGACGGTGCCGATCGTGCGGTTGCCCGCCACGGCCTCGATCTCGTCGTAGAGCCTCTCGGGCCCGGAGACGCCCATGCCCGAGACCGCCTGGTAGGAGGCCACGACCAGCTCCCGCAGGCCGTACTGGCGGTGGAGGGCGCCGAGGGCGGCCATCATCGACAGCGTCGTGCAGTTGGGATTGGCGATGATGCCCTTGGGACGCCGGTGCACCTGCCCGGGGTTGCACTCGGGCACCACGAGCGGCACTTCGGGATCCATGCGGAAGGCGCCGGAGTTGTCGACCACGACCGCGCCACGGGACGCCGCGACCGGCGCCCACTCGGCCGACACCTCGTCGGGCACGTCGAACATCGCGACGTCGACCCCGTCGAAGGCCTCGGGCGAGAGCGCGATGACCTCGACCTCCTCGCCCCGCACCACGAGGCGCTTGCCCGCCGAGCGAGGCGAGGCGATGAGGCGGATCTCGCCCCACACATCTGGGCGGCTGGACAGGATGTCGAGCATCACCGTGCCGACGGCGCCGGTCGCGCCGACGACGGCCAGGGTGGGCTTGGTGGCGTTCACCATGGGGTCACTCTCCTCGCCGGCGCGGGGCCGCTGGTCGCTCATCGTCCGGTGCCTCCGTAGACCACGGCCTCGACCTGGTCGACATCGAGGTCGAAGGCGCGGTGGGCGGCGGTCACGGCCGGGTCCACGTCCTCCTGGCCCACGATGACCGAGATGCGGATCTCGGAAGTCGAGATCATCTCGATGTTGACGCCGGCGTCGGCCAAGGCGCCGAAGAACTTGGCGGTGACGCCGGGGTGCGAGCGCATCCCCGCGCCGACCAGGGAGACCTTGCCGATCTGGTCGTCGAAGAGGATCTTCTCGAACCCGATCTGCTCCTGGATGCGCTTCAGGGCGGTGACGGCGACCGCTCCGTCGTCGGAGGGAAGCGTGAAGGAGATGTCGGTGCGCCCGGTGGCGGCCGCCGAGATGTTCTGCACGATCATGTCGATGTTCACCTCGGCGGCGGCGAGCGTCTTGAAGATGGCCGCGGCCTCTCCGACCTTGTCGGGAACCCCGACGACAGTGATCTTTGCCTCGCTCCGGTCGTGTGCGACACCGGAGATGATCGGCTGCTCCATCTCGTTTCCTTCAGTGTTGGGATCGGAGACGACCCATGTGCCTTCCCTGCTGCTGAACGAGCTTCTGACGTGGATCGGCAGGTCGAACCGCCTGGCGTACTCCACGCAGCGCAGGTGCAGGATCTTGGCGCCGCAGGCGGCCATCTCCATGGCCTCCTCGTAGGAGATCCGTGGGATCTGGCGAGCGGCGGAGACGATGCGCGGATCGGCGGTGAAGATGCCGTCGACATCGGTGTAGATCTCGCAGACGTCGGCATCGAGGGCCGCCGCGAGGGCGACCGCCGTGGTGTCGGAGCCGCCCCGTCCGAGTGTCGTGATGTCCTTGGTGTCCTGCGAGACGCCCTGGAAGCCGGCCACGATCGCGATCTGACCGATCTCCAGGGCACCCTGTATGCGGCCGGGGGTCACGTCGATGATGCGCGCCTTGCCGTGCGTGGAGTCGGTGATCACGCCCGCCTGCGAGCCGGTGAAGGACCGCGCCTCGTGGCCGAGGTTGGCGATCGCCATCGCCAGCAGGGCCATCGAGATGCGCTCGCCGGCCGTCAGCAGCATGTCGAGCTCGCGCCCCGGGGGCAGCGGCGTCACCTGCTGGGCCAGCTCGAGCAGCTCGTCGGTCGTGTCACCCATCGCCGAGACGATCACCACGACGTCGTTGCCGGCTTTTTTCGTCGCCACGATGCGCTGGGCGACCCGCTTGATGCGGGATGCGTCGGCGACGGAGGAACCACCGTATTTCTGGACAACGAGCGCCACGGGATGTCTCCCCAAGGGTCAGTCTGCGGAGCCCACAGTCTACTGGCGCGCTCAGACGACCCAACTGAACTGGCCAGCATGTGGACAACCGCGGCCGTGACCTGTGGAAATCAGGGCTTTTCTGTGGACGAAAGGCACCCGCCTGTGGACGGTCAGGCGGTCGTGGTCTCCTCCACGACGTCCAGTCGTGTGTGCGCGACCAGGGCCTGCAACGCCCTCATCGCGGCACCCGCGTGGTTGCCCCAGGTGTTGAAATAGGAGTACTGCCACCACCACAGGGCCTCAAGGGGGCGCCCCGCACGGTAGTGACCGAGCCCGTGGATCAGATCGGCCGCGACGGCCGCCAGGTCGTCGGAGAGCCGGTAAGGCGTGACGACCGTGTCCTTGTAGGGGTCGAAGACCTCCGCGTAGTCGTCCACAGGGCCGAGGCGCGTGGCCAGGGCCGTACGCACCCCGTCCAGGTCGGGGTCGGGGCCCGTCGCGGGCTCGAAGTTGCCCTGCAGGATCACGTCCTGGGCCGCTCCGAGCTGGGCGCCCGCCAGGCTGACCTGTGAGACCTCGACCAGCAGCATGGGAAGCATGGCGTCGCCGCCCTCCCCGCCCGCGAGCCTGGTCAGGCCGTCGAGGTAGTTCTGCGCGTGTGCCGCGATGCGATCGGCTAGAGCGCTCCACTCGTCAAACATCCAGCAGCCTCCGTCCTTCGAACGCGCGGCCCAAGGTGACCTCGTCGGCGTACTCGAGGTCTCCGCCGACCGGCAGACCGCTGGCCAATCGTGTCACTTTCAAACCCATGGGTTTCACCAGCCTGGCGAGATAGGTGGCCGTGGCCTCCCCCTCGAGATTCGGATCGGTCGCGAGGATCAGCTCGGTGACCGCCCCGTCCGCCAGCCGCTTCATGAGCTCGCGGATGCGGAGATCATCGGGACCGACGCCCTCGATCGGGCTGATCGCGCCACCGAGCACGTGGTAGCGACCACGGAACTCACGAGTCTTTTCGATGGCGACGACGTCCTTGGATTCCTCCACGACGCAGATGATGTGGGGGTCGCGCCGGACGTCCCGGCAGATCCGGCACTCCTCTTCGGCCGCGACGTTCCCGCAGACGCGGCAGAACCGGACCTTCTCCTTGACCTCCAGCAGAGCGTGGGCCAGCCGTTTGACGTCGGCGGGATCCGCGGACAGCAGGTGGAAGGCGATCCGCTGCGCGCTCTTGGGACCGACGCCGGGCAGCAGGCCCAACTCGTCGATCAGATTCTGGACGACCCCTTCGTACATGACGCCTAAAATCCCGGCAGCTGGAATCCGCCCCCGCCAAGGCCCTGTGCCAGCGGGCCCAGCTTCTCCTGCTGGAGGTCGGCGGCCGCGCGGACGGCATCGCGCACGGCGGCGATCACCAGATCGGCGATCGTGTCGGCCGTGTCCTGCGGGTCACCGGCGTCGATGGCCTTGGGGCTGATCTTCAGCTCGAGCAGCTCACCACTCCCGTTGACGGTCGCGACGACGAGGCCACCGCCGGCGCTTCCCTCTATCTCCGCGTCGTTGAGCTCCTGCTGGGCCGTCGCGAGCTGCTGCTGCATGAGCTGCGCCTGCTCCAGCAACTGCTGCAAGTTGACATCCCCTGGATTCACGATCGTGCGCTCCTCATGGCTTCGCGTGTGGCACGAGCCTACGGGGTTTGCCACGCATGTTGCACTGGCGCACGTCAGTGTTCGCCGTACGATCCGGGCAAGTGGTGCGGAACCTCGCCACCCGCCGCAGGTCGGGAGCATCTTCCATAGTCGGTCGGTCACGGAGAAGCCCGTACAGCGTCAGATCAGGGCCAGGGAGTGTCCTGGTCGAGCGCTCCTGTCGCGCGGTGGCGCCATTTCGCGGTAAAACCACTGTCAGGCGTGGTCGATCTCGCCGATGACCTGGCCGCCGAGCTCCCGCTGGACCAGCGCCATGCCGGTCAGCGAATCGGCGTCGGCGTCCTCGTCGTTGTACGGGTCGACCTCGTCGGCCTCGGTGGCGGAGGGACCGGAACGGCGCGGCACAGCGTCCGGCCAGCCGGCGGCACCGCCCTGCCGGGGCCCTGCCTGGGCCGCCGCGTGCGCCGCCGAACGGGCCGCCGCGAGGCCGGAACCGGAGGCCGAGAAGCCGGGGCCGCTCGCCGGGCCCTCGTCGTCCGGAGGCGGCGCGTCCGGCCAGGGTTCGTCGGAGGCCGCGGGCGCCGCCTGCGGCTTCTGGGCGGCCTGCCTCCGGCCCGTCTCTCTCTGCGCCGCGGGCGGCGAGGCCGCCTGCGAAGTGTCCGGGCGCGGGGACGGCACGCTGTCCGGACGAGAAGCCGGAGGCCTGGCCGCGGGAGCCTGCCGTACGGCTTGGGGCGGAGCCGAGGACGCGGGGGCCGAGGGCGAGCCGCCACCGCCGGAATTGCCGACCACGGCCTCCACGCGCCAGTTGCCTCCCATCACCGCGGCGATCGCCGCCGCGACGACGGCGTCCTTGGCGCCGTTGACGAAGTTGCGCATGGCGCCGACCTGGCTGAAGCCCAGCGTGACGATGTTGCCCTCGACGCCGATGAGCTGGGAGTTGGTGTTGACGTTGGCCCAGACGGCCGGGGAGCGCTGCTTGAGCACGTCGAGGACCTGCGGCCACGTCTGGTGGAAGGCGCCGCCCGAGGAGGCCACCTGCGTCGATGGAGCCGCCGGAGCCGGGGACGGTTCGGGCCGGCGCGACGGTGCCTGGGCCGCACCGGGCCGCGAGGGCGCGGGCCAGTCGTCCGCCGCCTGACGCGCGGCGGGCGCCCGGCCTTCGGCCTGCCCGCTCTCGGAAGCCTGGTCCGCCGGTTGGACCGGCTGCGCGGGCTGGACCTGCGGTGCCTGGCGCACCGGTTCGGCCGGGGGTGCCGCGCCGGGCGCGGCGGCCGTGCCGGCCGAAGGCACCGCGCCGGCGGAGGGCAGGGACGCAGGGGCGGCGGGCACGGGGACGGCCGCGGCCACCACCCCGCCGCGCTCCAGTCGCTCCAGGCGGGCGAGCAGCGCGGCCTCACCCTGCTCGGCGGCCGGGAGCAGAACCCTGGCGCACATCAGCTCCAGCAGCAGCCGGGGTGAGGTCGCACCGCGCATCTCGGTCAGCCCGGCGTTGAACACCTCGGCCGCCCGGGTCAGCTCGGCCGGGCCCATCGACGCGGCCTGCCCGACCAGCCGCTCCAGCTCGTCGGCCGGGCGGTCGAGCAGACCGTTGGCCGCCGCCTCAGGGACGTTCGCGAGCACCACCAGGTCGCGGAAGCGCTCCAGCAGGTCCATGGCGAAGCGGCGCGGGTCGTGGCCGCCCTCGATCACGCGGTTGACCGCCTGGAACACCTCGGCGCCGTCGCGTCTGGCGAAGGCCGCGACGATCTCGTCGAGCAGATCCGCGTCGGTGTAGCCCAGGAGCGAGACCGCGCGCGCATAGGTGATGCCCGCGTCGTCGGCGCCGGCCAGCAGCTGGTCGAGGATCGAGAGGGAGTCGCGCGCCGAGCCCGCGCCCGCGCGCACGACCAGAGGAAGCGCCGAGGGCTCGTACGGCACCGACTCGGATTCGAGGATCTCCTCCAGAAGCTGCCGCAGCGTCGCCGGCGGCATCAGCCGGAACGGATAGTGGTGGGTGCGGGACTTGATGGTCCCGATGACCTTCTCCGGCTCGGTGGTCGCGAAGACGAACTTCAGGTGCGGCGGCGGCTCCTCGACGAGCTTGAGCAGCGCGTTGAACCCCTCGCGGGTCACCATGTGCGCTTCGTCGATGATGTAGATCTTGAAACGCGCGGAGACCGGGGCGAAGAAGGCGCGCTCGCGCAGGTCTCGGGCGTCGTCCACGCCTCCGTGGGAGGCGGCGTCGATCTCGATGACGTCGAGATGGCCCGGGCCCGTCGACGAGAGGGCCACGCAGGACTCGCACTCGCCACAGGGGTCGGGGGTCGGGCCCTTCTCGCAGTTCAGCGAGCGGGCGAGGATGCGCGCGCTGGAGGTCTTGCCGCACCCGCGAGGGCCGCTGAAGAGATAGGCGTGGTTGATGCGGCCGGTGCTGAGCGCCTGCCGCAGCGGCTCGGTGACGTGGTCCTGACCCTTGACTTCGGCGAACGTCCCAGGCCGGTATTTGCGATAAAGGGCGAGACTCATGCCGTCTCCTCGCCTAGGGGGTCGGAGTGGTGGTCCACCGGAAGTCCACGAGGGTCGAGCAGCACGCTCATGTGACGGCACCGTCCCGGGGCTCCAGCGAAGAGACCCCTCGCACACCCGACAGAGCCCGCTTATCCTTGCTGCCTTCCGGCCCTGGGGAGGTTCACAGGATGACGCCATGCGAGGGGTCCGGTGACAGTCTAGCCGGGCGCGGCAGTGCTCGGTGCGCCCTCGGCCCCGAACTCCGAGACCGATTCGTGGTCGTCTCCGTGGTCTTCACTGGCCCGGAAGTCCGGTAAGCTTCTCGGCGGAGGATTCGCCTAGTTGGCCTAGGGCGCACGCTTGGAAAGCGTGTTGGGGGCAACCCCTCAGGAGTTCGAATCTCCTATCCTCCGCGCTTGGTTGAGCAGCAAGAACACGAAGGGCCCGGTCGATCCAACCGGGCCCTTCGTGCGTCCGGGTCCGCGGGGTGAGCGCGGTGACGGGCCCCGGCATCGAAGACCCTCTGATGGGCTGTGCCGCTGCGGTGTCCCGGTTTCTTCGGGCGTACCCGCGTCAGTGGCCCCCCGAAGGCAGGCGAGGCGGCATGGGCTGCCACTGGACGACGTACGGGAGCCCGGGGCGGTCCGGGAAGCGTGGTTCGTAGCCGAAGCGGTCCGGCAGCGGCGCGGTCAGCCCGCACGACGGGCTCAGACCGATGCCCACACCCGCGCCGGCGGCGAGGGCGAGCACCAGTCCCGCGACGTAGGGGCCCTGGGTCGTGACCCTGTCCCGCACCCACCTGCCCGTCGGCATGATCGGGACGCTCCGGACGAAGTAGGCGGGGGGCGGCACCTCGTTTTCCGAACGCAAGGTAACCTCCATATCACTATCCATGGTCGCCTGATCGCCACAGTAACCCGCCATTGATCAAGGACCTGGGATCCCACGCCCGGCCCGGCCGGTCGTTGGCGCCCAGCGGTGACAGCCTTGAAGATGGACGGCCTGCCCTCGGTCCTGTTTTCGGCACTCGGCCTGACCTGCGTCTCTGCATCGAACGCGCATGATCGTTTCGCTGCGGGGCACTAGCCGGTTCATATAGGACCCTGAAAACCTAAGACGAGGGAAAACGGGCCAATGGACTTCCGTGACGACGTCGACCTGGATTCATCACAGGTCGAGAACCGTGGTGGTGGCGGCGGACTTCGTGGTGGCGGGCTCGCCATCGGTGGAGGCGCCGCGGGCATCATCGCCCTCATCGCCGCATTGATCTTCGGCATCAACCCTGGTGACATCACAGGCGGCGGTGGTGACACGACAGGAGTCCAGCCGACCTCCGGCAGCTCCGAGGAATGCAAGAAGGGCACCGACGCCGACAAGTCGGAGAACTGCCGCGTGGTCGGTGTGGTGAACAGCATCCAGGCCTATTGGACGGACGCCTTCGACAAGGCCGGCAACGGCCAGTACTCCAAGGCGAACACCGTGCTGTTCTCCCAGGCGGTGGACACCGGCTGCGGCCAGGCCACCTCGCAGGTCGGCCCGTTCTACTGCCCGAGCGACAAGCGCGTGTACCTGGACATGACCTTCTTCGACGAGTTGGAGAGCAAGTTCGGCGCGAAGGGCGGACCGTTCGCGCAGGCCTACGTCATCGCCCATGAGTACGGGCACCACGTGCAGGATCTCCTCGGGACCATGGAACGTGTCGGCCCGAACAGCCAGGGCGCGGATAGCGCCTCCGTCCGGCTGGAGCTTCAGGCCGACTGCTACGCCGGCGTCTGGGCCAAGAACGCCGTGGACACCGGCTTCTACGAGAAGCCCTTCACCGACACCGAGATCCAGGAGGCGCTCGACGCCGCGGCCGCCGTCGGCGACGACCGGATCCAGGAGAGGGCACAGGGCCGCGTCGATCCCGAAGGGTTCACCCACGGCACGGCGGAGCAGCGGATGAAGTGGTTCAGCACCGGCTACAAGACCGCTGAGCCCGGCCAGTGCGACACCTTCAAGGGCAGCGTCTGAGCCGCTCCGTGACTCAGCAGACGCCCGCTGAAGCAGGCAAGGGTCGAAAACTCTCTTAAACTCAATAGGGTGATCTTCAAGTCAGTCGGCGACGACCGCCCTTACCCCGAGCACGGCCTGTCGCATCGCGATTGGGCGCGAATACCGCCCCGGCAGGTCAGGCTCGACTCATTGATCACCACAAAGGCGGTGCTGGACCTGCATTCCCTGCTCGCCAAGGACTCGACTTTCTACGGTGATCTCTTTCCCCATGTCGTGCAGTGGCGCGGCGAGTTCTACCTCGAGGACGGCCTGCACCGGGCGCTGCGCGCGGCACTGCACCAGCGCTCGGTGCTCCACGCCCGGGTCCTCGACGTGGACGCCCCCACGGGCCCCGGCCCCGAATGATCTGCTCCAACCTCCGGTGTCCTAGGTAAAACAGTTCCCTTCCGCATCATCCGCCGGGCGTCCCCTTCCTAAGCTGCGACAGTCGCACGGGCGACACGGCTCAGGCCGCTGGAACGCAACGTCGGACGGTTACCCATGCGAGATGTCACACAGCTCGTGGCGCAGGTCCGTGAGGAACTCACGGGCGAGCTGCGCGAACGCCTGCGCAGTCGTCTCCACGAGCAGCCCACGGAGTGGCTGGTCGAGCAGCTGATGACGTTGGCGCTGAAGGCCGACGAGGTCACCTACACGATTCCCCGGCAGGTCCAGCGGGGCCCGGAGCAGGGCCTGTACGCCCAGCCGGTGCAGGAGGCCGGCGGCGCGCCGGTTCAGCCGGTCAACGGCCAGACGCCTGCCGGGAACGGCGGGACCCAGGCCGGTGAGGACCACGCGCGTCAGCGGAGCGAGGACGTCCATCCTGCCCGGCGGGGCGCAGGCGACGGCGCCGCCGAGGAAGGCGGGAGCGACAGAGCCGCCCGCATACGCGAGCTCGACCTCGACCAGACCTCCCTGCCGGTCTACATCGAGCGTTACCGGGCCCTGACCCGGGAGATCCTCGAAGCGGAAGGCGACCTTCTCGATCCTCCGCACAAGGGCGGCCCGCTCATCGCCCCCGAGCACCGCTCGGCGCAGGGGGAGGCGCTGCTGACCGAGGCGAAGGACCTCCTGCACGCCCTGCTGTTCCGCGGCGCGGAGGACGGAGTCCGGCTCGACCGTTCTGAGCGCGGGTTCCTCACCCTCACGATCCCGAGAGCCAAGGCTCATGCCGTCGCCTCGCTCCTCCGCGCCGCCACAGAGACCGGCGCGGAGGACACCTGGCGCGACGTCCAGAGCGTGCCGGACGACCGGGCCGCCGACACGCTTCTCCAGGTGGAGTACGGCGAGGCCCCCGACATGCTGATCGGCCACGCCATCACGGCCACGCTACGGCTGATCAACAACCTGGAGATCAACGAGCAGGCGCTTCACGGCCGCGTGGAGAACGCCGAGGAGACCACGCTCGACCCCTGAGGCCGGCCTCCGTGGATGGTCGCCCCGCAAGAAGGCCTCCCGGCGAGGAAGCGCTCACTCCGTTGGTGGAGACGTCTGGACGCATTGCGGAAGCCTCGCAGTGGTGTACTCGGGATATCGGGAACATCGCGACAAATGCCAACCGGCGAAATTCAGCGACCTTCCCATAAGAGGAAAAAAGCGTAATTTCGCCACATCAAGCACATAAATAGCTGACACTCCGGGCATTCCAGGCTTACAACCGCTAGATGCCGTGTCCGGTCCGCATGACATTCGGCGGGCGAGCGAGCCCATCTCGCCGGCACGTACATCTCCTGCCTCAAGCCACCATGGGGACGGCTTTTTCGGTTGACGGCCTTGCGGGGGGCCGGGAAGCCTGGGCGGATGCTGATACGACGTGAGCTTCCCGCAGACATCCCGGCCATCCGTGACGTGCACGCCGCCGCCTTCGGCACGTCCGATACGCCCGGAGTTGTACCCGCAGAGGCCGGCCTGGTAGACGCGTTGCGAGCGGACGAGGGCTGGGTTCCCGAGCTTTCCATGGTCGCGACCACGGCGGAGGGCGCCGTCACCGGGCATGTCGTCTGCACCAGGGCCTCGGTCGGCTCCACCCCGGCGCTCGGTCTCGGACCGCTCGGCGTGCTGCCCGCGTTCCAGCGGCAGGGAGTCGGGCACGCGCTCATGCACGCCGTGCTCGGCGCCGCGGACGCGTGCGGCGAGCCGCTCGTCGTGCTCCTCGGGCACAGCGACTACTACCCGCTGTTCGGTTTCCGGCTGGCCGAGGAGTACGGAATCACGCCACCGGTCCCTGAATGGGCGCCGCACTTCCAGGTCCGGACCCTCACCACCTATGCCCCGGACATGCGTGGCGCGTTCACGTACGCCAAGCCTTTCAACGACCTGCCATGACCACGGACATGCGAAGGGCCTCCAGCCGGCGATGCCGGGCAGGAGGCCCTTCGTGGTGGCGGTGGAGGTGGGATTTGAACCCACGGATAGGTTGCCCCATCACACGCTTTCGAGGCGTGCGCCCTCGGCCACTAGGCGACTCCACCGTCGAGCAGCCTACCGGATCCACGGCACCGTTGGCGCCTGACAAGCGTCCGTTATGCGAAGAAAGGGGCTTTCATGGGCGTCGGTCCGCGAAGAAGTCCTTGAGCACGGCCCCGCACTCCTCCGCGAGCACTCCCAGGATCACTTCGGGACGATGGTTCAGCCGCCGATCCCGCACCACATCCCACAGCGACCCGGCGGCGCCTGCCTTCTCGTCCGAGGCGCCGTAGACGAGCCTTTCGACCCGAGCGAGCACCGCCGCTCCCGCGCACATCGTGCACGGCTCCAGCGTGACCACCAGCGTGCATCCGGCCAGGCGCCATTCACCGCGCACGCGCGCGGCCTCGCGCAGCGCCAGGATCTCCGCGTGGGCGGTCGGATCGGCGCTCGCCTCACGGTCGTTGCCCGCCACCGCCAGGACCTCGCCGCCGGGCCCGAGGACGACCGCTCCGACCGGCACCTCGCCGCGCTCGCCCGCCCTCACGGCCTGGGCCAGCGCGAGCCTCATCGGCTCGTCGAAGGACGGGCCGCTCATGTGCGAAGCCTCTCAGGCGATGGCGCCAATGCCGCTAATGCAGCCGGTCGAGCTCGTCCGCGAAGGCGAGCTTCTCGGCGATCACCGAGAGGGTGTCGGCGGGGAGCACACCCTCTTCCATGCTGAGCTCCAGCAACTCCTCGGCGCTCACCCCGAGGTCGCTCAGCAACTCGAAGTCGCCGGCCGGCCGGACCCCGAGGTCGGCCTCCTTGTCGGGCACCACGACACCGGCGAGCTCGCCGAAGAGCTCGCCGAGGGGATCACTCGCCGCGGCGTGGGCGTCGGACAGGAACGCCCGCGGCTCGGCGTCGCCGTCGTAGCGGACGAGGGCGAACCACTCGTCCTCCACCTCGGCGCAGAGCAGGGCGAGCTCGTCACCTTGCAGGCCGAGGGCCTCCTGCACGGCGTCGCCGAGATCGTCGGCGATCTCGGCGCTCGTGAGGTCGACCTCGGCTCCGCTCCACCCGTCGGGCGTGCGGACGAAGGCCGCGGAGAACAGAGCGCTGTGTATTGGTCTCGAGGGCATGATCGGGGCTCCCGAGGTCAGCCGAGGGCTGAGTCGACGGCACGTTCAAACGGCTGGGAGAACCCGAGCCGTGCGGCGATGCTGGAAAGCACCTCATCAGGAAGCAGTTCGAGGTCGCCGGACAGGGCTCCCAGCTCCATCTCGTCGAGCCCGAGATCGGAGAAGATCGACAGATCTCCCGCCGGGAGAACCATGTCCAGCTCCTCCTCTTCGGGCACCGGGACATCAAGGAACTCGAGGACCTGCTGGGCCAGGGGCCAGTCCCACGAAGCGGTGATGTCGGAGAGGAAGACGTCGACACGCTCACCAAACACCCGTAGTGCCACGAAGAAGTCATCCCCCACGGCGACCAGGCCAATCGTGGCGCCCATACTCGGCTGCTGTCGAAGGGCATGGATGAGCCCGTGCAGGTCCGCTGTGAGGCCCACGGGCAGCATCTCGGCTTCCCAGCAGTCGTCCTCGCGGTAAACCACGATGGCGAAGTCAAGAGCATCTACGTCTGTCATCTTCACCCTACCGACGCGGTTCTCACAGTTGGCAATGCTCGCAGAATCACTCAGCCCCCGTACGCCCCTCGGGCAAATTGTGATCAAAAACGGGTGTGCCCAGTCAGCTTAGGGTGTGATGGTCGATACCGACCCGCTCGTACCATTTACCGGGTATCAGGAGATACCGTTGGCAGCCATGAAGACCCTCGTCGTTGACCACCCGCTCGTCGCCCACAAGCTGACCACGCTTCGGGACGTACGCACGGACTCCCCGACGTTCCGCCGGCTCGCGGACGAGCTCGTCACGCTGCTCGCATACGAGGCCACACGAGACGTCCGGGTCACCGAGGCGACGGTCTCCACCCCCGTCGCCCCCGCCCACGGGGTACGGCTGGCGCGCCCGGCACCCCTGGTCGTCCCGATCCTCCGCGCGGGCCTCGGCATGCTGGACGGAATGACCCGCCTGCTGCCGACCGCCGAGGTCGGCTTCCTCGGCATGATCCGCGACGAGGGCACCCTCAAGGCCCAGACCTACGCCACCCGGCTCCCCGAGGACCTCTCCGGCCGCCAGTGCTACGTCCTGGACCCGATGCTGGCCACCGGCGGCACCCTCGCGGCGGCCATCGAGTTGCTTTTCCAGCGCGGCGCCGAGGACGTCACGGCCATCTGCCTTCTCGCCGCCCCCGAAGGCCTGGCTTACATGGAGACCGTCTTCACCGACTCGCGCCAGCCGGTGCGCGTGGTGACCGCGGCACTCGATGAGCGCCTCAACGAGTTCGGCTACATCGTGCCCGGTCTCGGCGACGCCGGAGACCGCCTTTACGGCGTCGTCTGAGCGTCGCCTGATTCGGGCACTCCTCCACGAAGTCAGACGACTCGGCCACACTTCTATGGCTGCGGACGATCCCCGGCACGACCCCTACGGGCATCGCCTGATTCCTTTTCGTTCTTTCCCTCGGGTTGACGTTCGCCTCGTTACATAATGTGGTTCGGTGGGTACACAGAGTGATGACGATGTCACTGTGTTCCGGCCCTCAGGCCGTGGACGCACACCTGGGAGAGCCATGGACCAGCTGCCGGATATTGACGCCTATACGCAGGTCGAGACCGTGCTTAAGGTCGAGTTCGCCGGGGTTCATCCCGCCGCGACCGTGACACGCTGCGTCGAAGCGGCTCACCACGGCGCGATGGAGGTCACTGGTTACGCGTACCCCAGCTTGGTCGAGCGCATCGCGCGCAAGCACCTCCAAGTGCTCGCGGTGGTCGCCGGCCAGCAGGAGTGACGCAGGTCACATCCAGACCCCTAAAGACTGTGGGGTACGGATGCGCTTTACTCGGCCAACCGGCTGGGTAATGTATACGGTGGGTGCAGTGGGTGAGTGGTTAAACGGAGGCGGCAGTGCAGGTCAAGAAGGTTCTAACGTACGCAGCCATCGCGTTTGTGGCTTTCTACCTGTTCACCAGACCAGCTGACGCGGCAACAGCGGTCAAGGGAGCAATGGACACTGTGGTGAATGCCGCGGATTCGCTGGCTCTATTCTTTACAAGGCTGACATGAGGCTTGTGACCCACGGGGACTCTGCTCCGTCGTCGGTCAACCGTTACCTTCTCCCTCACGAACACCAGGTCATCATGGTGCGGCGCCACCCGGCCGTGCTGTTACGTCCGGTCGCCGAGGTCTTCGGTGGCCTGATCCTGGCAGGATTGCTGAGCAAGTGGCTTGGTGAGAACCAAGGATCACAGGCACTAGTGATCGTCTGGTGGGCCTGGCTGCTGCTCTTGATCCGTTTCGTGTGGAAAGTGGCGGAGTGGTCGGTCGACTACTTCGTGGTGACCTCCAAGCGCATGCTGCTGACCACTGGTTTGATCACCCGCCGGGTGGCGATGATGCCGCTCGGCAAGGTGACCGACATGAGCTTCCAGCGCTCGCTGCTCGGACGCATGCTGGGATACGGCGAGTTCGTCCTGGAGTCGGCCGGCCAAGATCAGGCCCTGTCGACCGTCCCCTTCATCCCGTATCCCGAGACCTTGTACCTCGAGGTCTGCCAGATGCTCTTCCCTAGCTCAGATGACGATGATTAGTCCGCTTTCGTCCTGAATCCCGAGACGTGAGATGTAGTTTGCCCTCGGGATTCTTGACGTGGGTATACCCGATTCGGCTGCTTCGTGCCATCATGGCGGAACCATTGACCATATCCCCGCCCTAAGAGATCACATGCCGAGTCAGGGAACCATCGGTGACCGCGTCCGCGGGCTGCGTCTGAGCAGGCGAATGTCTCAGGCACAGTTGGCTGGACCCGACCTCTCCGACAGTTATGTCTCACTCATCGAGTCCGGCAAGCGCACGCCGACGCCGGTGGTGGCCCGCCTGCTCGCGGAACGCCTGGGATGCACCACCGAATTTCTGCTCCACGGGATCGAGCCGCGTCAGCGCATCGACACCGAGCTCGGGCTGCGTCATGCCGAGCTGGAGCTCTACCACGGGGACCCGGCGATCGCCGCCGACCGTTTCGGTGACATCGTCAAGGCCGCGGGCGAGGACAACGCGCTCCTCGCGGCGCACGCCCGTCTCGGGCGTGCCCGTGCTCTGGAGGCCCAGGGCAAGATCGGGCGAGCCGTCGAGGCGTACGAGCGGTTGCGCCGCGAGGCCGCCGCGCACCCCGAGCGCCTGGCCGACGTCCCGCTCATGGCCGCGCTGTGCCGGTGCTACCAGCGCGCCGGTGACGTGATGCGTGCCCGCGACCTTGGGAACAAGGCGCTGGAGCAGGTCACGGAGCTGTCGCTCTTCCACGGAGAGGTCGCGGTCGACCTCGCCGCGGCGCTGGCCGACGCCGAGATCGGGCTGTCCTATGTCGAGCAGGTGCTCGACATGACCGGCGTGCCCGTGCCGGCCGACCGCACCACCGAGATCCTCTCGCTCTGGCAGGCCAGCATCTCGGCGGCCGAGGGCGAGGACTCCGCGCTCGCGGTGCGGTTCGCCGACGACGCCCTGTCCGCCGGACGGCCCGCGAGGATCGCCGCCCAGATGGCCAGGGTCGCCATGCGCTGGGCCGAGATCTCCGCCGCCCGGTCCGACTCCCTCGGCCAGGTCGACGAGATGGTCTCCAGCGCCACCGAAGTCTTCTCCACCCTCCCGGCCGCCTCCGGCGAGCACGCGCGAAGCCTCGTCGTGCTGGCCCGCGTCCGGCTCACGTCCGGCGACGCCCACAGCGCGGAGGACCTGGCGACCAAGGCTCTGGAGCTTCTGGCCGGCGAGTCCGAAGTCATCGCCGCTTCGGCACACCTGGTGCTCGCCGAGGTTGGTTTGGCACGGTCCGATGGCTCCGATGGCCTGTTCATCCCGAGCCTGGAGCGTGCCGGTGCCCTGCTGTCGACCGCTCCGCCAGGCGGCACGATCCGCGACCGGGAGATCGCGGGCACCTGGCGTGAGCTCGGTGACCTCTGGGGCAAGGCCGGTAATCGTGACCGCCAGACAGGCGCGTATCGTAGGGCACTCGAAGCGGTCGGGGTCAGGTCGACCGTCGCCGGTGCCGTGACGTCCGCGGTGTTCGTACGGTAGGCCTCCCCCGCCTGGCCTCCGGATTTGGCGCGGAGACCCGGGAATAATTAAGGTCGACCAATCATTGACTCGTAGGATGATTGGTTACCTCGGAGGAGGCAGACTGTGAGTCTGCGTACGGCGCAGCGGGCTTCCCTCGTCGACCAAGTGATCGAGCAACTGAAGGAGCAGATCACCTCGGGATCCTGGCGTCTGCATGCCAAGATCCCCACCGAGACGGTGCTCGCGGAGCAGCTCGGCGTCGGCCGTAACACCGTGCGCGAGGCCGTGCGCGCGCTCACCCACGCGGGCCTGCTGGAGTGCCGCCAGGGCGACGGCACTTACGTGCGCGCCACCAGCGAGCTCTCCGGAGCCATGGCACGGCGGCTGCGCGCGGCCGAGCACCTGGAGATCCTGGAGGTCCGGCGGGCGCTGGAGGTCGAAGCCGCCAAGCTCGCGGCCGTCAGGCGCACCGAAGGCGACATCGAGCTGATCGAGGCGGCGCTGCTGCGACGGGAACAGGCCTGGGTCGAGGCCGAGGTCGACGCGTTCGTCGAGGCCGACCTGGCCTTCCACATCGCGGTCGTCGAGGCCACGCACAACCGCGTGCTGATCGAGCTTTACAAGGACTTCTCCGCCGCGCTCCGCGCGAGCATCGCCGCCGCCGGCGCGCCCCTGGAGAACGGCCACATCCCCCACGACGCCATCGCCCGCGCCATCGCGTCGGGCGACGCGGCCGCCGCCGAACGCGCCGGTCACGCCTGCATGGAGCACATCGCCATCGCCCTCGCCGACACCCCCGAACTGCTGGACTGACCAGCCCGCGCCCGCAGGGGTGATGCGGCGGCGCCCGGCCCAGGCCGGCGTCCTCTCCGGCCGTGCCCGTGGCCGAAGGGTGAACGCCTGTTCAGGGCAGCCGCAGGGACATCACCAGGTAGCGGAACGAGGGGTCGTCCTCGTCGTCGGTGATGAGCACCGGCCGGGTCGGGGAGGACATGTTGAGCCAGGCGGTCTCGGTCTCCACCCCGGTGAGGCCGTCGAGCAGGAAGTGGGGCTGGAAGGCGATCTGGATGTCGTCGCCGTCCAACTCGGCGCCCACCGCCTCGGCTCCCCGGCCGATGTCGCCACCGCCCGCCTGCACCAGCACCTGGCCCTGGGTGAACGACAGCCGGATGGCGGTGTGGCGCTCGGCCACGAGCGACACACGCTTGATCGCCTCGATGAAGGGGGCCACCCTGACGTTGGCCCGGATCGACCAGTCGTCGGCCAGGCGCGAGCGGTAGTCGATGAACTGGTCGTCCAGCAGGCGCACCGTCGTGGCGCGGCCGGCGGACTCGAAACCGGCGATGCCGTCGCCGAACCCGATGGACACCTCACCCGCGCGCAGGGCACGGCCCGCCTCGGCCATCACCCTGGCGGGCACCATGACGGCGGCCTGCTGATCCGGACGCTCGGGATGCCACAGCAGGTGACGCGCGGCGATGCGGTAGCGGTCGGTGGCCGCCATGGACACGTTGACGCCGTCGATGTCGAGGCGGATGCCCTTTAGCACGGGAAGCGTGTCGTCGCGGGCGGCCGCCACGGCCACCTGGCCGACCGCGGTGGCGAAGGCGACCCCACCGATCGCACCGGCCTTCGCGGGCATGGCGGGCAGCGTCGGGAAGTCTTCCACCGGCATCGTGAGCAGGCCGAACTCGGCGCCACCGCAGGTCAGCACCGCCTCAGACCCCGAGGTGAGGATCTGGACCGGCTCCGCGGGGAGGCTTTTGGTGATCTCGGCGAGCAGCCTGCCCGGGATCAGCACCTTGCCCGGCTCCGCGACGTCGGCCTCGATCAGGGCGCGTGCGGAGACGTCGTAGTCGAACACCGAGAGCCGGAGGCTGTCGTCGAGCGCCTCCAGCAGGATGCCTGACAGCACCGGCACGGCGGGACGGCCCGGCAGGGCCCGGGCGCTCCACGCCACCGCGTCGGCCAGGACATCGCGGCTCACCTGGAACTTCACACTGATACATCCCCTTCGAAACGTTCGCTCCCCAGAAAGGTAGCGCCTGGGTCGGACATTTGCCTGCGAAGGAAGCAGCGAGCGTGCGCGCAGCGGATGTGCCGAGAAGGCAGGGTCATCTGGTGCCGTTGAGGTAGGCCAGCACGGCCAGCACGCGGCGGTTGTCGTCGTCGGAGGCGGCGAGGTCGAGCTTGGTGAAGATGTTGGCGGTGTGCTTGCCCACGGCGCTCTCGCTCAGGAACAGCCGCTGGGCGATGGCGGCGTTCGAGCGGCCCTCGGCCATCAACTCGAGCACCTCGCGCTCACGCGGGGTCAGTTTTCCGAGCGGCTCGTTGCGGGCGTTGCTGGCCAGCAGCTTGGCGATGACGTCGGGATCCATGGCGGTGCCTCCAGAGGCGACCCGGCGCACAGCGTCGATGAACTGCTCCGAGTTGAAGACGCGGTCCTTGAGGAGATAGCCCACGCCACCGGTGCCGTCGGCCAGCAACTCTCTGGCGTAAAGCTGCTCAACGTGCTGGGACAGGACGAGGATGGGCAGGCCGGGGATCGCGCGGCGGGCCGTCAGCGCCGCCTGGAGCCCCTCGTCGGTGAAGGTGGGCGGCAGCCGCACATCGACGACCGCCACCTCGGGACGCTCGTCGAGCAGCGCCTTGAGCAGCTCGGGCCCCGACTCCACGGCCGCGACGATCTCGAACCCGTGCGCCCGGAGCAGATTGACCAGGCCGTCACGGAGCAGGAAGAGATCTTCGGCCAGAACCACCCTCACGTGTTGGGCTCCACATCTCGTTCCCGCACTTCGCTGGAGGCTCTGACCGCGAACGCGATCATGCATATGCCTAGAGCGATCATGCCGAGGATCACCGGCCACTGGAAGGCCTCGGGCATGTAGAGCGCGAGGAACCAGCTACGCTCGTCGACGCCGAAGATCTTGAAGAACAGGGGCACGAGGCCCTGGGGGAACAGCGGCAGCCAGAATAGCCCCCAGCAGATGCCCATCAGCGTGTTCTTCCACTTAGGCAGAGTGGACCCGCAGGAGGCGTCCGGGCCGAGCGCGTGGGGGAACTCCACCGTGGCGACGGTCGGCCCGCCGGCCGGGCTGTGCAGTGCCAGGACGCCGTCGAAGGCGGCCACCCGCCGCTCGATGCCGCGCAGGCCGCTGCCCCGTGACGGATCGGCCCCTCCATGACCGTCGTCGGTGACGGTGATGCGCAGGGCGGTGCGGCGGTGGCTGATGTCGACCTCGACGTTCCGTGCGTCACCGTGCCTGCTGGCGTTCACGAGCAGCTCGCTGATGACGAAGTAGGCGGCCGACTCGACCGGGGCGTCG
Organism: Sphaerisporangium flaviroseum; assembly: GCF_039537005.1. Taxonomy (NCBI): domain Bacteria; kingdom Bacillati; phylum Actinomycetota; class Actinomycetes; order Streptosporangiales; family Streptosporangiaceae; genus Sphaerisporangium; species Sphaerisporangium flaviroseum. The sequence continues at coordinate 457,285 of NZ_BAAAZR010000001.1, read as the reverse complement.
GGCCGTGTGGGCAGGTCGACGCTGACGGCCACCTTGAGCGGGCTGTCGAGGGCCAGAGCCCGCACGGCGTCACCCAGACCACGCTCGGCGAGAACCGGCGGATGGATGCCGCGCACAAGCTGGCGCAGCTCGACCAGCGAAGCGGCCGAGGCCTCCCGCACCTTGGCGATCAGTGCCCTGGCGGCCTGCGGGTCGGATTCGAGCAGCTCCTCGGCCGCGCCCAGGGTCATGCCGATGGCCACCAGGCGCGCCTGCGCGCCGTCGTGCAGGTCGCGCTCGATGCGCCGCAGCTCGGCGGCCTGCGAGTCGACCACCTCGGTGTGCACCTGGCTGAGGTGGCGCATCTCGTTCGTCAGGCGGGCCCTGTGGGTGGGGGCGAGCAGCAGCCGTGTCCACAACGCGTGAACACGTACCATCCGCGGAGCGAGGAGCACCCCCGCGATGACGAGCACGATCCCGGTGACGGCCTGCATGGGCCGCCACGTGTACACGAGGACGGCGCCGAGCCCCGCCGTCAGCAAGGGCGACAGGACCAGCAACCCGCCGACCAGCGGCTCGGTGGCCAGCCAGGCGTAGTCACGCCAGGTGGCCGGGTCCCTGTACATCCAGTTCCAGGTCCTGTTGAAGGACGGGATCCTGGGGGTGCGGTAGAGCTGGCGGCCATCGCGGTACCAGCCGTCCCGTTGAGGCATGGGCGGAGGCGGAGAGGGGCGGTAGGGGGTGGCGATGTCCACACCGGACCACGCGTGTGCCAGCCTGCGCGCCAGGCCGGCCTGCCGGCGGACCAGGCGGACGCCGGCCGGGCCGAGGAACACCATCCCCAGCCCGAAGGTGAGCAGGAACGCCACCGCGGCCAGCGTCAACGTGACCAGGTGGAGGGCGACCAACGGGATGTACACGAGGCCGCGACCGAAGCCGACCGCCGTCCTGAGAACCATGGGTCCTAGTTTCGTGGACGAGGAACGTAGTTCGTAGTAGCCGTGGATACCGAGTCAAGGTGTACCTAGGTACACCCACGTTCGGTCCGCAGCCGCATTACCAACAAACGGCGCGTTTCCTAGCGTCTACGGCATGGCACTCATCGAGCTAACCAAGCTGCGCAAGCTGTACGGCCGACAGGTCGCGGTGGACGACGTGTCCTTCACCGTGGAGGAAGGCGAGATCTTCGGCGTGGTCGGCCGGAACGGCGCGGGAAAGACGACGACGGTCGAGTGCATCTCCGGACTCCGCGTCCCCGACAGCGGCACGATCGCCGTCACGGGCCTCGACCCGCGCGGCGACCGTGCCGAGCTGCGGCAGAGGGTCGGCGTGCAGCTCCAGGACTGCTCGCTCCCGGACAAGCTCAAGGTGTGGGAGGCGCTCGACCTCTACGCCTCCTTCTACGACCGGCCGGCCGACTGGAAAGGGCTGCTGGAGGAGGTCGGCCTCGGCCCCAAGCGGGACACCCCGTTCGCCAAGCTCTCCGGCGGGCAGCGGCAGAGGCTGTCGATCGCCCTGGCCCTCGTCGGCGCCCCGCGTGTGGCCATCCTCGACGAGCTCACCACGGGGCTCGACCCGCAGGCCCGGCGGGAGACCTGGGACCTCATCGAGCTGGTCCGGTCACGCGGCGTCACGATCGTCCTGGTCACGCATTTCATGGAGGAGGCCGAACGGCTCTGCGACCGGATCGCGGTGATCGACGAGGGCCGGGTCGCCGCGGTGGACACTCCGGCCGGGCTGATCGCGAACGTCGACGGCGGACAGCGCCTCACCTTCCGCTGCGCGTCCGAGGCGGACCGGATCCTCAAGTCGGTCCCCGAGGTGGCGGGCATGACCCGGAACGGCGACACCGTCACGGTGACCGGATCGGACAACCTCCTGCTCGCCGTCACCACGGCCCTCGCGGCCAACCAGATCGTCCCAGCGGGGCTCCAGATGGAGCGTGCCACGCTCGACGACGCCTTCCTCGCCCTCACCGGCCACGCGGCCATCGACGCGTCCTAGGAGACCCTCAACATGTCAAGCACCGGTACCGCCCTCCCCCTGACCACCACCCCCCGAGGCGCCGGCCTGCGCAAGCTGGTGCTCACCGAGGCCAAGCTCTATCTCCGGGAACCGGTCACCGCGTTCTTCGCGATCGCCCTCCCGCTCGCGCTGTTGCTGGTCCTCGGCAGCGCGATCCCCGGATTCCGCGAAGCCGTGCCCGAACTCGGCGGCGAGCGCGTCGTCGACACCCAACTGCCCGCCATGATGATCATGCTTTCCGTGGTGACCGCCGCCTTCACTGTGATCCCGGCCGTTCTCGCGCTGTACCGGGAGCGCGGGATCCTGCGCCGGATGTCGACCACTCCCGCCTCCCCCCGTAACGTGCTGGCCGCCCAGTTGATGCTCAACCTGGCGACGGCGACCGTCGCCACGGCTCTGACCATCTTCTTCGGGCACCTGGTGCTCGGCACACGGGTACCGGCACATCTCCCGTGGTTCCTCCTGTCCTTCGTCCTCGGGGTCTGTGCCATGTTCGCGATCGGCCTGGCCCTCGCCGCCGTGGTCCCCAACAGCCGCGCCGCGAGCGGGGTCGGGGCGATCGTGATGTTCCCCCTGCTCTTCCTGGGCGGCATGTGGATCGCCCGCGAGATGATGCCCGAGCTTCTGCGCCGGCTGAGCGACTTCACCCCGACGGGGGCGTTCGGCCAGGCGATGAGGGACGCCTGGTCGGGAACGGCCCCTCAGGCGCTGCACCTCATCGTCCTCGCGGTGTGGGCCGTGGTGGCCGGCCTGTTCGCGGCCCGCCTGTTCCGCTGGGAGTGACCCGCACCTTCCCCACCGGGGTACGGCGAACGCGGGGCCGCCGTACCCCGGTTTTCGCATGCGGGGAATGCGTCCGGTTACCCGGGACGTAATCGCGGCTCACGACCGCACCGGTTAACCTCGCGGCATGACGACCACGGCGCTCTCCCAGCGACCCGTAGGCGAACTCCTGCGCCACTGGCGTGAACATCGCAGGCTCAGCCAGCTCGACCTGGCCATCCAGGCCGACATCTCGGCCCGCCATCTGAGCTTCCTGGAGACCGGGCGCTCGAACCCGAGCCGCGAGATGGTCCTCCACCTGTCCCAGGAGCTCGACCTCTCGCTGCGCGAGCGCAACCGCCTGCTGCTCGCGGCCGGATTCGCCCCCGTGTTCTCCGAGACCACCCTGGACGCGCCGCAGATGACGGCCGTGCGCAAGGCGCTCCGGCAGATACTCACCGGCCACGAGCCCTATCCCGCGGTCGTGGTCGACGGGCGCTGGAACCTCGTCGACGCCAACGCGAGCCTGTCGCTGTTCACCCGGCTCCTGTCACCCGGCCTGCTCGAGGGACGCGTCAACGTGCTGCGCGCGAGCCTGCATCCCGACGGCCTGGCCCCGCACATCGTCAACCTCGGCGAGTGGCGTGGCCACCTGCTCGAACGGCTGCGGCGCCAGGTCGCGCTCACCGCCGACCCGCAGTTGGAGGCCCTCCACGAGGAGCTCCGCGCCTACCCCTGCGACCAGCCGGAACCCGTTGTCGAGATGCCCGGCCCCGGCGACATCATGGTGCCGCTCCGCCTTCGCCACGACGGCGGCGAGCTGGCTTTCTTCAGCACCATCGCGACCTTCGGCACCCCGCTGGACATCACGATCGCCGAGCTGGCCATCGAGTCCTTCTTCCCCGCCGACCAGACGACCGCGGAGGTTCTGCGGGAACAGGCCAGAGTGGTCATCCCGCCGCCCCCGTGAAACCCTGGGAGCTATGATCACGATCGCCCACGTCAGCGACGTCCACCTCGACGGTTCCCCGCAGAGCGCCGAGCGGACCGAGCGGGTCGTGCGCCACCTGTCCGGCCTTCCGGGTCCGATCGACGCCGTGCTGGTGACCGGTGACATCGCCGACCACGGAACCGTCGAGGAGTACGAGATCGCCCGCGAGCTGCTGCGGTTCCCGTACCCGACGCTCATCTGCCCCGGCAACCACGACAGCAGGCCGGAGTTCCGCAAGGTGCTCCTCGGCGAGACGAGCGGCTCCGACGCCGGCGCGCCCGTCAACCAGGTGCTCCGATTCGGCGGGGTTACGGTCGCGCTGTGCGACTCCAGCATCCCCGGCCGCGATGACGGCTACCTCGAGGACGAGACCCTGCGGTGGCTCGCCGAGGTGCTGGAGTCGTCCGCCGGGCCGGTCATCGTGGGCATGCACCACCAGCCGGTGCCGGTCGGCGTCCCCTACGTCGACGACATCCGGCTCAACGAGCCGGAGCGCCTGGAGGAACTGCTCCGCGCCTATCCCCAGATCGTGGGCGTCCTGGTCGGGCACGTCCACACGGCGGCCGCGACCGTCTTCGCCGGGCTCCCGGTCTACGTCGCGCCCGGTGTGGCCTCGACGGTCCTGCTCCCGCAGGAGTCCTCGGCCTGGCCGCCCATCGACCGCACGCTGCCTCCGGGGTTCGCGTTGCACGTGCTGTCCGACGACGGCCGGTTGACGACGCACGCCCGCGTGGTGGTCTGAGGGTTCTGACGCCTCTGCCCGGCCTCCAGGAGCCGCTGAGGGCCGGGCCCCCGCTTGCCGAGCTCGTCGTCCGGGTTGATCAGCGGGCACCGGTCGATCGACATGCAGCCGCATCCGATGCAGTCGGTGAAGTCGTCGCGCAACTGCTGCAGCCGGCGCATGCGCTCGTCGAGCTCTTCCTTCCACGATTGGGACATCCGCTGCCAGTCGCTCCGCGTGGGGACGTGGTCGGGCGGGAACATGCTGAGGATCTCGGCCACGTTGGCCAGGGGAACCCCGACACGCTGGGCCATCCGGATCAACGCCACCCGCCGCAACATGTCGCGTCGGTAGCGCCGCTGGTTGCCGGCGGTGCGGCGGCTGCTGATGAGCCCCTGCTTCTCGTAGAAGTGCAGCGCGGAGACCGCCACGCCACTTCGCGCGGCCAGCTCTCCGACGCTGAGCTCCGGCACACCGTGGAGGGATCCACCCATGGTCGGCACGCTCCGATCACTCGCTTGACCTTAAGATTAATTGAGGTTCAAGCATGGGGAGCTCGGACACACCCCGCGCGAGGCACTTCCCTCAGTGAGGGGCCATGTCGACGAAGCGGCTGTAGTGGCCCTGGAACGCGACCGTCACCGTGGCGGTAGGGCCGTTACGGTGCTTGGCCACGATGAGGTCGGCCTCACCGGCGCGCGGCGACTCGCGCTCGTAGGCGTCCTCCCGGTGAAGGAGGATGACGACGTCCGCGTCCTGCTCGATGGAGCCGGACTCACGCAGGTCGGAGACCTGGGGGCGCTTGTCGGTGCGTTGCTCGGGACCGCGGTTGAGCTGGGAGATCGCGATCACCGGCACCTCCAGCTCCTTGGCGAGGAGCTTGAGCGCACGGGAGATCTCTGAGACCTCCTGCTGGCGGCTCTCGGTCTTCTTCGGGGAGCTCATCAGCTGGAGGTAGTCGACGATGACGAAACGCAGGTCGTTGCGCTGCTTCAGCCGGCGGCACTTGGCGCGGATCTCCATCATCGACATGTTCGGCGAGTCGTCGATGAACAGCGGGGCCTCGGCGACCTCGCTCATGCGGCGCGCGAGCCTGGTCCAGTCGTCGTCGTTCATCGTGCCGGAGCGCATGGTGTGCAGGGCCACCCGGGCCTCGGCCGACAGCAGGCGCATCGTGATCTCGTTGCGCGACATTTCCAGCGAGAACACCACCGTCGCCATGTGGTGCTTGATCGCGGCGGAACGAGCGAAGTCGAGCCCGAGCGTGCTCTTGCCGATGGCCGGCCGGGCCGCCACGACGATCATCTGCCCGGGGTGCAGGCCGTTCATGAGGGCGTCGAGGTCCTGGAAGCCGGTGGGGACGCCGACCATCTGGCCGCTCCGGCTGCCGATGGCCTCGATCTCGTCGAGCGCGCCGGGCATGATCTCCGAGAGCGGGCGGTAGTCCTCGCTGGTCCGGCGCTCGGTGACCGCGTAGATCTCGGCCTGGGCGCGGTCGACCAGCTCGTCGACCTCTTCGTTCTGACCGCCGTATCCGTAGGAGACGATGCGGGTGCCCGCCTCGATGAGCCGGCGCAGGATCGCCTGCTCTCGGACGATCTTGGCGTAGTAGCCGGCGTTCGCTGCCGTGGGCACGACGGCGGTGAGGGTGTGGACGTAGGCACCGCCGCCGACCCGCGCGAGCTCACCACGTTTGGACAGCTCACCGAAGATGGTCACCGAGTCGGCCGGTTCGCCCCGCCCGTACAGGTCGAGGATGGCGTCGTAGATGATCTGGTGCGCGGGCCGGTAGAAGTCGTCGGAGCGCAGCACCTCGACCACGTCGGCGATGGCGTCCTTGGACAGCAACATGCCGCCGAGGACCGACTGCTCGGCCTCGATGTTGCTGGGGGGCGTGCGCTCGAAGGGTGCGCCGAAGGCCGCCGGGACCACCTCACTGCTCACCTTGGCCGCCCTCCTTCGAACACCCGTGCCACCCCCGAAGTAGCCGGGCTGACAGTGTCGCCGGTTCTGAACGAACCGGCAACGCGTCCTGTCGACAACGTTGTGGATAACGTGTGCAGTTCTCGCCAGGAGGTGTGGGAACACTGGGGACAACTCTGTGGATAACTCGTGTGCATAACCTCACAGCCCTTGCTGAGCAGGGAAAACGACATCCACGGGCTGTGGAGGAAAGAAAGTCGGTGTAATACTCATCTTGCTGCGGGAGTCGGTCCGCACCATGGCGACGTAAGGGGCAAGATAGACAAGTGTCTCTTACCCCCCGCACCGGTAGCCGGGAGATCCTGCGACTGGCCGTTCCGGCGCTGGGCGCGCTCGTGGCCGAGCCGCTGTTCATTCTCGTCGACTACGCCATCGTCGGCCGCCTCGGCACGGTCGCGCTAGGCGCTCTCGGCATCGCGGGGACCGCCCTCACCACTCTGGTGAACGTGTGCGTCTTCCTGGCCTACGGCACCACGGCCTCCGTGGCGAGACAGGTCGGCGCGGGGAACCTCCCGAGGGCCGTCAAACAGGGCATCGACGGGCTCTGGCTGGCGACCGCCATCGGCCTGGTCGTGGTGACGGTGTGCTGGCCGCTCGCTCCGTCGATCGTCGACCTGTTCGGCGCCTCCCCTGATGTGGCCGCTCCCGCCGTGACCTACCTGCGGATCAGCCTGATCGGCACCCCGGCCATGCTCATCATCCTGGCGGGCACGGGGATCCTGCGCGGGCTCCAGGACACCGTGACGCCGCTGGTCGTCTCCGTCGGCTCGTTCGCGCTCAACGCCGTGCTGAACGCCGTGTTCGTGCTCGTGCTGCACTGGGGCATCGCGGGGTCGGCCTGGGGCACCGTCCTCGCCCAGGGGCTCGGAGCCGCCGTCTACCTTGCGGTCGCCGTCAAAGGGGCCCGCAGGCAGCACGTGTCCGTGCGACCGCACCTGGCCGGCATCAGGGACTCCGGCACGGCGGGGTTCGCGCTGCTGATCCGCACGATCTGCCTGCGCATCGTGCTGATCGTCGGGACGGCCGTCGCCACCCGCATGGGCGTCGCCCAGCTGGCGGCCCATTCGATCGCCACCCAGATCTGGTCACTGCTCGCCCTCGCGCTGGACGCCCTCGCGATCGCGGGCCAGGCGATCACCGGGCAGGCCCTCGGCGCCGGGAACGTCGACCGGACGCGCGCCGCCACGCGGACCATGGTCACCTGGGGAATCGGGTACGGCATCCTACTGGGGTTCGCGATCCTCCTCCTGCGCCCGGTCATCCCCCACTTGTTCGACGCGGACCCTGCCGTGAGCGCCCAGCTCGACGCGGTGCTCTGGCCGGTCGCGCTGCTCCAGCCCCTGGCCGGCGTGGTGTTCGTCCTCGACGGAGTGCTGATCGGAGCGGGTGACCGGCGCTACCTCGCCTGGGCGTCCGCCCTCACGACGATCGTCTACCTCCCGGCGGTGCTCGCCGTCGTCCACCTTGGCGGCGGCCTGGTGGCGCTCTGGGCCGCCTTCGCGGTCTGGATGGTGGCCCGGCTGCTCACCCTCGGGGCGCGTGCGTACGGCCGCGCGTGGCTGGTCACCGGCGGCTGAGCACGCGGCCGAGGTGACGGGACGGCGCTCGGCGTGTCCAGCCGTCGCAGCACGGGAAGGCCATCCCTTACACAAGGCGGCCCGCGGACGCCGGAGGGCCCCTCCCCGGAACGGGAAGGGGCCCTCGCGGACTTCACGAGCTGATCGCTCAGGTGCCGACGACCTCGACATCGAGGTTCGCGGCGACTTCGGGATGCAGCCGGACCGAGACGCGGTGGGAGCCGACGCTCTTGATCGCGTTGTTGATCTCGATGCGGCGGCGGTCGAGGGTGGGTCCGCCGGCGGCCTTGACCGCGTCGGCGATGTCACCGGTCGTGATCGAGCCGAACAGGCGGCCCGAGTCACCAGCGCGCGTCTTCAGCGTCACCCGCAGGGCGCCGAGCCGGCCGGCGACCTCCTTGGCGGTGCCGAGGTCACGGATCTCACGGGCGTCACGAGCCTTCTTGATGGACTCGATCTGCTTCTCGCCGCCACGCGTCCACCGCATGGCGAACCCGCGCGGGATCAGGTAGTTACGGCCGTAGCCGTCCTTGACCTCGACGATGTCACCGGGGGCGCCGAGGCCCGAGACCTCAGTGGTCAGAATGAGCTTCATATCTCAGAGCCTCCTTTCAGCGCGCGGTGCTCGTGTACGGCAGCAAGGCCATCTCACGGGCATTCTTGATCGCGGTCGCCACGTCACGCTGGTGCTGGGTGCAGTTGCCCGTCACCCGGCGAGCACGGATCTTGCCACGGTCGGAAATGAACTTCCGCAGCAGGGCCGTGTCCTTGTAGTCGACGTAGGAGATCTTGTCATGGCAGAACAGGCAAACCTTTTTCTTCGGCTTGCGCAGTGCCGGCTTCGCCATCGTGGTGCTCCTCCTAAGAGAGCCCCGCATGATGCGGGAATGGTCGATCGGATACTGGGATTGAAAAGCTGATCAGAAAGGCGGTTCGTCGCTGAGGTCGCCGCCGCCACCCTGGGAGCCGCCGAAGCCGCCACCCTGGTTGTAGCCGCCGCCACCGCCACCGCCGTAGCCTCCGCCGCCGCCACCGGGGGGTGCCGGAGTGGCCGAGGCCCACGGGTCGTCGGCGCCGCCGCCGAACCCGCCGCCACCGCCACCGCCCTGACGGGCGGTCTTGTTGACCTTGCACGTGGCGTTACGGAGGGACGGACCGACCTCGTCGGCCTCGACCTCGTAAACGGTGCGCTTCTCGCCTTCCTTGGTCTCGTACGACCGCTGGCGCAGCCGCCCCTGGACGATGACCCGCATACCGCGCTGGAGGCTCTCGGCGACGTTCTCCGCCGCCTGGCGCCACACGTTGCAGGTTAGGAAGAGGCTTTCGCCGTCTTTCCACTCGTTGGTCTGTTTGTCCATGAACCGCGGAGTGGATGCGATGCGGAACCGGGCCACGGCCTGCCCCGAGGGGGTGAAACGCAGCTCCGGGTCGTCGACAAGGTTGCCGACGATGGTGATCGTGGTGTCGCCTGCTGCCATCGGTCGCTTTCGCCTTCCTGCGTGAATCTGCGCAGCTGTTGGGCCTCAGAGTACGGCTACCGCCCGACAAAAAGCCGGGCTTCGGCATGACCCGAAGCCGCTCAGTGCATGTCGGGACGCAGGACCTTGGTGCGCAGGATGCCCTCGTTCAGGTTGAGCTGGCGGTCAAGCTCCTTGACCGTGGCCGGCTCGGCCGTGAGGTCGACGACGGCGTAGATGCCCTCGGACTTCTTGATGATGTCGTAGGCGAGCCGGCGACGGCCCCACACGTCGACCTTCTCCACGGTGCCACCGTCATTGCGGACGACACTGAGGAACTGGTCGAGCGAGGGAGTCACCGTGCGCTCGTCGAGGGACGGGTCAAGGATGACCATCAGTTCGTAACGACGCATGCGGACTTCCAACCTCCTCTGGACTGTTGCGGTCACGACACCATGCCGTGACAGGAGGACGCTGACGTCTTCGCGACCGCCTTCGGTGGCGGAGCGATAAGCGCGGCTGTTAACACGCGCATAACAAACGCAGCCCCAGAAGTCTACCAGGGTCTCTCGCCCGCCCGGCCGCGATTGCCCGTGGCCCGCAAGGGGAACGTCACGAGAGAAGAGAGGAGGTGGCCGCCATGCCACGAGCCCTTGGCCCTACCGAGCGCGAGCCCTTCCGCCTCACGCTCAACTCTGACGGCAGGAAGCACACTCGCGAGAACACGTTGACCCTGATCGCCCTCGTCTGCGGTCTGGTGGCGTTCGTGAGCGGGTTCGTCGTCAGCGCCCACATGATCGCGTCATGGGCCGGTGTGGTGGGGTTCATCGTGGGGATGTACTCGCAATATGTCTCCGCCACGACGGCTGAGCGCTCGGTGAACATCGTCGCCATCGTGATGTCATTCGTCGGTGTGGCGACGGGTATCTATCACGGTGGATTCATCCCCTGACCAGGGGCCGTATCGCGACGACGGGGCGCCCCCCCGAGGCGCTCCCGTCGGCGTTGGCGGGAAGGGAACCGCAGGAGCTACCCGTTGCCTCCGATATGAAGGTCGACGCCGAGCAAGATCAGGAACCAGAGGAAGACCGCCAGAAGGGCTTGCGCGATCCTCTTGAGCAGGGCCGGCGTAATGTACTCGTACACCCATGCGACGTAAATGCCGATGAGAATGTAGATCAGGCCTAAGAGGCTGATCCCGCGGCGGTAGTAGGCCACAGTCGTCTCCTATGTCTCACGGTACGCGGGTTTCTGGGCGTACCAACCCGGCGATCAACTGCCCCTGGGGTGGTTCTTGAAACGGCTACGCTCGACCCATGGTGCGTATCGGAGCTCATGTCGACCAAGACGACCCACTGGCCCACGCGACGGCGCGGAACGCCGAGGTCGTGCAGTTCTTCCTGGGCGATCCCCAGGGGTGGAAAGGGCCGGTCCTGCCCGCCTCCGCGGACGCCCTCAGGGCGTCGGAGGTAGAGGTCTACGTCCACGCGCCCTACGTGATCAACGTCGCCACCGCCAACAACCGCATCCGCATCCCGAGCCGCAAGCTTCTGGCGAGCCAGCTCGCGGCGGCGGCGTCGATCGGAGCCAAGGGCCTGATCGTGCACGGCGGCCACGTCGGCAAGGACGACGACCCCCAGATCGGCTTCGACAACTGGCGCAAGGTGTTCGAGCGGCTGGAGACCCCGATCCCCGTGCTCATCGAGAACACCGCGGGTGGCGGCAACGCGATGGCGCGCAAGCTGGAGCGCGTGGCCCGCCTGTGGGACGCCCTCGACGGGTTCGACGTGGGGTTCTGCCTGGACACCTGCCACGCGCACGCCGGTGGCGAAGAGCTCGCCGACGTGGTCGACCGCGTCAAGGCGATCACGGGCCGCATCGACCTGGTGCACTGCAACGACTCGCGCGACACCTTCGACTCCGGGGCCGACCGGCACGCCAACCTGGGCAAGGGGCAGATCGATCCCGAGCTCATCCTGAGCGTGTGCCGTTCCGCGGGGGCCTCGATCGTGGTGGAGACGCCGGGCGACGGGCAGGCGGCCGACATCGCCTTCCTGCGTGAACACCTTTGATCCACAGCCTGTGGATAAATCCCTGGATTATTCCGTCCGCAATCCGGGTAAGGGCGGTGTCCTTCAGCCCGCCCAGGCCCCGCCGATGAAGCTCACGGTGTTGAGCACCATCAGGGGCCCGGCCACCAGCGCGTACACCACGAGCACGGATCGGCGGCGCACGGAGACCTGGCCGAGCATCAGCCAGAGCGGCCACCACAGCAGCGCCGCGCGCGGGATCGACAGGTAGAACGCCGAGAACAGGAGGGCCCCCAACTGGAGGCCGACGTAGACGAGCTCGCTCCAGCGCCGGGCCACGAGCAGCCAGATCACCACGGCGACCCCGAGGAGCGCGCCCGCGATCTCCATGCGGAACGCCCAGACGAACTGCCCTCCGCCGGTCGCCATCTGCCAGGTCGTCGTGAACGACTCCCACGGCCAGACCATCCGCCGTCCCCAGCCTGCCTCCTGCGCGTGCTGCCAGGCGAGCCAGTCACCCGTACGTCCGTGCTGGTACAGCGAGTAGAGCGCGAGCGGCACGAACGGGACCAGCAGCCACGCGGCCTCACGTGCCCGGCCGCGGCGCATGACGAACTCCACGATGAGGGCGAGCGCCAGGAACAACCCGGTGATGCGCACGCACGACGCCCCGGCCGCGAGCAGTCCCGCGACCGCCCACTTCTCGCGCCGCGCATAGAGCCAGGCGGGGATGGCGAAGGCCAGGAACAGCGACTCGGAGTACCCGGCGAACAGGAACACCGCCGTGGGGCAGAGCAGCAGGGCCAGCACGGCCCGCCACCCCGCGCCTTCGGGTCCCTCGAACTCGCCGAGCCTCGCCAGTGCCAGCATCGCGACCATTCCCGCGATGAACGAGATCAGCAGACCCGCGAGCGACCAGTCGGGCACGATCATGTGCGCCAGGCGGAGCGCGAGGGGCATCCCCGGAAAGAAGGCGGGCAGCCCCGGGTCGTGGGCGGCGGCGGGGTCGCCGTCATAGCCGAACTTCGCGATGTCCACCAGGTGCTTGGCGTCCCAGTGCTGCCAGCGTTCCAGGAACGGCGCGAGGGTCTTGTCCCCCGCGAGCATGCCCGCCCCCACCGTCGCGACGACGACGATCCCCACGCGCGAACCCAGCCACAGCAACAGCGCATCGCCGTCGGACGTGCCCGCCGGCACCCGAGAATCGGTCTCCTCGCAGGAGGTCTGCACACATAGGAGAATAGAGGGTCATCCTGGACTTTCGATCAGGAATCACGGCATGGCGCGGCACAGCCACGCAGAGCCTGTGCGGCGACGGGCGTCATGCCGAGTACGGCACGGGCTCGTCCTTGGGCCGGGGAGAGCTGAGGCGTAGGACGAAGTGGTCCCTGGCGCCGTCGAAGACGCCGCCGATCGGGTCGTCCACGCCGCCCTGCCGGATCACGTCGTGCTCGGGACGCAGGATGTCCCTGATCACGAATGCCGCCATGATGGCGATCGTGATGGCCCGTCCCCAGACGGCCGTGAAGTAGGTGGTGTCGCCGATCCCGAGAGCCTCGTTACCCGGCTGGATGCCCACCAGGTAGAGCCAGATCGCGAAGAAGTACCAGCACTCGGCGACCTGCCACAGCAGCAGGGGCTTCCAGTTCGGCCGCGCCAGCACCGCGAACGGCACCAGCCACAGGACGTACTGCGGGGACCACACCTTGTTGGTCACCATGAAGGCCGCCAGGACCAGGAAGCACAGCTGCATCAGCCTCGGCCTGGTCGGCGCGGCCAGGGCCAGCACGGCCGTCGCCAGGCACAGCACCCCGAACGACACGATGCCGAGAGTGTCCAGCCGGTCGGCGTCACCGAGGATCGGCCACTGCTTCATCTGGAAGAAGTACCAGAGCGACCCCCAGTCGGCTCCGCGCTCGCTGCTGAAGGCGTAGAACTTCTTCCAGCCCTTGAACGCGAAGATCATGAACGGCAGGTTCACGGCCACCCAGGTGGTCACGGTGCCGGCCAGCGTCCAGAGGAAAGCGTGCCATCTGCGGGTGCGCAACGCCAGCAGGAACAGCGGGCCGAAGAAGACCAGCGGGTAGAACTTGGTGGCGATCGCGAGCCCGAGCAGCACCCCGGCCAGGAGGTGCCTCTTCCTCGACCACGCGAGGAAGGCCCCGAGGCTGAGGGCGCCGCAGAGCAGGTCCCAGTTGATGAACGCGGTGAGGATGAGCGCGGGCGCCAGCGCGTACCAGAGCGTGTCCCAGGGCCGGCCCTGCAGCCCCGCCAGCGCCGCCATGATCAGGACGCCGACGATCAGCGACACCGCCATGACGAGCACGGTGAGGTCGTAGAACCAGACCCCCGGCTCGTTGAGCCCTCCCACCAGCTTCTGGACGATCCACATCAGCGAGCCGATGCCGACGGGATACTCCACGTCGTGACCGAAGTAGGGCGCGAGCCCTTGGTCCAGCTTCTCGTTCCACCACAGCGGGTAGATGTCGGTGTAACAGAAGTTGAGGAACTGCTGGGTGCCGTCGTTCCACGCCCCGCCGAAGCGGCACGGCGCCTTCCACGCGTACGCGAGCACCGCCCCCAGGGCCGCGAGCAGCCCCAGGGGTACGAGCGGCAGCACGGCACGCGCCACAGGGCCGGTGGGAGAGGGGACGTACGTCGATCGGCTCATGAGGTTATTCGATCACCGGGTGGGGGTCGTCGTGGACCGACGCCCGCCTGAGGGCGAGGGCGTCGGTGTCGGCGTGGCGGCGCCGGGCATGTCGCCCTGGGTGAACGGGTCGCCGCCGCCTCCCCCGTTGTTGTCGTTGCAGCTGTCATCCCAGGGAAGGCAGCCGCCGCCGTCGTTCCCGCCACCGTTGTTGTCGTCGGGGAACCCGTCGTCGTCGGGGAACCCGTCGTCATCCGGGAACCCGTCGTCGGTGGGCGTCGGGGTCGGAGTCGGGGTCGGCTTGGGCGCAAGGTCCCGGGGCCTGCCGATGTTCGTCGCCGGGGGGAACTCCATGGGCTTCTGCCCCTTCATGGCCTCGACCATGAACGCCCGCCAGACGCGGGCGGGGACGGTGCCTCCGTCGAAGTTGTTGCCCAGGGACAGCTCGGCACCGTTCTTGCGGTTCTCCTTATACATGCCGACCGCCGTCGAGAGCTGCGGGGTGAAGCCGACGAACCATGCTTCCTTGTTGTCGTTGTTCGTTCCGGTCTTGCCCGCGACCGGACGGTCGGTCAGGGCGGCGGCCGTACCGGTTCCGCCCTTGACCACCGAGCGCAGGGCGACGACGGCGTCGGCGGCCACTTCCTCGGAGATGACCTGCTTGGGCGACTTGTCCTCGGCGACGACCTCGGTCTTGTCCGGGGCGATGACCTTGATGACGGTGTGCGTCTTGTAGTGCTTGCCCTTGTTGGCGAAGATCGAGTACCCCGCCGCCTGCTCGACGGGGGTCACGCCGGCGCTGCCGATGGAGAACAGGTATTTGTGCTCCTGGACGTCCTGCTCGAGTGCTTCCTTGCTCAGGCCCGCGTCCTCGGCGATCCGCTTCACGGCGTCCAGTCCGACCTCGGCGCCCATCTGGCCGTAGGCCGTGTTGATGGAGTGCTGCGTCGCGTAGATGATGTTCATCGCCGACGGGGTCGAGTGGCCGTTGAAGATAGGAGTCGTACCCTCGAGCTTGAGCGGCTGCTTGCCGGTCACGTAGCTCTTGAGGCTGTTTCCCGCCTCCAGCCAGGCCGCGAGCACGTACGGCTTGAACGCCGACGCCGCCTGCTTGCGGGCCTGGAACGCCTCGTTGAACTGGTCCTTCTGCTTGCCCAGGTAGTTGTTGCCACCGTAGAAGGCCACGACGCGGCCATTGGTCGGGTTGACGGCGGCGAGGCCGGTGTGGACCTCCTTGGGCAGCCCGGCGGTGGTCGAGATGACCGCCTTCTTCGCGGCCTCCATGAGGTTCTTGTCGAACGTGGTGTAGACCTTGTATCCGCCGTTCTCGATCTCGGCGCGCGGCAGGCCCTTGGTCTCAAGCTCCTTGAGCACCTCGGTCAGCATGTAGCCGCGCAGTCCCGCGAACGCCGAGGAGTCCCTGCGGGGATCCGGCTTGGGGAACTTCAGCGTGGTCGGGTAGTTGCCGTACTTCGCCGGGTCGATCTCGGCCATCTGCCCCAGCACGTACGTGAACCGGTACTGGGTGCCGGAGTAGTTCTTCTTCTCCTCCGCGACGTCGAACACCCCCGGTTGCTGGATCCGGCCCGCCAGGTAGGCGCCCTCCGCAGGGGTGAGCTTCTTGACGCCGTGGCCGAAGAACTCCCGGGCGGCCGCGTCGATGCCATAGGTGTTGCGGCCGAAGGAGACGGTGTTCAGGTAGTACTCGAGGACCTTCTCCTTGGGCCACTCCTTGTCGAGCTTGACCGCGATGAAGATCTCCTTGACCTTCCGCTTGATCGCCCGCTCCTGGCTGAGGCCGTTGAAGTAGTTCCTGACCATCTGCTGGGTGATCGTGGACGCGCCCTGGACCTGGGTTCCGGTCGCCGTGTTCCAGGCCGAGCGGACGATGCCGGAGAGCGAGATGCCGGAGTCGCTGTAGAAGGTCTTGTTCTCGGCCGCGATCACCGCGTCCTGCACGTACTTCGGAACATCGTCGATGCTGACGGCCCGGCGCTCGGTCCCCAGGCGCGTCATGAAGGAGCCGTCGGCGTAGTAGAAGCTGCTGCCCTGGGAGATCGCCGCCTTCTGGGCGTCGTTCTCCGTCGGAAGCTGGGTGTTGGCGTACGCGACGGCGATCATGCCGAAGATTCCGGCCGACACGACGGCGAAGCCGACCATCACGATCTTCCAGTTGGGCACGAACCGGCGCCAGCCCGCACGGCCGGACGGCTCGTCGTCCCGTGCCCGCCGCCGGCCGGGGCCCTCACCGGGAGGCCGGTCTCCCGGCCCGCGGCCACCGGGACCGCCCGGGCCGCCTGGTCCACCTAGTCCACCGGCGCCGGGTCCGCCACCTGCCCTGCGGCTGCGGCGAGGTCCCGCGTCGCGGCTCACGACCGTCTCGGCCGGGGAGGCGGCGGAGTCGCGCCGGGGAGCGCCCTGGCCGGACGCGGAGAGCCCTATGGACTGGGTGTCCTCGAAGGCCGCTTCGGAACGCCGGGGCCGGGGGTCGCCCGCGGCCCGGCGGGGGTCGCCTCCACCCGAGCGCGTGTCGGCCCCGCGAGGAGCCGGGGTACGGGGATCCGCCGAGCCGGCACGTGAGCGTGGTTCGGCGGATGCGGAGTGTGAGCGGGGGTCGGCAGCCATGGGCCGTGGACGTGGATCGGGGGACGCCGACCGCGGACGGGGGTCGCCCCCGCCGGGCCGTGCGCCGGAGCGTCCGGACGGCGATCCCTGTGGCTCGCCCCAGCCGGCGTCGCCCTGTGGGGGCGCGGCACGCCGGCCGGATGGCAGGTCGGGAGTCGATGCGGAACGCGGCGCCGGATGTCCACCGGCGGGCGTGCCTCCTTGGGCAGAGCGACGGCGCCGCCCTGGACGAGCTGATCCACCGGAGGCCTCAGATGGGTCGGGGCGGCCGGTCGGCTCGGAGCCATAGCTGCTGTAACTCACGCGTCCTCGTTGGGTCATCTGGCGATCTGGAGGGTCTTCGACGTAGGTCCGGCAGGTGGGGAACCCTGCCTTTCGAGCTGGAGGCTCGACTGCGCTGGACTACGTCTCCGCGGTCTGTCCGTCTATGTCGGAGCTACCCGGTGGCCCGCCATTGCCTAGGACGAAGGAAACCGTCAGGTGATTCCATGAACAACCTTGGCAGACCTCGACAACGTAGACCCGGAATTCCTCGTATTCATGGGCCATCTGAGCAAGGTCTGACGTGGCCTTTACACGTCCTGCGCTGCGACCTAGCTGGTCGCCGTACACATATGTGACATGGGTCACGTTCTGGTGCTCGCACACGGGGCAGGCACGCTTGGTGGCCTCACCGTGGTACCGAGCGGCACGCAAAAGATAGGGGTGGGCATCACATACGTCGCTCCTGGCCATGCGACCGGAGCGCAGCGACTGTACGGTCGCCCGCTTCGCGAGGCCGTAGTCCACGACCGCTCGCTGTGACCACATGAGCGTCAGACTACGACTTTTTTAGCCAATCCGCCCAACTGGTTGACGGTTTCGTTGATTGCGCAGTATGCCGCCGCGACGTATCCTCTAGATGTATCGGCTCGATACATCGGCCGGACACATCGATGCGAGAGGGGGCGGTTCCAGTGGCGGTCAGCAGAGGCGGAGTCCTGGAACTGGCCGTGCTCGGCTCGCTCAACGAAACTCCCCTGCACGGCTATGAGCTGCGTAAACGGCTCAATGCTCTGCTCGGCATGTTCCGTGCGTTCTCCTATGGCTCGCTCTATCCATGCCTCCGTCAGCTCCTGGCCGACGGGCTCATCGTGGAGGAGCCGCCGGACGAGAGCGGTGCCTGCGCCCCCGCTCAGGGTGCGCGGGACAGCACACTGCCGCTCTCCGGCCGTCGTTCGAAGATCGTCTACAAGCTGACGGCCGAGGGCAAGGAGCGCCTGCAGGAGTTGCTCACCCAGGCAGGGCCTTCCTCCTGGGAAGACGAAAGCTTCGGGGTGCACTTCGCCTTCTTCCGCCACACAGAGGCGGAAGTACGGCTGCGCATCCTCGAAGGCCGCAGGAGCCGTCTGGAAGAACGACTGGACGGGGTTCGTACGGCACTCGCCCGTACACGCGAGCGGCTGGACAGCTACACCCTGGAATTACAGCGCCACGGTTTGGAATCAGTCGAGCGCGAGGTGCGCTGGCTGAACGAGCTGATCGATACCGAACGTGCGCAAGCCGTCCGGACAACAGCGGACAGGGCGGAGGCGCAGGACGCCGAGCCCGTTCCTGATAAGACGAATGAGTAAAGGAGCGAGTGCGATGGGTTCCGTGCGCGTAGCCATCGTCGGAGTCGGCAACTGTGCCGCGGCGCTTGTGCAGGGCGTGCATTACTACAGGGACGCCGACCCCGCCAGCCGGGTGCCGGGCCTGATGCACGTTCAGTTCGGCGACTACCACGTCGGTGACGTGGAGTTCGTGGCGGCCTTCGACGTCGATGCCAAGAAGGTCGGCCGTGACCTTTCCGAGGCGATCGTGGCCTCGGAGAACAACACGATCAAGATCTGCGATGTGCCGCCTACGGGCGTCACTGTGCAGCGTGGCCCCACCTATGACGGCCTGGGTGAGTACTACCGTGAGATGATCGACGAGTCCGACGAGGCTCCGGTCGACGTGGTCGCGGCGCTCCGTGAGTGCCAGGCCGACGTTCTGGTGTCCTACCTGCCCGTGGGTTCGGAGGACGCCGACCGTTACTACGCCCAGTGCGCCATCGACGCGGGCGTCGCCTTCGTCAACGCGCTTCCGGTCTTCATCGCCTCCGACCCGGTCTGGGCGCAGAAGTTCACCGACGCGGGCGTCCCGATCGTCGGCGACGACATCAAGTCGCAGGTCGGCGCGACCATCACCCACCGGGTCATGGCCAAGCTCTTCGAGGACCGCGGGGTCGAGCTGCTGCGTACGTACCAGCTCAACTTCGGCGGCAACATGGACTTCATGAACATGCTGGAGCGCAAGCGCCTCCAGTCCAAGAAGATCTCCAAGACCCAGTCTGTGACGTCGCAGATCCCGCACGAGATGGCCAAGGCCGACGTCCACATCGGCCCGTCCGACCACGTGCCGTGGCTCGACGACCGCAAGTGGGCCTACGTCCGCCTGGAGGGCAGGTCCTTCGGCGACACCCCGCTGAACCTCGAGTACAAGCTCGAAGTGTGGGACTCGCCGAACTCCGCCGGCGTCATCATCGACGCGGTCCGCGCCGCCAAGATCGCCATGGACCGCGGCATCGGGGGGCCGATCCTGTCGGCTTCCTCGTACTTCATGAAGTCGCCGCCGGAGCAGTACTCCGACGACGAGGCTCGCGACGCCGTCGAGCAGTTCATCCGCGGCGAGATCGAGCGCTGACCCCGCCAACCCAACCGGCGGCCCGCCACAGGGCCGCCGCCCATATATACGACGACCGAAGAGGCGTCCACGGCTCCCACAAGCCAGGGACGCCTCTTCTTTCGTGACGGCTTCTTTCGTGACGGCCAGGGACGCTCTTCACACGTGACGAGCCGGGAACGCCTTCGTACGTGACGAGCCGGGAACGCCTTCGTACGTGACGAGCCGGGAACGCCTTTTTGTACGCGACGAGCCGGGGACGCGCTCCTCACACGTGACCAGCCAGGAACGCCTCTTCTCACGTGGCGAGCCGGTAAGGCCTCTTCTTCGTGAACCAGCGGCCTAGTGGGGGCTGCGTGCCGCGGGCGGGAGGGTCGCCGGATCGGCCGCGGCCCAAAGGGAAGGGTCGGGACCCATCGCGGTGAGGAGCGGCACCTGTTCGCCGCACCACGGAGAGATCGCGAGCAGGCCCGTCATGGCGTCGTCCGTGAACTCCTTCCACGGCATCCATCGGGCGCCGCCGACCTCCTCGGGGTTCGGGCGCGGTTCGCTGGACACGATGGCTCGGAACACCGGGCACATCTCGTGTTCCACCGTGCCGTCCTCCATCACCGCGCGGTACGCGAACCGGGGCAGCATGAGCTCCACGCTGTCGGCGGCCAGGCCCAGCTCGTAGGACAGCCGGCGAGCGACGGCGTCCACCAGCGGCTCTCCGGGAAGCGGGTGGCCGCAGCAGCTGTTCGTCCACACCCCCGGCCATGTGCGCTTGTGGGTGGCACGCCGAGTCAGCAGAACCCTTCCATCGCCGTCGAACACATAGCAGGAGAACGCCAGGTGGAGTGGTGTGTCGACGCCGTGCACGACCGTCTTGGGCGCTGTGCCGATCGCCTCGCCTTCGGCGTTCACGAGCACGACGTGTTCGTCATGGGTGGTCACCTGTCGAGGGTACGTGATCATGTCTACTGTCTCCGTGCCGCTGACCGGCCGTCAGCCGCCAAGGTCAGAGAACCGTCATCCACAGGTAGGCAAACGTCACACTAAGTAGACCCTCCCTCTACCTACAGCCACCCACAGTCCACCACCACCCCAGCGCTCCACCACCCGGCTACCCAGCATCCACCACCACCCCAGCACCTGAACCACGGAACCCACCGCCACCCGCCACCCCCAAAACCGCCACCCCGACCCCGGAACCGCCACCCTGACCCCCGAACCCACCCCAGCCAGGCAAAACCCCCGCCACCCTGACCCCAACCGCCACCCTGACCCCCAACCGCCAACCCTGACCCCCGAACCCACCGCAGCCATCCCAAAACCCCCTGGCGACCAGGAAGCCATCGCCTCCCCGGCCACGCGGAGCGAGAGGACCTCAGGGATGTTCCCGATGTGGTGCTCGACCCATGGCCAGTAGGCTGATCCGCGTGCCCTCTGTCTCCGACCTCCGTGCCGTCCTTCGGGGCCGGGACTTCAGACGACTGTTCGCCACCCGCCTCGTCTCGCAGTTCTCCGACGGCGTCTTCCAGTTCGCCGTCGCGGGGTACGCCTTCTTCACCCCGGAGAAGCAGACCAGCGCGGCCGAGGCGGCCGTCGCGTTCGCCGTCCTGCTACTGCCCTACTCGATTCTCGGCCCCTTCGCCGGGGTGTTCATCGACCGCTGGTCCCGGCGCCAGATCCTGGTCATCGCACCGGTGGTCCGAGGGGGCCTCCTTGTCATCGCCGCCCTGCTGGTGGCGCTGAACGCTCCCGACTGGTGCTTCTACGGCGCCGCTCTGGCGGTGCTGGGTGTCAACCGCTTCTTCCTGTCCGCTCTGAGCGCCTCGCTGCCCCATGTGGTCGACGGGGAGCGCCTGCTGCTGGCGAACGCCGTCACCCCGACCTCGGGCACGGTGGCCACCTTCTTCGGGGCCGGAGTGGGATACCTGCTGCGCCTGGCCTTCGGCGCTGAGCACAGCGGTACGGCCCTGTTGCTGGTCGTCTCCGGCGTGGTGTTCGGCCTGAGCGCGCTGATCGCCTCGACCATGCACAGAAGCCTGCTCGGCCCGTCGTACGACCCACAGCGGCCGCAGGCCCGCGAGGCCGTCCGCCACGTGATCACCGGCATGGTCGACGGCGCCCGCCATGTGGTGCACATGAGGTCCCCGGCCACCGCGCTGGCCAGCATGGCCGCCCACCGGTTTCTCTACGGCATGACCATCGTCATGACCGTGATGCTCTACCGCTTCTACTTCACCACGAACGTGGAGGCCGGCCTTACCCACATCACCGGGGTGCTCGCCACCTCGGGCCTGGGGTTCTTCGCGGCCGCGCTGATCACCCCATGGGCCACCGAGCGCTTCCGTCCCGAGGGATGGATCCCGATCATGCTGGCCACGGCAGGCGTGCTCGAGCTGGCACTCTGCCTGCCCTTCCACCAGATCGGGTTCCTGGCGGCCGGCTTCGTGCTGGGCGTCACCGGGCAGAGCGTGAAGATCTGCGCCGACACGATCGTGCAGCGCGACGTCCAGGACGCCTACCTCGGCCGGGTGTTCTCGATCTACGACATGCTCTTCAACGGCATGTTCGTGCTGGCCGCCGTCGTCGCGGCACTACTCCTGCCGCCCAACGGCAAGTCCTACGTGGTCCTGGTGATCGCCTCCGTGGGGTACATGCTCAGCGCCCTCGGCTACCGCCTCCTCACCGGAGGCACCTCCCCCCGCACCCCCCAAGAAGTAACCCAATAACCCCCGAACCCCGCCCCCTGACCACGGACCAACCGTGACGACGTCATCCGCCCCAATCGCTTCCCAGGCGTATCCGGCCAACCCGTCATCGCCCGCCGTCCAGCTCGCCGTCTCCCCGGTGGCTCTGCCAACCGCCACCCGCCGTCTCCCAGGCGTATCCGGCCAACCCGTCATCGCCCGCCGTCCAGCTCGCCGTCTCCCCGGTGGCTCTGCCAACCGCCACCCGCGCCGTCTCCCAGGCGTATCCGGCCAACCCGTCATCGCCCGCCGTCCAGCTCGCCGTCTCCCCTGTTGTCTATCGCAGGCGTCTCCCCGATGATCCGTTGGAGATCGCCGCGGCCGCGGCCTTCATTGCGGTGGTGATCTGGGTGAGGTCGACGGTGTCGGTGGTGTAGGGCGGCATCGTGTACAGAAGATGACCGAAGGGCCGTAGCCAGACGCCGTGCTCCATCACGATGTTCTGGATCATCGCCACGTCGACGGGACGCTCGGTCTCGATCACACCGATCGCTCCAAGGACCCGCACGTCCCTGACGCCCGGAGCACCGGCGATGCCGGCGAGCCCGTCGACCAGGCCGGCCTCGATGCGCTTGACCTCGTCGCGCCACGGACGCTCCTCCAGCAGGCTGAGCGAGGCGTCGGCGACGGCCGCCGCGAGCGGGTTGCCCATGAAGGTCGGCCCGTGCATCAGCACGCCGATCCGCTCAGCCACCTCGGCGGTGCAGAGGGTGGCGGCCATGGTGAGGTAGCCGCCGGTCAGTGCTTTGCCCAGGCACATGATGTCGGGTCTTATGCCCGCATGGTCGCAGCCGAACAGCTCGCCCGTGCGGCCGAACCCCGTGGCGATCTCGTCGGCGATCAGGAGGACGCCGTGCTCGTCGGCCAGCTCCCGCAGCCTTCGGAGGTAGGCGGGATGGTAGAAGTGCATGCCTCCGGCGCCCTGCACCACGGGCTCGACGATGATCGCCGCCAGCTCACCGGCGTGCCGTGCCACCATGTCGTCCAGATGATCGAGATACGCCTCATCGACCAGAGACTCGGCGGGCCGCCCTCCAGGACCCGAGCCACCGTTCCGTTCAAGATCCGAGCCGCCGTTCCGTCCAGGACCTGAACCGTGGTCCCCTCCAGAACCTGAACCGTCGTCCCCTCCAAGACCCGAACCGTCGTCCCCTCCAGGATCCGAACCGCCGTTCCCGAGTCGAGGACCGTGGCCCTGGAGAGGGGAACCCTGATCGGGGTGGCGGCCGTATCCGCCGGGTGGTCTTTCGGCGAAGAGGTGTTGGGGGAGCACGCCGGTGAAAAGGTGGTGCATGCCGTTGACCGGGTCGCAGACCGACATGGCCCCGAAGGTGTCACCGTGGTAGCCGCCCTTGACGGTGAGCAGGCGGCTCCTGCCTGTGGCCTGGATCGCCATCTTGATGGCCACCTCGACCGCCACCGACCCGGAGTCGGCGAGGAAGACCTTCTCGAGACCCGTCATCGCCGCCAGGCGCCGCGCCAGCCGTACGGCGGGCTCGTGGGTGAGGCCGCCGAACATCACATGCGCCATAGAGTCGAGCTGGTCGCGGGCGGCGGCGTTGAGCCGTGGGTGGTTGTGGCCGTGGATGGCCGCCCACCATGAGGACATGCCGTCGATCAGCTCACGTCCGTCGGCGAGCGTCAGCCGTACGCCGTCTGCCCGGACCACGGGGTGAGCGGGGGCGGCCGGAGAGGCCGCGGCGTACGGATGCCACAGGTGTCTCCGGTCAAGGTCACGCAGTGTCTCGGCGTCCACCCGGCCACCCTAGACCCGGCCCACCTCTCCCATCAGCAAGCCCCGCCCGCCTGTGGACAACTCCCGCAACCGGCTCCTGCCCTGGGCAACTCCCAGAGCCCGGTCCTGCCTGTGGACAACCTCCGGAAAGTCGGTCATGCCGTGGCCAGACTCAGAACCCGGCCCTGCCTGTGGCGACTCCCGGCACTGAATCCCGCCTGTGGACAACTCCCGGAACTCGACCCTGCTCATGGGCGATTCCCGGAGGTCGGTCCTGCCTGTGGACAACTCCCGTGGCCGGGTTCTGCTTGTGGACAAGTCCGAGGACACTCGCGCAGCCCCGACAAAGGCTAGCCCGGGATGACGCCCTGCTTGCGTGCCCACTCGACCAAGGCGTTGGTGGCGGCTTCTCTGCCGACGATGCCCTGGTCGAGGCGCATGTCGAGCAGGAACTTGTAAGCCTTGCCGATCACCGGCCCA
The DNA here is from genome assembly GCF_039537005.1 of Sphaerisporangium flaviroseum. NCBI lineage: Bacteria > Bacillati > Actinomycetota > Actinomycetes > Streptosporangiales > Streptosporangiaceae > Sphaerisporangium > Sphaerisporangium flaviroseum. The sequence goes on along the minus strand of NZ_BAAAZR010000001.1, from coordinate 432,847 downwards.
GGCCCGACGCCCAGGATCTCCTGGATCTCGTTGCCGTCGAGCTCGGGCCGCATCTTCGCCAGCTCCTCCTCGTCGGCGAGACGGGCGATGCGCTCCTCCAGGCCGTCGTAGGTGCTGGACAGCACCTGCGCCTTGCGCTTGTTGCGGGTGGTGCAGTCGGCCCGGGTGAGCTTGTGCAGACGCTCGACCAGATGCCCGGCGTCGCGGACGTAGCGGCGCACCGCCGAGTCGGTCCACTCGCCCGTGCCGTAACCGTGGAAGCGCAGGTGCAGCTCGACCAGGCGCGAGACGTCGGCGACGACATCCTTGGGGAACCGCAGCTCGGTGAGCCGCTTCTTGGTCATCTGGGCGCCCACGACCTCGTGGTGGTGGAAGGACACCCGCCCGCCCTCTTCGTACCGGCGTGTCTTGGGCTTGCCGATGTCGTGCAGCAGCGCCGCCCAGCGGAGCACGCGGTCGGGACCGGCGGCCTCCAGCGTGATGGCCTGCTCCAGCACGATCAGCGTGTGCTCGTAGACGTCCTTGTGCCGGTGGTGCTCGTCGATCTCCAGCCGCAGTTTGGGCAGCTCGGGAAGGACGTGGGTGGCGAGGCCGGTGTCCACGAGAAGGCCGAGGCCCTCCCTCGGGTGCTCGCCGCAGATCAGCTTGTCGAGCTCGTCGCGGATGCGCTCGGCCGAGACGATCTCGATGCGGTCGGCCATCGAGGTCATCGCGGCGACCACGGACGGATCGACGGTGAACCCGAGCTGGGAGGCAAAGCGCGCCGCCCGCAGCATCCTGAGCGGGTCGTCGTCGAAGGACTGCTGAGGCGTGCCCGGCGTGCGTAGGACCTTCGCGGCGAGGTCGGTCAGCCCGCCGTACGGGTCGACGAACTCGTGTCCCGGCAGCCGCACCGCCATCGCGTTGACCGCGAAGTCGCGCCTTTCGAGGTCGGCCTCGAGGGTCTCGCCGTAGATCACCTCGGGCTTGCGCGACTTCGGATCGTACGACTCGCTGCGGTAGGTGGTGATCTCGAGGACCCAGGCCCCCTTGCGCACGCCCACCGTGCCGAAGTCGATGCCGATGGTCCAGATGGAGTCGGCCCAGTCCTTGACCATCTCGAGCACCTGCTCCGGGCGGGCGTCGGTGGTCAGGTCGAGGTCGTTGCCGATCCGGCCGAGGAAGACGTCGCGAACCGAACCACCGACCACGGCGAGCTCGTGCCCATGCGCGGCGAACACGTCGCCGAGCTCATCGGCGACGGGAGCAATCCGCCGGAATAGGTCGATCACGGCCTTCTGCTGACTAACGCTCAGATTTGAGACGGACAAGCTGGGTAGGTCCTTCGGTTACGGAAGAGAATCTCCGCGCTAGCCCTGGTGTAACCAGCTAGGGGATACACCCCACGCGATCACCAGGTTACGGTCAGTCGTAGATCTGTCGGGGGCACCCGGACAAGACAAGGAGCACGAGAGATGAAAGACGCCCTCGCGATCCACCGCCGGCTGCTGTCCCACCAGATCCACCATGAGATCGTACGGCTTCCGCGCCCCTTGACGTGCGCCGACGACCTCCCTGGAATTCTCCACGTCGAGCCGTCTTCGTGCATCCGGGTTACCGTCTTCGAGGTCACGACGCGCAACCGGCGAGAGCCCGTGGCCGTGGTCACGACGGTCGCTTGCCCTCCGCGGCCAGGCTCCATCGGAGCCCTGCTCGGCGCCCGGCGTGTACGGCCGGCGCCCGCGTTCCTGATCAATTCCGCCACCGACTACGCCGCCACATCGGTGTCACCTCTACTGCTCCCCGAAGAGCTCACAGTGCTGATCGACGAGCGCCTGACCGCCTCCCGGGACCCGGACGAGATGGTGTACACGCCGACCGGAGAGCGCCGTACAGCGCTGCGGCTCGGGGTGCTTGACCTGCTCTCACTCACTCCAGGCAAACGCGTGGACCTCCAGGCGGCGCGGCACAAGGCGGTGCGCATGCCGGGCTCCAAGGAAGTACGGCCGGTGATGGGGCTCCCCCGCTGCGAATCGCCGCCCGCTCTGCTTTAGGCCATACCATTCTGGGCGTGCGCCGAACTCCACCCCTGGCCGGCACGTGACACGCGGAGCCGCCCTGATCTCTGTTCTGACCGCCGCGTTCCTCATCGCCCCGGCGGCCGTCGCCAGTGTCGGCGCATCTCAAGCGGCCCTGGCCGAGCAGATGACGAGCGCGACGGCGGCGTCCCGTCAGGACGTCCAGATCGTGGTGAACTCCGTCACGCCCCAGGTGGCGCGCGACCCCGCCACGCCGATCACGATCTCCGGATCCGTCGCCAACACCGGCGCGGCCCCCCTCGCCGGCGTCTCGGTGCGCCTGCGCTTCTCCCGGCAGAAGTTCCTCACCCGGGCGACCATGCAGGCCTTCGCCGACGGCGGCCCGATCCTCGACTCCCCGTGGCGCACCATCTTCGTGAACGAGTTCGCGCCGTCGGGGAAGGTGCCGTGGGAGTTCTCCCTCACGCCGGCAGAGCTCCAGATGTTCGGCTTCGGCGTCTACCCCCTCACCATCGAGCTGGTGGACGGGGTGGGCCGGCAGCTCGCCGCCCAGCGCACGTTGCTTCCCTTCGCCTCGAAGGACCAGCCGGTCACCCGCACCAAGATCGCTTGGGCGCTTCCGCTCATGGACCAGCCCCATCGCGGCGACGACGCCACCTTCGTCGACGAGGGCCTGCGGCAGGCGGTCGCCGACGACGGGCGCCTCGGCAAGATCCTGAAGATCGCGGAGACCCCGTCCAAGGGTGTGAGCTGGTTCGTCGACCCCGCTCTCCTCGACGACGCGCAGGCCATGGCCAAGGGCTACATGCTCAAGTCCGGCGCGCGCACGCTCAAGAAGCCCCCCGACCAGGGGGCCGCGCAGTGGCTGCAGAGGCTGCGCGGCGCCCTCTCCGAGGCCCCCGTCTCCGCGACCCCGTACGCCGACCCCGACGTCACGGCCGTGAGCCACCACGGGCTCGACACGGCGACGGGGATCGCGCTCACCAAGGGCGCCTCCATCGCCACCGACCTGCTCGGCAAGGACGTGGGGACCACCACCAACTGGCCGATGGGCGGGCTGGTCGACCACGACGCCCTCGACGTGCTGGCGGTGGGCGGCGTCAAGCGGGTGCTCCTCACCTCGGCCGCCCTCCCGCCGAACCCTCCGCTGACCTACACTCCCGACGCCGCCGCCTCGATCCCGACCGTCCAGGGTCCGGTCGACGCGCTGCTGGTCGATCCGGTGCTGAGCCAGCTCATCACCCCGGCCGACACCTCCGCCCCCGGTTCCGCGGCGCTCGTCACCCAGCGGTTCCTCGCCGAGACCGCGATGATCAGCGTCGAACGGCCCGACGAGCCGCGCTCGGTCATCGCCGCGCCGCCGCGCCGGTGGAATCCCGACCCGGAATTCGTGACGGCCCTGCTCAAGACGGCGGCCACCACGCCCTGGCTCAAGCCGGTCTCCCTGAGCTCCATCAAGCCGTCCAAGACGGCCGTGCCGCGTTCCGACCTCGTCTACACCGAGAAGGACGCGCAGGGCGAGCTCCCCCGGTCCTACATCGGCACCGTGAAGAAGCTCGGTAATCGCGCCGAGCTCACGGTCGCGGTCACCAAGGACCCTCGCCGGATCTTCGACACCGCCCTTCTGCGGCTCACCTCGACGGCCTGGCGTGGACGCACGAACAGTGCCGGTCCGCTGCTCAAGCAGCTCGACGCGGCCGTGACGACGCGCACCAACGCGATCTCCATCACCAGCGAGCAGCGCACGCTCGCGGGCAAGAACGGCATCGTCCCGATCAGCATTCGCAATGATCTTCCAGACGAAGTGGTCACCGTGGGGGTGAAGATCACCTCCAGTGACCGGAAGCTGCTCACCATCGGTGCGTACGAGTCGCCGGTCACCATCAGCCCCGGCAAGACCAAATCCCTCGACATCCCCATGATCGCCAATAGCACCAGCGGCGGCCAGACGACGTTCAAGGTGCAGCTCACCAGCGTCGGCGGAGCAAGTTACGGCCTTCCGGTCGAGGTGACGGTCAACAGGACCGGATACACCGAGATCGCGCTGGTGATCGTCGGGGCCGCCCTCACCGTCATGCTCGCCGCCGTGATGCTGCGCGTCCTGCGCCGCCACTCGCGGCGGCCCGCGAAGGGCCGCAGAGCCGGGCGGCCCGGTCCCCGGGCCGTACCCGAACCGGCACAGCATCGAGAGGGTCCTTCATGAGCCGGATGTTGCGCGCCAGCGCGATCATGGCAGCGGGCACCATGGTGTCCCGCCTGACCGGCTTCGTCCGTACGGCGGTGCTCGCCTCGGCCATCGGCGTCGCGGCCCTGGGCGACGCTTACAACGTCGCCTACACGATCCCGTTCATCCTGTTCGACCTCCTCATCGGAGGGGTGCTCAGCAGCGTGATCGTCCCCATGATCGTCAAGGCGCAGAAGTTCGACGCCGACGGCGGGCGGGCCTACGAGCAGCGGCTGATGACCGTGGCGACGATGGCGCTTCTCGCCATCGCCGCGCTGGGCGTGCTCTGCGCCCCGCTGCTCATCGAGCTTCTCACCACCGACCTGACGCCTCGTGGCGCCGACGTCGCCACCACGCTGGCGCGCTACATCCTTCCCCAGATCGCGTTCTTCGGGATCGGCGCGATCGCCGGCGCCATCCTCAACACCCGTGACCGGTACGCCGCGCCGATGTGGGCGCCGGTGCTCAACAACCTCATCGTCATCACGGTCGGCCTGCTCTACCTCTTCGCCAGCCGGGCCGGTGGCGACATCGACGCGGTGACCTCCTCCGACCTGCTCCTCCTCGGCCTGGGCACCACGGCCGGCATCGTGATCCAGTCGGTCGTCCTCGTCATCGCGGTGCACCGTGTCGGGTTCCGGTTCGTGCCCCGCTTCGACCTGCGCAACGCCAGGCTCGGCGAGATGGGCCGCGCGGGGGTGTGGACGCTCGCCTTCGTCGTGCTGAACCAGACCGGCTACATCATCACCACCAACCTGGCGACCGGCGCCACCGGCAAGGCGGCCGAGCAGGGCACCGGCAACGTCGCCGGCATCGCGTCGTACAGCTACGCCTTCCAGCTGTTCCAGCTGCCCTACGGCATCATCGCCGTCTCGGTGATCACCGCGATGCTCCCCCGTATGAGCCGGTACGTGCACGAGGGCCGGTTCGACGCCATCCGTGATGAGTTCGCCTCCGGGGTGCGGCTGGTGGCATCGGTGATCGTGCCGGCGGGGCTGCTGCTCATGGTGCTCGGCCCGGCGGTGACCGTGCTGATCTTCGCCCACGGCAGCACCTCGGTGGACGACGCCGTGAACATGGGGAACGTTCTGCAGGTGTTCGGCCTGGCGCTGGTGCCCTTCTCGGTCTACCAACTGCTGCTGCGCGTCTTCTACAGCTTCGGCGACACCCGCACCCCCGCGCTGATCGCGGGAGGGAACGTCCTGGTGAACGCCGCGCTGAGCTTCATCCTCTACTTCACGTTGCCGCCGCACCTCATCGTCATGGGCCTCGCCCTCTCCTTCACCGCCGCGTACGTCGTGGGCGGCGCGGTCGCCTGGAGGCTCGCCAGCCGCAAGGTGGGCGGCGGGCTCGGCGGCAGGATCGTCGCCTCGGGACTGTCGCGGATGTACGTCGCCGCCATCCCGGCCGCCGTCATCGCCCTCATCGCCCTGTGGGCGACCAAACAACTGGCCGGGGTCACGCCGCTGAGCTCGGGGATCATGCTTGTGACGGGCGGCGGTCTGGGCATGCTGATTTACCTGGTCACATCGCAGCGAATGCGAATCGCAGAAATCAGCTCGATCATTGGACTTGTGGCGGGACGGGTAGGCCGCTAGTCATAGGTAACCCGGAAGTCCGGTTCGCCCGTGTTCCAAGGGGAACACGGGCGGAGCCCGCTCCGCACTACCATGGTGCCCGGTGCATCGTGGTGACAGGGCACTGCCAGCTGACAAGGAGCAGGAGGGGCGTGGGGGTATTCGCACGGACATCGCCCACGACCAGGGAGAGGATCGCCTCATGAGCGCCCCGGCCGTGGAACCAGGTGGCCGTCTGGCCGACCGGTTCCGCCTGGAAGACCGCGTCAGCGAGTCAGGTGGCGCCACCTTGTGGAAGGCCATCGACGAAGTGCTCGCGCGGCCTGTCTGCGTCCTCACGCTGTCACCCGAGTTCGAGCGGACCGTCGAGGTGGTGACCGCCGCCCGCGGCGCCAGCCGCCTGACCGACCCCCGGCTGACACAGGTCTTCGACGCCGCCGAGGAAGACGGCCAGGCCTATGTCGTCAGCGAGTGGGTCACCGGCGAGACCTTGACCGACATGGTGTCCTCGGGGCCGATGGCACCCGAGCGCGCGGCCGCGCTCGTCGCGGAGGCCGCGGAGGCGGTGACCCATGCCCACGAGTCGGGGCTCGCTCATCTCTGCCTCACACCCGACCGCCTGATCTGGACGGCCGGCAGCACCGTCAAGCTGCTCGGCCTGGCCGTGGACGCATCCCTGTGCGCCATGGAGAGCGAGGACCCCGCCCGCGACGACGCCCAAGGGCTCGGACGGCTGCTCTACACCGCGCTGACCGGCCACTGGCCGGGCGAGGGCGACGTGGGCCTCCCGCCCGCCCCGCTCGACGACGGCAAGGTCTGCACGCCGCGGCAGGTCACGGCCGGGGTTCCCGGCTTCCTCGACGCGATCACCTGCCGGGCGCTCATGCAGGAGCCCCGGCGCGGCCTTCCGGCGCTGGCGACCCCCGCCGACGTGGCGGAGGCGCTCGCCGAGGTGCCACGGCCCGCGCCCGTGCCGGTTTCGGGGTTGCCGCCCGCGCTCAGCCTGCGCGCGGAGGCTCCCGACGACACCGACACCCGGCAGTCCCGGCAGCCGCCTCAACGGACCTCCGCACCGCGCGCCCCGCAGCGCTCCGGCGGCATGGTGAACCGCGCCATGATCACCGTGGTGATCATCCTGATCATCGCCGCGGTGGGCATCGGCGCCTGGACCCTGGGCCAGAGCCTCGGCAAGCGGCCACTGGCGCCCGCCGCCTCCTCTTCCGCCTCGGAGCCGCCGGCACCCAAGATCGTCACGGTGAAGCCATCGAGGGCCGACGGCTTCGACCCGCTGGGCAGCGACCGTTCTGAGCACCCAGACCTCGCCCGCCTGGCCGTCGACGGCAAGCCGTCGACCGAGTGGCACACCGACAAGTACGAGAGCCCTCAGCTCGGCAGGCTCAAGGAAGGCGTCGGTCTCATCCTGGAGATGGGGAAGCAGACCTCGATCTCCGATGTGGTCGTCACGCTGGGCGACACGCCTGGCTCGTCGATCGAGCTCAAAGTCGGCAACTCGGCCGACCTGGGCTCCCTGAAAACGGCCGCCAAGCAGGAGAATGTCTCCGGCACGGTGACCCTCACACCGGAGAAGGCCACCAGCGGTCAGTACGTTTTGATCTGGTTTACGCGCCTTCCGGCCTTTGAGGGGAAGTTTCGTGGCACCATCTATGACGTAGTGGTGCACTCTCCCGGATCGGCCTAACAGGACACGCGTTGTGAACCCTCCTCCCGATAGCCCGCCGGCGTCACAGCACGCCGCACGGTCCGCGTTGTCCGACGCGGACCTGCTGACGAGCCATATCGGCGGTGATCCACACGCCTTCAGCGAGATCGTCCGCCGACATCGCGACCGCATGTGGGCCGTGGCGCTGCGCACTCTCGGTGACCCCGACGAGGCCGCCGATGCCGTACAGGACGCCTTCGTCTCCGCCTACCGCAAGGCCGACAGCTTTCGCGGCGAAGCGGCGGTGACCACATGGCTCCACCGCATCGTCGTCAACGCCTGCCTCGACCGCATGCGTCGCAAATCGATCCGCCCGGTCGCCGACGACGAGTTGGTCGAGGCCGCCGAGCGGGACGCGCCGATGCCCGACCAGACAGGAGAACGCGACGTCTCCATGGAGGTCACGGCGGCGCTCAAGCTGCTCCCCGCCGACCAGCGAGCCGCTTTGGTGCTGGTCGACATGATGGGTTATTCCGTGGAGGACGCTGCCCAAGTGCTCGAAGTACCGACAGGCACGATCAAGAGCAGATGTGCGCGGGGCCGCGCGAAACTTGCCCCAATTCTTTCGCATCTGCGGAACCGATCAGACCTAACCCGCGTCTCATCCGCGAAGGGAGCAGAACTTCGTGACGGGTGATACGCACTACGACTTGGAGATCCTTGCAGAGTTGGCAGAGGGTCTTCTCGACGGCGCCACAGCCACACGGGTCCGCGAGCATCTCGCTGTATGCGATCCCTGCGGGGAGAGCCTCGCTGACCTGGCCGCGGTCCGCGAGGTATTCGCGGCCGTGCCGGTGCCGGCGATGCCGATGGGCGTCGCGCTCCGCATCGACCAGGCCCTGGCGGCCGAGGCCGAGACCAGACTGGCCGGAGGCGGGCTCAAGCTCGACGAGGCACCAGACTGGGACCGCATCATGGGCGACTCCCCCTGGGAGACCGCGCCACCGATGCCCTCGCCACCGGTCCCACTGGTGCCGGTTGCACGACAGGCCCCACAGGCTCCGGCTCCCTCGGAGCCAGAAGTCGTGCGGCTCGGCGTCGTGGCCGATGACGGGTCGATCGTCCCGGCCAGAGCCAGACGCGGGAAGACCTCCCGGCGCCGCCCCTGGGCCATGCCCGCGGCCGCGAGCGTCGCGGCGGCCGTCGTCATCGGCGCTACCGGGCTGGCCTCGACCATGCTCTCGGCCACAGGCACCGACGGCGGGCCGACAGGCTCCGTCGCCCTGCCGGCCCCGTCCTCGATCGTGGAGCCCGGCAGGACCACGGCCGAGAGGCCGCCGACCCGTAGCTACGTGATCGGCAGCAGCGACTACAACTACTCGAACACCGTGCTCAACGGCCCGCTTGCGACCTTGGTGGGCGCCACTGGCCCGGGCTCGGGAGGCGACGCGTCGGCGGACGCCACGGTCGTGCGGTGCGTCACCAAGATCTCGGAGCGGGTCGGCAGCAAGCTCGGCCTGAGCAAGGCTCCCAAGCCGATCGGCGTCGACAAGGCTTTCTACCAGGGGAACGAAGCCACGGTGATGGCCTTCTGGAAGGACCGGCTCCGCAACGCCGTCTGGGTGTACGTGGTCGACTCCAAGTGCGCCAACATGCGTCAGCCTGCTGTGAGCCGCTGGCAATAAAAGCGTTCAAGCTGGGAGAACAGTCTCCTTTGCTCCTACCGTCGAAGTCCTCCTCGGGTGACCGCGGAGGACTTCGTCATGTCGGGGACCGCGCTTGGCAGGGGAGGGAATCTCAGGCCCCTAGGATCTGTTGACGCCACTGCATCGAAGGAACAGGTAAACAAGGAGTCGGAGCGGAGTGGCGACGCACACCGGCAGTCCGGCCAGCGACCACCATGGGCACGAAAGGCGAGAGGCGTGAGCGACGTCCGTAATGTGATCATCATAGGGTCGGGGCCTGCCGGATACACGGCCGCGGTCTACGCGGCGCGCGCGGACCTCAACCCGCTCGTGTTCGAGGGCTCCGTCACCGCAGGTGGCGCGCTCATGAACACCACCGACGTGGAGAACTACCCCGGCTTCCCGGACGGCATCCTCGGGCCGGAGCTGATGGACAGCTTCCGCAAGCAGGCCGAGCGGTTCGGCGCCGAGCTGGTCGCCGACGACGTCGTCGAAGTCGACCTCGACCGCCATCCCAAGGTCGTCAAGACCGCCACGGAGACCTACCTGGCGAGGACCATCATCGTCGCCACCGGATCCGGGTACCGCGAGCTGGGCCTGCCCAACGAGAAGCGCCTCTCCGGCCACGGCGTCTCCTGGTGTGCCACGTGTGACGGCTTCTTCTTCCGCGACCAGGACATCGTGGTCGTGGGCGGCGGTGACACCGCCATGGAGGAGGCCACGTTCCTCAGCAGGTTCGCCCGGTCGGTCACGGTGGTCCACCGGCGGGACGAGCTGCGCGCCAGCAAGATCATGCAGGACCGGGCCTTCGCCAACGAGAAGATCCGCTTCATCTGGGACAGCCAGGTCGTCGACATACTCGGCGACTCCCGGGTCACGGGCGTCAGGATCCAGAACCTCAAGACCGGTGAGGAGACCGAGCTGCCGGTGACCGGCGTGTTCATCGCGATCGGTCACGACCCCCGCAGCGAGCTCTTCAAGGGGCAACTCGACGTGGACGACGAGGGCTACATCCTGGTCGACACGCCCACCACCAGGACCAACGTCGACGGTGTCTTCGCGGCCGGCGACGTCGTCGACCACACCTACCGCCAGGCGATCACCGCCGCGGGCACCGGCTGCTCGGCGTCGCTGGACGCCGAGCGGTGGCTCGCGGACCACGCCACCGTCACCAGTTAAGGGGAGAACACCTTGGGCGAGATCAAGTCTGTAACCGACGCCAGTTTCGAGGCCGACGTCCTCAAGAGCGACAAGCCTGTGATCGTCGACTTCTGGGCCGAGTGGTGCGGTCCGTGCCGCCAGGTCGCGCCGATCCTTCAGGAGATCGCGGCCGAGCACGCCGACAAGCTCACCATCGTGAAGATCAACATCGACGAGAATCCCGAGACTCCTCGCGACTACGGCGTACTCCAGATTCCGACGCTGAACGTCTATAAGAATGGAGAGGTCGTGAAGCAGATCATCGGCGCCAAGCCGAAGGCCATGCTGCTCCGCGAGCTCGACGGCGTCATCTAGACGCCCCTGCGGCCCGCGTGACGCGAGCCGTACCACCGCCTCTTCCGGCGGCACCCACCCAGCAGAGCCCCCGTGCCAGACGGCACGGGGGCTCTGTGTTTGCGTGGCCGAACGGTCCTGGCCACGTACGCAAAGGCTGAGATCGTCTCAGACGGGGCGAAGGGCGCGTTCTGGGGACATGGAGCCGAGCAACCGTTCCAGGGCCACCTCGACGTCCTCACGCCACGACACCGCGGTCTTGAGCTCCAGGCGGAGCCTCGGGAAGCGCAGATGCGGGCGGACGGTCTTGAAACCGACCGCGAGGAGATACTCGGCGGGCAGGACGCAGCCGGGCTGCTCCCACTTCAGGTCGCCGAACGCCTCGATGGCCCGGACGCCACGACGCGTCAGATCTTTCGCGACCCCCTGGATCAGCATCCGCCCGAGCCCTCCCCCGGAGAACTCCGGGATGATGTGGGCGGTCATCAGCAGGACCGCGTCGGCGCTCACCGGAGAGGTGGGGAACGCCACCGAGCGGGGCACGTACAGCGGCGGCGCGTACAGCACGAATCCGGCCGGCACACTGTCGACGTAGCAGATCTTCCCGCAGCTTCCCCACTCCAGCAGCGTCGCGGAGATCCAGGCCTCCTTCTCGAGCCCGGGGTCACCCGCGAGCTGGGCACGCTCCCCGCTGACCGGGTCGAGCTCCCAGAAGACACACCCCCGGCAGCGGCGTGGCAGATCGCCAAGGTTGTCCAGCGTGACGTTCACCAGCCGACGCGACACCCCAGGGCCCCCAATCCTTGCGAGACGGACGCGAGTCATGGCGGAAAAGCGCACGAATTACGGCGTCTCCAGACTGGCATGGTAGCCGAGTGAAAGGGGAGTACGTCGGTCCTGGTCGCCGAACCGGCCGGCCTGTCGCGCCCGATCGGCCGTCGAGCAGGGGGAAGATCGTGAGAATGCGTCTGACGACTTGATGGACGCCGGTCGGTATGCCGGGATAGATCCCCTAGGGGAGAAAACACGCGAAGGCATCGAGCCCTTCTGCCGTACTCTGGTCCCTTCGCAGTGACCTGGCTCGGCTATGCCCTAGGAGGTGGACCGTGACGGAAGAGCAGGATCACGGTCGGAGGAAGGCGACCCACGGGTCGCGCATCGACGCCTATGTCGATCGGTACGCCGCACGCGCTACCGGGATGGTCGCCTCCGAGATCCGAGCTCTTTTCGCCGTCGCGTCGAGGCCCGAGGTGGTCTCGCTGGCCGGCGGCATGCCGTACGTCACGGCCCTCCCCCTCGACACCGTCGGCGAGCTGGTCGCCGACCTGGTGGCCCAGCGGGGCACGGTGGCCCTGCAGTACGGCTCCGGCCAGGGCGACCCGCACCTGCGCGAGCAGATCTGCGAGGTCATGCGCCTGGAGGGCATCGAGGCCGGCGCGGACGACGTCGTCGTCACCGTCGGATCCCAGCAGGCCCTCGATCTGATCACCCGCATCTTCATCGACCCCGGAGACGTCGTGCTCGCCGAGGGCCCGTCGTACGTCGGCGCGCTCGGCACGTTCGCCGCCTACCAGGCGTCCGTGGTGCACGTCACCATGGACGACCAGGGGCTCGTCCCCGAGGCGCTCGCGGAGACCATCGAGTCGGTGGAGCGCTCCGGCCGCCGCATCAAGTTCCTCTACACCGTTCCGAGCTTCCAGAACCCCGCCGGGGTCACCCTCAGCCCCGCCCGGCGCAGCCAGGTGATGGAGGTCTGCCGGCGGGCCGACGTGCTGGTCGTGGAGGACAACCCGTACGGTCTGCTCGGCTTCGACGGCGACCCCATGCGGGCGCTGAGAGCGGACGATCCAGATGGGGTCGTCTACCTGGGATCGTTCTCCAAGACGCTCGCGCCGGGCTTCCGCGTCGGCTGGGCCCTCGCGCCGCACGCCGTCAGGGACAAGCTGGTGCTCGCGATGGAGTCGGCGGTGCTTTCGCATTCGAGCTTCGCGCAGCTCGCCGTCGGGCAGTACCTCGCCACCCAGCCGTGGGAAGAGCAGATCAAGTCGTTCCGCGAGCTCTACCGCGAGCGTCGTGACGCCATGCTCGGCTCCCTGGAGGCCCTCATGCCGCCCGGCTGCGCCTGGACCCGGCCCGCCGGCGGCTTCTTCGTCTGGATGACCCTGCCCGAAAGGCTCGACTCCAAGGCGATCCTGCCGCGTGCCGTCGCCGAGCGGGTCGCGTTCGTGCCCGGCACCGGTTTCTACGCCGACGGCTCCGGTGCCCGCAACATGCGCCTGTCCTATTGCTATCCGGAGCCCGACCGCATCCGGGAGGGCGTCCGCCGTCTCGCCGGCGTGGTTCAGCAGGAGCTCCGGCTGCGTGACACGTTCGGCACGGGCTCGATGCCGCCTCACGGCGGTGTCGACACGCCCGGTCCCGACCTGGCCTGAGAATTGACGTACGGGAGGCGCCCCGCCCGACCGGCGGGGCGCCTCGCCGGTCCAACGATGTAAGAAAGGTCCTCGATGAGCGATCTCGGCCATGTGCTGGTACTGGCAGGCGGGCTGTCCTACGAGCGAGAGGTCTCCCTGCGCTCGGGGCGCCGCGTAACCGAGGTGCTCCGGGCCGCCGGGATCAGCGTGGAGACGCGTGACACCGACTCGGGCCTGGTGCCCGCCGTCCTCGCCGACCCGCCGAACGTGGTGTTCGTGACCCTGCACGGCGGCAGCGGGGAGGACGGAGCCATCCGCTCGGTGCTGGAGCTCCTCTCTGTTCCGTACGTGGGGGCCGCGCCCGAGGCCTGCCGCATCGCCTACGACAAGCCGACCGCCAAGACCATGGTCCGGTCCGTGGGGGTTCGCACGCCTGACGCCGTCGTGCTGCCCAAGGAGACCTTCCACGACCTCGGCGCCTCGGCCGTGCTCGCGCGCATCATCGACCGCCTCGGGCTCCCGCTGTTCGTCAAGCCGTCGCGCGGCGGGTCCGCCCTCGGCGGGTCCATCGTCCGCAAGGCCGACGAGCTCCCGGCGGCCATGGTCGGCTGCTTCGCGTACGGGGACACCGCGCTGATCGAGCAGTACGTCGAAGGCGTGGAGGTGGCGGTCTCGGTGGTCGACCTCGGGGACGGGCCCGTCGCGCTGCCGCCCGTGGAGATCGTCGCCGACGAGGGCGTGTACGACTACTCCGCCCGTTACACCGCCGGGCACACCGAGTTCTTCGCTCCGGCGCGGCTACGGCCCGAGGTGGCGGAGGCGTGCGCGAAGCTGGCCGTCACCGCGCACACTGCCCTCGGCCTGCGGGACCTCTCTCGGACCGACCTCATCGTCGACTCCCTCGGCCTGCCGCACTTCCTGGAGGTCAACGTGGCTCCGGGGATGACGGAGACCTCCCTTCTCCCGATGGCCGTGGAAGCCGCGGGCAAGGACCTCGGCGCCATCTGCCGCGCCCTCCTAGAATCCGCCCTCCACCGCACCCACCCCCCCACCCCATAAACCCCCCACCCAACCGCCACCTCACAACGGGCCGGCTCACCACCGAACCCCGTCCCACCTCCAAAACTCCACCCCGTCCGGTCGACGAGGGACCGTCCTGTGCGTCTCGGTTCGGGGGCGGCGTAGCCTGGCGGCGTGATCGAACCGCTATACGCCAAGAGCTTCGCGAGCGACAACCACGCCGGAGCGCACCCGTCCGTGCTGGACGCCGTCAACGCCGCCAACTTCGGGGACGCTCCCGCCTATGGCGACGACAGGTGGACCGCCATCCTCGGCGACCAGATCCGCGCCGAGTTCGGCGACCAGGCCACGAGCCTGGTCGCTCTGAACGGCACCGGTGCCAACATGATCTCGCTGAGCCTCATGCTGGGACGTCGCTACGATGCGGTCGTCTGCCCGGACACGGCGCACATCGCCACCCATGAGACAGGCGCCAGCGAGCGCGTCCTTGGGGTCAAGCTCGTCACCGTCCCCACCCCCGATGGAAAGCTGACGCCTGAGGACGTGACCGCGCGGCTCGGAGGCCGGGGGAACATCAGCGAGGTCCAGCCACGGGTGGTCTCCATCTCCCAGGTGACCGAGCTGGGCACCTGTTACACGCCCGCCGAGATCACCGCGCTGGCGGACACGGCCCACGCGAACGACATGCTGCTCCATATGGACGGCGCCCGCCTGGCCAACGCCGCCGCCTTCCTCGGATGCTCCCTGCGAGACCTGACCACCGACGCCGGTGTCGACGTGCTCAGCTTCGGAGCCACCAAGAACGGCGCCCTCGTCGGGGAAGCGGTGATCGTGCTCCGTCCGGAGCTCGCTGAGGCCGGACCGTACCTGAGGCGGCAGACCCTCCAGCTCGCTTCGAAGATGCGTTTCATCTCGGCGCAGCTGTCAGCGCTCTTGACCAGGGAGCTGTGGCGGGAGAACGCCGCCCACGCGAATGCGATGGCGCGCAGGCTGGCCGACGGTGTGGCCGATCTCCCCGGGCTGAGCCTCCGGTGGCCGGTCGAGTCCAACGCCGTCTTCGCCGCCCTTCCCACCGAGGCGATCAGCGAGCTGCAATCCCGCTACCTCTTCCACGTATGGGACGCGCCGAGCGGCGTCGTCCGGTGGATGACCGCCTTCGACACCTCCCCCGAAGACGTGGACACGTTCCTCACCGACATCCGCCAAACCCTCAAAGCCTGACCCCTCCCCCCGCCACCCCTACACCCGTCCGCGTCCCCGCCTCTCCGCCTCCCCAGGCCTCCACCTCTCCACCTCCCCACGCCTCCACCTCTCCCTCCGACGCCACTCCCCCTGCGACGCGACGGTCCTCACAGCCACCTCAGACGACTCACCGTTTCACGTGAAACCACGAAGCCGTCCAACGTCAACGCCCG
This sequence comes from Sphaerisporangium flaviroseum, assembly GCF_039537005.1. NCBI lineage: Bacteria > Bacillati > Actinomycetota > Actinomycetes > Streptosporangiales > Streptosporangiaceae > Sphaerisporangium > Sphaerisporangium flaviroseum. The sequence continues at coordinate 417,340 of NZ_BAAAZR010000001.1, read as the reverse complement.
CGACCCGAGGTGGCGGTTGACACACCCCGCCACCTCCACCGGGCAAGCCAACGCAGAGCGACGGGAAGAAACGTCCCGGCGACGGGGAAGGAGTGACACGGAAAGCCGGACCTGAGTGACACGGACGGTCCATCAGGTCCATGGTGGGGGCGTCAGTCGTCTATTGCGTGGAAGGTGCTGGCGGCGTCGGGGGCCATTGCTCCGATGATGCGCTCCAGGTCGTCCATGGTGGCGAACTCCACGACGATGCGGCCCTTGTGCCGGCCCTTGTCGACCTTCACCCGGGTCTCGAAGTGGTCGGACAGCCGGTGGGCGAGGCTTGCCAGGACCGGCTCAGGGGCGTCCTTCACCCGGCGGACCCGGGGCGCCGGAGCAGCGGTCGCCTCCCCCATCGAAACGATCTCCTCCACGGTGCGGACGGAGAGACCTTCGGCCACGATGCGGCCGGCGAGACGCTCCTGAGCCGCGGGGTCGCTGAGGGTGAGCAGCGCCCGGGCGTGCCCGGCACTGATCGTCCCGGCCGCGACGCGGAGCTGGACGTTGGCAGGGAGATTGAGAAGACGAAGCGTGTTGCTGATGTGCGACCGAGAGCGACCGACCCGCTGGGCGAGCTGCTCGTGGGTGGCGCCGAAGTCGTCGAGAAGCTGGCGGTAGGCCGCCGCCTCCTCCAGCGCGTTGAGCTGCTCCCGCTGAAGGTTCTCGATCAACGCGTCGCGGAGCAGCGCGTCGTCCTGGGTGCTCCGGACGATCGCGGGGATCTCCTTGAGCTCCAGGAGCTGGGACGCCCGCCAGCGCCGCTCCCCCATGATGAGCTCGTAGCGCCCTCCACCCACCGAGCGCACCACGATGGGCTGGAGAAGCCCGACCTCGCGAATGGAGTCGGCGAGCTCGCGGAGAGCGTCCTCGTCGAAGATCTCGCGGGGCTGCCGCGGGTTCCGCGTGATCGACTCGACCGGGATCTCGAGGAAGTAGGCGCCCTCGACCGGCTTCAGCCCTTCGCCTGCCGATGGCGGCTCCGGAGCCGCTCCCGTGGCACTCGGAACCTCGATGATCGGCCCGGTGGGGATCAGGGCTCCAAGTCCCTTCCCCAGTCCACCACGCCTCTGCTGGCCCACGACTCCTCCTCGCCCAACGGCCCGCTCGCGCGGAGACGGCCACCATCGTCGTCGCCGTTCTCGCCCGCCGCGTCTTCGAATCGATCCTGACGTTCCGATCGGCCCGGCGCGGGACACTCCACAGGAGGGTACCGCTGCCGGACAGGGTCAGCTTCCCGCCACCGCCGCGCCGCGGAAGGCGATCTCCCTCGCCGCCTCCATGTACGCCATGGCCCCGCTGGAGCCGGCGTCGTAGGTCAGCACGGACTGACCGTAGCTGGGCGCCTCGGATACCCGGACGCTTCGCGGGATGACCGTGCTGAGCACCGTGTCGCCGAAGTGCGAGCGCACCTCGTCGGCCACCTGCGACGCCAGCCGCGTACGGCCGTCGTACATCGTGAGCAGGATCGTGGAGACCCGGAGCACCTGGTTCAGGTGCACGCGGACGAGCTCGACGTTCTGGAGGAGCTGGCTGACGCCCTCCAGCGCGTAGTACTCGCACTGGATGGGGATCAGCACCTCCTCGGCCGCCACCATGGCGTTCACGGTGAGCAGGCCGAGTGAGGGCGGGCAGTCGATGAGGATGTAGTCGAGCTCGATCGCGTCGAACGCCTCCAGCGCCCGCTTGAGCCGAGCCTCCCTGGCCACCAGCGACACCAACTCGATCTCCGCCCCGGCCAGACCGATGGTCGCCGGCGCGCAGTAAAGGTTCGGCATGTCGGGGACCGGGCTGACGATCTCTCCCAGAGGGAGATCTTCGACCAGCACCTGGTACACCGAGGGAATGTCACCTCGGTGCTCCACGGACAGCGCGGTGGACGCGTTGCCCTGCGGGTCCAAGTCGACCACGAGCACCCGTAGGCCATGCATCGACAGACCCGCCGCCAGGTTCACGGCCGTCGTGGTCTTGCCAACCCCGCCCTTCTGGTTGGCGATGGTGATGATGCGCTGCTTCTGAGGGCGTGGCCAGTCGCCCTCCTGCATGGACGAGGAGTAGCCGATCGAAGCGGCGGCCACGGGGGTGGCCGGAACTGTTTCACGTGAAACCACTGAGCTGAGCGCCTCTCGGACCAGCGGCGATTCGCCGGGGTTAAGGGGGGGCTGTGACACGGTCGTCATCCTTTCAACCGGCGTGGCAGCAGCGGGTGCCGAAGGCCAGCCAAGGCCCGAAGGCCTTCCGCTCGAAACGGAGACATGACTCCCCGGCCAGCCAAGGCCGTCTGCCGTACCCGGCATAACCGTCACCTCTTCCGTCGGCGCCGCGTACCCTGCGCACCTGGGGCTGGTGAATTTCCGGCGACCACCCGGACGAGAGTCGCGGGCGGATCGACCTTACCGCGCCCGACCGTCACAAGCTCGGCGGTCTGCACCCCATACGCCCGCAATCGCTCCGCGGCGGCGTGAAGCTCCTCGGCCGCGCGCTCCCCCTTCATCGCCAGAAGCTGGCCGCCCTCGCGAAGCAGAGGCAGCGACCACGTCAGGAGACGGTCAAGCGGTGCCACGGCCCGCGCGGACGCGACGTCGAAGACCCGCTTCCCCACCAACTCCTCGGCCCGCCCGCGCAGCACCTCCACGTTGGTCAGCTTCAGCCCTTCCACGCACTCTTCGAGGAACGTGGTCCTGCGAAGAAGGGGTTCGAGGAGGGTCACCCGGATGTCGGGCCGCACGATCGCCAGGACGATGCCGGGAAGCCCCGCGCCGGAGCCGATGTCGACGAGGCGCGCGGCCTCGGGCACCGCCTCCGCCACCACCGCGCAGTTCAGCAGGTGCCGGTCCCAGATCCGAGGGATCTCCCTCGGGCCGAGAAGGCCACGGACCACGCCGGGGCCGGCCAGCATCTCCGCGAACGCCTGGGCCCGTGGCCAGGCTTCACCGGTGAAGACCTCGTGCGCCACAGACGGCGCATCGGGTAGCTCGTCGCTTTCCGCCATCACTCACTCAACTAGAACGGTCAGACCATCTCCGCGTAAGGGTAGCCGTCTCGGCGCTCCTGCTCGGTTCCGACGCGTCGGACCTACATGACTGTGCCCGCGGGGCGAGCCCTCGGGCGCTCCTGTGGACGCCCCCCGGGAAACGGCTCGCTCCAGCAGCACCATGGGCGGCTACGGGCAATGAGCCCCTCAAGATCGAGTAGAGATTCGGAAGGGGGTGAGAGCCATCGCCGTGCAGGAATGGCCGCAACCGGTAGAAGGGAAGAGACGCATCGGATGGCCCAGCTCGCTCGTATCGGAAGAGCTCGCAACTCGCTCCGGCCGGGAGAGCCTGGAACGCCGAAGGGCCGCCGATCCGGTGGATCGGCGGCCCGTAATCCTTGGGTCCCGCCCTCGAAGGGCTGGGTGAGACGCTTACACAGGCAGCACCACGACGTAGCGCTCGGGCTCCTCGCCCTCGGACTCGCTCCTCAGCCCCGCCGCCGCGACGGCGTCATGGACGATCTTGCGCTCGAAAGGCGTCATCGGCTGGAGTGATTTCGCCTCCCCTGAGCGCTTGACGTCCTCGGCGATCTTGGTGCCAAGCCTGCTCAGCTCGACCCTGCGGCCCTGGCGGAAGCCCGCGACGTCGAGCATCAGACGCGAACGCTCGCCCGTACGGCGGTGCACGGCCAGGCGCGTGAGCTCCTGCAGCGCCTCCAGCACCTCACCGTTGGCGCCGACGAGATCGGCGCCCTTGATGTCAACGACGGACACCAGGGCCCGGTCGCCTTCGACATCCATGTCGATGTCGCCGTCGAGGTCGGCGATGTCCAGCAGCCCTTCGAGGTAGTCGGCCGCGATCTCGCCTTCCTGCTCGAGGGCGGCGATGTCGGGCGCGGCCTGGGGGGCCTGTTCCTCGTTGACTTCGGTCACGTCCGGACTCTCCTTTACGACAACCGGCTACGGCTTCTTGCTACCTGTGCGCTTGCTGCGCGGCTGCCGGGTGGGCTGCTGACGGATGATCTTCTGCTCTGGCTCGGGCTCGGGAGCGTCCTCGGGCTTCTTCGCGGCCTTGCTCGGCAGGATCTTGCTCAGCAGTCCGGGCTTGGGCTCGGGCTCCACCACGTTGCCCTTGGCGTCCACGACCGGCATCGGATGCCGACTGTAGAACCAGTGTTGCTGACCGAGGGTCCACAGGTTGGTGGTGACCCAGTAAAGGATAAGCCCGAGCGCGAAGTTGAGGCTGAACACCGCGAACAGCGGCGAGATGTACATGAGGATCTTCTGCTGCTGCGCCATGGGGTTGTCCGGCATCTGGGCCATCGACCGGGTGACGCTCTGCCGCACCGTCAGGAAGGTCGTGGCGGAGCTGACCGCCACGAAGATACCAAGGACGATCTTGGTGACGATGGGATCGGCGCCGAGTCCCTCGATCTCATGGGCACTGGTGAAGAACGTCGCCGGGATCGGCGCGCCGAAGATGTGGGCGGAACGCGCGCTGTCCACCAGCTCCTGGGTCATGCCGTAGAGGGCCTTGTCCTCCGACATCGCCCTGAGCACGGTGAACACGGAGATGAAGATGGGGAACTGAGCCACCACGGGCAGGCAGCCACCGAGAGGGTTGGCGCCCGCCGTCTGGTAGAGCTTCATGACCTCCTGGTTCATGCGCTGCTTGTCGTTCTTGTACTTCTTCCGCAGCTCCTGCACCTTGGGCGCGAGCTCCTGCATCTTCTTCGAGGAGCGCATCTGCTTGAGGAAGAGCGGGAAGATCAGCAGACGCATCAGCACGGTCAGCGTGATGATGGTGAGGGCCCAGTTCAGCCCGTTGTCTGGGGGAATGATGACGCTGTACGCCGCATGAATCCAGGCGATCACCTTAGCGACCGCTGTGTACAGCGGCTCCAGCCATGACAGCTCCACCGAGCTAGCTCCCTTGCGTTTCGTCGTGGGACCGGACCGGGCGCGGAGGCACCGGGTCGTAACCTCCCGGGTGGAAGGGGTGGCAACGCCCGATTCGCCTGGCGGTCAGCCACAGTCCCCGCAGCGCACCGTGAGTGGCGATCGCCTCGAGGCCGTAGGCACTGCAGGATGGTTCGAAGCGACATCTCGGCCCCAGCATGGGGCTGATGAAGGCTCGATAGAACCGGATCGGGAGCATGAGGGCCCGGGCGAACGGAGAGATCTCCGGGGTCCGCCGCGCGCTCACGATCGCGCCGGGCAGAGCCGCGTCCGGCGGAGGGAGGCTCGCTCCATCCGCGTTCCGCTCTCTGGCTCCCGGGTCACCGCTACTCATGCCTGTCCATCCGTCGCGACCGGACGACCGGATCGTCGTCCAGGCGCCCGTCGCCCGATAAGTCGATCCAGCGCGACATCGAGCTCGGCGGCTAGGTGCTCGCTTCGCGCGGACGCCGCCTGTGGATTGGCGCGTACAACAAGCAGGCTACCTCGCGGTAGCGAGTGCAGGCGGTGGCGCATCAGGTGCCTCAGACGGCGCTTGACGCGGTTCCTGACGACCGCCCCGCCGACGGCCTTGCTGACGACGAATCCGACGAGTGGCGGACCCTCGGGATCTCCCTGGGTGCTCAGGTGGGCGACCAAGGTCGGGCGTCCTGCGCGCTTGCCTCCCCGGATCGCGCTCGCGAACTCCTCACCACGGCGCATACGGGAGGCGGACGGCAGCACGAGTGGACCTGCTTTCAGACGGATATGGGTCCGGGTACGGCTATCGCCCGCCGGTCAATTCCGACGGGCGAGGAAAGCACGCACCGGGCGCTCCGCGCTGTCAGGCGGACAGCTCCGCGCGGCCCTTGCGACGGCGGGCGGCGAGGATGGCACGGCCGGCCCGCGTGCGCATGCGCAGCCGGAAGCCGTGGGTCTTCGCGCGACGGCGGTTGTTCGGCTGGAAAGTACGCTTGCTCACGAGTGGGCTCCAGGCTTGAGTTCACCCGCACACGGTGCGAGCTGTTGACACACAGGGCAAGGCCTGCCGAATGCGTGGGCACGCCAAAGTGCCGTCGCGCGACAAGCCGACCGTCGTACGTTACGGGGCAACCAGGCTAGAGGTCAAACCGGAAAGGCCGGATCAGCCGCCGCCCGTACGGTTATCCACTATTCCACAGGCCGTCTTTCCACCGCCGCCGCGTCATCCACAGTATGTGCACCATGCCGCCCCCAACCTGCCACTAGGCTGTGGACAACGTCTTGAACAGGGATGTGCACAGCGCTACTGTCAGCCCTTCGGACCTTCCCTCCATCTCATCAACGTGCATGGACGCGCGTATGAGAGTTGTGGACACTGTGTGGACCGTATGTGGACATGGTGTGGACCCGTTGTGGACCACCGAAAGGAGCCTGCGGACAACGCTGTGGGGACAGCCGCGAGGCCCGACGCCGAGGGAGCCTGCTCCGGCAGGCATCCATGTGGATAACGAATCGCGGCGCGCGTGCGGGGGCCGCGTAAGGGAGGAGGGGCCGACCAATGGATGGTGTCGACCTCGGTCCGTTGTGGGCCCGGGCGCTGGAGAGCTTCGCCGAAGGAAGCGTCCCGCCTCAGCAGCGCGCGTGGCTGAACATGACCCGGCCGTTCGGTCTGGTGAACGACACGATCATCCTTGCGGCGCCGAACGATTTCGCCAAGGACGTCCTGGAGACCAAGCTCCGCCCGCTCATCGCCCAGGCGCTCTCGCAGGAGTTCGGCCGGCCGATGCGAGTAGCGGTCATGGTGGACCCGATGGCCGGCGCTGGGGACGCCCCGGCCCCGAGGCCTGAGGGATATCCCCAGGGCTCGTCACCCGGTTATCCCCAGGGTGGACAACCGCAGCAGGGGTACGGACAGCCTGGCAGGCAAGGCCCCATGGGCCAGCAGCCCTTTCCCGACCAGGGAGTGTCCACCGACTATCCACAGAACAGGCCACAGGCGCAGCCCTACTCCTATTCCTATGGAGCGAACCCCGACGACTCCTATGGAGGCAATCCCGGAGGGTCCTCCCAGCCGTATCCACAGGACGGCTACCAGGGGCAGGACGGCTACCAGAACCAGGACAACTTCCCCGGCCAGCCGGGTCCGGGCGGCCAGGAGCAGCCTCAGCCTTCCCAGCAGGAACCGCCCGCGTCCCAGCCGTACCCCCGCGGCGACGGCTCGCAGCCCTTTCCGCGTGGCGACGGCGCACAGCCTTTCCCCCGCAGCGACGCCCCGCAGCAGTACTCCCGGGGCGAAACGCCCCAGCAGTACCCCCGCGGTGAGCCCGCTCAGCCGTACGCCCGGGGGGACGCGGCGCAGCAGTACCCCCAGCAGACCGGGGCTTATGGGGGACAACCGCCGTATTCCGGCAGGCCAGAGAGCCAGCCGCCGCGTCCGCGCCAAGAGTCGGAGAGCTACGACCGCCCGGTGCAGAACCGGTGGGACAGCCGGGGCGGCAAGCCCAGTGAGCCCGCGCGGCTGAATCCCAAGTACACCTTCGAGACCTTCGTCATCGGCGCGTCGAACAGGTTCGCGCACGCGGCCGCCGTCGCGGTCGCCGAGGCGCCGGCCAAGGCGTACAACCCGCTGTTCATCTACGGCGATTCGGGGCTGGGGAAGACCCACCTGCTCCACGCGATCGGTCACTACGCGCAGCGGCTCTACGACGGGGCCCGCGTGAGGTACGTCAGCTCGGAAGAGTTCACCAACGACTTCATCAACTCGATCCGCGACCACAAGGCCGACGGATTCAGGGCTCGCTATCGCGCGGTCGACATCCTGCTTGTGGACGACATCCAGTTCCTGGAGGGCAAGGAGCAGACGCAGGAGGAGTTCTTCCACACCTTCAACACGCTGCACAACGCCAACAAGCAGATCGTCATCTCCAGCGACCGGGCGCCCAAGCAACTGGTGACCCTGGAGGACCGGCTCCGCAACCGCTTCGAGTGGGGCCTGATCACCGACGTCCAGCCGCCCGAGCTGGAGACGCGCATCGCGATCCTCCGGAAGAAGGCGATCCAGGAGGGCTTGGCCGCCCCCGGTGACGTGCTCGAATACATCGCCAGCAAGATCTCCACGAACATCCGCGAGCTGGAGGGCGCGCTGATCCGCGTCACGGCGTTCGCCAGCCTGAACCGGCAGTCGGTGGATCTGCAGCTCGCCGAGGTCGTGTTGAAGGACCTCATCACCGAGGACTCCAGCACCGAGATCACGATCGCGACGATCATGGCGCAGACGGCGGCCTACTTCGGGCTGTCGATCGACGACCTGTGCGGAAGTTCGCGCTCGCGCGTACTGGTGACGGCCCGGCAGATCGCCATGTACCTGGCCCGGGAGCTCACCGACCTCTCCCTTCCCAAGATCGGCCAGCAGTTCGGCGGGCGTGACCACACGACGGTCATGCACGCGGAACGCAAGATCCGCTCGCTGATGGCGGAGCGCCGGTCGATGTACAACCAGGTCACCGAGCTGACGAACCGCATCAAACAGAACTCGCGCAACGCCTGATGATCCACAGCCTGTGGATATCTCTGTGGATCAGTGCACAATGCCGGTGAGAAGAGCGAATCCGGGCCGCGAAGCGCTACCAAGCAAGCGAACGGCTGGTCGGAGCCCTGGGGACGAACCTGGGGACATCTTGGGGAAGACCTGGGGACCACCGGTGGACGACCTGGGGACGGCCTGTGGGTAGGGTCTGGAGGCACCCCGAAGTACGCCTCTTACCCCGTGGATAACCGGTGGAAACCTCGTGGATGACCGGTGGATGAACACCCCCGAAACTGGGGACGGCCTGTGTGCAACTCTTGTCTGTCCCCAGGCCCGGCTCGGTAACCCACCGCCCGCCCACAGGCCCGGTGGACAAATAAAGGGCTCTGAGCTGGGAAGACATTAGACTTCCACAGTATCCACGCCCCCTAATGCGATGACCTGTATCTCTCTCTACTTAGAACTCAAGACCCATAGAAGGGTTCTCGCGGCCCTCCCGTGCGGGAGAGTGAACACTTGAATCAACGGCGCGGAGCAGTCGAGCCGGGATGAAGACCGCGATCAAGACACAGACGAACCAACAGGAGGCGGATCCACGTGATGTTCCGTGTCGACCGAGACGTACTCGCAGAGGCGGTCGCGTGGACCGCACGCAGCCTGCCCGCGAGGCCGTCCGTGCCGGTGCTCGCCGGCATGCGGCTGGAGGTCACCGACCAGCAGCAGCTCAAGCTCTCGGGTTTCGACTACGAGGTCTCCGCCGAGGTGACCCTGGAGCTGCAGACCGGTGAACCAGGCCTGGTGCTCGTCTCCGGCCGCCTGCTCGCCGAGATCACGCGCGCTCTCCCCTCACAGCCTGTGGACTTCCTGGTGGAAGGCGCCAAGGCCGTGGTCACCTGTGGAAGCGCCCGGTTCACCCTGCTGACCATGCCCGCGGAGGACTACCCTTCGCTTCCGACGATGCCCCCGGCCGCCGGCCGGGTCGGGAGCGACATCTTCTCCTCCGCCGTCGCCCAGGTCGCCGTCGCGGCGGGCAAGGACGACACGCTGCCCATGCTCACCGGCGTCCGCATGGAGATCGAGGGCGACACCGTGACCCTCGCCGCGACCGATCGCTACCGCCTCGCCGTCCGTGAGCTGAAGTGGCAGCCCGACCAGCCCGACTTCTCGGCCATCGCGATGATCCCGGGCAGGACCCTCGCCGACACGGCCAAGTCGCTGACCACCGGCGCCGAGGTCGAGATCGCGCTCAGCTCCACCGGCGGCACCGGCGAGGGCATGATCGGCTTCTCCAGTGCCGGCCGGCGCACCACCACCCGGCTCCTGGACCCGGAGTTCCCCAAATACCGCTCGCTGCTGCCCACGGAGTTCTCCGCCCACGCCGACCTGGCGACCGCGGCCTTCGTCGAGGCCGTCAAGCGCGTGGCGCTGGTGGCCGAGCGCAACACCCCGGTGCGCCTGGCATTCCACGGGAGCGAGGTCGTGCTGGAGGCCGGCAGCGGCGACGAGGCGCAGGCGGTCGAGGTGCTTCCCGTCGAGTTCGACGGCGACGACATCAACATCGCCTTCAACCACCAGTTCCTGCTGGAAGGGCTCGGCGCCATCGACTCCGACGTGGCCCGCCTGCAGTTCACCACTTCCACCAAGCCGGCCATCCTCACCGGAGGCAAGCCTGTGGACGACGGCGTCACGCCCGACTACCGCTACCTGATCATGCCCATCCGCCTGTCCAGCTAGAGTCCCCGCCGTGCCTTGATTGGACACGGCGGGGCGGGGTACGGCGCGTTCGATGCGTCGTGGATGATGGAGACCTTCACGAGGGGTGGCTGAGATGCAGATCGGCATGGTCGGGCTGGGCAAGATGGGCGGCAACATGGCGGAGCGGCTGCGTCGCGCCGGCCATGACGTTGTCGGCTATGACCGTGACCCGAAGACCAGCGATGTCGCCAGCCTGCACGAGCTGGCGGAGCGACTCGAAGCCCCCCGTGTGGTCTGGGTGATGGTCCCCTCCGGTGATCCGACCCGGGCGACGATCGAGGAACTGGGCAAGGTGCTCTCGCCCGGCGACATCCTCGTCGACGGGGGCAACTCCCACTACCTCGACGACCAGAAGCACGCCGAGCGGCTCGCAGAGCAGGGCATCGGATTCGTCGACGTGGGCGTCAGCGGCGGGGTCTGGGGGTTGGAGAACGGCTACGCCCTCATGGTCGGAGGCGACCCCGAGAACGTCCGCAAGCTCATGCCGATCTTCGAGGCGCTCAAGCCCGAAGGCGAGGACGGCTTCGTCCACGCGGGCAAGGTCGGCGCGGGCCACTTCGCCAAGATGGTCCACAACGGCATCGAGTACGGCATCATGCAGTCGCTCGCCGAGGGCTGGGAACTGCTGGACGCGACCGACATCGTCGACGACGTCCCCGGCACCTTCAAGAGCTGGCGCACCGGCACGGTCATCCGCTCCTGGCTGCTCGACCTGGCGGTGCGCGCGCTCGAGGAGGACTCCGACCTGTCCGACCTCAAGGGGTACGCGCAGGACTCCGGCGAGGGCCGCTGGACCATCCAGGCCGCGATCGAGCACGCCGTTCCGCTGCCCGCCATCACCGCCGCGCTGTACGCCCGCTTCGCCTCGCGCCAGGACGACTCCCCCGCGATGAAGATGATCGCGGCCCTGCGCAACCAGTTCGGCGGCCACGCCGTCTCCTCGGCCGAGGGTCAGCACGCCAAGGGCGCCGACTCCCCAGGCGCCGACGTCATACCCCCTGTGGAAGCCGAGCGCTGAGCCCCGCACAGGAGCGCTGATCCCCGCGCGAGGCCCGGCGGTCCTGTAGGGCAGCCGGGCACGGGCGGCGTCCCACGCCGGTCCGTACCGATCCCAGCGTTCCCTTGGGCATCCCACGCTCCCTCCCGTCTCGCGGGTGGCGTACGGCCGGTACAGGGCCGTACGCGGGTGGCCATGCGGTGCCACGGCCCCGGTCATAAACGCGTGCGGGCGGCGGCCGGTCATACCGCGTGCCGGCGGCGGCCGGTCATACCGCGTGCCGGCGGGGCCGGTCATGCGGCACCATGGCAACCCCTGCGGCGCCCGTCACGCCGCGACGTGACACATGCCGACGTCCCGCGAGTGGGGCCGGCGCAACCTGAGCTACGAACGTCGGCACGCGTTGCGTTCTTGGGCTGTTGTTGTCGTAGGGGCGCACTAACCTTCGTGAGGTGCATGTCGCCCATCTGTCGCTGACCGACTTCCGGTCCTACTCCGCCGTGGAGCTGGCCCTGGAGCCGGGGGTGACGGCGCTCGTCGGCCCGAACGGGCAGGGCAAGACCAACCTGGTAGAGGCCCTGGGCTACGTGGCGACGCTCGCGAGCTTCCGGGTGGCCACCGACGCCCCGCTCGTGCGCCAGGGCGCCAGCCGGGCCATCATCCGCTCCGTGGTCGTCCGCGACGACCGCCGCGCGCTGGTCGAGCTGGAGATCAACCCGGGCCGTGCCAACCGCGCCAGGCTCAACCGCTCCTCGGTGCCCCGCCCGCGTGACGTCCTCGGCCTGCTGCGCACGGTGCTGTTCGCCCCTGAGGATCTCGCCCTCGCGAAGGGCGATCCAGGCGACAGGCGCAGGTTCCTCGACGATCTGCTCGTCGCCCGAGCGCCGCGCTTCGCGGGAGTCCGGGCCGATTACGACCGGGTGCTCAAGCAGCGCGGCGCCCTGCTGCGCACGGCCATGCACGCCAAACCCGGCCGGCGGCAGAGTGCCCGCCGTCAGGAGTCCGAGGCGGGGTTCTCCGCCGCCGGCGCCGGTGACGCTCTCAGCACGCTTGAGGTCTGGGACGCCCACCTGGCCAGGCACGGCGCCGAGTTGCTCGCCGCGCGGCTGGAGCTGGTGCAGGCCCTGCGCCCGCTCGTGGCCCAGGCGTACGCGCTGCTGGCCCCCTCCTCGGCACCCGCCGACATCGAATACCGCGGCACCTTGTCCACAGGGCTGGGGACCGCCGCGGGGACTCCGAGTCCCGTGGCGCCCGAGTTGTCCACAGTCGCCGTGGTCGATCGCGCGGTGCTGGAGGAGGCCCTGCGGGCGAGCCTGCTGGAGGTCCGCCAGGCCGAGCTCGATCGCGGCGTGACGCTCGTCGGACCCCACCGCGACGACCTGCTGCTCCGCCTCGGCGAGCTTCCCGCGCGTGGCTACGCCAGCCACGGCGAGTCCTGGTCGTTCGCGCTCGCGCTGCGCCTCGCCGCGTACGACCTGCTCAAGGCCGAGGGCGGTGACCCGGTGCTGATCCTCGACGACGTGTTCGCCGAGCTCGACAGCCGCAGGCGCCGCAGCCTGGCCGAGATCGTGGCCCCCGCCGAACAGGTCCTGATCACCGCGGCGGTGCCCGAGGACGTCCCCGCGCAGCTCGCGGGTGCCCGGTTCGACGTCGCGGAAGGGAGCGTCACCCGTGTCAGGTGAGCCATCCGGAGTCCAGTCCCCTGAGGGCGTCGCGGCGCGCGGCGCCGCCATGGCGCGCGAGAAGCTCGCCCAGGCGAAATCCGACGCCGCCAAACGCGGGCAGCTTCCCCGGCGCGAGCCTCGTCGCCGATCTTCGGCCCGGCGCGACGCCGGCGATCCCCAGCTTTTCGGGCGTGCCATCCGCGACCTGCTCTCCGATCGCGGATGGGAGCAGCCGCTCGCCGTCGGAGGCGTGTTCGGGAGATGGCACGAGATCGTTGGGGCCGATGTGGCCGCCCACACCAAGCCCGAGACCTTCGCCGACGGAGAGGTTCTGGTCGTGGCCGACTCCACGGCCTGGGCCACCCAGGTGCGCCTGCTTGCGTCCTCCCTGGTCAGGCGGCTGAATGAGGAGCTCGGTGACGGCACGGTGAGCCGGGTGAAGGTGCGCGGACCGCAGAACGGCCCCCGGCCGACAGGCGGATTGCGGGTGACCGGCAGCCGGGGCCCCGGAGACACCTACGGCTGAGCTGTGCGTTTCAGCGTCGTCAGAGCAGCGAAATCGAGGTGGTGACCCCCGGGGAAACCGATCAGAATCACGTTGGCGGCAGTGACCCCCATCCCGGTGGGGGGATGCTGAGGAAGGCCTTCGACGCCCGACAGGCCATCACAGCGGCCGTCAATGCCACCTGATGCGCTTCTGACCGGTAGAATGAAATCGGATTCCGGACACGTCCGCATGCGAGTCACCCCCGGCCGCGCGCCGATCTCCCAGGGTGGTCGCATCGAGGCACTCACGACGGTGACGGGCACGGCAGGGGCAGCCGCATGTGGTCTCTCCCGCCGCGTGTCCGCGGCAGGAGGATTTCGCACTTGTCCTACGACGCTAGCTCAATCACCGTTCTCGAAGGACTTGAGGCGGTTCGTAAGCGCCCTGGTATGTATATCGGCTCCACCGGAGAGCGTGGCCTCCATCACCTCGTCCAAGAGGTCGTGGACAACTCCGTGGACGAGGCACTCGCCGGTCACGCCGACCACATCGAGGTCACGCTGCTGGCGGACAATGGTGTCCGGGTAGTGGACAACGGTCGTGGCATCCCCGTCGGCATCGTCCCCGGTGAGCAGCGCCCGGCCGTCGAGGTCGTCCTCACCGTCCTCCACGCGGGCGGCAAGTTCGACAGCAAGTCCTATGCCGTCTCCGGCGGTCTGCACGGCGTCGGCGTCTCGGTCGTGAACGCCCTCTCCAGGCGGCTCGAGGTGGAGATCAGGACCGAGGGGCACTACTGGCGGCAGTCCTACTCCGAGAGCAGGCCGATCGCTCCTCTGGCCAAGGGCGAGCCCACCGACGAGACCGGCACCTCGATCACCTTCTGGGCCGACGAGACCATCTTCGAGACCACCACCTGGAACTTCGAGACGCTGTCGCGCCGGTTGCAGGAGATGGCGTTCCTGAACAAGGGGCTCACGATCGTCCTCAACGACGAGCGCGAGGACCACGTCAACGGCTCGCCCCGCACCGTGACCTATCACTACGAGGGCGGCATCTCCGACTTCGTCCGGCACATCAACGCCAAGAAGGACGCCGTCCACGGCTCGGTCATCGACTTCGAGTCCGAGGGCGAGGGCATCTCCGTCGAGATCGCGATGCAGTGGAACGCCTCCTACAGCGAGTCGGTCTACACGTTCGCCAACACGATCAACACCGCCGAGGGCGGCACCCACGAGGAAGGCTTCCGCGCGGCGCTGACCACCATCGTCAACCGCTACGCCCGCGAGCAGAAGTTCCTCAAGGAGGGCAAGGACGACAACCTCACCGGTGACGACATCCGTGAGGGCCTGACCGCCATCATCTCGGTGAAGCTGACCGACCCGCAGTTCGAGGGCCAGACCAAGACCAAGCTCGGCAACACCGAGGCCAAGTCGTTCGTGCAGAAGGCCTGCAACGACTACATCCGCGACTGGTTCGAGCGGAACCCCGGCGAGGCCAAGGAGATCCTCAACAAGTCTCTCCAGGCCTCTCGCGCCCGCATCGCCGCGCGTCAGGCGCGCGACCTCACCCGCCGTAAGTCGCTGCTGGAGGCGGGCTCGGGGCTGCCGGGCAAGCTGGCCGACTGCCAGTGGACCGAGCCCGAGAAGTGCGAGCTCTACATCGTCGAGGGCGACTCGGCCGGTGGCTCCGCCAAGGGCGGCCGCGATCCCAAGTTCCAGGCGATCCTCCCGATCCGCGGCAAGATCCTCAACGTCGAGAAGGCCCGCATCGACCGGGTGCTCAAGAACAACGAGGTCCAGGCGCTGATCACCGCTCTCGGCACCGGCGTGCACGCCGAGTTCGACATCGCGAAGCTCCGCTACCACAAGCTCATCCTCATGGCGGACGCCGACGTCGACGGCCAGCACATCACCACGCTGCTGCTGACGCTGCTCTTCCGTTTCATGCGGCCGCTGATCGAGGCGGGCCACGTCTACCTCTCCCAGCCGCCGCTGTACAAGATCAAGTGGGACCGCAAGGGCGAGGACGCCAGCTACGCCTACTCCGACCGCGAGCGCGACTCCATCATCAACGCCGGAGTCGAGCAGGGCCGGCGCGACCCGCGCGCGCACGACGGAGTCCAGCGCTTCAAGGGTCTGGGCGAGATGAACGCCGCCCAGCTCTGGGACACCACGATGAACCCGGCGACCCGGGTTCTGCTTCAAGTCACCCTCGACGACGCCGCCCAGGCCGATGAGATGTTCACCGTGCTGATGGGTGAGGACGTCGAGGCACGGAGGTCGTTCATCATTAGAAACGCACGGGATGTCCGATTCCTAGACGTGTAGCGGCAGCCGTACAGACTCATCTCCCAAAAGGACATAGCACCCGTGACCGAAGTCAACATCCCGCCGGGGCCTCCGGCTGACCGCGTCGAGCCCGTCGACATCCAGTCCGAGATGCAGCGCAGCTACATGGACTATGCGATGTCGGTCATCGTGTCCCGAGCGTTGCCCGACGTGCGTGACGGCCTGAAGCCCGTGCACCGGCGTGTCCTCTACGCCATGTACGACGGCGGATACCGGCCCGACCGTGGATATTTCAAGTGCTCCCGCGTCGTCGGCGACGTGATGGGCTCCTACCACCCCCACGGCGACGCGTCGATCTACGACACCGTCGTGCGGCTCGCGCAGCCCTGGGCGCTGCGATACACCCTGGTCGACGGCCAGGGCAACTTCGGCTCGCCGGGCAACGACCCCGCGGCCGCGATGCGATACACCGAGTGCCGGCTCGCGCCGATCGCCATGGAGATGCTCCGTGACATCGACAAGGACACCGTCAACTTCCAGCCGAACTACGACGGGCGCTCCCAGGAGCCGATCGTCCTGCCGGCGAGGTTCCCCAACCTGCTGGTCAACGGCGCCGCCGGCATCGCGGTCGGCATGGCGACCAACATCCCGCCGCACAACCTGCGCGAGGTCGCCGAGGCCGTCAAGTGGGCTCTGGAGCACCCCGAGGCCTCTGATGAGGAGCTCCTCGAAGCGCTGATCGTCCGCGTCAAGGGTCCCGACTTCCCCACCGGCGCGCTCATCGTCGGCCGCCGCGGCATCGACGACGCCTACCGCACCGGGCGCGGCTCGATCACGATGCGGGCCATCGTCGAGGTCGAAGAGGACGCCAAGGGCCGGCAGAACCTCGTGGTGACCGCCCTGCCGTACCAGGTGAACCCCGACAACCTGGCGCTGACCATCGCCGAGCTGGTCAAGGACGGCAAGGTCACCGGCATCGCCGACGTGCGCGACGAGACCTCCTCGCGCACCGGCCAGCGTCTGGTCATCGTGCTCAAGCGCGACGCGGTCGCCAAGGTCGTGCTGAACAACCTCTACAAGCACACCCAGCTCCAGACCACCTTCGGCGCGAACATGCTGGCGCTGGTCGACGGCGTGCCGAGGACGCTCCGCCTCGACCAGTTCGTCAAGCACTACGTGGCCCACCAGATCGAGGTCGTGGTCCGCCGCACCCGCTACCTGCTCCGCAAGGCGCAGGAGCGTGCCCACATCCTGAGCGGTCTGCTCAAGGCCATGGACCGCATGGACGAGGTCATCGCGCTGATCCGCAGGTCGCCCTCGGCGGCGCAGGCGGTCGGCGGCCTGATCGAGCTGCTGGAGATCGACGAGATCCAGGCTCAGGCCATCCTCGACATGCAGCTGCGCAAGCTCGCCGCGCTGGAGCGCCAGCAGATCATCGACGAGTACGAAGCCCTGATGACGCAGATCGCCGGGTACGAGGCGATCCTGGCGTCGGAGCCGCGGCAGCGGCAGATCGTGGCCGACGAGCTCAGCGACATCGTCGGCAAGTTCGGTGACGAGCGCAAGACCGAGATCATCGCCTACGACGGTGACATGTCCATCGAGGACCTCATCGCCGAAGAGGACATGGTCGTCACGATCACCCGTGGCGGTTACGCCAAGCGCACCAGGACCGACCTCTACCGCGCGCAGAAGCGCGGCGGCAAGGGCGTGCGCGGCGCGCAGCTCCGGCAGGACGACATCGTCGAGCACTTCTTCGTAACGACGACCCACCACTGGCTGCTGTTCTTCACCAACAAGGGCCGCGTCTACCGGATCAAGGCATACGAACTTCCCGACTCGGGCCGCGACGCGCGTGGCCAGCACCTGGCGAACCTCCTGGCGATGCAGCCCGACGAGCACGTCATGGAGATCCTCGATCTTCGTGACTACCAGGTCTCGCCGTACCTCGTGCTGGCGACCCGCAGCGGTCTGGTGAAGAAGACCCGGCTGTCGGAGTACGACTCCCCCAGGTCCGGCGGCCTGATCGCCATCAGCCTCCGCGAGGACGACGAGGTGATCGCCGCCCGGCTCGTCTCCGAGGAGGACGACCTCCTGCTGATCTCCCGCGGCGCGAAGTCGATCCGCTTCACCGCCTCCGACGAGGCCCTGCGCCCGATGGGCCGCGCCACCAGCGGTGTCATCGGCATGAGGTTCCTCGATGGGGACGAATTGCTGGCGATGAACGTCGTCAGCGATGGCGCCGACGTGCTTATCGCGACCGTCGGTGGGTATGCGAAGCGGACACCTTCGGATCAATATCCCGTTCAAGGCAGAGGCGGGCAAGGTGTACTGACTGCGAAGATTGTCAGTGCCCGTGGCAAGCTGGTCGGAGCAGTCATGGTGAGTCCCGAGGACGAGGTGTTCGCTATCACCTCGGCCGGCGGGGTGATCCGGACCAGTGCGGGCGAGATCAAGCAGTCCGGCCGCCAGACCATGGGAGTGCGCCTGATGAACCTCTCGGAGGGAGACAGCGTGGTTGCCCTCGCCCGCAACGCCGAAGCGCTGGACACCGAGGACAACGGGGGAGATGACGAGGAATGAGCCCTCAGGCCAACTCCGGGAATACCGGTAAATCATCCGGTACATCGGCGAACCGCAAGCGAACCTCCGCCAAGGGACCCCGCCCTGCCTCCTCGGTGAACTCTTCGACACGTAATCAAGTGACGGAGAGCGTGAACACCTCGGAAAATACGGGCAAGGGTCAGCCCCCGGGGGACCAGAGTGATGACAGGGTAGTTGTCGTGTCCAGTGACGATGATGCGGTGACCCCTGCCGGAGATGGCAAGGACGGAGACGCGACCCTTCGCATCCGCTCCTCGGCCGTTCCTGAAAACAACGCCTGGTCTCCTACTCCCGACAGTCCGGGAGGGGGTCCCACCAGGCCCGCGCAGAAGCCGCCCGCGGCGGCTCCGGCTCCCGCGATGCCCGCCGGCCCGTCGACCGCTCCGCGGCCCGGCCCCGGCGGCACCCCGCGGCCCGGTCCCGACGGTCCTGGTCCCGACTCACGGCCCGGCCCCGGTGGCGCTCCCCGCCCCGGAGCCGCTCCCGGCCCTTCCGGTACGCCCGGAACCACTCCCGGAACCACTCCCGGCTCGGGAAGGCCCGGTCCTGGGGCCACTCCCGGCTCTGGGAGGCCCGGCCCCGGAGGTATCCCCGACGGAAGGCCCGGTCCCGGAACTCCCGACTCCGGAAGGCCCGGCCCCGGCTCAGGGACGATTCCCGGCTCCACCCGGCCGGGTCCTGGATCCACTCCGGGCCCCACGGGTCCCGGCGGCCAGCGCACGGGCGCAGGGCCCGCGCAGCGTACGGGCACGGCCACCGGTCCTGGCGGCGGGACCAAGCAGGGGGGTTTCGGAGCCATGTCGGCCCTGGCCACCCCCGAACCGGTCGTCGGGCAGCGCCCCGAGCAGCGTGACAAGCCCGCACCGGTCAAGGCCCCGCGCAAGGCCCACCTGGTGCTGCGCAGAATCGAGCCGTGGTCGGCGATGAAGTTCAGCTTCGTCGTCTCCCTGGTCTGCTTCGTGGTGCTGTTCGTGGCCGTGGCCGTGCTGTACGGCGTGCTGTCGGCCCTCGGTGTCTTCGACTCCATCGTGAACACCGTGACCCAGCTCACCGTCCCCGACGGCAAGACGAGCAGCGGCCTCGACATCAAGTCGTGGTTCGAGCCCGTGCGGATCCTCGGCTACACCGCTCTCCTCGGCGCGGTGAACGTCGTACTGATCACCGCGCTCTCCACGCTCGGAGCCGTCATCTACAACGTCGCCTCCGATCTGGTCGGCGGCGTCGAGGTGACCTTCAGCGAGGCCGAGTAGTGCTGTAGGTGCCGTTGAGGGTCCGTCCCCCCGCCCTCAACGGCATCCCTACACTCCCCGCGTCAGACGATAACGAGTGCATCCCGTTGGCGCGGGAAGCCTGAGAGCACGGTAAGCTTTTCCGTGTCAGACAGACGGTTCGCTTCCGCTCCGCGGAGGCGATAGTCTTCTCTGCGCCGCACAGCGGGGCTATAGCTCAGACGGTTAGAGCGCTTCCCTGATAAGGAAGAGGTCCCAGGTTCAAGTCCTGGTAGCCCCACCAGCCAAAACGCCCCGAACGGATCTCCGTCCGGGGCTGTTTACTGCAACCACTACTGCAACGGCCTATTCGAACAGGTCGTTGACCTTGCGAATCGCGCTCTCCCGGCTTTCCTCGTCGCCGTGCGTGTAGATCTCCATCGTGACCGAGATCCGGCTGTGCCCGAGAATCTCCATCGCGTCGCGGGGTGACTTCACCTGCAATTCGTTGATCTTCGTGCGCACCTGTTCAGCGGTCTTGCCGTACACGGTCTTCCGCTTCTCGGTGCCGTCGGTTGTGAGGACGTACGCCTGACCGCACCATGTGCCATCCGACCGCTGGTACACGGTGCCCTCGCCGTTGCCCCGCCTGCTACGCCGGGGCTTCTTAGACGACGACTCATTTGGTGAGGCGGCGGTAGCAGATGAGGGCTGCGGCGATGGCGACGAAGGATGCGAAGTGGTCGGCCCGGCGTTCGTAGCGGCGGTGTAAGCGTCGGCAGCCGGCCAGCCAGGAGACGGTCCGTTCCACGACCCAGCGGTGGCGTCCCGCCGCCGGCTGGACTCGATCCCTCGGCGGGCGATGCGCGGGATGATCCCGCGCCCGCGCAGGAAGGTTCGCAGGCGCGGGTGGTCGTAGCCCTTGTCGCCGTGGAGCTTGGCGGGCCGGCGGCGTCGTGGGCGGCGCCGGGAGCGGATCGGCGGGATGCCGCGCACCAGCGGTTCCAGTGCAAGGCTGTCGTGGGTGTCGGCCGCGCTGATCGCGACAGAGATCGGCAGACCGATGTCCGTGACCACACGCCCACGTTAGCGGCGCTCGGCGCTCATCGAGCCGAACACCTGCTCCGGCGTGCCCTGCTCCCGGGTGGCGAGCGGGGCACGTACCGCACTCAGCAGTTGGCGAGATGGTCACCAACGTCGGCGACACAGGTGTCGGTACCGCCGGTGACGAACGGACCGCGGCCGTCGAGGGTGTCGTTGCCTCCGATGCCGTCCAGCCTGTCGTTGCCGAATTCACCCGGACCGTGTCGGATACCGGTCCGACGATCAGTTTGCCATCGGCGCCGAAGACGGGTTCACTCTCTTGCGGTTACTGAAGAACCATTGGAGAGTCTGGCGATGGGAACTAGACAGGAAATCAGCGAGCTGCCGCCGGGCGCCGATCTGGCGCGTGCTGACTCGCTGGCACGCGAGATCTTCTCGGACGTGGCCAACAAGTGGGCGTTTCTGATCGTCGAATTCCTCGGTCAGGGAACCCTGCGGTTCAGCGAGCTTCGCCGCGAGATCGGTGGCATCAGCCACAAGATGCTGACCCAGAACCTGCGAATGCTGGAGCGCAACGGCCTGGTGGAGCGGACCGTGCACCCCAGCATCCCGCCCCGCGTGGAGTACACCCTCACCGAGGCCGGCGAGGCTCTGCGCGAGGTGATCGACGGCATGTGCGGCTGGACCCAGCGTTTTCTGGGCCACATCGAGATGTCGCGCCGCCAGTTCGGCGCATCGCAGCCCTAATCGAGGACGGCCGTCGCCTCGACCTCGACCAGGTGTTCGGGCACATCCAGTGCCGCGATACCGAATAGCGAGGCCGGCGCCGCGGGCGTGATACCCAGTTTCGTGGACGCCTGAGCGATCCCGGCCAGCAGCTCCGGCATCCGCTGCGGCGCCCAGTCGACGACGTGCACGGTCAACTTCACCACGTCGGCGAAGGACGCCCCGACGCCTGCCAGCGCGGTAGCGACGTTGAGGTAGCACTGCTCGACCTGGGCGGCGAGGTCATTCTTACCGACGGTGTTCCCGTCCGTGTCCCAGGCGACCTGCCCGGCCACGTGGATCAGCTTCGAGCCGGTTGCCACCGACACCTGCCGGTAGACGCCGACCTGCGGCAGCCCGCTCGGGTCGACCAGGGTGACGGCCATGGAGGTGCCTCCTACTCTCTTTCGGTTACCTGGTAACCGTAGGAGATCGTCAGCGTGGTGAGAAGAAGGCACTTTCTCGAAACCTAGGAACCTCCCGGTGACCGTCCTCGCACCCCGCGCCGCACGGCTACCCCCCTGGGACGGCCATCGCCATCGACCTCGATGAGCGGATCACCGATGAGGTTCGCCGGGTACGCGGCGCGGAACACGAGGACTGCGCTTGGGACGAGCCGTGCTGATGGCCGCCTACCGGGTCGGCGGCCCGCACAGAACCATGCCGTCGCCAGGTGGCTCAATCACCTGACCGGCGGCTTGCCGTGATCTGGTACTCACTGACTGTCAAGCCGAGCAGCCGCAGGTTTTCCTGTGACGGGCTGCCAGGGTCGGCGGTGTAGAGGAAGAGTGTCTGGTCCTCGTCGCCGGGCAGCGTCAAGGCTTCATACCGTAAGGTGATCGGCCCGACGGCGGGGTGGATCATGTGCTTGGTGCCGTGGGTGCGCTCGTGCACCTTGTGGCTGTTCCACCACGTACGGAACTCAGGGCTCTTGATCGTGAGTTCGCCGACCAGTTCGCTGAGCCTGGTGTCGTCCGGGTTGCGGCCGGCGTAGAGGCGCAGCGTGCCGACGACGTCGGCGGCCACGGACGGCCAGTCGAGGAAAGCGGCGCGGGCGCCGGGATCGAGGAAGATCCACCGCGTGTAGTTGCGGTCCCGGGCCGGCAGCCGCGTCCAGTCGGTGAGCAGGGCGCGGGCGAGCAGGTTCGCGGCCAGCACGTCGGTGCGCCGGCCCAGGATCACTGCCGGGTGCTCGGTCATCGAGGCGATCATCTGCTGCATGGCCGGGCGCACGCGCTGCGGCGGTGGCTGCCTGGCGCGTTGCCGGGCCGGTCGCGCGAGGTCGGCCAGGTGTGCGCGGGCGGCCGGATCCAGCCGGAACACCCGTGCCAGGGCGTCAACGACCGCGTCCGACGGGGTGCTGTGGCGTGCCTGCTCCAGGCGGGTGTAGTAGTCGACGCTCACTCCGGCGAGATGCGCCACCTCCTCTCGACGCAACCCGCGTACTACCCCTCCACCGCGCGGTCGGGGTCCACCCGGCGGGCGGGGTCGTAGCCCAACATGTCCACGAACAGCACCCCGCCGGCGAACCAGCTGCACGATCGCGCCGGACCGCCGTGCCCGCAGGTGGGGAAGGGCGGCGCGGGTCAGCGCGGCGGGGCCGAAGAAGTGGACCTCCAACAGCGCCCGCTGATCAGTGACCTCGTTCCTGGCCGAGGAAGCACGACAGGAGTCGCCTGAAGTCGTGCGGGTGCTCGAGCGCCGGCACGTGCCCGCATCGGCCGAGCACGTACAGACGGACATCGGCCAGGTGTTCGAGCAGGGGCAGGGCTGCCGTCCCGAGCGGGGTGACTCGGTCCTCGGCGCCGTGGACGAGCAGCACGGGCGCGCGGACCCCTGCCAGCGTTTGCGCCGAGAGGGTGAGCTCGTCGGCCCAACGTGCCCTAGGTGGAGGGAACAACGACGCGAATGCGGCCGCCCCCGCTCGCATCGCAGCTGCACGGGCAGCGACGGCCGACTCGGTCACGAGCGCTTGGTCGAGGACGAGGCGACTCAACATGTCTCGTGCCCCGAGCGGGCCGGCGGGGGCGGCCCAGACCGCGTCGAGCTCGGCGGACAGCGGCGCCCCGGGGGCGCCCATCGTCGAGACCGCCACGACACGGGTGACCTGCTGGGGACGCGCGGCCGCCAACGCCAGCGCCACGGCACCGCCCATGGAGTGGCCCACCACGGCGTAGTGCTCGACACCGAGAGCATCCATCAGGCCCGCGGCCTGTTCCGTCCAGAGCCGGAGCCCACCCCTGGAGCCCGCCGGGATCGGTGTACGGCCGAACCCCGCCTGGTCAGGAGCCACCAGGTGCCAGGACGTGCCCAGCGCCTGTGCCGTCGTCGCCCAGGCGCCGGATCCGGTCGTACCGGGTCCGGAGCCGTGCAGCATCAGCACCGCGGGCCCGGTGCCGCTCTCCAGGACGTGGACGGGGGAGCCGTCGACGGTGACGGTCCGAAGTGCCGTCACCGGGACAGGTCCGGTGTGCTCATGCCGATGCGGAGTTGACGGACTTCGAGAAGACCTCCATCATCGCCCTGCCGAATTGCGGCATGTCGGGCCACCCCCGGCAGGAGACGAGGTTGCCGTCCACGACGTCGGGAGCGTCGACGACCGTCGCGCCCGCGTTCTCCATGTCACCGGTGATGGGGGGGAAGCACGCCGTCCTTCGACCCTTCAGCAGCCCGTACACAGCCGGCACCTGCGCGCCGTGGCACACCAGCGCGATCGGGAGGTCGCGCGCGAAGAAGTGCTCGGTGATGCGCCTGACGTCGGCGTCGACCCGGATCCATTCGGGGGCACGTCCCCCAGGGATGATGAGGGCGTCATAGCGCTCGACGTCGACCTCGGCCCAGGGCACGTCGACCGGCAACTTTCGGCCGTTCTTCTCCACGTAGGCGTCGGAGTTGGGGTCGAACTCGTGGATGACCAGCTGAACGTCACGCATCGTCCGTGACGAGACGTCAACGTCCCAGCCGCCCTCCTGCACGCGATAGTAGGGATACATGGTGTCGAGCTCCTCGGCGGCGTCGCCGGTCAGGAGCAGCGCTCTGGGCACCTGCTTCTCCTCACATCTGGGGCGGGTGAGGTGGATCCAATCCGATCCGATCCGATTGAGTTAGCATTCCTCGGCCCAGCCCGCCCGTCAAGCCTTTACCGCCATTCCGTCCGCGCCCTTGGCCTCGTCGAACAATCGTCGGAACCGCTCGCCGGACAGCAGGATGTGCCGACGCATGGCGTAGGCGGCGGCGTCGGGGTCACGTGCGGCGATCGCGGCCAGAACTTCTTCGTGCTCGGCCATGGCCAAGTGAGTGACCTGGGTGTCGTGGAGAAGCCGGAACAGGTGCACGTGCGTGTGCAGGCGAGCGAGCGCTTCGCGGATGACCTGGTTCTCCGCGCTCAGGGCGACGAGATCGTGAAAAGCGGCGTCGCGTAGCCCGAAGGCGCCATAGGCCATGGGCCCATCGCCCCCCTCCAGCTCCGCCATCTCCTCCAGCATTCGTCGCAGACCGGCCACCTGCTTCGAGGATGCGCGTTCGGCGGCTTTGCGCGCCGCTGCCGGCTCGAGGAGCAGGCGGAGCTCAAGCATGTCCTCGAATCGGTGACGGGTGATTTGGGGGGGAATGCGATAGCCGGCATGGGGCACACGCACGACCAGGCCCTCGGCCTCCATGCGGTTCAGAGCGTCTCGGATCGGCGTCTGCGAGACCCCCAGCTCTCGCGCCAGGACGTCGATCGTGACGCGGGAGCCAGGCTCGATCCGTAGCGACATCAGCTGTCCGAGCAGCGTGTCGTACACCTCGTCGGCAAGCCGGCCGCGAGATCTTCCCGGCGGCGTTCCGCCCGTCATGGCCCCACGGCGCCGCGCGATCATCGCTTCGTCGTCCATCGTGACGTGAGGTCCTTTCTTGCGTCTTCGGGAACCTGTTGACATCGGTCGCAACGCTGCGGGATGCTGCCCCCACTCGGATCGTATAGGAAATGTGACGGATGCCAGCCATCCTTCACCCATCGCGGAACCGCCCGCCATCGCTCCGCTTCGATCAGTTGGAGCTCCCATGAGCATGCTCGACGTCCTACTCGATTCGCCCCCGGGCCGCACAAGGACCGAAGGACTTCTCGACTGCTTGAAGCCCCATTACATCGCGGCGTACTCGTGACGCCGGTCCGCGGGTCAGCCCCTGCGACGGCCGGCAACACGCCTGAACAACCCAGCAACCGCTCGGCGAAGCACGCAGCAAGGCTCCAGAGGTCCCCACCCAGAAAGCAGGCAAGAAGGATGCGGTATCCAAAGCGAATAGGACGACTGTCCGTTCCCCGTCGAAAGGTGCGGCTGGCGACGGCGGCCATGTTGGTGGCCACGACCATGGCGGCTTGCGGTCAGGACGACGGCGCGAAGGCGAGCGCCCCCAAGGCACCGGCGGCCATCCCGGAGCTCGCCAAGGACCCGCTGACCCTCAGCTTCATCTGGTTCGACTGGCCCCCCGCCCACGCGCTGGAAGCCTTCGCGAACGCCGAGTACACCAAGGAGCGGTCGAACGTGACCGTCAAGGTCAAAACCGTGCCGAACGCGAACTGGCACGACGCGATGTTCACCCAGTTCGCAGCGCACAAGACCGACTTCGACATCCCGATCCTGGACTCGCAACACATCGGCGAGGCCGTGACGAACGGCAACATCCTCGACATCACCGACTTCGTCAAGGCGAACATCGACCTCAAGGCCTACAACCCGTACCTCCTGGCGGCCTACGGCCAGTTCCCCCAGGCGGAGACCGGGAAGCGCGACGAAAACGCCAGCATGTACGGACTGCCGCTGCTCGGCGACACCTGGACGATGATCTACCGCAAGGACCTGATCGGCGACAAGCCACCGCAGACGTGGGACGAGATGATCTCAGTCGCCGAGAAGTGCCAGGCGGACCACCCTGGCGTCAGCGGGCTGGCTTTCCACCAGGCCAACGGCTCCGACGCCGCGGCCGTAACCTACAACACGGTCAACGGCGTCTACGGCGGCAACCTCTGGGACTCCAAGACGCGCAAGATCGACGGCGTCCTCAACGACACTGCGGGCCAGGAGGCGATGGACGTCCTGGTCAACAAGATGAAGCCGCTGACCGCCAAGGGCTCCGGCAACTGGTTCATCGACGAGGTGAACGCGGCGGTCGCCCAGGGCAAGGCATGCATCGCGTTCAACTGGATCGCCGCGAGCGGCGGCCTGCTTGACCCGAAGCAGTCGACGCTCGGCACCACGCGGGAGCAGATTCTCGACAAGCTGGGTTTTGCCACCCTGCCGAGCCAGAAGACGAACCTGGTGCCTCTCGGCGGCATGGGGATGCACGTATCGGCCTACTCCCCCAAGGCGAACCAGGCGGAGGCCCTGAACTTCATGAAGTGGTTCGAGCGGGCCGACATCCAGAAGAAGTGGGCCGCGGCCGGTGGCGTGCCATCGCGTACGGACGCCCTGGAGTCGCCCGAGTTCCTCAATGCCGGGCCGTTCAACAAGGTGTACGCCGACTCGGTTCCGCGGATGCGGGACATGTGGAACGTGCCCGAGTACGCGCGCCTCGTCGACATTGAGAACACCAACGTGAACGCGGCCCTCAACGGCGCGAAGAAGCCGAAGGACGCGCTCGACGACATCGCCAAGCAGCAGCAGGGCGTGCTCGACTCCGGCAGCCGCAAGGGCGGCGGCGGACTGTGAGTGACCCCGCCCCTCTGACGACCGACCACCCCGGGCAGGTGGCGTCCGCGACGCCGCCTGCACCGGGTCGGTCCCGCCGGTTGAGCGACCGCGGGCTCGCCGTGGCCTTCATCTCCCCCGCGCTGCTGCTGTTGCTCGCGATGTCGGTGTTCCCGTTGCTGTGGGCGTTGTACCTGTCTTTCACCGACTACTCGGCCACCCGCGGGGGGCCCGCCGAGTTCATCTGGTTCGGGAACTACACCGCCATCCTGGCTTCGGCGCAGGTCCACCTGAGGGCCTTGACGACGTTGATCTACGTGGTCGGCGCGGTCGCCCTGCAGACCGTGCTCGGTTTCGCCATCGCCTACCTGATCTCACGGCGCACGCACGGGCGAGGACTGCTGACCACTCTGTTCCTGGTTCCGATGATGCTGTCGCCGGTCGTGGTCGGGCTGTTCTGGCGATTCATGCTCGACGCGCAGTTCGGCGTGATCAACAGCATGCTCGGCTCGCTCGGCCTGGATCAGGTGGAATGGCTCACCCGGCAGCGAACGGCATTGATCTCCCTGATCGTGGTCGACACCTGGCAATGGACGCCGTTCATCATGCTCATCGCACTTGCGGGCCTTACCGCGGTCCCCAAGTACTTGTACGAGGCCGCCTCGATCGACCGGGCGTCCGAGTGGTTCCGGTTCCGCACCATCACTCTTCCGCTGGTGTGGCCGCTGCTCCTCATTGCCGTGTTGTTCAGAGCCATCGAGGCCTTCCGGCTGTTCGACCTCGTCTACATCCTCACCAGCGGAGGTCCGGGGGTCTCCACCGAGACGTTGTCGTTCCACGTCTACAAGGTCGCGTTCCTGGGCTTCAACACCGGAACCGCCTCGGCGTACGGGATTCTCATGGTCCTCGTCGTCATCGTGCTCACGCAGCTCTACCTGCGCTATTTGAACAAGCTCAAGGAGGACTGATGGCCGTCTCCGTCGACGAGGCCGTGTCCCCAGGTCCTGTCCGGGATCACAGGCCCCCCGGGCGCCGCCTTGGCGGCCGGGGCCGCGCAGTGCTGGAGGTCGCGCTGCTGACCGTGCTGGCCGTCGTGATGCTCTTTCCGGTGCTGTGGATGATCGAGACGTCCATCAAGGAGAACCGGGACGTCTACGCCATCCCGGCCAAGTTCTTCGACTTCAAGTTCACGATGGACCATTTCAAGGACGTGTTCGTCGCCTCCGGCGGCGGTCGCTCGGCCTTGTCCGTCTCGTTCCTCAACTCCGTCGTGGTCGCCGGGGTCTCCACGGTGCTGGCCACCGTGCTGGGGGTCCCGGCGGCGTGGGCCTACTCACGCTTCGCGGTGAAGGCCAAGAAGGACCAACTGTTCTTCATCCTGTCCACCCGCTTCATGCCGCCCGTGGTGGTCGTGATCCCGATCTTTCTCATGTACCGCCAAGTCGGACTCATCGACACCAAGCTCGGCCTGATCCTCATCTACGCCGCGTTCAACGTCCCGTTCACGATCTGGATGATGAAGGGGTTCGTCGACGAGGTGCCCGCAGAGTACGAGGATGCCGCCATGCTCGACGGCTACACCCGCTTGCAGGCGTTCCGGCGATTCACCCTTCCCCTGCTGCTGCCCGGCATCGCCGCGACGGCGGTCTTCGCACTCATCTTCTCGTGGAACGAGTTCGTGTTCGCCATCTTCCTCACCTCCAGCGACGATGTGCGGACGGCCCCACCCGCCATCGCCGGCCTCATCGGTGGAACCACTGTGGACTGGGGTCTCGTGGCCGCCGCCTCCGTGGTGTTCGCCCTGCCGGTGCTCGTCTTCGCCTACCTGGTGCGCAAGCACCTCGTCGCCGGTGTGACGCTCGGGGCGGTGCGACGCTGATGGCGGGCATCGAGGTGACCGCCCTGCGCAAGCGCTACCCGGACGGGACGGTCGCAGTTGATCACGTGGACCTGTCCATCGGCGACGGCGAGCTGTTCGTGATGCTCGGCCCTTCGGGTTGCGGCAAGACGACCACGCTGCGGGCCATAGCCGGCCTGGAGAGGCAGACGACGGGCGACATCCGCATCGGCGACACGCTCGTCAACGACCTGCCGCCCGCCGAGCGCGACATCGCCATGGTGTTCCAGTTCTACGCTCTCTACCCGCATCTGAGAACCCGCGACAACCTGGCGTTCCCCCTGCGGGCCGAGGGACTGCCCAAGGCGGAGGTGCACGAGCGGGTCGAGGAGGCCGCCCGGCTGATGCGGCTCGGTCCGCTCCTGGACCGGCGACCGCGCCGACTGTCCGGCGGGGAGCAGCAGCGCGTCGCGCTCGCTCGCGCCCTGGTGCGACGACCGCGCGCATTCCTCATGGACGAACCTCTCACCAATCTGGACGCGGAGCTGAGGGCGGACATGCGCACGGAGATCAAGCACTTGCAGGGGGAGCTGGGGACGACGATGGTCTACGTCACCCACGACCAAGTCGAGGCGATGTCGCTCGGTCACAGAATCGCCATCCTCAACAAGGGCCGCGTCGAGCAGATCGGCACGCCGCTGGAAGTCTACGACCGTCCGGCGAGTCTTTTCTGCGCCGCGTTCATCGGCTCCCCGCCGATGAACCTGATCGAGGTGGAGGTGGCCGACGGGAAGCTGCGCAGTCAGGGCGGACTGGTCCTCACGCCACCGCCAGGCCTGCCGCGCGACCGTCGCCTGGTCGCAGGCGTCCGGCCGGAGGCGCTGGAAGTCACAGAACCAGGGGCGGAACGTTCGGTCCCGGCCCGCGTGGCCTCGGCGGAGTGGCTGGGCGACGAAATCATCTACGTGGTCGACCACGGCGGCCAGCGCGACGTACGGGTTCGCATGCCACCGACTGTCCGTTTCGCCGCTGACGCACCGGTCGGGCTGCGGCACACCGGCGGGACCCCGGCGGTCTACGACGTGAGCACGGAAGAGCTGGTGGCCTGATGGGAACCGTGGTAGTGCACGGGCTGTGCAAGTCCTTCGGTAAAGTCCAGGCCCTGGACGGGGTGACGCTGGACGTGCCGGACGGCTCGTTCTTCGTCGTGCTCGGGCCCTCCGGGGCAGGCAAGACGACGACCCTGCGAGCGATCGCCGGCCTTGAGAAGCTTGACGCCGGGTCGGTGCATCTGGACGGGAGGGACGCGACCGGTGACGCCCCGGCCGCACGCGACCTGGCCATGGTCTTCCAGAACTACGCCCTCTACCCGCGACACACGGCGTACGAGAACATCGCTTCGCCGCTGCGGGCACGCCGCTGTTCTTCGAGCGAGGTCGCCGCTGCCGTCGAGCAGATGTCGAGCCTGCTGCACATCGAACGTCTGCTGCAGCGTCGTCCGGCGCAGTTGTCGGGCGGTGAGATGCAGCGTGTCGCCCTGGCCCGGGCGCTGGTCCGTCGCCCGCGCGCGTTTCTCATGGACGAGCCGCTGACGAACCTCGACCTCAAGCTCCGCGTCGAGATGCGCACCGAGCTCACCCGCATCCACCGGAGCCTCGGAGCGACCTTCGTCTACGTGACCAACGACCAGGTCGAGGCCCTGTCCATGGCCGACCAGGTCGCGGTCCTCAAGGAGGGGAAGGTGCAACAGGTCGGAACGCCGACCGAGGTGTACGAGCGTCCAGCCAACCAGTGGGTCGCAGGCTTCGTCGGGAGCCCGCCGATCAGCCTGCTCGCCTGCCACGCCGAGGGAGATCGTCTGGTCGGGGCGGACGGCTGGACACTGCCGCGGCCCCGCTGGACCACGGCTGAGGACGGTCGTCCGCTGCTGCTGGGCCTGCGCGCAGAGGACCTGTCCGTCGAGCAGCGTGGGAACGCGTCGTTGTCGGGCGAGCTCTACGGCCTTGAGCCGCTCGGTGACCGAACGGTGGTCGACGTCCGAGTGGGGACGGAGATCCTCAAGGTCAAGGCACGACCCACCGTCACAGGCACGCCGGGCGAGCGGCTGCTTGTCACGGTCGACCTGGACCGTGCGCACCTGTTCGATGCGGGCACCGGGCTGGCGCTGTCCGAGGCCGGGAGGTAACCGCGCAGGGCGGCGACGTCAACATGCGCCCGCACGTGGCAATCGAGCCTCGGCGGACCGTCCCGGTGAGCACGGCCTGACGACGCTGAAGCGGCCATGGCCCGAGAAGGCGACCGGTGGCGCGGGGCGTCGCCCTGCGGCCAGGGCCAAGGCCACGTTCGACCCGCTCGGCGACCTCGACCCCGACGAGGTCGTGTGACCCGTTCGTCAACGCGCGTGGCGCGATCGCCGAGGTCACGCTGGACATCACCAAGAACATCACAGGAGGCGACGCGATGAGTGACCCGATGAACGTCCTGGCCCCCGAGCACCGGCGGCTCCGGATCGGCGACGCCTGGCGCGACGCCGCCGGCGGAGCCACCTTTGTCGTCGAGGACCCGGCCACCGGCAAGACCATCGCCGAGGTGGCGGACGCCGACGTCGTTGACGGGCTCGCCGCTCTGGACGTGGCGAGCAAGGCAATGGCGGAGTGGGCGGCGACCCCGCCGCGAAAACGGTCAGAGTTGTTGACCGCGACGTACCGGGCACTGACCGAGCGATCCGAGGAGGTCGCCCGGCTGATAACGCTCGAGATGGGCAAGCCGCTCGCCGAGGCTCGGGCAGAGGTGGCCTACGG
This sequence comes from Sphaerisporangium flaviroseum, assembly GCF_039537005.1. Lineage (NCBI taxonomy): Bacteria > Bacillati > Actinomycetota > Actinomycetes > Streptosporangiales > Streptosporangiaceae > Sphaerisporangium > Sphaerisporangium flaviroseum. Next base: position 385,768 of record NZ_BAAAZR010000001.1, on the reverse strand, counting down.
CGCCGAGTTCTTCCGTTGGTTCGCCGAGGAGGCGGTGCGCGTCGAGGGACGCTACAACACCGCTCCCGCAGGTGGGTATCGCATCCTCACCGTGCCGAAGCCGGTCGGACCGTGCGTCTTCGTGACGCCCTGGAACTTTCCGTTGGCCATGGGTGCCCGCAAGATCGCTCCTGCGCTGGCGGCGGGCTGCACGACGATCACCAAGCCGGCAGCCCAGACGCCACTCACCATGCTGTTCCTGGCCCGCATCATGGAGGAGGTCGGCGTTCCCCCAGGCGTCGTCAACGTCGTGACAACCAAGCGTGCCGGCGAGGTGGTCTCAGCACTGCTAGCCGACCGTCGGACCCGCAAGCTTTCGTTCACCGGGTCGACCGAGGTCGGGCGTGTGCTGCTACGACAGGCGGCGGACAACGTGCTGCGCACCTCCATGGAACTGGGCGGCAACGCGGCCTTGATCGTGTGTGCCGACGCGGACCTGGACGTCGCGCTCGACGGTGCCATGGTGGCCAAGATGCGCAACATCGGCGAGTCCTGCATAGCGGCCAACCGAATCTACGTCGAGGAGCCGGTGCGCGAGGAGTTCACGGCGCGCTTCGCCAAGCGGATGGGCGCGCTCTCGGTGGGCCATGGTCTCGACGACGGCGTGGACGTCGGGGCGTTGATCAACGAGGCCTCGGTCACCAAGATCGACGAGCTCGTCGCCGACGCGGTCAATCGCGGCGCCCGTGTCTTGGTGGGCGGCGAGCGTCCGGATGGGCCGGGTTACTTCTACCCGCCTACGGTCCTCGTCGACGTGCCCGAAGACGCGCGGATGCTGGAGGCGGAAATCTTCGGCCCGGTGGCGCCGATCATCTCGTTCACGTCCGACGACGAGGTAATGGCGAAGGCCAACGACACCGAGCACGGCCTGGTCGGATACGTCTTCACCCGTGACCTCCAGCGGGCGCTCCGGTTCACCGAGGGGCTGGAGACGGGGATGGTCGGCATCAACCGTGGTCTGATCTCGGACCCGTCAGCTCCGTTCGGAGGCGTGAAGCAGTCCGGGATCGGCAAGGAGGGGTCGCACGAGGGCATCCTTGAGTACCTCGACGTCACCTACGCGGCGATCGACCTACCGTGACCGGCCTGCTGCTCCGGGTTCCCGCCGAGGATCACCGCGCCCTGTGCACACATGACCTGACCGGGACCCTCGACCCGACTGACCCGCCCACCAAGGGCGACGTCATCATCGCGATGGACCTGAGGGCGCCCGGGCACGACCGAGTCTGGGAGCCCGGCGCCTGCCCGCGCCACCCGGCGGCCAACCTTGCCGACGCCGTCCCGTTCTCGCAGTTGACCTGGACGTCCGCCCAGCGAATCACCGCCGACGTTCCAGAGAGGCACTGACATGCTTGAGACCGTCCGCGGACCACGCCAGCTGATAATGGGCGAAGGGGTCGCGCAGAACATCCCACGAGTGGTGGCCGAGTGTGGCTCGCGAGTCCTCATCGTGACCGACCGGGTTCTTCTGGGGCAGCCGGGCGTGGCCGAGATCGTGGCCGCCGTGCGGGAGAAGGTCGAAGTCGTCGGGGTGTTCGCCGACGCGACTCCCGACGTGCCACTCGCCGATGTCGCCCTGGCCGTCTCGGTCGCCGCAGAGGTGGACGCCGACGTAATCCTCGCCATCGGGGGTGGCACGGTGATCGACCTCGCCAAAATCGTCGGCGTCATCCGGCGCCACGGTGGGACGCCGCGCGACTTCTACGGCGAGTCGAAGGTGCCGGGGCCGACGATTCCTCTCGTCGCGGTCCCGACGACGTCAGGCACCGGCTCCGAGCTCACGCCCGTCTCGGTGTTGACCGACCCGGACCGCGAGCTGAAGGTGGGGGTCTCCAGCGTCCACATCGTGCCCGACTTCGCCATCGTCGACCCCGAGCTCACCTACACCTGCCCTGCGACCGTCACTGCCCACTCCGGCATCGACGCGTTTTGTCACGCGGTGGAGAGCTACACCGCGCGACCCCGGGCCCACGGACCGCGCGACCCGGTGGAGCAGGTCTTCCTCGGCCGCAACCCGATCACCGATCACTACGCGCTCCTGGCCGCGGAGCGGATCGCCCGCAGCTTGCCCCATGTCGTCAGGGACGGAGGCGACAAGGACGCGCGCGCGGACATGTCCTATGGGTCCATGCTGGCCGGGCTCGCATTTTCCCACGCAGGCAACGCGGCTCCGCACGCCCTCCAGTACCCCATCGGCGCAGCCACCCACACGCCGCACGGCCTGGGTGTCGGGCTGCTGCTGCCCTACGCGCTGGACGCGGCCAGGGATGCCATCGGCGACCGGTTGGCCATCCTCGCCGGGGTGTGCGGGCTCGACGTGACCGACGCCTCGGATGCCGAGGCCGCAGACACGTTCCTCACCTGGCTCGACGGGCTCCTTGCCGACATCGGCATCCCTACCACCTTGGCGGACATCGGCGTGGCACGCGCCGACCTCCCGCGCTTCGCGGAGATGGCCAGTGGCGTCACCCGCTTGATCCAGAACCATCCAGGCCCGACCGACACCGCCAGCCTGACCGCGATCCTCGAAGCGGCCTGGATCGGGGACCGGACCCGACACGTCCTGACTCCGGAGCAGAGATAGTGACAGGATGCGGTGGCGTGGCCGAGCTTCAGCGACCCGGCCAGCCTGAGCAGGTCGTCGTAGTGCTCGGTGATCAGACCGGTGTTCAGCCGCCGAGTCAGCAGCGGCGCGGCGCGGGGGTAGTCGGCCTCGGCCCGTGCCCGTGGCCATGCCCGGTACAGGGTGATCTTGCCCAGGTCGCGGATGCGGGGCGACAGCTGTAACCCCAGCAGGTCGAACAGCGCGAAGTTGACCAGCGTCACCCCGTGGGTGTCGGCAGTCCTCCGCGGTCAACGGCGAGATCACCAGGTCGCCCTCCTCGTCCAGGCGCACCGCGCCGTCCCCGGCGGCCAAGACCTCCTTGCTTGCCCGCCACGACGATGGACCGGCCGGACTCCATGCGCACGGGGACGGAGCCGCGATCACGACGGACTGAGACGACAGCCATGATCGGACCCGGGACCGCCGGGCCGGCCTGTGACGTGTCAGGGCCTCCGCGGGAAGAGGTGACCCGCTTCTGACGCGGTTTCGAGGACCTGCCGGGGTTTTCATGGAGCACGTGGAGCGGCGAGCCCGCCCATCGCCCACTCACGGACGGGGAAGCAGGGTCCAGTACTCGTTCGGCAACTGGACGGTCACGTCGAAGAACTCCTTGTCCGTAATGGCCTCGCGCAACGTGGCGAACACGGCGGCGGCATGTTCCCGCGCCTGGTCAAGGGACACGCCCTCCCGCTCAGCCACCCGGCGCAGAAACTCCTCCAGCCCCATCCGTGTGGCCGTGCCGGGGCGACCGGCGATGCCCCGCCTCAGCGGTGGGTGCAGCCGGACTGGCAGTTCGCGGATGAGGTCCCTGACCTCGCCTGCGGCGATGCGCTCGGCGAGCGTCTCCAGCACGGCCGCGGTGGCGCGTTCGGCGCCCTCGGCGTCGAGCCCGGCGCGTCTGGCGACTCTGCTGAGGAACTCCGAGGACCGCATGACCTCCACGTGCCGCCGCTGGGCCTCGGCCACCAGGGGGTCGAATTCCTCCGGCAGGTCCGCCGCCAGGTCGGCCACCTCCTTGGCGTCCAGGGCGCCGCCCAGCGCCCAGAAGACGGCTCGCGCGTGTCGTTCGGCCTCCTCGACGTCCACCTGCTCCCGCTCGGCCACGCGCCGGAGGAACTCGTCGACGTCGAAGGCCTCGGGGTCCTTGTCCGTGTAGACATACGGCTTCAGCTCGGCGGGCAGTTGCCGGAGCAGGTCGCGGCTTTCGCCCTTCGACAGGCGCCGCGCGAGCGTCTCGAGCGTCGCCTGTATGGCGCGCTCGGCGGCCTCGGCGTCCAGGCCGGTCTGGCGGCTCACGATTTCGAGGAACTCTTCGTAGTCCACGTCCGCGCTCCTCGCTCCTCGCTCGACACGGCATGCATAGGTCTCCCGTGGTCAGCTACCCGCCGACCACGGGGACGCTTACCCATCTCAAAGCGGTGTTGCCAGAAAATGACACTTCCGTAGCCTTGGGTTCCCCGGGACGGGTGTGCACCGCAGTCGGCCGAGCCGGTCCCGGGAGGAGCACACGACCACGCACGTACGCACGGCATCGCTGCCACGACACCTTGCGCCGCGGACGGCGGGGGATTCGTCGAGGACGTCCCAGTCCCGGCGAACCTCCGGACGAGCGTCACGGCCATGGCCGCGGCGGCGCGCTGACCGGCTTCCATCACGGAGGGGCGACACGATGGAGCAGGTCGCTCTCCGTGGCCTCGATCACCTCTTGGGGGTGCAGGCCGCGGACCGCGTCCAGCTCGTGTTGTCTGCGTTGCTCCGCCGCGTCCGTGAACTCCCGGTACATCGTGTCGACGGCCCCCGGGCCGGCCGTCGCCGCCACCGATCTCCGCGACCGCCGCCGAACCGACCGCCGACCTGGCCACCTGAACGAAGGCCGCTCCCGGTGATCGGGGAGCGGCCTTTGAGGTTCAGAAGGACTTCTAGAGAGGGAAGTTGCGAGGGGTTGGGGGACTGGCGGGTGCGGGAGAGGGCCCGCCAGTCCCTGGGGGTCAGATCTTGCCGACCCCCGCGCCCGCGGTGACCAGGGCCTTAACGGAGTTGGGGTCGTCCAGGGTGTAGCTGTAGTAGGTGCTGGGCTCTTGCACGCTGCCGCTGCAGTCCGGTTGGCCTGATTCGTTGACGAACACGTTGTTCCGTGCGACGCACCTGCCGGTCGGGCCGGCATAGGAGTTCGACACCGGCTCCTCGACCCGGTCGAAGTAGTTGCCCTCGACCATGCAGCCGGCATTCGCCTGGCAGGCCACTCCGACGTCGGTGTTGTAGTAGTAGTAGTTGTTGAACACGTGCACCGGCTCGCCGAACCGCACCCGCGGGTTGCGCTGCGGCGTCTGGTTCAACCAGTTGTGGTGGTAGGTGACCTTGAGCCGGCCGATGTCCTGCGCGCCGGCGCCGTCGTCATGGCCGAGCAACATGTTCTTGGTGTGGTTGTGCAGGTGGTTCCACGACACGGTGATGTAGGACGAGCCGCGCTTGATGTCGATCAGCCCGTCGTACCCGCAGCACAGGTCGTTGTGGTCGATCCACACGTGGTGGGAGAACATCTGCACGTTGATCGAGTCATCGTTCGCGTTCCGGAACGACAGGTTGCGGATGATGATGTTGTTCACGGCGGTCGCCGGCGGTGAGGTGATCGCGTCGTCCACGGGGAGGCCGATGTTGAGCCCGCCGCCGCTGATGCCGGCGTTGGAGCCGATGCCCACGATCGTCTTGTCCGAGGCGACGTTGTACATCCCGGCCGGAACCGTGATCATGCCGCGCACGCAGATGTTCAGCGGCCCGCTCTGCGCGATGGCGGAGATCAGTTCGCTCGCCGTGTCGACCTCGACGGTCGACCCGCCGGCGCCGCCGGTGGTTCCACTCTGCCCCCAGGCGTTGACCGAGGCGAACCCGATGGGCGTCCCGGAAGTCGAGCAGGTGCCGGGCGGCGGCGGGGTGACCGTCGGGGTGGTCGGCGGTTCGCTGGGTCCGCCGACGTCGGTCACCAGCACGTCGTCGAACGAGGCGCTGGCGTAGTAGCCGGCCAGGCCCGCGCGGCCGGAGGCGTAGGTGGTGTCGGTCGCCGAGACGACCTGCACGTTGTTGACGAAGCCGCGCAACGTCGTGCCGAACGCCTCCAGCCTCAGCGTGTACCACGTGCCCGTGGTCACAGTCGTGGGGGCGGAGGCGAGGGTGACCAGGCCGCCGCCGGTCCGCTTGCCGAGGACGACCGAGCCCGAGTTGCTCAGCCCGAGGAAGTAGTAACTGCTGGTGCTCTGCGCCCGGGCCAGTATCGCGACGTTGCGGCCGCTGCCGTTGAACACGATCGGCTTCACCCGCGCCTGCACCGCCTGGTCCGACCATCCGGCGCCGGCCACCGCCCGGGCGTCGGCGCTGGTGCCGGACTGCCGAAGCGCCTGGGATCCGTCGGCGACCACCGACCAACTGCCACCGGACCTGGACCAGCCCGCCGCGTCGCCGTCCTGGAAGTCGTCGCCGAACAGCGTCGCGGCGGACGCGCTGGGCATGGTCACCAGCGCCAGTGCCCAGATCACGATGGCGGTGACGGTCGTCGCGAGCGCGGCGAGCATGGAGCGGGTGCCGCGGTCCTTCCTTCTTCGCACTGGAACCTCCAGTTCCGTGGGAGCCGGCCGGTCCTGTGCGGACCGAGCCGGGCCATGGCCGCGTGCCGGGCCGGGCCGATGACGGCGTGGCCCCGCTGCGCGGTCACGTGCTGGCATGACGTGCAGCCCCGGTGCGCACCGGTGGGCGGGCCGCCTCTGCGCCCATCCGCCGTCCTCTGGGCCGGGACTCTGACATGGCCCGGCCCGTGGCGGAGTACGCGAAGACGGCCGTCCTCGGTGACGCTCCGAGGCGAGTGAAGGAAGCGCTGTCCAACTCCTCCGCACTTTTACGTCCGGTGAAACAGGGGGTCAAGACATCGGATCCCGGCTGCCGTTGGCCCGCAGATCGTGCATACAGTGGAACGCTGTCCTGCCACATGAAACGCATCTTGGGACGATGCGGGCAGAAATGAAAGTTTCATGCGATGCGAGCGGGTTGTAGATCACCGAAGACGGCGGGTCGGGCCGGTGCGTCCCGGGTTCAGGCCGGATCGGGTCGGCGTGTGGTGCGAGATCAAAGGGCGGTGAAGTCGGTGGTGCCATGATGGGGCGATGCGAGTTTTGCGTACGCCGGAGGAGCGCTTTGCCGATCTGCCCGACTTCGCGTTCCACGTCGGGTATGCCGAGGTCCCCGATCTGGACGGTGGCAGGCTGCGTATGGCCTACGTCGAGGCGGGGCCGGCCGATGGTCAGGTCGTCTTGTGCCTGCACGGCGAGCCGAGCTGGTCGTTCCTCTATCGCCACGTGATACCGGTGCTGGCCGCGGCCGGTCTGCGCGTGGTCGCTCCGGATCTGGTCGGCTTCGGCCGGTCCGACAAGCCCACGGAGATCGGCGACCACTCCTACAAGCGGCACATCGAATGGACCCGCTCGCTGATATTCGACGTCCTCCACCTGCGAGAGGTCACATTGGTAGGGCAGGACTGGGGCGGGCTGATCGGGCTGCGGCTGGCCGTCGCCCATCCCGAACGGTTCGCGCGCATCGTCGCGGCCAACACCGGCCTGCCGACCGGTGACTTCCCGATGCCCGAGACCTGGTTGCGGTTCCGGCACTCGGTGCAGACCGCGCCGTCCTTCGACGTGGCCCGGTCGGTGCAGGCCGGTTGCGAGACCACGCTGCCGGCCGCGGTCCGGGCCGCCTACGACGCGCCGTTCCCGGACGAGTCCTACAAGGCGGGTCCGCGTGCCATGCCCGGCCTGGTGCCCGCTGAGCCGGATGACCCCGAGGCCCCCGCCAACCGGGCCGCCTGGGAGGTGCTCAGAAGCTGGGACGGGCCGTTCCTGGTCGCGTTCAGCGACAAGGACCCCATCACCGGGCCGATGGCTCCGCTGTTCAAGCAGCTGATCCCCGGCGCCGCGAGCCTGACCCACCCCACGATCGAGGGGGCAGGGCACTTCCTCCAGGAGGACGCGGGCGAGCGGCTGGGACGGCAGATCGTCTCATTCGTCGAGGCGACCTCCTGAGGGTCACGGTGTCCGACGGCGTCCCTCAGCCGTCGTGATGGGTTACCGGTGTCCTGGACGGTTGCTCTGCGTGTGCGAATGAGAACTATGAAAAGGCGCGCACTTCGCTGATCAGCGTGGTTTACGGAGTGTCATGGAGTATATGGATTCCAGGAGCCGGCGCGATGGCTGTGACCCTTGCGGTTCGCCGATGCTCGGATCAACAAATATGAGTCAACCAGTGGGAAAAGGGCATGTCTCCTGCTTATATTGATCCTGCCCATATAAGCGAATGAGAGGTCTTGCCGTCATGCGCCGTCTCGCCCGCTACAGCCGCATCATCGCTGGTACCGCCCTTGTGACCGGTGTGGCGTTCGGGGTCCTGGCCGCTCCTGCCAGCGCCTCCAGCCAGCCGTTCTCCCAGCCGTTCAGCCAGCCCTTCTCGCAACCGTTCTCCCAGCCGTTCAGTCAGCCGTTCTCCCAGCCGTTCTCCCAGCCGTTCAGCCAGCCCTTCTCGCAGCCGTTCAGCCAGCCGTTCTCACAGCCCTTCTAAGGGCGGTTGTGAAGAAAGGCGTGGCATAGCGAAGTGCGTACCGCCACGCGTTGAGGACGAGACCAGAGGTCGAGTTCTGGAACCCAGGAAAGGGCTGCTCACCGATCCGGTAGCAGCCCTTTCCCCTATGTGGACAACACGCAGGTCACCGTGCGTAGCGCTCGTCTCTCAGCGGGCACGGCCACGAAATGCGGGCTCTCCCCAATCCGGCCGGGTCGAGCACCTTCCACAGCCTGTGGAAACGATCGTGCGGCAGTATGACGGGATAGGACATATGGGATGGAGAGCTGCATGGACGACTCACAGATCGATGCGTATCTCACCCGGATCGGCGTGGTACGGCCCGTCCGTCCCGACATCGAGGCGCTCCGGGACCTGCAACAGGCGCATCTGCTGTCCGTACCGTTCGAGAACCTCAGCATCCATCTGGGCGAGCCGATCGTGCTGGATGAGGGGTCGCTCCTGGACAAGATCGTCGATCACCGCAGGGGCGGGTTCTGCTACGAACTCAACGGTGCCTTCGCCGCCCTGCTGACCGCCCTGGGCTATCCGGTGAGGTTGCTGTCCGCCCGCGTCTTCGACGGCGACCGGGCAGGACCGCCGTTCGACCACCTCGCCCTGCGGGTCGATCTCGATGAGCCGTGGCTCGTCGACGTCGGCTTCGGGAAGTTCAGCCGGCATCCCTTGCGCATGGAAGCCGACGGTGACCAGCATGATCCCGGCGGAGTGTTCCGGATCGTCCGGGACAACCGGCACGGCGACGTGGATGTCATCCTCGACGGCACACCGGAGTACCGGCTGGACCCGCGGCCCTACGAGCTGAGCGATTTCGTGCCGACCTGCTGGTGGCAGCAGACCTCGCCGCAGTCCCATTTCACCCGGTCGCTGACCTGCTCGCGGATGACCGAGTCGGGCCGGGTCACGCTGAGCGGGGCTAAGCTGATCCACACGATCGACGGTGAGCGCCGCGAGCAGCTTCTGGACGGCGACGCCGAGGTGCTGGACGCCTACCGGAAGCATTTCGGCATCTCCCTCGACCGGGTGCCCACCGTGGCCGCCTCGGCGTAGGCCCTTCGATCATTCGGCCGCCTGCCTCACCTGGCACGACGGCATGCTCCTGAGCAGGTCGGCGAGCTGCCGTGCGTTGGTCTGGGCGTAGTCGCGGTAGCAGTTGTTCATCAGCACGTGCGTGGTGGAGGTCTGGCCGGCCAGCTCGCACAGCTTGGGCGTCCATTCCTTGAGCTCCTCGGGGGAGTACAGGTAGCCGAAGCGTTCGTATATGTCGCTGCTGGTCCACTTGTCGCTGTGGCCGTGGAACCGGACGATCTCCAGGTCCGCCGTGGCCGCGACGACCGGCGGGATCGAGCACGGGTGACCCTGCGGCATGTCGAGGCACACGTACGGGATGGCGTACGAGCGCAGGAAGTCCAGCGTCTCGGCCTGGTTCTCCTCGGTCATCCAGGTGCGGTTCCTGAACTCCACCGAGATCCGCAACGGATCGCAGCGCCGCTTGCACTCGAGGATGTAGTGCTTGTTGCGCCTGCTGATCGGGAACCACCGGGGGAACTGGAAGAGCACCGCCCCGAGCTTGTCCGCCTCCCACAGCGGCAGCAGCGCGGACACGAAGCGCTCCCACACCTGCTCGACGACGGCGGGATCCAGATCCTGGACGTACAGGTTCTTCTTGCCCGGTGCCATCTCGACCCGCAGGTCCTTCGGCAGCGCCGCCGGGCGGGTCGGGTGGCCGGTCAGCAGCGAGAACGCCTTGACGTCGAAGGTGAAGCCAGGTGGGCTCCGCTCCGCCCACAGCCGCGCGGTCTCCTGCGCGGGCGTCGCGTAGTAGGTGGAGTCGACCTCCACAAGCGGGAACAGGCGCGTGTAGTAACGCAGACGTTCCTCAGGCGTCGTGACGTCCGGCGGGTACCAGCCGGACTTCAGCAGCGTCTTGTCCGTCCATGACGCCGTGCCGACCAGGATTTCCCCCATATCCGGTCAGCGGATCCCGTGCCCCGCCCGCCGGCCCAGGATGTGGTAGGTCTCGCCGCGGGTGATGTAGCGGACCCGGTCCGACAGCCCGAGGCGGTTGACGTGGTGACGGAAGTCGTCGAGCCCTGAGGTGAAGGCCTCGTAGTCGTCGTAGTGCACTGGGAGCGTGTAGTTCGCGTTGATCAACTCGACCCAGTGAGCGCCCTGGACCCCGTCCATGGTCACCAGCAGCGCCCCGAGCACCTTGGTACCGCCCAGGTGGACGATGGCGAGATCGATCATCGGGAAGCGGCGGGGGATCGCGGCGAGGCGCTCGTCCAGGAGCGTGTCCCCGCTGATGTGCAGCCGGAGGCTGACCTCGCCGTCGTCGTGGCCGAATTCCAGCATGCTTCCCATGACGGGAGGAAGCAGCTTCTCGGCGAACCCGGGCGCGTGGCGGGCGGGCAGGGCGGTGACCTTAAGAGTGTTACCTCCCCGGCGAAGCCGGCGGTCCTGCCAGGTCTCCAGGCTGATCGCGTTCCGGAACCCCTGACGCTTGAGCCGCGAGGCGGCGTGGGGCGTGGTGATGATCGGCACATCCGCGTCCAGCCCTTCCTGGGCCACACGATCCCAGTGATCACCGTGCATGTGCGACAGCACGACGGCGTCGATCTCCGGAAGCCGGCTGATCTCCAACGCGGGGTTGGTACGGCGGCGGGTGCTGATGCCCCAGCCCAGGTACGCACGCTGTCCGCGGTGGAGGAAGTTCGGGTCGGTCAGCAGGGTGAAACCATGAGAGCGAATCAGCGTGGTGGCGTTTCCGATGAAGAAGACGCTCGCTTCTGCTGGATCGGGCATCCGAATCCCTCCCGTCTCCTGTTATTTCAGGTTAAGCACACGGGGGGATACCGCCTCGGCGCGGGGGCGTCCTTGGGGGCTCGGCTCGGTGGGAGAGGCTCACTCGACGGGGGCGGTGCTCACTCCAGCGATCCGTACGGCAGGCCGACGTAGTTCTCCGCCAGCGTCCTCGCCGCGGCCTCGGAGGAGGTCACGTAGTCCAGGTAGGAGAGTTGCAGCCGGTGACCGTAGGCGTCGTCGGAGTCGAAGGTGTGCAGGAGCGTCGTCATCCACCAGGAGAAGTGCTGCGCCCGCCAGACCCGTTTGAGGCACGCCTTCGAGTAACCGTCCAGCAACTCGTCCGAGCCGGTCTCGTACCGGTGGACGAGCGCCTTGGTCAACTGGCGTACGTCCGCGACGGCCAGGTTGAGGCCCTTGGCCCCCGTCGGGGGCACGATGTGGGCCGCGTCACCGGCCAGGAACAGCCTCCCGTACTGCATCGGCTCGGCGACGAAGCTCCGCATGGGCGTGACGCCCTTGTCGATGATCTCCCCCGTGGCGAGGACGAAGCCGGGGACCGTCTCCAGCCGTGCCTTCAGCTCCGCCCAGATGCGGTCGTCCGGCCACTCGGCGATGTCCTCGTCCGCGGCGACCTGGAGGTAGAACCGGCTGATCTCGGGGGAGCGCATGCTGTGCAGGGCGAACCCCCGTTCGGTCCGCGCGTAGATCAGCTCCTCCGCCGACGGCTTGACCCGGGCGAGGATGCCCAGCCAGGCGAACGGGTACTCACGCTCGTACTCGGTCAGCACGCCTTCCGGGATCGACGGTCGCGACACGCCGTGGAAACCGTCGCAGCCCGCGATGAAGTCGCAGTCGAGCCGCTCGCCGCCGAACGTGAGGTACGGATGGTCGGTGTCGATGGCGTGCAGGGCCACGTCGTCCACGTCGAAGCGCAGATCTCCCCCGTCGGCGAGGCGGGCCGCGATCAGGTCCTTGACGACCTCCTGCTGGCCGTAGACCGTGATGGCCCGTCCGGGGACGAGCTTTTCGAAGGCGATGCGGTGCCCCGCTCCCCCGTACCGCAGCTCGATCCCCCGGTGCGGAAGCCCTTCCCGCAGCAGCCTCTCGCCCACGGCGGCCTCGACGAGGGTGTCGGTCGTCCCCTGCTCCAGCACTCCGGCCCGTACCCGCTTCTCCGCGTGGTCCCGGCTGCGGAGCTCCAGCACGACCGACTCGATGCCCCGTAGATGGAGTAGATGGGACAAAAGCAGACCTGCCGGACCCGCTCCGACGATTCCGACCTGAGTTCGCATAGGAGGAGGATCCTGCCGCGAGTAGCCGCGGTACGAGCTTCGCCTTCCGCTGAGTGGAAGATGAGGCAAAATATCCACAGCGTGTGGATGGATGGCGGGGAGGCGTGGTGGCCGGTGGATCCCGCGACCTGGGGCGTACGGTGACATCGCGGGTGCTGGCCATCTTGGGTGCCTTCGACTCCGCACACCCGCAGCTGACCCTGACCGAGATCGCCCGTCGTAGCGGCGTCACCCTCACCACGGCCCACCGGCTGGTCCACGAGTTGGTGGCATCAAAGGCGCTCAGCCGCGACGACGACGGCCGGTTCCACATCGGCCTGCGCATCTGGGAGCTCGGCCAGCTCGCGCCCCGCCGCCTGATCGAGGTCGCGCACCCGTGGCTGCAGGACTTGTTCGGCAGCACGGGGGAGAACGTCCATCTCGCGGTCCGCGACGGGGTGGAGGTGCTCTATGTGGACAAGGTGTACGGGCGGCGCGCCGTGCCGATCGTCTCCCGCACCGGCGCGCGCCTGCCCATGCATCCCACCGGCGTCGGGAAGGCGCTTCTGGCGTTCGAGGACGAGTGGTTCATCACCTCCTACCTCTCCAGGAAGCTGGAACGGCCGACGCCGCACACCGTGACCGAACCCGGCAGGCTCGCGCGCGAGCTCGCGTCCGTACGAGCCCAGGGATACGCGTTCACCTACGAGGAGATGACGCTGGGGTCGTGCTCGGCCGCCGCACCGATCATCGTGGACGGCCGGCCGATCGCCGCCGTGGGTGTCGTCCTGTCCTCCCGCCGCGCCCGGGAACTGCCCCAGCTCGTCGAGCCCCTGCTCACAGGCGCACGCCAGATCGCGCGGGCGTACCAGGCGGCGGGCGCGGCCTAGATCCGCTGAGGTCAGACCACGGAGAAGAGCCTTCGCAGGTGGTGAAGCTGGAGCTCACGCTGGCGGCCCCCACCGCCCTCGTGCCCGTTCCAGGGCCACACCGTGATCTCCTTCTGGCCGGCCCAGTGGTTGTAACCGGCGAAGACCGTGGAGGGCGGGCAGATGAAGTCCATCAGCGCCACCGAGTACATGGCGGGGACCCGGCCGCGGGCGGCGAAGTTCATCCCGTCGAAGTACGACAGCGTACGAAAGACCCGGTCCGCGGTGTCGCGCTGGGTGGCCAGGAAGCGCACGATCTCCTGGTACGGCTCACGGTCGGTGATCTCGACGGCCCGCCGGAAGTGCGTCAGGAAGGGCACGTCGATCAGGGCCGCCTTGACGTCCGGGTGCAGTGCCGCGGTGGCCTGGGCGATGCCACCGCCCTGGCTGATACCGGCGACCGCGATCCTGCCGGCGTCCACGGCAGGGTGGGTGGCGGCCACGTCGACCGCGCGGACGGCATCGGTGAAGACACGCCTGTAGTAGTACTGCTCGGGGTCGAGGATGCCCCGGGTCATCATGCCGGGCGCCTGGGCGAAGTCGCCGCCGTGCGGATCGCCGGTCGCGCCGGCGCTCGAAGGGTTCTCCGCGCCCTGACCACGTGTGTCCACGATGAGTGCGGCGAATCCGGCCGTCGGCCAGACCAGGTGGTCGATGGGAAGGCCCCGGCCTCCGGTGTAGCCGATGTACTGCACCACACAGGGCAGCCGGGTGCCACCGGTGGGGACCATCATCCAGGCCCTGATGGGATGGCCGCCCCAACCGGCGAACGTGGTGTCGTAGACCTGGACACCGGTAAGCGGGGCGTCGTGGGGGGCGAAGTCCGGCGCCAGGTCATGGGTCGACGCCTCATCGAGGGTCTGCTTCCAGAAGGCGTCGAAATCGGCGGGCTCGTCCCGCTCCGGACGGTACTCGCGGAGGCGTTCCAGGGGCATGTCGAACAGGGTCATTGCCTCTCCAAGTCTGTAGGGGCCCCGGAGCGCGCCGTACAAATGGGTGCGAACGGGGGATTGGCGCCGCGATCGCATGGTACCTAGCAGAGGTGGCGCGTACCTGACAGCAGGTGTCAGGCATGCGCAGCAGGATGGGGTGCCCGAACACCATCCAAGGAGGACAACTGTGTCACGCGCGAACGGCACCTTCGATATCGAGAGCTGGGAGCCTCACACGTTCGACGAGCGTGAGGGCGCCACGCTGGGCCGGGTGCACCTGACCAAGACCTTCCACGGAGACCTGGAAGGGACCAGCACGACCGACATCCTCACCGCGATGGCGCAGGTCGAAGGCTCGGCGGCCTACGTGGGATTTGAACGTTTCACGGGGAGTGTCCAGGGGCGTAAGGGAAGCTTCGTACTTCACCACACCGCCACGGGCTCGGGGGGCGAGCAGACGATGAGCTGGACGATCCTTCCCGACTCGGGAACCGGCGAGCTTCTGGGAATCAAGGGCGGGGGACAGATCGTCGTGGAGGAGGGCGTGCACTCGTACTACTTGGACTACGAGCTGGGCTGACGTGGACTGTGAGGTGGGTGGCTCGAGGTGGCCGAGATGGGCTGAGGTGGGTGGACGGCCGGGTCGTCAGCCCTGGCCGGAGCCGACCGTCCACCTCGCCTCGACCGCCGACACGCTACGTCGACCATCAGGATGGCCGGCGCCCGGCGACTTCGGCGCACACCGCTCAGCCTGCGGCGCCTTCACCTTTGGCCGCCATCACAACTGCGGCCGCCATCAGCCTGCGGCACCGGCATCTCGTCGTCGACCTCGGTCCGTCGGCACCCCTGGTTCCTCGGTCACTTCACCTCGTCAGGAACTTCAGCTGGCGTCGGCGCAGATCACGTACACGCTGATCCCCACCGTGCCGTAGTTGTTCTGACGGCCGAGGCCGACCCAGCCGCCCGCGTCGTCGGTGGGGAACGAACCGACCAGGATGGCGTCGTTGCCCTGGGCCTCGGCGCCGCCGCCGATCGCCCTCTTACCGCTCGGGCACCTGATCGTCCGCCGGGCGAAGTTGGCGACATTGGCGTTGGGCAGCTTGAGGACCTGGTAACCGCGGAAGTCCGCGGCGGCACCCGGACGCGCCGGCGTGGAGTCCGCGTTCGACGCCGGCACCGCGACCGCCGCCACACTCGCGCCGCTGACCACCGCGGTCAGCGCGAGAGTCGTAAGCCACTTGGCTTGCATCAGTTCTCCTTGGATAGTCCCCGTCCACCCGAGGCGAGCCCCCGGGCGGGTTCCCGGCAGGCCTGTGCTACCGGAGCGGGATGTGCTCACTTCGTCACTCACAGTAATCATCGATAACTCCGAGTGTCCATTCGGTGGCGCGCGACCGTGTCGTAGCACTTAGGAGAGAACGGCCCCCGCGTTTCGGTCTTGTCCGGGTACGGGGCGCAGGAGGAGCCTGTCTTCAGCCGGAGAGATACAGCGCGGAGAGCCCGCGTGCCGTAGCCTCCAGCCGCTCGCGAAGTTCGTACGGCTTGAGCACCTCCACCAGTGCTCCCAGCTTCATGAACTCAGTATGGGCGTGCTGTAGGGATTCGATCGGCACCACGGCGGTCACCCAGCCGTCCTCATCCGGAGCGGTGGCGGTCTCGCTCACGGAGTCGACCACGGCGGCGCTCATCAACTCGCGCATGCGCTCCAGGCCGTCCGGTGAGATCCGTACGGTCGCCTCGTCCTGGTACAGCCGGGTGCGGAACTCCACGAGGAAGGCCCGCCAGTAGGCGGCCAGGTCGAAGTCGGCGGGCCGGTCGAAGCTCTCGTCCATGACGGTCAGGTCGAGCACCTGGTGCACGCGGTACGTGCGTACCCGCCCGCCGCCGCACGCCACGAGATACCACTTCCCGCCCTTGAGGACGATGGCGTACGGCTCCAGGATCCGGGTGACATCCGTGGGCGCCTTCCAGCGGCGGTAGCACACCTTGATGCGACGCTGGTTCCACACGGCCTCGGCGATCGGGGCGAGATGTGGTGACTGGTCGCCGTCGTGG
Source organism: Sphaerisporangium flaviroseum (assembly GCF_039537005.1). Lineage (NCBI taxonomy): Bacteria > Bacillati > Actinomycetota > Actinomycetes > Streptosporangiales > Streptosporangiaceae > Sphaerisporangium > Sphaerisporangium flaviroseum. The sequence continues at coordinate 369,519 of NZ_BAAAZR010000001.1, read as the reverse complement.
TACCAGCCGTGAGCGTCCAGGTGGAACCGTTCCTGGATACGGGCCGCCCTGTCACGCAGCTCCGAGGGGAGCGCGGCCTGGAGCTTGAGCTGCGCCGCCGCGACCACCGCTCCAAGGCCCAGCTCGGCCGCGGGACCGGGCATCCCGGCCAGGAAGAGCGCCTCCGCCTCCTCGGTCGTCAGCCCGGTCAGCCGGGTGCGGTAGCCGTCCACCAGCTGGTAGCCGCCCGCGGGGCCGGCGTCGCCGTACAGGGGGACGCCCGCCGCGTGCAGTGACTCAACATCACGGTAGATGGTGCGTACGGAGACCTCGAGCGTCTCCGCCAGCTGGCGCGCGGTCAGCCGGCCTCGGGTCTGGAGGAGAAGGAGAATGGAAAGCAGCCGACTCGCGCGCATAACACTGACAATACGTGTCAGTGTGATCGCTTTACCGTCCAACAGTGGCTTTCACCGAAAAGTTTCTGCGCGTCCCCGGCATGATCGAGATCGCCGGACGGCAGGTCAAGCGCTATCACGTCAACACCTTCGACACCGAAATCGAGGAGGCGATCCAGAGGGCGGCCTACGCGTACCTTCCTCACCTGCTGCCCGAGCTCGACGACACCCCGCCGGCCGCGTTCGTCGTCCTGCACCGCGCGCGCGAGGCCTCGTACCTCAACGCCTACACCTGGGTGTGGGACAACGTGCTGGAGTGCCACACGGCCGCGGCCGGCATGCCCTTCCTGGGGTGCGAGGACACCGATCCGGCCAATTTCAAAGAGCTCGCCAAGCCGTGGATCGGCTGTGTCTGGGAGCTGCCACCGCTGGAACACGAGCGAGCCGCCTGGGTGCGGCACATGCTGGCCCCCGACAGTCCCGACCTGACGGCCTACCTCGCCGACGTACCCCCGGAGGGCACCATCGGACGCTGACCTTGTCCGCTGTAGGACGAAATCTCCGCAGCGAGGCGTCCGGTCTCCATACGGAGTAACGCCTGATCAGATCCTTGGTCGGCTCTTACCTAAAGGGCCGAGGCTCGTAACGGATGTCGCAAAGAGGGTTCCGTATCAGAAGATTCTGGACAACCGCTTCTCGTGCGGCCGGGGGAGGAAGGCGAACCCTTGCTAGGCTGCAACCATCTATTAGGAACCCGGCGTTGTCTCATCCTCGGTTGGTGAGACCGTTGAGAAGTGGGGTTACACCGTGAAGAAGCTGCTCGTTCTCGCGCTCGTCGCCCTCGGGGGGCTGCTCGTCTGGCGTAAGGTGCAGGCCGACCGCGCCGAGCTCGATCTGTGGACCGAGGCGACCGGCAGCGAGAACTGACCACCTGGGCTGTTGACGGTGCGTGAAACGGTTTCGGATCAAGGCGGAGGTGACGGCATGACCAGCGCCTCACCCATCAAGCTTGCCTGCCTCGATCTGGCCGGCACCACGATCGGTGACATCGCCATGGTGGAGCGGGCGTTCGCCGAGGCGATCGCCACGCAGGGCATAGTCCCCGGGACCGGGGCATATGCGCGCGCTATGGTGCACGTGCATCGGTCCCGGGGCTGTCCCAAAATCGAAGTCTTCCGGGGCATCTTCCCCGGCAACGAGGCGCAGGCACAGGCGGCCAACCTGACCTTCGAACGTTCCTACGAGGGCGCGATCGAACGGGCCGGCCTCTATCCCATGCCCGGCACGGTCGAGGCCCTGGAGAAGTTACGTGCCGCCGGGGTGAAGATCTGCCTGATCACCGGCTTCAGCCGGGCGACCCTCGGCCGGGTGCTGAACGCCGTCGGCTGGATGGACAAGATCGACCTCGCCCTCTGCCCGGAGGACGCCGGACGCGGCCGCCCCGCACCTGACCTGGTGCTCTCGGCGATTCTGCGCCTGCGCATCGACGACGTCCGCCAGGTCGCGGTGGCCGGCGACTCCGAGAGCGACATGCTGTGCGGCAGCCGCGCGGGCGCGTCCATCGTCGCCGGCGTCCTGACCGGCGTCCACAGCCGCGAACGCCTCCTCAGGGGCGGCGCGACAAAGATCATCGACTCCATCGCCGACTTCCCCAGCCTCATCCTCGACAACGAGCCACGCACGGCCCCAGTGGCCACCTCCTCCCGGTAGGCTGTCCTCCAGCGAGGGGCCTTAGCTCAGTTGGCAGAGCGCCTGCTTTGCAAGCAGGAAGTCAGGGGTTCGAATCCCCTAGGCTCCACCCCAGCTCAAAGGCCACATCCCATGATCGGGAAGTGGCCTTTTTTGATGCGTACAGCAGCGAAATACAGCAACGGCAACCGTCGACCCCTTACGACACCGGGCTTGCGCCGGCCGTCCACCGTGACGCTACGCACTGCTGTGCGGTGGGGCGTCTGCTCCCAGACGTAGCCGATGAGGCCGATCGGGGTGATCTCGTCGCCGGGGGTGATGTCCGGCTCGGCCGAGGTGCCGATCTTGAGGAGTTCCAGGCGGCCGAGCGATCCCGTGCCCGTGGCCCCAGGCACCCAGGTAACCGCCCGCATGCCCACCGACCCCGAGCGCCGAACCCACGGCATCAGCGAAGGCGTCCCCATACTCGTCATCACCGAGCCCGGCGAAGAACCCCGCCTACTCCCCGCAGACCGCACCATCCTCGAGTTCGACCCCGAGAAGTAGCCGGCACCACAAGAAGACCCCGGACCCAACACGAGATCATCCGAGCGCCCTACACTGCCTGGCCTCACATGATGCTTGACGCTTCGGCCCCGCCTGATGCTTTACATGATCACGAGGAGGCTGACCAACCCAAGTTCTGCGCGGACTGGCCATCATGTCGCCCGGCGACACTTCCGCTCATGCCGATGAGCGGACGTTCAGTCGGGCTCCGCGTGAGGCCATCAGTAGTTGCCTCGCGGGGGTCCAGGCGGTGACGAGCGCAGCATGCTGAGGCGGTTGAGCCCGGCCGTGGACCTGTCGCGTCAGCGCCGTGGGGTGTTGATGACGAGGCGAGATCTGGATCTGGATCTGGCCTGTCGATCATGGGGGCCGAACGCAGAGTTGAGCTCGGCCCCCCGCCTCGTCGCGTCGTTAATGTCCCTCACGTCCCGGGTGGTGCCTTACGTGTCGGCTGGCATAGCGTCATTCGCGTCGATAGAGGAGTCGCATCGCGCCGGTACCGAAGGCTTCCTTCTTGACGAGCTTCAGCGGCATCGGTGCGGCCATATCGGCGAACAGCGGCAGGCCGGCGCCTAGCACCACGGGGTGGACGACGAGGTTGTACTCGTCGATGAGGCGCAGCCTGGACGCGGTCTGGGCCAGGCGTGCGCCGCCGACGAGGGTGATGTCCTTGCCCGGTTGCTGCCTGAGCTGCGCGATCTCGGTGGCGATGTCACTGGTCGCCAGGCGGGAGTTCGCCCACATGACGGAGTCGAGGGTCCGCGAGAACACCACCTTCGTGGCGTTGTTGACCAGGGGCGCGATCTCGTCCGTCGAGGTGGGCCAGTGCGCCGCCTGCTCCTGGTAGGCGACCCGGCCGAGCAGCTGTGTGTCGGTCTGCCGGATGGATTCGATGATGGATGTCTTCAGCTCGTCGTTGAAGGCGTGCCACATCCAGTCGAGCTCACCGTTGGGGCCGGCGACGAAGCCGTCCAGTGACATCTGCATCGCGAGGATGACCTTCCTCATGCCTGCTTCCCTCCCTGGTCGGCGAGCTGCGGCGCGAGCGCGTGTCGCATGCTCCCGAGAAGGGCACGGCTCCGGTGTCGGCAGCCCCACGCGACGAGCGCGCTCACCACCAGCAGCAGCAGAGGCGTCCATGGCTCGCCGCCGAGGACGAAGAGGTGTGTCGCGGTCGCGCCGATCATCGTCGCGGCCAAACCGAGTGCGGCCAGGCCGGCCACCGGCGACACGAGCAGTCCGACAGCTCCGATGATCTCGACTGCTCCGGTGACGTACCGAAGCCATTGGCCCGCTCCGATCTGCGTGAACATGTCCACCGCCTGCTGCGCACCGGCCACCTTCGCTGCGCCGACGGGCACGAAGAACAGTGCCAATAGGATGCGCGCGCACCAGGACGCGCCGGACCATGCGCGGTCCCGGACTGCGACCGGGATCGTCCGCGGGGAACCGTCTGGGCTCATATCGCTCGTGCCTCCTCGTTCACTCGCGTCGGCTGATCGACGCGCTGGTAGTCGAGACTGCGACCGGACGCGAAAGGAATCGCTCGGCGGCGTCACAGCGCCGGTGCGAGACCGAACGCAGCGAGTACCGCAGGATCGTTGAAGTCCACGATCTCGGCGATCCGGCCCTTCTCGATCCGGAGGACCTCCAACGCGAGCAGCCGGAACACCGTGTCGCTGGGTCGGCGGAGGTAGACCGCCGCCGCCGGCTGCAGGTTGGCACCAGTTTCCACATACCTGTACTCGCCGGCGTCGGCGAACTCTTTGCTGCCGGCGATGAACGAGTCCCGCCCGTCGACCCACAGCGGAAGCGGCGGGAACGACACACGTACGTCCTCACTCAGGAGCGCGGCAAGGGCATCGCCGTCACCCCGGCGGTGCGCGTCGACGTACCGGCGCAGCAACACACGCTCCTCGGCCGTCGCGCCGGCCACCGAGCCCCACTCCAGCCGACTGCGCGGCAGATGCCTACGCAACGTCGACCGCGCACGCTGCAACGCGCTCTTCACCGCAGCAACGCTCAGATCGAGCGACCCGGCCGTGTCGGAGGCCGACCAGCCCAGCACGTCACGCATGATGAGCACCGCACGTTGTCGCGGCGGCAGGTGTTGGATGGCCGCCAGGAACGCCAGCTCGATGGTCTCCTTGGCCACCAAGACCGCGTCAGGGGCCTGGTCAGCCGGTACCGCACCCGACAAGAGGTGGTCCGGACAGGGTTCCAACCACGGCCCGTCCATCGGGAGCGGCAGCGCGGTGCCCGAACCCGCCGCCGGCGCTACGTCATAGGGCAGCACCCGTCGTGGCCGCTGCGCCAGCACGTCCAGGCACGCATTCGTCGCGATCCGGTAGAGCCAGGCCCGAAACGTGGACCGGGCCTCAAATCCGCCCCGACTGCGCCACGCACGTAGAAACGTCTCCTGCACCAGATCCTCGGAGTCGGCGAAGGCACCGAGCATCCGGTAGCAATGCACCCGCAGCTCTCGACGGTGCCGCTCGACCAACGACGCAAACGCCGACTCGTCACCTGCCCGAACGGCCGCCGCGGCAGCAGCATCGTCGTTCGCCATCTCCATCACAAGCCTGAACCTCCCATCGTCCCCCGCGCCATCGCCATCCGACAGCACCCACCACTGATGAGACGGTGAACAGGGGAGCGAGGAATCGCGGCGACCGTTCTTCATTCGGACAGCAGGTGCCGACGTCCGCTCATGCCGCAAGTCGCATCCCCGGCACGACTCCGGATTGATCATGTCAACCATCAACCGAGGCGCAGTGTTAACCATCAAGCGAGGCAGGACAAGGACACCAACGACGCTGGATGAGAACTTTCTCCACGTCTTCAAGGCGGCAGCGCTCCGCGCCGCCGCACGGCCCGCTGCCCGCTCCGCCCGGCCGGGCGTGCGGCGTGGGCGCCGGTCCCGGCCGGCGGCGGGAACGCGGGCCGCCCGCCGTACGCAGCGCTCGCCGTACCAAGCCGCACCCGCCGACCAGGGACGCGCCGCCGCCCAGATGCAGCACGACGATCGCCATGCTTGGCCGGCCACCATACGGGGTTGGGGGCGATCGGAGGTCCGGGACTTCGTTCCTCAACCCCGGCCCACCGTTCAAGCGCAAGCAGCATCGAACACGCTGGCCTGGACGGTCCATCCACAGGCGGAGACGTGAGGTCCGACCGGGCACGCTTGTCGCGGCAGCGGACCAGCACCCATCGGGCTCCCAAGCAGTTGACCGGCGATGAGGAAGATCGGAAGAGTGGGAGCATGAATACGCCAACCGACTCGCCAGACGCCGAGGAGTTATCGTTCGGAAACGACTCTCCCCGGATTTCGTGGTTACGCTCGTGGGTCTTCGCCCATCGCAGGCTACTGCTCACGAGCCTAGCGGTGCTGATGCTGCTAGGCGTGTCCGGCGGCGGCGCCTGGTACCTTCGCGACCTGTCCCGTAGGCCGCTTTCTCCCCCTGATGGCCCATGGCCGGAGCAACACGGTTTCTCTGTGGGACTCTGCGACAATCCGATTTTCCGCTGCTCGCCGGCGAACAACGAGGCCGCGAAGAACCCAACCAAGATAGAGGCGGCCCTGCGAAATATAACCGGGGTCATCACCATTCGCTTCCGACCAAGCACCACCATGACTCGGTCCCAAAGCGAGCCCGAGCAGGTGCCTCCCGCTGAGCCGCCCCTAGGTGTGTGGACGTCGCGGATCCTCGACGGAACTGTCCACAATACTCCGTATCTCGATACCGCCACCATTCTGGCCTACTTCGTCGGAACGGTAAGTCAATGGGACAACTACGCACGCGTGGCGGAGGAAGCCAGGTCCATCCCTGGAGTGCGCTATGTCGTCCCCGCGGTTCCGGACTTCTGGCAAGGCAAGGCAGATGTGGCCATCGACCTCTGCTCTCATGGTCCCGGACTACTGTGCACGGGCGTACACGACCGGTCCGTGACGGAGGCACAGAAACAGGCCATAGTCGACCGGCTCTGGGCTATCGACAGAGTGGAAAAGATCTACTTCGAGGACCACGCGCAGCGGAAGAAAGTTCGCGAACACTACACGCAGAGTGAACCCGAGGACACGGGCACTCTCTCCCTGGAGGAGATGACCGAGTCGTTCTACGTCAAGCTGACGGACCGCCGGGCCATAAAGATCATCGGTGAATCAATCAAGGACATGCCGGGGGTCCACTACGTACGAAGGCTCGGTGCGGTATAGCCCCCTGGCAGGCAAGGGGCCGACTACTGAAACGCATACTGCAACAGCCCCACACAACCGCTCACGATCACCGCCGCCGGTCACCATCGCGAGCCAGGCCGCTACTCCCGGATCGTGGGGCGAACGGTCCTGATAAAGAGGAGGTCGTCGCCGGTTGCCGTGCCCGTTGCGTGCCCGATGGGGCGGTGATCAAGGGGGAGTCACAGGGAACCACGGGAAACACGATCAGTGCGCTGAGCTGCGTCTTCGCAGGTCGAGAAAGATCGGCACGCGTCTTTGCAAGCAGGAAGTCAGGGGTTCGAATCCCCTAGGCTCCACCAGCCAAAACGCCGCTTCCCGCATCAGGGAAAGCGGCGCCCGCGCTCGGATCACGCACACTTACACCTTCCGCACCATGACGCCAGCCGCACGGACGAAGTCCTCCACCGCTACGCGAACTTCCGGAGTCAGAGCCTTCACATCATCCGCGGTCTCGGCCTTGTTCATGCTCTTGACCAATTCCATGGCGTGGTTCGCGAGTCGTCTGATCTCGACATCCTCTGTGATCAGTTCTACCTGATACAGAGCCGTCCACCCCGTTGCACGTGCGCGCAAGACCTCATCCACCGCCGTGCGGTAGGCCTCGCTGTTCCTGTCGTCTTTGGCCCGCTCACTCCAGGCCCGTCGTTGAGCACTGCGGAAGTGCAGAATTGTCCGCGCAAAGTCGCTGTAAATCTTGATCTGCTCACCTCGAAGCCGCTCCGCTCGAGCGAACCTTTCCGATCTATCGATGGAACGACGCTGGAGTAGGAATGTCATCAGAGAACCTAAGAGGGTCCCAGTGACCGCAATGATGGATGTGACGATCGCCGACATTCCCCGAGTTGACCATGAGATGCTTTCGCGTGTGAAGTGCAGCCAGGTGCTCTTGCCTCCGGCGGGGGCGCTCCGGCTCCGGGATGGTCGTCATGCCGGGGTATCAACTCCGTAGGCTGATCATCGCGCCCGCCATCGACCCGGGACAAGCCGAGCAGACCAGGGCCACGGGTACCAGATCGTTCGTCCAGCAGGGCGCTCCATCTGGTACCCGTGGCCCTGGCCCGCTTCCCCTTCGGGCGGGTCGTCGGCAGACGGGCTGATCAGAGGGCGGGGTCCGCGCGTTGCGTGGAGTGCCCAGGTGCGAGCATGATCGTCGTGCCATTAGCGTGCCATTAGCGTGCCATTAAGGGCGGTCAACAGCGGTTAATCACGGTCACTCGCGGACCGTCTCCCGCGCAGGTCGAGGCCGTTGTCCTTGAGAATCAGGCCGATTTGCAAGCAGGATGTCAGGAGTTCGAATCTCCTAGGCTCCACTCCTCTTACGGACATAGAAAAGCCCAGGTCAGGCATGGTTGTCGCAAACGAGGCTTTGATCTACATCCGGCACTTTTCGGCTTCCGTGCCCGTTGCGCGCCCGATCCCCTCTTAGGTGCCCTACAGGCGAGGTCATCGAGCTTCCGGGCTACCTACCGCTGCCGCTCGTCGTTCGAGTGCTGATAGATCATCGCCGCCCGCGTGCTGGAATGGCCCTGTGAGTGCCGAAGTGGCCTTTTGACGTGTACAGCAGCGAAGTACAGCAACGGCAATCCTAGCTGTGAGGCGGTACGAGGCGAGGGGCCGCTCGTCGCCAGGTCGGACAGGCTTCCTCTGCTCGTGCCGACTGTGACCAGGATGGACCCAGCCACAGGCCGTCCACCCGAGCAGATCACCCCACAAGATGACCCCGACGAGGACGACGAGCCATCAGCTCAGTCCCAGTGAACCACCTGCCAGCGTCGACCGACAAAGCGCACCAGGACCAAGCGGCGTCGTACCGGGAACCCCAGTCGGCCGGCGAAACGTTCTTCGATCATCTGGCCGTCGATTGGGTGTGAGAGCGGACGCGGTGAACAGGGCATCTCAGCGGCAGGCTCGAAAGAATCGATCGCGTCGAGCCAAGTATCGCCGACCGCGGCGAACGGCGGCTGACCCTTCAGCGGCGTCGTCACTGGGATTCTGGGACTGGGTCTTCACCCTGCCGGGCAGCATCGCGGTTCTGCTGGTGCTGGCCGGTACCGGGTTCCTGGTGATGTCGGTAGACGACTTCGTGCATGTACGGAAACTTCGTGGCCATGGCGTTGAGGTGAACGCTCTCGTTCACGGAGTGGATCATGGATCTCGCGGACAGGGCGCCGTGATCGTCGGATTCACGACCCGTAAAGGCGCGCAGGTCAGGGCGCGGATCGGTTTCCATCGCTGGTCTGGCGAGCCGGTATACGGCCAGACCAAGACCCTTATCTACGACCCCGACGATCCACAGGGCACCGTGATGGATCCCGACGTGCGATTCGAGCACATCATCCACGTGCTGGGCGGCCTCGCCGCCATCTTGTCCTTCACCGGAGGCGTGGTCGTCTGGCGGAAAACCAGGCCCCAGAGCGCAGGCGGCGACCGCAGAGGATCTGGCGGTTCCGGGGACGGGATCAGTCCGGAGCTGCGGACCACGTGATGGCCGGCGGACGCACGGCAGCGCACAACGGCTGTCCCTTGGCGTCGGTGAGCCCAAGCCGCGCGAGGAGCACCCCTGAGCGCATGGCGGCATCGAGAACGCCCGGATCGAGGGCGTCGAGCATCAGCTTCGCCCGGCGGAACATCTCGAAGCCGCCGTTGCCATCCACGGTGCCCCAGGAGAGGTAGACGAACCGACCTCCGGGGCGGCCCTGGATATGAGGACCCTTGATGTCGACCCCGTTCTCGCTCGGGACCGTGACGCACTCCAGCGTCCACACGGCCGAAGGCACGTCGCCTGGCTGGAGATCGAGGATCTCGTCGCGCCGGTCCCGCCGCTGGACCCCGACGTGCACGTTGCCGTAGCCGGGCATGTCATGGCCGGGGCCGCAGATGCGCCCAGGCAGGTCTGAGGCTTGGATTCTTATCCGCATAGGACCATCCTCTTCCCTGGCGGTCGAAAGCTCATATTGTCCACCGCGGCCTAAAGCACCCTCGTCACGCCTACGGGGCAGCATGACAGGGGCACCGCACACATGACGCTCGCACACCAGAACCGCCGATCAAGGCGACGGCGCTCCGCGCCGCCGCACGGCCCGCCGCCCGCTCCGCCCGGCCGGGCGTGCGGCGTGGACGCCGGTCCCGGCCGGCGGCGGGAACGCGGGCCGCCCGCCGCACGCAGCACCCGCCGTACCAAGCCGCACCCGCCGACCGAGGACGCGCCATCGCCATGCGGTGCAACAGCGGTGCACTGGCGTAGGTCACTCGATGGTCACCCGCGTGGGGCGTACATGATGACCAGCACACCCAGCAGGCAGATGGCCGCCCCGATCAGGTCCCACCGATCGGGGCGAAACTTGTCTACCACCATGCCCCACACCAGTGAGCCCGCCACGAACACTCCGCCGTAGGCGGCCAGGATGCGGCCGAAGTGGGCATCCGGTTGGAAGGTGGCCACGAGCCCGTAAAAGCCCAGAGCGATGAACCCGGCGCCGACCCACAGCAGCCCGCGTTGTTCTCGAACCCCCTGCCAGACCAGCCAGGCCCCGCCGATCTCGGCGAGCGCGGCGACCACGAACAGCAGCAGGGAACGCGCGACAGTCACAGCCGTGACTGTAGAGGGTCGCTTACCAGGTGCTGACGGGTCTTCGCACTGTGGCAGCCGCAGCCGTCTCCGCCCGCGCACCCAGTCACCCGCCTGCGGCTCCGGAGAAACCATGCCAGCCCCCAGATCAGCACGGTCACACCCGCCAGGCCCAGAGCCACCATCGGCATGATGTTCGTCAGCGCCACAGCTCCAGCGCCACCGATCACCCCTGCCGCCAGCAGTACAGGAAGCACACAGCAGGCGGCGCAGGCCAGTGCAGCCAAGCCCGTCACGCCAGCCGGAAGCAGTCGCCGGCGTCGGCTGGGATCAGTTGAGATCGGCATGCCGGCCCCCGTCCGTCACGTCCGAGAAGGGCAGGGGACAGCACGGACTTCCCGCACACGCCACCAGGTCGTCACACCCGGCATCGACCGCTTGGACGAGCGTTTCGCGAATCGCCTGAAGGTCGGCGATTTTCTGTTCCACCTCGGCCAGCTTGGCCGTGGCCCGCGCCTGCAAGCCCGTGTCGGGTCTGCCATGACGATGTGCGACTGTCTCGACCAGGTCGGCCACCTCATCCAGCGTGAAGCCCAGCCGTTGCGCCACCTTGATCACACGAAGAACCGTCACGGTCTCCGGCGGATACAGCCGGTGCCCTCCGTTGCTCCGCTGCGGCTCCTCCAGCAGGCCCCGCCGATGGTAGTAACGCAACGTCTGGACGTTGACCCCCACCGCCTCCGCGACCTCTCCCGTACGCAACCACTTCCCACTCACGGCGCTACCCGGGGAGCCGCCTTGACCGCCTGAGCCGCCAGCCCATCCAGCACCTTGGCTTGAACCGCGGGCACCTCGACGTCCAGCACCAGGCTCTTACCGTCGCCGGCGAAGGTGAAGACGAAGAACGAGCAGCAGTCCGACTCACGCGCAGCCAGACCCCTCGCGGTCTCCTCCACCTGTGCTCCACCAGCCAGCACGAGCCGCAGGCGCGTAGACGTCACACGCTCCAGCCCGCACAGCGCCGAGGCGAACAACTCATCGAACTCCGCCACCCTCAACGGCCGTTCCTCTGTCGGCAGCGTGCATGCAGCCGGTGCCCACTCCATGAGCCCTCCACGTGCCAAGACCGCCCGACTCTCACGCGAGCGACCCCTACACCTCGACGGTAAGCCCGTACCCCGGTACAGGTTGCAACCCCAAACCCATGCCTCCGGCGGGGGCCTCGGCTCCGGGTAGGTATGCTGCCGCTTCGCGGTGGGTCGAGGCAGACGGGAAGATCAGGCAGGGGGAGCCGTCTGCGTCCGCGTAGGACACGGGCATGATCGCGTGCCATTAGCGTGCCATTAAGGTCGGGGATCCAGGGGGCCAGGCCGATCCACCGTGCCGCGCACGCCATCACGCTCGAAGGACTACCCCGAATGAGCGTCGCATGTGTGGTCGGTGACCTCGGGGAAGTCCTCGACTGCGGTGTGCCTGCCGAGCAGGTGACGGTCGAGGAAGGCGGCCAGGTAGGCGCGGGTGATGCGCAGCGCCCGCTCGCCGTCCAACTCCTGCGCGGGCAGGCCGAGCTGGGGCCTGAGCACGGCGTAGTCGACGAATGCCGAGTGGTCCGTCCTCGCCACCGTGATCCACTGCTTCCAGCCCTTCAGGCCGGGCCAGGAGTCCGGCCACGAGCGGTCCTTTCCGCTGGGCGTGTGCAGCGCCTGGGTCCCGATCAGCATGAAGGGCCGCTTCAGCGACTTGACCAGCGGGTTGAAGCTGCCGTCCAGGTTGACCCCGGCCCGCACCCGCGAGTCGGACTCCATGGCCAGCGCGGCGCTGTTGCCGCCCATCGAGTGGCCCACCATGGCGATCCTCTCACGGTCGATCATTTTGCCCCAGCGGCCCTCGGCGAGCTCGTCGAGCACGAATCGCACGTCCTTGACCCGGCTCGCGGCGACCCTGGCGCCGTCCTGCCCACTCACACACGCCAGGCAGGAGGTGGTGCGGCCGTCCGGGAACGTGGTGGCGACCGACTCGTACGTGTGCTCCACTCCTGCGATCAAATACCCCCTGCTGGCCAGGTCCTCGGCCAGCGAGGTCAAGGTGGCGCGCGGGAAGCTGAACCCCGGCGACATGACGACCAGGGGCAGGCCGCCCTTGACCGTCCGGACGGGCGCGCCGACCTTGGCGTGGGTCCTGGTTCTGGTGAGCGCGTCCGGGGCAACGTCCTCGTAGTCCTTGAGGATCGCGGCGGACTCCTGGGGCGTCACGTACGGCGCCCGCTTCCCCACGGTCTTCTTGGCCGGATACCAGAGCGAGACCAGCAGCTCTCTCTTGTCCGCCGCGGGGTTCCACGGGTCGGGACGGTCCGCGTCGACCAGGTACAGGGTGGTGGTGCCGACGGACAGGGAGCCGGTCGGCTCCGGCAGGGCCGGGTCGGCCGTGACGGCGGACCGGGCGTGGGCTTGGGTGCTGAGACCACCGAGGACGACCAGCGACACGACGGCGGCGGTAACGGTTCTACGCATGCGACCCACGTTCGCGCCCTCGCCCGCCGCCCGGGATGCCCCGATCGTCGATCGGCCTTTGCTACTTTCGTCATAACACCCTTTCCGGGCCACCCCCTAGCTTGTGAACATGCGGTTCGTGTTACTCGGCGGAGGGGTGTTCGCGCTCTCACTGCTCGTGGTGCAGGGGCAGGCCGGCGTGCCGTCGGACCTGCCGCTCCCGGTTCTGGTCGTGCTCTCCGCGGCCACGGGCGTGGCCACCTGGTGGGTGCCGCGGTCCTGGTGGCCGCTGGCCGCGGTGGGCGCCGTCGGCTACGCCTGGCTTGTCATGTGGCCGCCGCTGGTGATCTCCTCCTACTACGCGGGACTGACCCTGAGCCGGAGCCGCGGCATCGTCGCCTACCTCGGTGGCTGCCTGATCGTGTGCGGGATCTCCGCCGTCGTGGGCGCGTGCCAGGACGGCCTGCGTGAGGTGATGACCACCAACCCGGGCAACGCCCTGGTAATGGCGCTGGCGATGATCGGGCTGCCGGTGGCGGTGGGCCTTTACGTACGTGCCAAGCGCGAGGTGCTGGCGGCGGCGAGGGAGCGGGCCGAGCGGCTGGAACGCGAGCAGGTCTTGCGGGCCGAGCAGGCCAGGGCACAGGAGCGGGCCAGGATCGCCAGGGAGATGCACGACGTGGTCGCGCACCGGGTCTCGCTGATCGTGCTGCACGCCGGGGCGCTGGAGGTGCGAACGGACGACGACGAGGCGGCCCGAGTAGCCGCGCTGATCGGCGGGATCGGGCGGGAGGCGCTGGCCAACCTGCGCGACGTGCTCGGCGTGCTGCGCTCTCCGCGTTCGCCCGACCGGGAGGGCGCGCTGCGGCCGCCGCCCACGCTGGCCCACCTCGACCGGCTGCTCGACCAGTCCCGCTCCCTGGGCATCACGGTGACCAGGTACGACGAGGGCGAGGTACGTCCGGTGGAGACGACGGTGGAGCGGACCGCGTACCGGGTGGTGCAGGAGGCGCTCACCAACGTGCACAAGCACGCCGGGGACGCGGGGACGGACGTGCGCATCCGCTACGGTCCTGACGTGCTGGAGGTGGAGGTGCGCAACGACGCGCCGGGCGCGCCGCGCGAGGAACTGCCGGGCGCGGGCTGGGGCCTGGTGGGCCTGCGGGAGCGGGTCGAACTGCTCGGCGGCACGCTGCGGACGAGCGCCGAGGACGGCGGCGGCTTCCTGGTGCGCGCGCGGATCCCGGCATGAGCGCGCCGCCGCACGCGAGCGGGACTGGGAGACCTGCGTGATCCGGGTGCTGCTTGTGGACGACGAGGAACTGGTCCGCTCCGGCCTGCGGCTGATCCTGGAGGCCGCCGGCGACATCGTGATCGCCGGCGAGGCTCGCGACGGCGCCGAGGCCGTCTCGGCCGTGCGGCGACTGCGGCCCGAGGTGGTGCTGATGGACGTGCGCATGCCGGGCGTGGACGGCCTCACCGCCGCCGCCCGGCTTCTCGCCCAGCCGGACCCACCCAAGCTCGTCATGCTCACGACGTTCGACCTGGACGAGTACGTGCACGAGGCGCTGCGTCTGGGCGCGGTCGGCTTCCTGCTCAAGGACAGCCCGCCGCGAGAGCTGGCCGCCGCGGTCCGTACGGTGGCCGGCGGACACGCCATGCTCTCCCCGTCGGTCACCAAACGCCTGCTGGCCTCCTACGTGGACCGTACCCCCTCCCGCGCCGACGCCGCGCGCAGGCAGCTCGCCGGGCTCACCGGGCGGGAGGAGGAGGTGATCAGAGCCGTGGCCCGCGGCCTGTCCAACGCCGATATCGGCCGCGAGCTGCGGCTGACGGAGGGCACGGTGAAGTCGCACGTCAGCCGCCTGCTGGCCAAGCTGGGCCTGGCGAACCGGGTCCAGGCCGCCATCCTGGTCCACGACGCCGACCTGGGCTGACCGGCGATCTCCGCGTCGCACGATCCGTTCCAGCACCTCGGGAGACGCTCGGCAACGCGCTGACCCGGTGGCTGGGAGCCACCCTCCGAACGCTCTCCAGCCTGAGCCCCCAAGGGTGTTGCCCCCGCAGGTGCGGGGACCGTGTACAGCAGCGGGTACGGCGTTGCCGTTCGTCCGACCCGTGCTGATAGAGATCATCGCGGCCCGGGATGGAGTGGCCCATCCGGTCCATCAGCTCCCGGATCGACGCCCAGGCGTTCGCGGTGAGGATGTTGCCCGTGTCGCGTCCTGCGCGAAGTCCCTTCACGTGTGAACGGGGACCGGCCCCATCGCGGCGGCGGCCGATTCGTGCCGCGCGGGCTAGGCTCGGGCCATGCCCTTGACCGCGAGCGACGTCGGCCGGTTCGAGGCCTCCAGGGCGCGCCTGGAGGCCATTGCATACCGCCTCCTCGGCTCCGCCGCGGAGGCCGAGGACGCCGTGCAGGAGACGTTCCTGCGCTGGCAGGCCGCAGATGTCGACCGCATCGAGATCCCCGAGGCGTGGTTGACGAAGGTCCTTACCAACCTGTGCCTCAACCAGCTCGCCTCCGCGCGAGCGCGCCGCGAGACCTATGTGGGCCAATGGCTTCCCGAGCCGCTGCTCGCCGGGGACCCGATGCTCGGCCCGGCCGACACCGTCGAGCAGCGTGAATCGGTCTCGTACGCGGTCCTCACCCTCATGGAGCGCCTCTCGCCGAACGAGCGGGCGGTGTACGTGCTGCGGGAGGCCTTTGACTACCCGCACCGGGAGATCGCCGAGATCCTCGACACCACCGAGGCCGCCAGCCAGCAGATCTTCCACCGCGCCAAGAAGCACATCGCGGACGGCAAGGTCCGCACCGAGGTCGACGAGGGCGCCGCCCGGCGGATCGTCGAGGAGTTCCTGGCGGCCGCCACCAGCGGCCGGACCGAGCCGCTCGTGCGCCTGCTCACCGAGGACGCCATCTCGATCGGAGACGGCGGCGGGAAGGTCCCGGCCCGCGCCAAGGCGTTCGTGGGCGCCGTCGCGGTCGCGAAGTTCCTGTGGGGCCTGTTCAAACCCGGCGAGGCCAAGCGCGCCTTGGCCGGCGGCTCGCCCGAGGTCTACGCCTGGACCGCCAACGGCGAGCCCGCCGTCGTGGTCGTGCTGGACGGCCGGGTCGTCGGCGTCATGTGCCTGGAGGTCACCGGCGAGGGCATCGCCGCGGTCCGCAACCAGGTCAACCCCGACAAGCTCGAACGCGCGACCGCGCAGTGGGCGGCCGCCGACCACGGGGAGTCCCTGTTCAACGTCTTCTGAGCGCTATGTGAGGTGCTTCACATCGCGTTCCTGTCAGGAAACGGCGGGCCGCTCGGTTCAAGTGGCGAACCCGCGCATGAAGGAGCAAAGAAGATGCAGCACCGCATCATCGTTCTCGGAGCCGGATACACCGGAGCCATCGCCGCCGGTCGTCTCGCCAGGCGGCTCCACCGCGAGGACGTCGCCATCACCCTCGTCAACGCCGAGCCCGACTTCGTCGAACGCGTCCGCAACCACCAGCTCGCGGTCGGCCAAGACCTCAAGCCCCGGCCGTTCAGAGAGATGTTCGCGGGCACAGGTGTCGAACTGAGGCTCGGGAAGGTCACCGGCGTTGACGTCGATCGTAAGACCGTGGTGGTCGCCGACGCGGACGGCACCGAAGAACTCGCTTATGACACTCTCGTCTACGCCCTCGGCAGCGGCTGGGACGCCCAAGGCGTCCCCGGGACCGCCGAGCACGCCTATGAGATCGCAGGCCGCCCCGGAGCCCTCCGGCTGCGTGAGCGCCTGGCCCGCCTCGACGCCGGGCAGACCGTGGTCGTCGTAGGCGGCGGCCTCACCGGCCTGGAGGCCGCGACCGAGATCGCCGAGACCCGCCCGGACCTCGACGTCGCCCTCGCCGCCCGCGGCGGCCTCGGCGACTGGCTCTCACCCAAGGGCCGTGAGCACCTGTGCAAGGTCTTCGGCAAGCTCGGGATCACCGTGCACGAGCACGCCGCCGTCACCGGAGTCGAAGCCGACCGCGTCGTCACCGCCGACGGCAAGGCCATCCCGGCCGCGGTCACCGTGTGGACCACCGGTTTCGCGGTCCACCCGATCGCGAAGGCGACCACCCTGGAGGTCACCGGAACCGGCCAGATCGTGGTCGACGCGACCATGCGCTCGGTCTCGCACCCGGGCGTGTACGCAATCGGGGACGCGGCCATGGCGATGGGCCCCGGGGACAAGCCGCTGCGGATGTCGTGCGCCTCGGGAACTCCGACCGCGTGGCGGGCCGCCGACGCGATCGCGGCGCGCCTGACCGGCGGGAAGCTCCCGAACGCGCCGATCCGCTACTTCAACCAGTGCATCTCACTGGGCCGCAAGGAGGGTCTGATCCAGTACGTCACCGCCGACGACCGCGCCGTGCGGCCGGTCCTGACCGGTCGGCTCGCCGCCGTCTACAAGGAGCTGATCTGCAAGGGCGCCGCCTGGAGCGTCGGCAACCCGACACTCGGGCTGCCGACCCGGCGCCGCCGCGTCACGCGAGAGCGGGTCGCGGAGGGCTCGGCCGTCAAGGCACCGGCGTAGGCACCCTCGCAACGGGGATGCGCTTCGCTTCCGTCGATGGCGCGGTGCAGGAGATGGTCCGTCAGCGCCGGAATGGTGGCCGAGGGGATACCGACCGTACGTCTCCCGGCTCGCGATTTCGGAGGACTGAGCACCATCTCTCCACCGTCCGGTTCCAGGAGCTGTTCCCGGATACGCGCCGTACGAGATCTCTCCACCGTCCAGTTTCAGGAGCTGTTCCCGGATACGCGCCGTACGAGCCTGCGACCAGGCACCGCTCCCTAGCGGTGCCTTTCGTCTGTGTGGGGGCTAGGACGTCATGGTGATCTTCGGGCAGATGAACCTGTTCGCCGCAGCCACAATGTCGCGCGCCTGGTCCAGGCCTACGCCATTCGTACTGGAGAACTGCTTCAGCGCATTGTCCTCGACTTTGACCCTTGGCATGCCCTCGGCGATGTCGAGGCACAAGCTCTGTCCTCGGCGTACCGCGCGGTCAGGGTTCGAGGCGAATTCGGGGTTCATCTCCCCGAGGATCTTGAGGTAGGCGGTGCGCTGCTCAAGGTTCGGCCCAAGGATGTCCAGGAGGGTGGACGTCGCAGTCGTCGGCGGGACCGACGCCGCAGGCGAAGGCTCCGTCGTCGCATTCGAGGTGACCACGACGCCCGCGGCGAAGCCGGTTAACAGGATGGCGATCCCGGCCACCATCAGGCCGATCCACTTGCCGGAGCTCCTCTGCCGCTCCTGCGGCGGGCGCTGCTGCTCAATGGGTTGCTCCGGTTGTAGCGTCGAGGGGATCATGCCTCGGAACGGTACCTGTACACGTTGATCGTTTCACTCGATCAATCAAGGCGACGACGCTCCGCGCCGCCAAACGTCACCCGCCGCCCCAGGTCGCACCGTCGCACACGTACCGCCCTCACGATCGCCGGCGAGTGGCTGGCCGCCATACCAGACTGGGGGCGATCGAAGATCCGGGACTTCGTTCCTCAGCCCCGGCTCATCGAGCATCGTGTTGAGCTGTGAGTCAGCTCAGGCGGGGAAACGCGCGGAGATCAGTCCGGCGTACACCAGCCTCCGCCACTGGCGGCAAAAGAGATCTCCAGCCAGTACGTCTTTGTAGGCGGATCGCTTCCTAGCTCTGGTGAGGTGTAGTCGCCCGCGAGGCTCAGATACCCCGTGAACTTTCCCAGATCTTTGGAAAAGCACGTCTCGCCTGGCCAAACATCTGAGGACTGCGGGTGTGTTAGCCGCTCCTTGGATCCGTCTCTGAAGAGATGCCATCCTTGCTTTCCGGCCGCGTCTTTGTAGTAATCCACGACAGCATGCGGATTACCGGTAAATCGGTAGCGCCGTCCGACAACCGCGATGTCGTCGTCATCTTCGCAACCCAGAGTTACATACTTGGCAGAGAGAGCAGCCGCGTCCGCCGGGTATCGGTCCACGATCGACTCTTGTTTCGCACGATCTGTCCAAGGACCAGTCGGGTCGTTGACGCAAGAGGACGCCCAGGACGTGACAACAGCACATCCTGTACCCATCATCGCCACCACGGTGAGCAGGGCAAGAGTAACGGCCAGACGTCGCCGCGTGGATCGAGTGGGCCCGTTGCTCACCTCTTGACTTGGCACTTTCAACTCCCTTCATGGGCTGCAGTGTGGTTGGTCACCGTACGGGATGCGGCGCTTCATGACGCTCAATTCCACCAGCGCCGACCCGCCCTCCTCGCGCGTTCGCAACGATCACCAAGGAAGGCAGGGCAGCCGAAGGGTGTAAAGAGGGCCGGACGCTGGGGGGAGTCAGTCCAGGGTTCTGTCCAGCGCGGCCGCCTTGCGCAACAGCACTGAGCGTTCGCGCTGGTTGGCGCACAGCCGGGCGGCCTGCTCCAGTTCGGCGCGTGCCTCCGGTCGCCGGCCGAGGCGGGACAGCAGCTCCCCGCGTACGGTCGGAACCAGATGCGAACCGGGGAGCCGGTCCGAGGCGATCAGCTCGTCCACGATGGCCAGGGCCTGCGCCGGACCCGAGGCCATGGCCACGGCAACGGCCCGGTTGAGCTCGACCACCGGCGAGGGCGCGACCCGGCCGAGCGCCTCGTAGAGCAGCACGATCCGGTCCCAGTCGGTCGCCTCGACCGAGGGCGCCGACGCGTGGACGGCGGCGATCGCGGCCTGCAGGCCGTAGGGGCCGAGGCCACGGGTCGATGCCCTGGCCAGCGCGGCCAGCCCCCGGCGGATCGCCGAGAAGTCCCACAGCCGCCGGTCCTGGTCCTCGAGCAGGATCGGCGTGCCGTCCGGGCCGGTCCGGGCCGGGAAGCGCGCGGCCGTCAGCTCGCACAACGCGAGCAGGCCGTGCGCCTCCCGCTCGTCCGGCTGCAGCGCGACCAGCATGCGTGCCAGCCGGATCGCTTCGTACGCGACGTCGGGGCGCAGCAGCCGGTCGCCCGACGTGGCCGTCGACCCCTCGGTGAAGATCACATAGAGGACGCTGAGCACGCCTCCCAGCCGTTCCCGGCGCTCGCCGGCCGGTGGCAGCTCGAACGGCACCCCGGCCGCCGCGATCGTCTTCTTGCCCCGGGTGATGCGGGCCTGCACGGTCGGCACGGGTACCAGGAACGCGCGGGCGATCTCCTCGCTGGACAGTCCGCCGACCACGCGCAGGGTCAGCGCCACCCGGGCCTCGCGGGAGAGCACCGGGTGGCAGCTGACGAACATCAGCGCCAGGACGTCGTCGTCGATCTTGTCGGGGTCCATTTCTTGGTCGACCGCGGGGTCGGCCGCCAGCAGGGCGTATCGGTCCTGGAGGGCGGTCCGGCGGCGGATCGCGTCGATCGCCCGCCGCCGGGCCGTGGCCATCAGCCAGCCGGCCGGATTGGCCGGAGAGGCACGCGGCCACGACACCAGCGCCTCGGCCACCGCCTCCTGGGCCGCGTCCTCGGCCAGCCCGAAATCGCCGGTGAACCGGGTCAGCGCGGCGACGATCCTGGCCGACTCGATCCGCCAGACGGCCTCGACGTCGGCCGTACCCATCAGATCTGGCCGTTGCTCTCGCTGCCCTGCGGGACCTCGTCGGCCTCGGCCACCCGCCGGACCTCGATCTTAGACCCGCGAACCGCCGGGACCCGCTTGGCCCACTCGACCGCCTCCTGTTTCGTGGCCACATCGAGCATGAAGTAGCCGCCGAACAGTTCCCTGGTCTCGCCGTACGGCCCGTCCGTGACCACCGGCGCCTCGCCGCTGAAGTCGACCACGACGCCCTGGCCCGGATCGTCCAGCCCTTCGGCCGCGACAAGGACCTCGGCCTTCATCAGGTCCTCGATGAACCGGTGGGTGGTGGCCATCATCTCGTCGAGATCAGCCATCATGGCCGCGTTCGTCTCATCGGTGCCCCGCATGATCAGCAGGTATTTCGGCATCGCGTTCTCCTTGTCCTGCGGGGCCGCCCCTCGGCCCTCGCCCCCATACGTCGAACGAGCGGCCCGCTGATCGACACGGCCCCGGAGAATTCTCTCGCCGGCGAAGTCGTACGACAGAGTGGGTGCGCTGTGGTCAACGTGGTACGGAGGCTCCCACACGGCGAGTCTCGAGATGGCCGGGTTCCGGGCCGTGGCCTCCAGCGCCAGGGCGGCGCCGGAGGACCCACCGAAGACCATGGCCGACCCGCCCGCCGCCTCGATGAGGGCGGACAGGTCCTCGATCTCACGCTCAACGGCATACGGCCGGGTGTCGCCGCTTTCGCCGCGGCCACGACGGTCATAGTTGAAAACCGTGAACCATGGGGCCAGGGCGGTCGCTACGCCGTGCAGCGTGGGATGGGTCTTGTCGGTGAACGCGCCGTGCACCAGGACGACCGCCGGACCTGAGCCGGATCGGTCGTACGCGATGGAGGTCCCGTCGGCCGAGGTCACCCTTCCGGTCATCATCTCGTTCATGGCGCGCATTCCTTCAGCCTGCCGGTGCCACCAGGCACAGGGCCTCCCAGTGGTGGCCGTCGAGGTCGGTGAAGCCGCGCTGGTACCGGAAGCCGTCATTCCTCAGATCGCCGACGGGGGCGCCACCCGCCGCGAGGGCCTTGTCGAACAACTCGTCGACCTGAGCGGGGTTCTCGACGCCCATGACCAGGATCACCTGGGTGCTCTTGGTGGCGTCGGCGACATCCGTGCCCGCATACGTGGCGAACGTGGGCTCGGTCAGCAGCATGACCTGCGCGTGTTCATTGATCACCACGGAGGCCATGTCGTCGGCCATGCCGAAGAACGTGAAGCCGAGGTCGGTGAAGAACGTCTTCGACCTGTCCAGGTCTCTGACCGGCAGATTGACGAACAGTACGGGGGACATCGCTGGGCCTTTCCTGGCGGTTGTTCGCGCCGGTCGGTGCGAACACCTTCATTCTGCGGATCCGGGCCCGCCGGGGCTTGGCTCTCGGTGCCAGGCGATTGACTTTCCGTGCCAGGCCCTCAGCCCGGTGGCATGAGGCAGGTGCGGCGGTACTCGGCGGGAGGCAATCCGTACGTGCGCCGGAACAGCCGGCTGAAGTGAGCCGAGTCCGGAAGGGCGTACCTGGACGCGATGACCCCGACGGGTACGTTGTGGAAGGCCGGGTCGGCCAGGTCTTTGCGGCAGCGTTCGAGACGCCGGTGCCGTATCCACGCGGCCACTGTGGTGTCCTGTGTCTCGAACAGTCGGTGCAGGTAACGCAAGGAGACATGGTGCGCGGCCGCGACGGTGCCGGGAGCGAGATCTGGTTCGCCCAGATGCTGCTCGATGAAGGTGTGGATGCGCAGCAGCAGCGTTCGTGACCGTGACTCCTCCGAGAGCGTCTCGGTCTGCTCGACACGCTCGGTGATGGCCATGGTGACCAGGTCCATCACCACTGTGGACAGCCGGGCCGCGTTCGCGGTCTGGTAGGTCTCGAGATCCAGGGCCACCCTGCGAAGCAGGGGGGCCGCGAGGGCGCCGCCCCCGGAATCTGGTGTGATCGGGACCGCGGTGAGCTTCGCGATGGACTCGAAGGGCAGGGCCAGCATCGTACGGGGAAAGCCGAAGATCGCCAGATGCACCGCCGAGTCATAGGCCAGCTCGTACGGCCGGCCGAAGTCGTAGATTGCGAACTCTCCGCGTTTGAGCTGCGTGGACCTGCCGTCTTGCATCAGGGCGGGGCGTCCGGAGATCGCCAGCACCACCCGATAGAGGTCGGGGTTGTCGTGGCGGATCAGACCAGGTGTCCGGTGGACGCTGTGTGGCGTGGAGGTCTGCACCCTGCCGACACCCAATGGGCCGAGATGCCCCGCGCTGATCTCACCCCGTAACGGTGCGTCCCCCTCGATCCGCAAATCGAGAGGACCCAGCGTGTCGCAGACGATGCTTCGCCATTCGTCATATCGGCGCGCGGCGGGCACGTCACGAGTGCGGATCAGGATCCCCATCCTCATTGCCCCCGTTGCGCTTTATGGGTCGAGTCTCTCCCGATTGTCCCGTACCGAGATCTCGAACGCGACGAGCAGGGCTTGGGCCATACGGCGGTCCTCTCGTGAGTGTGTCAGCGCGAGCATCGAGATTTTCGAGGCTGAGGGTCACAAGCATTCACGAGTCTTGGGATCCTCCACTCTCACCGCCACCATGTGCACAACCATTTCGTGAACTGGGAGTTTTCATGACGAAGCGCCTTTACACGGCCGCCGCAGCCGTGCTGATCGTCACGGCGCTGGCGGGCGGCTGCGGCCGCTCCTCTTCGGGGACGGATGCGGCCCAAGGCGCCGCGGCGGCCACGGGCAAGACCGCCCAGGATCTCGTGCCCGCCGACGTGCGCGAGCGGGGCGTGCTCCGGCTGGCGACCGCCGAGGGCTACCCGCCGATGGAGATGTACAAGAAGGGCACCCAGGAGCTGACCGGCGTGGATCCCGATCTCGGCGCGGCCATCGCCGCGAAGCTCGGGCTGAAGTCGACCATCACCAATGCGGCCTTCGACGGGCTCATCCCCGGTCTGCAGAGCGACCGGTGGGACCTCGTGCTGTCCTCCATGAGCGACACCGAGGAGCGCCGGGCCGCCGTCGACTTCGTCGACTACTTCAGCGCGGGCGGGGCCGTCATGGTGAAGAAGGGCAACCCGGAGGGCGTCAAGGACCTCGCCGACCTGTGCGGCCGCACCGTCGTGCTCGCCAAGGGCAGCTCCAACCTGGCCATCGGCGAGAAGCAGAGCGACAAGTGCGACAAGAAGCTGACGATCATGCAGAGCGAGGACGCCCCCACCGGCCTGCTCAGCATCGACTCCGGCCGCGCGGTCGCCACCATCGTCGACTCCCCGGTGGCTGCCATGTACGCCGAGCAGACCGGCAAGTACGAGGTGCTGCCCGGCCAGTACGACGCCGGGCCGTGGGGCATCGCCGTCGACCGGCGCGACACCGCCCTGCGTGACGCGGTGGCGAAGGCCATGCAGGAGCTGATCGCCGACGGCGGCTACAAGAAGATCCTCGACAAGTACGGCGTGGCCGCCAATGCCGTGCCCGAGGCGATGGTGAACACCAAACCGTGGAAGTGACCGAACTGCCCGTGGACGCGGTACGGCCGCCGCGCCCCGGGCGGTGGCTGGCCGCGGCCCTGGCCGGGCTGTTCCTGGTGTGGCTCCTCTACACGATCATCGTCAACCCGAACCTGCACTGGGACGTGATCATCGCCTTCCTCGGCGACGGCAGGATCCTCGGCGGGCTGTGGGTCACCATCCAGCTCACCGTGCTGTCCATGGTGATCGGGCTCGCCCTCGGCGTGCTCACGGCGGTGACGCAGCAGTCGGGCAATCCGGTGCTGCGTGGGGCCGCCGCCCTGTACACGTGGTTCTTCCGCGGCACGCCGCTGCTGGTCCAGCTGATCTTCTGGTTCAATATCGGCCTCGTCTTCCCCACCATCGCGATCGGGGTGCCGTTCGGCGGTCCGAAACTGGTCGAGTGGCAGGCGAACGAGCTGGTCACGCCGTTCACCGCGGCGCTGCTCGGGCTGGCGATCAACGAGGGCGCGTACATGGCGGAGATCGTCAGGGCGGGCATCCGCTCGGTCGACCCCGGCCAGCGGGAGGCGGCCGAGTCCCTCGGCATGTCGCACGGCCAGGTGCTGCGCAGGGTGGTGCTGCCCCAGGCGATGCGGGTGATCGTGCCACCGACCGGCAACCAGTTCATCTCCATGCTGAAGACGACGTCGATGGTGTCGGTGATCGCGGGAGCCGAGCTGCTGACCGTCGCGCAGCGAATCTACCTGGGCAACTTCGAGGTCATCGCGATGCTGGTGGTCGCGTCGATCTGGTACCTGGTGCTCACCACGATCGCGAGCGTCGGGCAGCACTTCATCGAGCGGCGGTTCGAGCGCGGCCACGACAAGCTGCCCGCCAGGGTGCGCCGCAACCTGCGGCCGTTCGCCGGAGGTGAGGTCTAGTGGACCGTCCCATGGTGGAGATCCGCTCGGTGCGCAAGCGCTTCGGCGCACTGGAGGTGCTGAAGGGCGTGAGCCTCGACGTGCCCGAGGGCGGCGTGGTCTGCGTCGTGGGGCCGTCGGGGTCGGGCAAGTCCACCCTGCTGCGCTGTGTCAACCGGCTGGAGACGATCGACGCCGGCCGGATCAGGGTGGGCGGCGAGCTGATCGGGTTCGAGGAGCGCGACGACAGGCTCCACCATCTTCCTCCCGCACGGCTGAACCGGCAGCGCCAGAACATCGGCATGGTCTTCCAGCGGTTCCACCTCTTCCCGCACCGCACGGCGTTGGAGAACGTCATGGAGGGACCGCTGGTCGTCGGCGGCGTTCCCAGGGAGAAGGCTCGGCGGCAGGCCGAGGAACTGCTCGACCGGGTGGGCATGGCCGATCGGGCCGGCCACTACCCGGCGCAGCTCTCCGGCGGCCAGCAGCAGCGGGTCGCGATCGCCCGCAGCCTGGCGATGCGCCCCAAGGTGATGTTGTTCGACGAACCGACCAGCGCGCTCGACCCCGAGCTGGTGCAGGAGGTGCTGGCGGTGATGCGCGACCTGGCGGTCAGCGGGATGACCATGATGGTGGTGACGCACGAGATGGGCTTCGCCCGCGAGGCGGGCGACCACCTGGTCTTCATCGACGACGGCGTGATCGTCGAGCAGGGCGACCCGCGTGAGGTGCTGGCGAACCCCCGCAACGAGCGCTTCCGCGCCTTCCTTGGACAGGTGCTGTGAGGTTCGACCTGCTGGTCCGAGGCGGGCTCCTGGTCGACGGCACGGGGGCGCCGCCGCGGACCGCGGACGTGGGCGTGGCCGGGGGGCGGCTCGCCGTACTGCCCGCCGACTCGGGCGCGGACGCCCGCGAAACCCTGGACGCGGCCGGGCTGGCCGTCGCCCCCGGGTTCATCGACGTGCACACCCACTCCGACGGGATCGCGCTGCTCGGCGGCGACCGGGAGCTGGTGCGGGCACCGGTGTTGGCCGGGGTGACGACCGAGATCTGCGGCAACTGCGGCTCCGGACTGTTCTCAGCGCTGCCCGAACGGGTGCCGGAGCTGCGGGCCGAGGCGTCCGTCGGGTTCGGCGGCGACGTCGGCTTCTGGGAGGACTTCGCCGGGTTCGCCGCGGCGCACGCCGCCGTGCCGCGCGCCAACCACATCGCCTCCCTGGTGGGGCACGGCACCCTGCGCGCCGGGGTGCTGGGGCCCGTGGACCGTACCGCGACACCCGCCGAGCTGGCGATGATGTGCTCGCTGCTCGACCGGTCGCTCGCTCAGGGAGCCGCCGGCCTGTCTACCGGGCTGATCTACACGCCCGGCACCTACGCGGACACCGACGAGGTGGTCGCGCTGGCCGAGGTCGCGGCCCGGCACGGCAAGCCGTACGTCACCCACCTGCGCGACGAGATGTCGCGGGTGGAGGAGGCGCTGGAGGAGGCCGTGGAGATCGCCCGCCGGAGTGGCGCGGCCCTGCACGTCTCACACCACAAGACCGCCGGCAAGTACGCCTGGGGCCGCACCGAGCGGACCCTGCCCAGGCTGGCCCGGCTGCGCGCCGAGGGCTTCGACGTGACCTGCGACGTCTATCCCTACACGGCGGCCAGCACGCACCTGTCCGCGATGATGCCGCCCTGGGCGTCCAACGGCGGCACCGCCGCGCTCACCGCGCGGCTGACCGACCCCGGGCAGCGCGACCGGATGCGGGCCGCGATCTCCGAGGGCGTGCCCGGCTGGGAGAACACCGTGGGAAACGGCGGCTGGGACCGTATCGCCATCGCCCGCGCCCCCCGCCATCCGCACACCGAGGGCCGTACGGTCGCCGAGCTGGCCACCGCGCACGGCCGCGACCCCTTCGACGTGGCCGCCGACCTGCTGCTGGCCGAGCGCGGCGAAGTCATGATCATCAGTCACTCTATGGTGGAAGACGACGTGCGCCGGGTGCTGGCCGCGCCGTACACGATGATCGGCTCGGACGGCGTGCCGAAGCCGGGCGGGCGCCCCCATCCCCGCTGGGCGGGCACGTTCCCTCGCGTGCTCGGCCGCTACACCAGGGACCTCGGGATCCTCGACCTGGCGACGGCGGTACGGAAGATGACGGGGCTGGCGGCGCAGCGGTTCGGGCTGGCCGGGCGCGGGATGATCGTGAACGGGGCGCACGCCGACCTGGTGGTGTTCGACCCGGCCACGGTGGGCGACGGCGCGACCTTCGCCGAGCCGCTGCTGCCGCCGAAGGGCGTGCACACCGTGGTGGTGGCCGGCCGGGTCGTGGTACGGGAGGGTGAGGAGACGGCCGCGCGGCCGGGAACGGTGCTGACGCCATGATGATCGCAGTCTCGGTGCCCGGTGAGATCGCGGTCAGCGACGACGCCGAGCTGCCGCTCGCCAGCGTCGGCAAGCTGCCGCTGCTGGCGACGGTGGCACGGGCGATCTGCGCGGGCACGCTGGACCCCGCCGAGCCGGTCGAGCTGCGCGACGAGGACTACGCGGGTGGGTCGGGGCTGCTGCGAGCCCTGTCGGGACGCCGGTGGCCGGTCGCCGACCTGGCCGTGCTGACCGCCGCGGTGAGCGACAACATCGCCACCAACGCACTCCTGCGCCGCGTCGGCCTCGACCGGGTCGCCGAGGAGTCGCGGGCGCTGGGTCTGCACCGTACCCGCGTCCTGGACCGTATCCGCGAGCCACGCCTGCCGTCGGACCCGCCCGCCTTCGCCGTCGGTACGGCCGGCGAACTGGCCAGGTTCGCCGCCGCGCTCGACGGGCGGGCGGAGTGGACCCGGCTGATGCTCGACTGGCTGGCGCACAACACCGACCGCACCCTGGTCCCTGCCCTCCTGCCGCACGACCCCGAGGACCGCCGGATCGCGGCGACGGCTCCGCCCGGCACGGTATGGGTGGCCAACAAGACGGGCACCGACGACGGCGTGCGCGCCGACGTGGGCGTGATGGTCGGCGACCGGCGCATCGGCTACGCCGTCCTCGCGTCCGGCCCGCCCGGAAGCGACCACGAGCTGGTCACCCGCGTCCGCGAGGCCGGCCTCGGCATCGGCCGCCTCGTCGGAGCCGCCCCGGCCGGGCCCCGCGGACAGGCCTCCGGCGAGTAGCGGGCTCCCTGGTGGTACCGCCCATGGCGGGAGCACGCAGGGCGCGGCCTCAGCCGGTGGCGCTGCGCAGGCGGCCGGCGGCGTCGAGGAGGTAGTCGAGGAACGACCGCAGGGCCGGGTTCGGGTTGGTCGGCCGTACGGCGGCGCCGATCCGGCGGTACAGGCGGGGCCCCTCCACCCGGCACACCTGCACGCCGGTGGCCCCGTGGGCGCCGAGGCTCGGCACCAGGGCGACGCCGAGCCCCGCCCTGACGAGGCCGAGGGTCACCTCGTAGTGGTCGCTGCGGCAACGGATCCGCGGGCTGAACCCCTCCAGCACGCTGGCCCGTTCCAGCACCGAGACGGGCGTGTCGGTGCCATAGGTGGTGATCCACGGCTCATCGGCCAGGTCTGCGAGCCGTACCCTGGCGGTCCGGCCGGCGGGGTGCCCTAGGGGCAGCACCAGGAGCTGTGGCTCCTCCAGCAGGGAGGTGATCTCCACGCCCTCTGGAGGCCGCCACGGATCCAGGGCGTGCTCGAACACCACGAGGACGTCGAGGGCGCCGCGTTCCAGGTCGGGCATCAGCTCGTGCGGCTGCCCCTCCACCAGGTCGAGGTCGACGGCGGGGTAGCGGGCCGCGAACGTCGACAGCGCCAGCGGCAGCAGCCGGTAGCCCGACGAAGCGAAGAAGCCGATCCTGAGCTGACCGGCGTCGGCCCTGGCCTGGGCCAGCAGGTCCTTCTCCGCGGCTTCGATGAGGTCGAGCACCTCCTGCGCCCTGGTGGCGAGCCGCCGGCCGGCCGCGGTGAGCCGCAGGCTCTGCGCCCCCCGCTCGACCAGCCCCACCCCGGCCTCCTCCTCCAGCCGGGACAGCTGGTGGGAGACGGCGGACGGCGAGAGCCGCAACGTCCGTGCGGCCCCCGCGATGCTCCCCGTCCTGAAGACCTCCCTGAGCACCCGCAGGCGGTGACTGCTCAACACACCACAAGTATCCCGTCCGACAGCTGAAAATCTCTTTCGGGATGACCGGAACGTCAGGGCGGGGTTCAGGCGACCGCCGTCGACCTGCTGGTCTCTTCCCAGGCATGGTTTCCCGACCTGGGTTTCGCGTTTCGTCCGCCGTACGCGGAGCCCGTGGCGGATGCGACCAGGGATCAGGACAGGGTGTCCTTGATCGCGATCTGGCCGTTGATGATCACGAACTTCTGGTTGGTGTTGTTGCCGCCGCACTGCCACAGGTACACCTGGATGCCGTTCCCGCGGCCGTTGGTGGCGTCCAGGCATAGGCGGTTGCCTGAGTTGAGGGTGGACTTGAGGATGATCGAGCCTCGCTGGATGACCCAGCGCTGGTTGGCGTTACCCAGGCACTGCCACTGGTAGACCCGGGTGCCGTTGGTACGGCCGTTGGAGGAGTCCAGGCACATCACCTGGCTCTTGCCGATGGTGTCCTCCACCTTGATGAGGCCATCCTCGATGACGAACCTCTGGTTGGTGTTGTTGCTGTCGCACTGCCATTGGTACATCAGGGTGCCGTTGCCACGGTTGTTGCTGACGTCGACGCACATTGGAGGCCAGGCCAGGGTGCGACCGGCGGGCTGATGAGTAGAGGCGGTGGCGGGCACGGTGGTTACCGCACCCACCGCGGCGGAGATGACAGCGACGGCTAGCAGACGGCGAGCAAGCATGATTGGCCCCCAAGAGAGTTGATCAGGACTCGACTACCATGCCATGACGCACAGTCCTTGATCAATTACTCTGCGTGCGAGCCCTCCGTGTGTCTGAACGTGATGCCGACGGGTGTTCTCCGATGCCGCGTCGACGCATGGCCGATCGCTGTTGCTAGCTTGTGGCCCATAGGCGGATCGCGAGCCCGAGTCCGGCGATTGCCACGATGATGCGAAGTCCGTGTGCGGGTATGTGCCTGGCGAGAGACGGGCCGATCATGCTTCCGGCCAGCATTCCGACGGCCATCGGCGCTGTGGCTGCCCAGTCGACCGGCCAGAACATGATGTACACGACGCCACAGGTCACGTCGGCGACTCCGAGGAGCATGTTCTTGAGCGCGTTGGATCGCGTGATGTGCTGCCCGGTAGTGATCATCAGCACGGTGAGGATCGCGATGCCCGAGCCTGCGCCCCAGTAACCGTTGTAGGCCGATGCTATGGCCAGTCCGCCGGGTAGGAGGAGTCGGCTCCCGCCGGAGGGACGGCCTGCGAGCCACGCGGAGATCCTCGGCTGGAGCAGTAGGGCGATCGCGGCGAAGGCGAGCAGGAATGGCACGATCCGGTCGAAGATCGTGGCGGGCGTGAAGATCAGCAACGTGGCGCCGACGGCACTGCCCGCCGCGGTGAGCGGCGCCCAGCGCCGCAACCATGGTGCCTGTCCGGACAGTTCGGGCCGGGACCCGAGGGCGGAGCCCGGCCAAGCCGCCACGAAGGCAATGGAGTTGGTCACAGTCGCCGGCAGTGGCGGGATCCCGACTGCCAGCAGTGCCGGGTAGGAGATGAGTGAGGCGGTACCGCCGGCCGATCCTACGATCGCTGCGGCTGCGCCGGCCCCTAGCAGCAGGACGGTTTGGGAACCTGTCATGTGGCCCCTGTCTGCGATGACGGCCTTTCGATGTCTGACCACCAATCGCAGCTGCCGACGGCGTGTGAGCCGGGTGGAGCGGCGCTCACCACGATGTCGCCGGTTTCGGCGAAATCAGGCAAGACGTGAACCGTGGTGCGCTTTCAGGGTAACCGAGCATGCATCCTCCCTACTCAGGCGAGAGCGGTACACCTCTCGTGAGCAGGACGTTCTGGGCTCCCTCAGCCGGACGCCGCTTTTCCGATCAGGGAAAGCGGCGTCCGTGCCATTGGCGCACCGGAACCAGCAGCCCGGCTGTGAACGCGAGCGAAATCGTCAGCCGGTCACGGGCATGTTTCGTCTCACCGGTTTCGGAATGGGCGCCAGCGGGATCTGGTGGTCGTCGTTCCCACGGTGCCAGGGAAGTACAGGTCGTCCGTGGTCGCCGCCCCAGTTGTGCCAGGGGAACACAGGACGTCCGTGGTCGCCGTGCCCATGGTGCCGGGAGAACACAGGTCGTCCGTGGTCGCCGCCCCAGTTGTGCCAGGGGAACACAGGACGTCCGTGGTCGCCGTACCCATGGAGCCAGGGGATCACAGGTCGTCCATGGTGACCGTCCTCATGGAGTTGTTCCCGTCCCGACCTGGGCCTGGTAGGTGCCGGCCTGGTCCCGACCTGCCCCTCGGGCGCAGCCTGGGCACCCTCAGCACGAGGCGCCGCAGGCCTCACGGTCGGGGTCACCGTGGGGGTCCTGGTGGGGGTGGCCGTGGGTGTCACTGTCGGGGTCACGGTGGGGGTGACCGTGGGTGTGACGGTCGGGGTCACGGTGGGCGTCACGGTGGGGGTGACCGTGGGCGTCACCGTCGGGGTCACGGTCGGTGTGACCGTAGGTGTCACCGTCGGGGTCACGGTCGGTGTGACCGTGGGCGTCACCGTCGGGGTCACGGTCGGTGTGACCGTGGGCGTCACCGTCGGGGTCACGGTCGGTGTGACCGTGGGCGTCACCGTCGGGGTCACGGTCGGTGTGACCGTAGGTGTCACTGTCGGTGTCACGGTGGGTGTGACGGTGGGGGTCACTGTGGGCGTTACGGTCGGGGTGACCGTGGGGGTAACGGTGGGTGTCACCGTGGGCGTTACGGTCGGGGTGACCGTGGGGGTAACCGTGGGCGTCACGGTCGGGGTTACGCATTCTGAGACCGTGATGTTGTTAGTGTCGAGGCTGACCTGACCATTGCGGGCGAGTACTCGGCCGAAGACGGTGGCGCCTGTCGTCACCGAAATCGAGGTCAGGGCAAGGATGTTGCCCACGAAGTGAGAGTTCGTCCCGAGCGTCGCCGAGCTGCCCACCTGCCAGAAGACGTTGCACGCTTGAGCACCGCCGATGAGGTTCACATTGCTGGCTGATCCAGTGATGAGTGTTGAGGCGATCTGGAAGATGAAGACGGCGCTGGGATCGCCCTGAGCGTCAAGGGTGAGCGTGCCGGTCAGCCGGAGTTCAGATGTGGACGCGTAAAGGCCTGGGGTGAGCGTCCGGCCGACGAGGTCGCCCGAAACGCTGGTGGCCGGGGTTCGGCCGGCGGCGTCGTTGTAAGCGATGGTCAGGTCGGATTGCGCCTGAAGCGCTTCCGCATCGGCCCTGTGCTGCGCCCCGATCACTATGCCGGGAGGAAACCCGGTCACCGCGCTACCCGGGCTCACACCCAGGTCCCCAGTGACGACGCTGGGACCGGTGTTGGTGACCGTGGTCCCAGCCAGAACGGCGAAACTGCCGGCAGTTCCGAGATTCACCGGAGCTTCCTGCGCGGCGCTCCGGCTGGATTGCACGACAACGAGCACGCCTACGACCGGGATAAGCACCAAACCCACCACCAGCCGGAAAGATTCGGCCAACCTGGGCAGGGTGCGCGTGAAGTTAACTCTCATTTAGCGGATCATTCTCCCGAAGAAGGACATCGGATACACCCGTGTGTCACGTCCGTAGCAGG
Organism: Sphaerisporangium flaviroseum; assembly: GCF_039537005.1. Taxonomy (NCBI): domain Bacteria; kingdom Bacillati; phylum Actinomycetota; class Actinomycetes; order Streptosporangiales; family Streptosporangiaceae; genus Sphaerisporangium; species Sphaerisporangium flaviroseum. Next base: position 337,015 of record NZ_BAAAZR010000001.1, on the reverse strand, counting down.
CGAAGACGTCCAACCGCGCGAGTCACCGACCCATCGGAAATACCGCATGGAGCGACTAGTGATTCGTGGAGCGTGAGAGTCCTCCCATGAAGCCGCACGCTACCCGGAGACATGAGCAATAGTGGATACTGGTGGTTAAATGGCAAATAAATACAGATCAATTATCGATTCTAGTCAGCATTTCGGGTAACGCTGGTGATTTCTGGCGTTTGGTCATCTCCGGTGGTTACGGCGACAGGCATGGACATACCGGTGAGAACGAACGGCGTCCAGACTGCCGGGCACGGTGCTATGCCGGAAACGGTCTATTGCGTCGCTGCCGAACGGTCCGCTCGTAAGTGGGGTCCAGGATCTGCTGGTGATCGCTGACCTGCTGGACTGCCCCGATCCGGCGGAACTCGCCGCTTTCTACCAGGCGATCCTCAGCGGCACCCTCAACCGGCGGGATCGACGGTGGGCACGCAGCGACGACTGGGCCACATTGCACACATCGTCCGGTTTCGTCCTGGCCTTCCAGCGGGTACCGGATGACAGATCCAGCGCCCTCGCTGAAGGAAGTATCGACGGTGACGCGCAGGTGGCGCTCTGACTTCCGGCGACCGTCCCCATCGTCGATCTCGAGGAGCGCCTCGTCGATGGGTTCCCTTCGGCGACCGGTCAATGGCCCGGCTTGTAGCTTCGCTCGATATGGCCCTCGAGGTCATCGGGATAGAAATAGACGGGCCGGAGGTTGCCGCTCGCGTAGCGTTGGGCCTGGTCGTTGAAGTGGGGCGAGCCAGGATGGCCGCTCGCGCCCCCGGCCGTCACCGCCCAGGCGCGCAGCCGCGGCCCGAACTCCACGATGGCCACGAAGCTGTTGCCGCTGGTGCCGTAATAGCGCTTCGTGCCCGGGTAGCGCCTCGCCCCGAACGAGGCGAGGGAGCCCCATTGCCCGGAGGTGAAAGGCACCGGGATGCTCGGCTTGGCATCGTCGAACTTCTGGACGATCGCGCCGTCGTTACGCTGGAAGCGGTTGATCTCGCCCCACGGAACTTGCCAGCTGCCGAAATCCTGCGTCAGCCGCTCCGCCGCCGCATCGAGCGCCGTCAGCCGCTGCGCATCGGTGGCTCGTTCGGCCAGGTAATCCCACATCGACATGCCCGCATCCCTCGCCGCCTGGGCCAAGGGTGCCCAGAGCGCTTCGCCCCAGAACACGGCCAGCGAAGTCGCGGTCGAATCCGCGCCCCAGCGATCGTTCCAGCCGCGCAACAGGCCGATCGGACCGGCGAGCTCCGCCTTTTGCCGGTCGCCCTCGGGTAGCTTGTCCCACGCCGCGATCAGCCCAGGTACGAGCCGGGCGAAGGCGGTGAGGTAGGTATCGAAGGCGGCTGCGCGCAGCGACTGCGGGGTGAAATCCCTCCGTGAGCTCAGCACCCGGATCGCCTGCGGCCCGCGCGGGTTCTCGCCGGCCTGGTCGAAATAGCGCGGGTAATCGGCGGCCTTGGGGCTGTCCGCGCCGGCCGCGGTCCACGGCCAGTTATTCGTGTTGAACACCCAGCCGTTCTTCGGATTCACCGCCTGCGGCAGGCTCTTGAGGCTGTGCAGCCCCCGCCAGTCGGTCGCCGGATCGCTGCCGTCGACAGGCTTGCGATAGTCGAAGCGGTCGTCGCGGACCGGCATGAACTGCGGCATCAGGAAGGCGATCTCGCCCTTCGAGTCCGCGAACAGCGTGTTGTTCGAGCTGTTGGCCTTGAAGTTCGCCACCTCGATGAAATCCCGGTAATCGCGCGCCTTGGTGCGCAGGAAGCTCTGCTGCAGCGCCTCGACCGGCTTGTTCATCAGCGCGAACGCGATCCACTTGCCGTCCGCCTCGCGCACGATCGGGCCGTGGTGCGTGGCGAAGGTGACGAAGCCGCGCTGCGCCCGCCCGCCATCCGCGATGCGATAGGACAACGTGATCGTCTTCGACGTCACCGGCCGCAGCGTGTCGCCGTGGCGGTAGGAGCGGCTGCCGTCCGCCCCGGTGACGATCGTCTCGGCGAACTCATCGACATTGTCGACGCCGCTCGATGTGTGCATCCAGCCCGCGTTCGCGTTGAAGCCTTGGTAGATGAAGAACTGTCCCCAGGTGGCCGCGCCGTAGAAGTTGAGCCCTTCACCGCTCCTCACGTGCTGCTCGGAGCGGAAGAAGAAGCTGGTGTGCGGGTTGATCAGCAGCAGCGCGTGGCCGTCCCGGGTGTGGCTGGGCGCGATCGCCATGCCGTTCGAGCCCCTGGGCTCGCGGAGCAGCAGCCCGCGCTCCTCATCGGTCATCGGCACCGAGCGGTTGCCGTAGAAGGCCTCGAGCTGGGTGAGCGGCACCCGTTCGATGTCGCCGCCGATGCTGCCCTCGGAGAAGCTCAGCGGCATCCACGGCTCGAACCGCGTGATCACGCGGGGACGCACCTCGGGGTGTGTCGCCAGATAGTAGTTCAGCCCGTCCGCCCAGGACTGCGTCAGCTTGCGCAACCAGGCCGGGCTCTTCGCATAATCCCTCTTCAGCGCCTCGGGATCGAGGAACAGCCGCTGGCGCAGGTCCTGCCAGATCGCACTCTCGCCCTCGGCCTCGGCCAGGCGGCCGAGGCTGACCAGATAGTTGTTCTCTATCCGGTTGAAGTCGTCCTCGGCCTGGGCGTAGATCATGCCGAACACCGCATCGGCGTCGGTCCTGCCCCACACATGCGGGATGCCCCAGTCGTCGCGGGTGATCGTCACGTTCGCCGCTTGCCTGTGCCAGCGGGCGAGATCGGGCCCGGTCTGCGTGGAAGCGGCGGACGCGCCCCCGGACGGCAGCCCCACCACGGCTCCAGCGGCCAGTCCAGCGGCTCCGCCCAGGACGTGGCGCCGGCTCAACCCTTCGTTGTGTGGGTGGTTCATGAAGTGGTCCACCTTTCTGGAGCACGCGGCACGCCACCGCCTAGCCGAGTGAGCCGATCTCTGTCACGGCCTCATCGACGGTGTCGCACAGCCTGATCCGCTGGTCCAGCCCCTGCCGTCGCTAAGTCCAGCGCAAGAAGACGTAGGCGAAGGGGATCAGCATGGCGAGGATGCCGAGGATGCGGCCGGTCGTGGCGACGCCCGGATTGTTGGCCATTTGACGCTCCACCCTGGTCTTGGCCGTCCAGCCGCAGATGGCTGCCGCCGCGCCGAGCACCAGCCCGACGCCCATGATCCCTGTCGTGAAGGTCAGCGAGCACAGGCATCCGCCGATACCGAGGACCAAGGCCGCGACGCCGACGCGGTTGCTCCGTGTCGGCGACAGGGGTGGCGGGAGAGACCGCATCTGCCGCGGTTGGGAGCCGGGATCCGGCTGGGGTCCCTGATGCCGCTGTGAGCGCTGGTACGGCGGCCGTGGGCGCGGCTGTCGGTCGTGCGGCGCTTCCTGCTGCTGGGGGTCTGGTGGTTGGCCGGGCCCGTACGGCTGCTGGCTCAAGGTGGCTCCTGATCAACAAGGCGCTTGGGCGCCGTACCGGTCCTGGTGTTGATGATGACTCGCCCAGTGCGGCCGGATGTCAGAGCGGTGTGATTCGTTACGGGGTCGTGAGCCCGCCCTTGCTTCTCCATACGCGAAGCAGCCCTGCGAGGCGGTGCTTCGCAGGGCTGCCGTTGGTCGTCGAGGCTAGTGGCCGATGCGGCTAGCCATCGGAGCCGCCGTTGCAGTACTGCTGCTCCCAGCTTCCGGTCCTGTAGCTGTAGCAGTAGTAGCAGTCCTCTCTCCACGTGCATTGGCTGGCCATGGTGGAGTGCGGGGTGACGTGCTGAGCCGACGCGCAGACGGTCGGGCCGGAGGCCTGTGCGGTGCCGGTGACGAGAAGCGTGGACGCCGCCAGCGTGACGGCGAAGAGCAGACGTTTGAGCATCAGAGATCACTCCCTGAGGTGAGGACCGAACCCCGGTCGACGGGGATGACGAGCGTCGGTTCCAGGTCTCGGGATACGCCGATGCGGCGCTGAACATCACCCACACTAACCGCGTCGTCAGACGAGATCTCCCAGCCAGCGGCAAAAGTTATTTTTGGCGCATTGCCGCATGAATTCGATAACCCCGCATTCACCCAAGAAGTGCGGCATCGCACCCCAGTTGACCGTTGGGGGAGCATTGAGCGCCGATGGAAGCATGGGCGGCACTACCCCAGCGAGTTCAATGCGGTGCCACAAGGACGGAAAACGCAAGGCCAGAATCGGCGACATCATTGGCGGACTTCTGGAAAGAGAGATACGAAACCGTTCATGCCTCCGCCGTCGTCGCAGCCCTCTCGGTCGATCCGTGTTCGATCACGTGGGTTGCCCGGCTCCGCGCATGGAGTGTGTGGTCCCCCGGTGGTCTCGCGTATGGCTCGTGGATCTTGGGTGCATGCAGAACGCCGGAATAAGCGGCGACCATCGGCCCTCGCCTGATGTGACCACAGTGAATAAGCGGGCGAAAGACCTTCGATAGCGCCCGCTGGCAGCCTGTGAGGTGGCCGGAACCTGACCAGTTCACCTTCCGGACCACACGGCCGTAGCGAGAAGTCTCCAAGGTCCGGCCCGCAGATCCGGACCCGAAATGCCGTCTGCTCACACGTTCCTCGGCGGGCGCGGTGGCCCGGGAACGGCGCCGCCGGTCGTCGCCCCAGCCTTCGATCCCCTGACCACGTGGCCGAACGCCAACAAGCGGCAGGCCCGACGCGACGCCGTGCCACGTGACCACGCGGCACGCCGGTCGCCCCACTGTGCCACGGACAAGCCGAAAGAAATCCGAGGAAGCCGATGAAACACAGGGATGTGGAACTGCTCGCGATTGGTGCCGGGCCTGCCAACCTGGCCCTCGCCGTGGCCCTCGAAGAGCTCGCGCCCGACGGGCTGGCGGACGACTCGCTGGTGATCGAACAGGCCGACACCGTAGCGTGGCAGCCCGGGATGCTGCTGCCGGAGGCGCAGAGCCAGGTCTCCTTCCTGAAGGACCTCGTCACCCTGCGCAACCCGTGCAGCCGGTTCTCGTTCGTGAACTACCTGCACTCGGTGGGCCGGCTCAGCCAGTTCATCAACATGGGCAGCCTCTGGCCGTACCGGATCGAGATCTCCGACTACTTCAAGTGGGTCGCGGACTCCCTGACCCGGGTGCGGCTCGAGTACGCACGCCGCTGCACGGCGGTCGAGCCGCTGCGGGACGCCGATGGCACGCTCACCGGCTGGCTGACCCGCCTGGCCGACGGCTCGACCATCCGCAGCCGCTACCTCGTCATGGGGATCGGCAGGGACGCCCACATCCCGGAGGAGTTCGCGAGCCTGCCGGCCCGGCGCGTCGTCCACAGCACGAGGTACATCCAGCGGATCGCCGAGCTGCCCAAGGCGGTGCCGTACCGAGTGGTGGTGATCGGTGGCGCGCAGAGCGCGGCCGAGATGTTCGACGCCGTCCAGAGCGACCTGCCGGGCTGCCAGCCGACCATGGTGATGCGGTCGATCGGCCTCAAGACGTACGAGAACAGCAAGTTCACCAACGAGCTGTACTTCCCGACCGCGGTGGACGGCTTCTTCGGGGCCCGGCCCGAGGCGCGCGAGCAGATCCTCCAGGAGATGCACATCACCAACTACTCCGGGCTCAACCCGGCGACGCTGGAGAAGCTGTACAGCGCGCTGTACCTCGACCGGCTGACCGGCAAGGGACGGCTGCGCGTCGTCACGATGCATGACGTGACCTCGGCGCGCGAGGACAGCGACGAGGTCGTCCTGGAGCTGACCGACCGCAGGACGGGCGAGGTCGAGGAGCTGCGCTGCGACCTGGTGCTGCTCGGCTCCGGGTTCGTGCGCGCGATGCCGTCCCTGGTGCGCGGCCTCGCGAACGCGCTCGGCCTTGAGGACGTGACGGTGAACCGCACCTACCAGCTCGACGTTCCCGGCGCCGCCACCGCGCGCTGCTACCTGCAAGGCGTCAACGAGGCGACGCACGGGATCGCCGACTCGCTGCTGAGCATGCAGGCCGTGCGTGCCTGGGAGATCACCAACGACATCCTGGCCGGCCGTGCGGACGGCAGGCCCGAGGGGCTCGGCGAGGCGCTCGCCACCGGCGAGCCGGCGGAGGGCGCGCCGGTGCCGGCCGCCCCCGTACCCGTTTCCGCCAACTGAGTGCGAAGGAGCGATCGTGGAAGTTCGCAGACTGGATCGAGACCGGCTGGGTCCCGCCAACAACCACTCCCAGCGGCTCATGCCGTGGGACGCGCTCAACGCCCCCTTCGAGGGCGCGTGGTGCGTGGTCAAGCCGGGCACGGCGACCACCGCGCACGCCCACCACGAGTACGAGATCTTCATCGCGGTCTCCGGCGAGGCCGTCCTCTCGTCCATGGGCGAGCGCAGCCCCTTCAGGGCCGGCGACCTGGTCCACTTCCCCCCGCATGTCGACCATCAGGTCATCAACGAGGGCGATAAGGACTTCGAGATGTACGCCGTGTGGTGGGACGTCCCGATGAGCGACCGTTTCACCGTACGCCAGCAGAGCGAGAACTCCATCGCGCGCGACCGCGACAAGAGCTTCGCCATGCGGAACGAGGGCTGACCCGTGAACGAGCGCGACGCCGCCCGCCGGGCCATCATCATCGACACCCCGCCGACCTCCAACGGCGACCTGCACGTCGGCCACCTGGCGGGCCCGTTCATGGCGGCCGACGTGTACGCACGCTTCCTCCGCTCGAACGGGCGTCCGGTGGTGTTCTCCAGCGGCACCGACGACAGCCAGACCTACGTGCTGGCCAGCGCCCGGCGCAAGGGGCTCACGCCGGAGGAGCTCAGCGGCCGCTCCTGGCACGAGATCCGGAGCACGCTCGCCGGCATGGGCGTCTCGCTCGACGGGTTCGCGCCGTACGACGACCGCTACCGGGCATCGGTGCTGAAGTTCCTCACCACGCTGCACCTGGCGGGCAGGTTCCGCGAGAAGACGGTCATGCTGCCGTACTCCGAGCGCACGGGCGAGTACCTCGTCGAGGGCCTGGTCTGCGGCTACTGCCCCATCTGCCTGGTGGAGAGCCGGGGCGGGCTGTGCGAGACCTGCGGCCACCAGAACAACTTCGACGAGCTGATCGAGCCGCGCTCCACCGTCGACCCCGACGACGTGGTGACGCACCGCGAGGCCCGCATCCTGGTGCTGCCGATGGAGGAGTACCGCGAGCGGCTCACCGCCTTCTACCGCGAGCGTGAGCCGCGGCTGCGTCCGCACACGATGCAACTGGTGCGCGAGGTGCTGGCCCGGCCGCTGCCCGACTTCCCGATCACCTATCCCATCGGCTGGGGCATCCCCGCGCCGTTCCCCGAGACCCCCGGCCAGCGGATCAACGCCTGGGCCGAGGGCATGCCCGCGGTCATGTACACCACCGCGTACGCCGCCGAGCGGCTCGGCGAGCGGCACGCGGACGACGACGAGCTGTGGCGCGCCGAGCACGACCCGGAGGTCGTCTACTTCATCGGGTTCGACAACGTCTACTTCTGGGGCTTCACCCACATCGCCGCGCTGATGGCGCACGAGGGCAGGTACGCGCTGCCCGACACCTTCATCTCCAACGAGTTCTACGAACTGGAGAACGCCAAGTTCTCCACCAGCCTCGGCCATGTGCTCTACACCAAGGATCTGCTGAATGAGGTCCCGAGGGACCTGGTGCGCTTCTACCTGGCGATCAGCTGCCCCGAGCACCAGCAGACCAACTTCAGCCGCGAAGCGCTGGCCAAGGTGTCCGGCGACCGCCTGGTCCGGCCGTGGAACCGGCTGGCCGGGCTGCTCGGCAAGATCGTCGCCGACGCGGGCGCGGAGGGCATGTCCCTGCCGGTGTCCGACGAGGGACGGCGGCGCGCCGAGGCCGTGCTCGCCCGGTTCCGCGCCTGCTACGAACTGTCCGGCTACAGCCTCACGCGGGCGGCCAACCTGATCGTCGGCCAGCTCGACCGGATGGCCCGCGAGGCGCGGCTCGTCCACGAGGACGTGGGCGGCGACCTTGTCAGGCTCGGCGACCTCTTCCTCGACGTGCGCGTCCTTGTGACCTGCGCGTCGCCGATCCTGATCGACCTGGCGCGGGCCACGGGCGAGGCGGGCGGGTTCTCGTGCCGCCTGGACGCCGGCGACTTCCGTCCCGCGCGGATCGCACCCTTCGCCCTCCCCCTGCTGGGAACCCTCGGCGACGCGGCGGACGCGCGCTGAACCACGCTCGAACCTCAGTGAATGGTGGACACAGTGCTATCGATGATCACACAGACCCCCGCGTCCGACGTCGTGATGGACGGCGCGGACGCCGCCCAGGTACGCAGGGCGGTGCTCGCGGTGCGCTCCTCCGGCGACCGCATGGTGAACGACCCCGCGACGGTGGCCGCGGTCCGCGACGCCTCCGACACGCTGCCCCTGGCGCTGCGGCGCACGCTGCGCGAGTTCCGCAGGCACTCGGGCCCGACGGGATCGCTGCTCGTGCGCGGCATGCCCGTCGAGGAGAACCTGCTGCCCGCGACCCCCACGGTCGACGGCTCCGTGCAGCTCTCGCTGAGCGGCCCCGCCACGGTGCTCATGCTCGTCGCGTGCGCGCTCGGCGACCCGATCGCCTTCCGCGCGGAGAAGTCCGGCGCGCTGGTGCAGGACGTCGTCCCCGTGCCCGGCAAGGAGGAGTTCCAGGGCAACGCCGGCTCGGTCATGCTGTCGTTCCACAACGAGAACGCCTTCCACGAGCACCGGCCCGACTACGTCATGCTCCTGTGCCTGCGGCCCGACCACGACCGCGTCGCGGGCCTGCGCACGGCGTGCTCGCGTGAGGTCCTTCCCCTGCTGACGGACGAGACGCGGCGGACCCTGTTCCTGCCCGAGTTCGTCACCGAGGCCCCTCCCTCGTTCGGCGCCAACCGCGACGCCACCTTCCCGCACGGTGTGCTCTCCGGTGCCCCCGAGGACCCCGATATGCGGGTCGATCTGTCCGCCACCACGCCGTTGACGCCGAGGGCCAAGGCCGCGCTGGCCGAGCTGGGTGAGGTGTTCGACAAGACCGCGCAGAACGTCCGGCTGGTCACCGGAGACCTCGCCATCGTCGACAACCGCGTCACCGTGCATGGGCGCACCGCCTTCCAGCCGCGCTACGACGGCCACGACCGCTGGCTCCAGCGCACGTTCGTCGCCGTCAACCTGCGCAGGTCACGCGACCACCGTCCCGCCGACGGCCACGTCCTGGAGCATTAGGCACCCTGCCTGGCGCACCGCTCGAGTACCCGTGCTCGTAGCCCTGCGCCAGGCGCGGCGCGCGATCCTGCGCGGCGAGAAAGTCGAGGACGTCCCGTGCGATCCGGTCGTTCTGCCGGAACGGCAGCGCGTTGGTGCGGGGCCGGGTGAACGTGGCGAACTGCCGGACGTTGGTGAAGGGGCCGAGCGCGAAGAGGCGAGGATGCGGGGAGCCGTTCCTGGACAGGAGGCGGAAGTTATCGGGGGAGACGTGCAGCCTCCCGGTACGGTGCTCGTACCCGTCATCGTCGGCCAGCACGTGCTCGGTCGCGTCGCCGCTGCGGTACAGCGACCGCAGCAGCGGCTCGGTGCACGTGCGCAGGTCGGCGTCGGGCAGCCGCGCCTCGATCAGGGCGGACGCCTCGACGGTGTCCGGCGTGCTGGCGCCGCCCGCCCGGTACACGCCCTTCTCCTCGTCGGCCTCCACCCACATGTCCGAGCCGACGAACCGCACGATGCCGGCCTCCGCCAGCGCCAGGAGCTGGCGGGTCCTCTCGCCGGGCGAGCCGCTGCCGAAGTACTCGTAGAAGCCCTGCCACCAGCCGTTGACGTCCGCGACGCGCGAGCGGGCGGGCAGCTTGGCGACGCTGCTCAGCAGCGGCATCTGCCCGTACACCGAGAGCATGGCGAGGAACGCCCCGAGGTCGGCGCTGTACCGGATGTCCGAGCGCCGGTCGATGTCCGCCCTGATGTGGTCGCGCACGTGTTCCTGTAACTCGTCGGAACCGGGGAAGCCCAGCCCGCGCAGCGGCTTGTCGAGCGCGGCGATGTCCCAGCGGTCCGCCTCGGCGGGGACGGCGGCCTCGATCAGGGCGCGCATCGGCTCGCCGTCCCAGTCGAGGTCGGTGTAGGCGGCGGCGAACTCCTCCCATGGAATCGTGACGCGGTCCGGGTGGGCCGTGAACAGCTCGTGGTAGTAGCCGTAGGCGATCTCCTTGGCCATGAGCGGCCACAGGTCGGTCCAGAAGTCGATACGGTCACGGCCGGCGAACCGCGCGTCGACCTCTGGCGCGGAGAAGAAGCGTGGCAGCGGCGGAGGGTCGCCCACCAGCCGGTAGGACATCTTCGAGCGGTACGGCACCCCGCGGCGTGACCCGACGTGCAGCCGTGGCTCCTTGCCTGAGGGGACGTAGCGCAGCCGGCCGTCCTCCCGCTCGTGGTACTCGCCGCCGCGCCCCTCGGTCAGCAGCACCATCAGGTCGATGAACGCGGCCCCCATGCCGCGCATCAGCACGTCCTCTCCCGGCCTGAACCTCGACAGGTCGATGTCGGCGGAGTAGGCGCACGGCAGGTACCGCAGGTCGTGGCGGTCGGCGAAGTCGGCGAGGAACTGGTGGTCCTTACCGGGGACGGCGTCCAGGTGCCCCATGGCGAGGATCACCACGTCCGCCTTCAACGGCTCGTCCCGGTCCTCCAGCCACACGCGCTGGCGGGTGCTCGTGTGCCCCTCGATCTGCGTGGCCCGGGTCGCATGCACACGCACGGAGACGTTCGCCGGACGCTCGGCGACGATCTTGTCGAAGACCCAGCGCAGGTAGCGGCTCTGCACCTGGCGAGTGGCGAACGTCGTGCACGTGACCTCGGTGCAGCCGCCTTCGGTGGCGGCCCACTCGCTCAGAGACGGCCCCTGACGGAGCGGCCCCTCACAGGTGACGGTCTCGTCGGGAAACATGGTGATGTTCTCGGCCGTGGCGTTCATCCACATCAGCGGCGACTGTTGCTCGCGCCACACCCGGCCGCCCCCCGGTGGATAGGGGTCGACGAGCTCGATGCTCAGCGGACGGGACGGCGGCAGCTCGGCGGCGTTGGAGAGGAGGCGCTCCAGCACTCCCGTGCCCCGGGGCCCCGCACCCACGATGACGACGACGAAGGGATCGTTCTGCTTGCTTCTCATGTATGCATCCCGGTCTGTAAGAAGGAAATGGTTGATGGCGGTGCACGGCCCCGGATATCCGAGGTCGCGGATTCGTTCCGCTCACAACACTGCGGGCCGCGGGGCCCGCGAAACAGGGATGTGAAAGTCAGCAAGTTGCCGGACGCCGACAGCTTCCTGTCAGCCGGCACGGAGAAAAGGATGAAAGGGGCGCCGAGCACCGTGAAAGCCCCCGCCGCGCTTTAAGAAGCACGGCGAGGGCGGAATGACGCGGGCGCGGAAAGGCCCACCTGAATGCCGGGCGGCGGAAGCCGGGCCTCAACGGCGGGCGCGCCCAGGAGGCGTGCGGGGAGCGCGGACCGTCAGCGGCTGAGGAGCAGCCGGACGCGGATCGCCGCGGCCAGCGCGTCCGGGTGCCCGGTGCGGGTGAAGACCTCGGCCGCGGTGTCGGTGAACTTGATCACGTGCTCGTCCCCGTGGGCGACGGCCGCCTCCATCACGTCGTGCAGGGCGTCGGGACCCGCGGGCGCGACCGGCAGGCCGTCGCGCGGCGCGGCCTGCACCGGCTCGAACGCCGCCTGCACCCCGGCGCAGGCGGCCCAGATCGCCGACAGGCTCGGCACCCACAGCTCGCGGGGCAGCGCGGGCAGCGTGTGCAGCACGGCGTTCGGCGCGGTCGCGGTGTGCACGAGGATCACCGGGCTCGCGTGCCCGTGGGTGAGATAGCGCAGCGTGGCGGCGTCCACCAGGGCTTCCAGCCGCACCGGGACGTCGTCCGGGGTGAGCGCGGGCCGCAGCGCGGCGACCGCCCCCGTCCAGCCGGACAGGCCGGGAAGCTGGCCGAGGCGGGCCCTGACCGGCCCGTCCTGGGAGGGGACCCGCGGGACGTTCTCCATGGCCTCGCCGGGGTCCAGGTCGCCCCCGGGCTCGGCAGTCAGCGGCATGCTCAGCGAGCGCGCCCCCCAGAAGGCCAGTCCCTGGGCCAGCTCGGCCGCCGCGACCGCGTTCCGCTCGTCGACCAGCAGGGTGCGCACGGCGTGGCCGACCCTGATGACCGCGTGGGTGGTGCCCGCCAGGATGCCGGGGAGCAGCCGAGGCCACCAGGCCGCCAGCACCTCGCGCCACGGCCGCTCGGCGACCTGGCGGGTGAAGTACTCGGCCCAGTCGCCCACGCGGTCGCCGTCGCCCAGCGCCTCCCGCCAGTTCGCGTCGCCGATCGGTCGCCTGGCGGACGGCAGGTCGTCGAGGCGGCTGACATAGGCGTCGACCCAGCGGTGCACGTCGTCCTCGTGGCCCCGCCGGACCAGCACCTCGACGGCCATCGGCCCGTGGTTGGTGAGCCTGCTCTCCCCCCATTCAGGGCCGGTGCCCTGCAGCCGCTCGTAGGCCTCATTCAGGATTCCGCTGCTCATCATCGTCTCCCGAGGATCGTGCGGGGCCACAGCCGGGAAAACACCGCGCGGCGGCCCCGGTTCACAAGAGAGCCTAACCCCGGCCCGCATTGGCGCGGTGATCGTTCCCGGCGCCCGGCATGGTGACCAAAGCACACTCGAAGAAGACACCTGGGACGGGACCGTATTGACTGGGCATAGGGCAGAGGAGATGGTTTGATGCTCGCAAGCGTGGCCGATGGCATCGAATTACGCGAGGCCCGGTCGGTCGCGCCATTCGTCGAGGCCGGCCACGCGCGTTCGTCATGCGTGCGGCGGGAGGCCGGCGAACCACGGCCCTCGGCCATTGCGGCGTGCGCGCCCGCCTTCCCGTTTCCGGTTCTGATCTCAGTTCCGTCTCGATGGGATTCTCCGGTCGGAGCACCGGTCAGGATTCCGCCGGCCGTCGCCCGGGACCCGGGACCCGGCGGGGCCGACGTGGGACTCCCCGGCACATTCCCTCGCCCTGAGCACTATCCACCACCGGCTGACACCTGTTCAGGGAATCGGACATCATGACCATTGATAAGAACTCGTCCCGCCCGCCCGCCATCCTTTTCATGGGCGACATGGTGATCGTCGCCAGGCAGCTCCGGCTCATCACCGAGGCGCACCGCCGGGGGTACGCCCCGCTGCTGGTCGTCACGCCCGACACCGATCCTGACGAGCTGGCGGCCTGCCGCGCCGACGGCGCGCACCCCCTGTCGCTGCTGGCGGACGTCGTCAACGTCGCCGAGCCGAAGGTCGACCTGGTGGTGCCCGCCATCCAGCCGCTCCTGCGGCGCTATGACGTGCGTGGTGTGCTGTGCATCGGGGACTTCTTCGTGGAGCCCGTGGGCATGGTCGGCGCCTGCCTCAACCTGCCGGGCGCGGGGGCGGGCGCCAGCCGCACCAGCCGCAACAAGCTGCTGCAGCGTACGACCGTGCCGCACCTGTCGCCGGACTTCCGCGTGGTCACCCCCGAGGAGCGCGCGGGCTTCTCCTCCGACGGCATCTCGTTCCCCGTGGTCGTCAAGCCGGTCGGACGCTTCTCCAGCCTCGGCGTGCGCCAGGTGAAGGACCCCGAGGAGCTTCCCGCGATCCTCGCGACCTACCCCGAGGACGAGACCGTGCTCGTCGAGAGCCGTGTGGTCGGGCCGGAGTTCTCCGTCGAGGCCCTCACCCAGAACGGCGAGGTCATCTGGGCGGGCGTCACCGGCAAGGCGACCAACGAGTCCACCGGCATCTTCTTCACCGAGATGGGCCACACCTCGCCCGCACGGCTGCCGGAGGAGGACGTCAAGGCCCTGCTCGACGCCAACGCCGAGGTGCTGCGCCGCATCGGCTTCGGCGATGGCATCACCCACGCCGAGTTCCGTCTCTCGGAGGGACGCGCGGTGCTGATGGAGGTGGCCACGCGCCTGCCGGGCGACGGCATCACCTTCCTCTGGCACCTCGCCACCGGGCAGCCGCTGGAGCCCGTCATGATCGACCTCGCCCTGGGTGTGCCCACCTCCTACCCGGCCCCCCGCCGCCGGGCGTACCAGGTCTACCTGGAGCACCCCTATGGCAGCCTGCTCGATGTGACGAGCACCGGCGCCCCGCCGTCCTGGGTGTCGGTCGACAACAACTGGCCGATCTTCGAGCCGGTCGCCGCCGACGCGCCCCCGCGCGACCACGCCGTCCTGGTCACCCAGCATCCGGGCACCGTGCTCGGCCCGCAGACCGACTCCGAGGCGCGCGCGGTCTCCGTCATCTTCGACGCCCCCCTGGACGCGCCGGCGGAGGCCCTCGCCGAGAAGTACACCGCCACGGTGACGATCAGGGTGGCGGACGAGACCCCCGCCGACGGGGACGAGGGCCAGGCGGACCGGGTGCTCGCGGACGCCGGGAGCCGTTCGTGAGCGACATCCCGGTCCCGGCCTTCGCCGACGTGACGGGCGGCATGGACCCCGCCCGCTGGGACGCGCTCGCCAGGGACCACTTCTACTCGTCGGTCGACTGGCTGCGCTTCTGCGCGGGGGACAGAGGCATCACCACCAGTGGCCTGCACCTGGAGGTGCCGGGCGCCGGAACGGTCGGCGTGCCGGTGACGGCCGTGCGCTCGATCGGCAACCCCTTCTACCAGTGGGATCGCATCCTCGGCGAGGCCGGGCTGCCGTCGCCAGGCTCAAGCGGGCTGCTGGTCGGCGCGCACCGGGGATACCAGACGAACATCCTCGCCACGCCCGGCCTCTCGCGCGAGCAGGCCGCCAAGGAGCTCCTCGGCGGCCTGGAGAACCTCGCCGGCGAGCTGGCCGCCGTGGGCGTCGAGGGCCTCGGCCCGGCCGGCGCCTTCGAGGGCCGGGGCGCCGTCCCCACCGTCGCGATGTTCCTCTCCACGGCGGACGTCGTCGCGCTGCGCGCCGCCGGAGTGCAGGCCATGCCGGTGGCGCTCCAGCCGGACGCCTGGATCCCGCTGCCCGAGAACGGTGGCTGGGACGAGTGGATGAGCGCGCTGCCCTCCAAGCGGCGGGCCGGCATCGTCCGCAGGGACCGCAAGAACTTCCTGGAGGCGGGCTACGAGGTCGTCCACACCACGCTCGGTGAGTGCTACCTGCAGGCCGCCCGCCTGCTGGCGTGCACCGAGCGCCGGTACGGCCACGACGCCGACGTCGAGGACCTCGCGGAGTCCATCCGCATCCAGTCCGAGGCGCTCGGCGCGGGCGCCCGCGTGCTGCTGCTGCGCCGCCCGGGGGAGGAGCCCGTCGGGTACTGCCTCTACTACATGTGGGGCGACACCCTGTACCTGCGCGCGGCGGGGTTCGACTACGACCGGCTCGCGGGGGCCGCGGAGTACTTCAACCTCGTGTACTACATCCCTTTGATCATCGCCTGCGAGAACGGCATACGGTGGCTGCACGCCGGCATCGAGGCCGCGGAGGCCAAGGTGCTGCGCGGCGCGGAGTTGCGCCCGCTGTGGATGCTGGACCTGTCGCGCGACAGCGTGCTCGACGACCGCGGCGACGACGTGCGCGCGTACAACGCGGGCGTCGTGGCCGGCTGGGGCGAGTCGTCCCCGGCGGTCGCCAAGGCGCTGGTGCGCGACCTGTGGGATCCGTTCTGCTGACACCCGCTGTGCGCCGCGCGCGGCGCTGACGACGCGGGGAACCGCGTGAAGTGAAGAAGTCCCATGGCCGGTGGCCATGGGACTTCTTCGCGTCCAGGGACATGCCGGCGGGCTCACGCGCACGCCGCAGCGGGGTTCGGTCTGCCTGCGGTTGACAGGAAGCTGCCAGGGCAGGACAGCTTGCTGCATTCGAATTGTCTGTTCCAAGGATCGTGGAAAGCGCAGAGTTGTTCTTAACAGAACGAACTCCGGGCCGATGAGAACCCATAAGGGCGGCCGTCACGATTCTAAAGGAAATCATTCATGACCGTGTCCACGCTGCATGCACAGGAAAGCCATGCCAATTCCTCGGTACGGCCACGAGAAAGCCGGGTCTCCCGGCTCATCATCAACCAGGACTTCACTAAATTCCTGCTTTCCCAGATCGTCGCCCAATTCGCGTCGAAAAGCCTCGCGGTAATTCTGCCGCTCATGGCGGTGATCACCTTCGCCGCCACCCCGACGCAGGTCGGCCTGCTGAACGCCGCGCAGTTCTTCCCCGTGTTCGTCGTCACCCTCTTCGCCGGCGCGTGGCTGGACAGGCGCCCGCGCAGGCCCGCCCTGATCGCCGCCTACGTCGGCAACGGGATACTCGCCGCCACGTTGCCGCTGGCCACCTCGCTCGGCATCGTGCACGTCTACGTACTGTTCTTCGTGGCGTTCGGCATGGGGTCCCTGATCGCCTTCTCGGACGTCGCCTACCAGGCCTACATCCCGAACCTCGTGCGCAGTGACCAGCTCGTCCAGGCGAACAGCCGGCTGGAGGTCGCGTTCTCGCTGGCCATGGTGGGCGCCCCCGGGCTCGGCGGGTTGCTGATCGGCGCGTTCGGCGGGTCCACCGCCATGGTGTCGGCCGTCATCGCCTACGTGCTCGCCGCGATCGGCGTGCTGGCCATCCGGACCCGCGAGAAGCACGTACGGGTGCCGGAGCGTGGCGAGGGAACGCTGAAGCGGATCGCCGAGGGTATGAAGTTCACCGCCAAGATGCCCCTGCTGCGCGTGCTGACCCTCCAGGGCGCCTGGTTCAACCTCTTCGAGCAGGCGGTGCTCACCCTCTACCTGCTGTACGGCATCCGGGTGCTCGGGTTCTCGCCCCAGCTCGTCGGCCTCACGATGTCCCTCGGCGCGATCGGCGTGCTGGCGGGGTCGGCCGTGGCCCGGCTCATCGGTGACAAGCTCGGCACGACCCGCGTGCTGATCCTCGGGATGGGCGTGGCGTCCATCGCCCCGGTCATCATCCCCTTCGCCGCCGGGTCGCAGGCCGTGCTGATCGCGCTCACCACGCTGTCCTTCATCATCTACGGCATCGGCATGACGGTGTTCAACATCTACGGCATCTCGCTGCGCCAGCGCGCCACCCCCCACGGCATGCTTGCCCGGGTCTCGGCGACGTACCGGTTCCTCGCCTTCGGCGCGATCGGCGTCGGCGGCATCGTCGGCGGTCTGGCGGGCGACTCGCTCGGCCTGCGCCCCGCCATGTTCTTCTGCATCATCGCGCTGGCCGTCGGCTGGCTCGCCTTCGCCAGGTCCCTGCCGAGCGCCATCACCCGGTTCGAGGAGTCCGAGCGGGCCGCGGAGGCGGCGGAGAACGCACCGCAGGCGGTCTGAGCCACTCGCGACGGCGCTCAGCAAGGCAAGGACCCGAGGAAGGAGGGCAACCCGGAGAACCAGGACCAGGAGATCCCGGAGACCAGGGAAGGAGGACGGGCAGCCGGGAGAGAGATACGCCGCAGGGGCGGAAGGGAAACCTTCCGCCCCTGCGGCGTATCTCATTACTCCGGCGCGATGTTCGGCTCCAGCGCTGATGTTCATCGCAGGCGCCATAGTTCGGCTCAGGCACCGGAGTTCGGTTCCTGCGCCGGAGTTCGGCTCAGGCACCGGAGTTCGGTTCCTGCGCCGGAGTTCAGCTCAGGGGGGCGCGTTCGCGCTTCAGCTCGCTGAACACCGGCACCGTGGACAGCAGCCGTATGGCGTCGATGAGCCGGTCGGCCTCGTCGGCCGCGGGAACGCTCGCGACCACCGGGCCGAAGAAACCGGGCCCGTCGTCGATCGCGGTCACCGGGCTGCCGCTCTCGGTGCCGACCCGGGACTGCCCGAGGTGGTGGCTCTCGCTGACCAGCGTGTCGAGCGCGGTGTCGTCCATGGCCCGCAGCAGGTCGGACGGAAGCCCCGAGTCGGCCAGCGCGGCGGCGAGCGTGTCCGGCGTGAGATCGTCGTCGAGGTCGTGCACGCGGTGCCCGATCGCGGTGTACAGCCGGTCGACGGCCGGCTGGCCGAACCCCTCCTCGGCGGCGGCGAGCACACGCAGCGCCGCACGCGACTTCTGGTGCGCCTTGTGCAGCCTTTCGGGGATCTCCTTGCCCTCGTTGAGGATGGCCAGGCTCATGAACCGCCAGGTCACCGGCTCGCCACGGCGGGTGGCGACGTCCCGGACCCATCGCGAGGTGCGCCAGGTGAAGGGGCAGATGGGGTCGAACCATAGGGTGATGCTCACGGCGTCACATCCTGTCGTCGGCGTTCTGCGGATGTCGGCGACCACTGCCGCGGCCCGGCTCAGGCTCAGGCTGGCCCGGCGAGGTACCCCGGGCCTCATCGTCCCACCCGCGTCCGCCCCTGTCTTATTCCAGAATGCCGCCGACACTCCGATAGGCCCGGCGACACGACCTTGTCGTTTCCTCTGCCAAGGTGTGGACGTCCCGTCGTCGCTGGTGCCGGGCTCCACCTCGACGGCCGCATGCACCAGCTGTCAGGGTCAAGAAGCCACGGCCGACGTGGCGTCGCCCCCCGGCAGGAGCCGCCGGCACATGATGTGACCGCCTCGACCGCAAGTTGTACGGTGCGGTAGAGGAGGACAGACGCATGGCAGACGAGCACATCACCACAATCGGCAGATGTTACGCATGCAAGCGCACCTTCGGCTTCATCCCGGCGACTGCCACGACGGTCATGATCGATCCCGAGACCGGTCTTCCTCCAGGTATGACGGTGTTGGGCAGCTTCCGTGAGCCGACGGCGGAAGCCACCGCCAGATCGGTCAGGGAACCCATCTGCCCCGACTGCGTCGCCAAGGCGAAGCGGTTCAGCGAGCCGGCCATCCAGTTCGAGACGTGGCAGAGAGGCGATCCCGGTCGTGACTGATGTCCGGATGTGATGGGCGCGGTAAACGCCCGGCCGGCCGCTGGACGGCCGGCTCGGCGGGGGCCGCGTCCTGCACCGGGGTATCCGTTCCGGGCTGCCGCAGCACGATGAGCGCGACGGCGAAGGCGGCCAGGAGCAGGGCGGCGGCGACACCGAAGGCCAGGTGGTAGCCGCCGGTCAGCGCGGCCGCCTGGCTCTCCCCGGCGGACAGCAACTCCTCGGTACGCGAGGCGGCCAGTGTGGACAGCACCGCGACGCCGACGGCCATGCCGATCTGCTGGGTGGTGTTGAAGAGCCCGGACGCCAGGCCCGCGTCGTCGGCCTTGGCCCCGGACATGCCGAGCGTGGTCAGCGCCGGGAGCACCAACCCGCCGCCCGCGATCAGCAGCATCACCGGGAGCAGGTCGGTGACGTAGTCGGCGTCCACCGGGACGCGGGTGAGCCGGCCCATCGCCCCGAGCAGGAGCACCAGGCCCGCCAGCAGGACGGCACGCGCGCCGAAGCGGGTGTTGAGCCGGGCGGAGACGAACAGGGACACGCCGCCGATGGCCACCGCCGCGGGAAGCATCGCGAGGCCGGTGTCGAGCGCGCCGTAACCGAGGACCTTCTGCATGTAGAGCGCGACGATGATCTGGAAGGCGAACATGGCCGACAGCGTCAGCATCTGGACCAGGTTGGCGCCGGAGACGTTGCGCGAGCGGAAGATCCGCAGTGGCATCAACGGGGTCCTGGCGGTCGCCTGACGGGCGACGAACGCGGCCAGCAGGACAAGCGAGACCGCGCCGAGGCCGAGTGTGTGTGGGCCGAGCCAGCCGTACTGCTCGATCTTGACAACGGTGTAGATGCCCAGCATCAGCCCGC
The DNA here is from genome assembly GCF_039537005.1 of Sphaerisporangium flaviroseum. Lineage (NCBI taxonomy): Bacteria > Bacillati > Actinomycetota > Actinomycetes > Streptosporangiales > Streptosporangiaceae > Sphaerisporangium > Sphaerisporangium flaviroseum. The sequence continues at coordinate 317,352 of NZ_BAAAZR010000001.1, read as the reverse complement.
CGGTGACCAGCACGGCGCCGATGACGTCGGCCCCGGCGGCGAGCCCGGCCCCGCGTTCGCCCGGCAGCACCCTGATCGCCAGCGCGATCGTCGCCAGCCCGATGGGCAGGTTGATGAAGAAGATCCAGTGCCAGTTGAGCGCATCGGTGAGGACTCCGCCCAGCACCTGGCCGATCGAGGCACCGGCGGCGCCGGTGAAGCTGAAGACGCCGATCGCCTTCGCGCGGTCCCTGGGTTCGGTGAACAACGTCACCAGGATGCCCAGCACGACCGCGGAGGCCATGGCGCTGCCGATGCCCTGCAGGAACCGGGCCGCGATCAGCATGCCGGGCCCGGTGGCGGCTCCGGCCAGCAGCGACGCGGCGGTGAAGACCGCGTTCCCGGCCAGGAACATGGCTTTACGGCCGATGAGGTCGCCCAGCCGGCCGGCCAGGAGGAGTAATCCGCCGAAGGCGATGAGGTACGCGTTGACGGTCCAGCTGAGCCCGGCCGGCGAGAAGCCCAGGTCCTGTTGGATGGCCGGCATCGCCACGGTCACGATGCTGCCGTCCAGGATCGTCATGAGCATCGCGGCGGACAGCACGGCGAGCGCCGTCCAGCGTGACCGGGACGTGCCGGTGGGGGGAGGTGCGGTGTGCGACACGGTCGTCTCCTGTTCGAAGGGAACAGGAATGACCGTAGCAGATAGTTCTGTAACAGACGATCCTCTTCAGATCTATTTCAGTGCTGCCGTGCCCGGCGGACCGCTTGCGGCGCCTCGGCCGGGGTGGCCAGGTGTCCTTTCACCAGGCGGTTCATGGCCCGCAGCAGCACTTCGGCCTCAGCTGCGGGCAGTGAACCGAGGGCCGCCTTGTGCACGCCGTCGACGATCTCCTGGCTCTGCCTCGCGATCTCCGCGCCCTTCTCGGTGACCGCGATGATCCGGGCCCGCCGGTCCGTGGTGGACGGACGACGCTCGGCGAGGCCCGCCTTCTCCAGGGCGTCGACGGTGACCACCATCGTGGTCTTGTCCATGTCGCCGATCTCGGCGAGCTGGATCTGTGTGCGCTCCTCCTCCAAAGCGTGAACCAGCACGCAGTGCATGCGTGCCGTCAGCCCGATCTCGGCGAGCGCCGCCGCCATCTGGGTTCTCAGCACGTGGCTGGTGTGGTCCAGCAGGAACGACAGGTCCGGTTCTGTGCGGGCGGGCGCCATGGCGGTCATATCCCTAGGATAACAACTATCCCATTCTGGATTATCTATTAGCAGCAGCACTTCCCGGCTGCGTTCGGCTTTTGAGCCTGCCGGTCGTTGGATAGCGTCGAGGCCATGCGGCTTCACGTGGGATGCGCGATGTGGGCTCACACACCATGGCAGCGGCGTTTCCTGCCTCACCCCCTCCCTCCCGAGGAGCGCCTGCGGTCCTACGCGACCTGGTGCAACGCGGTGGAGGGCAACACGACCTTCTACGCGACCCCGCCGAGAGGCACGGTGGAGTCGTGGGCGCGGCAGACCACCCCCGACTTCCGCTTCGTGGCCAAGCTGCCCAAGACGATCACGCACGAGCGCCGCCTCACCGGAGTCGACGAGGAGCTCCGATCGTTCCTGGAGGCGATCGAGCCACTCGGACCGCGAGCCCACGCCCTCTGGGTCCAACTGCCTGGATCATTCGCTCCAGGCGACGTCGGCGCCCTGGCGGGATTCCTTCGCCGGCTCCCCCGCTCGTACAGGTACGCCGTCGAGGTCCGCCACCGCGCGTTCTTCGACGACGCGCGAGCCGAACGGCTTCTCGAGACGGCGCTCGCCGGCGTCGACGCCGAATGGATCCCCTTCGACACCACCGCCTTCTTCCAGAGCCCTCCGACCAGCGACGACGAACGAGACGCGTGGACGAGGAAGCCGCGCCTGCCGCGCCGGTCGTCCGCTCTCACCGGCCATCCGATCGTCCGCTACCTCGGCAGGGACGACACGGCCCGCACCATCGAGGGCTGGCGGCCATGGATCGGCACGGTCACCGAATGGCTGCGCGAAGGCCGCTCGCCGACGGTGTTCATCCACACCCCCGACAACGCCGATGCGCTGATGCTCGCCCGTCGTTTCCACGAGGAGGTGCGGGCCCTGGTGCCCGAGATCGATCCGCTCCCCGAGCCCATGCCGACCGAGCCGCTGACCCTCTTCTGACCGCCCTGCCACCGCACGAGGCGACACCGCGATGAGGGCGCCCGCGACGTGGCGCGGGTCACCTCGGGGCGGGAGTGATCTGGGCCGGGCCGCGGATGTTGATCGGCCGGTAGGCCCGGAACTGGTCACCCGGCTTGAGCCCGTGCTTCACGACGCGGTGGTCGGTGCCGTAGCCGGCGCGCTGCTGGTAGGCCCAGTACGAAGTGCGCCCGGCGTCGGCCCACTTGTCGAAGATGACCACCGCTCGGGCGGTGTTGCCGCCCAGTGGGTCGATGACCAGGTCGCCCTGGAGCAGTTCGGTCATCTTGACGCGGCGGCTGTAGTCCGGTGAGGCCAGGCTGATCGTGTTGGGGCCCGGTTTCGCGAGCCCGAGCGCCATGGAGGCGTAGCCGGACCCATCGGTCCGATAACCGGCGTGCGACTTGAACTGGCTGTACGGCACGCGTTGTGCGGTGGTGGGGCGCCAGCTCCTGGCCCGGGCGATCACCGTGGCCCGGTCGATGGTCGCCACCGGCCTCACCGGTCTGGTGGCACCACCGGCCCCGCTTTGCAGCGTGGGGCCGGCGGTCCGGGTGTCGCCACCCGCCCGGCTTCCGAGCGCCGATCCTCCGAGCACGGCGCCGGCGACCATGCCGACGCCGACGGACAGGCCCAGCGCCGCTCCGATGAGGACGCGCCGTCGCAGGCGGCCCGTCGGCCCGCGTGGCGCGGTGTGACCGGGAAGCTCTTCCATGGTTTCCTCCTGGATCCGCTCACCCGCCCGGCCCCCTGCCGCCTCCTGCCGGATCCGCTCACCCGTCTCCGCGACCTCCGTTGATTCCTCCCGGATCCGCTCACCCGTCTCCGCGACCCCCGCCGCGCGCCGGGCTTGTTCGGCCGCCTCCCACAGCTCACGGAAGCGGTTCTGGTCCGCCCGGCACAGCCGGGCGAGCCCTTCCACCGCGTCCAGGGGAATCCATGTCTCTCCCGCGAGCCATCGCCCCCAGGACGATCGGCTGGCGTGTGTCGCCTGCTCCAGCGCGCGTAGGTCGAACCCGGCTCGTTCCTTCAGGGCTCTCAGCTCCTGCAGGAGAACGCGGGTCGGCTCGGGCAGGTCATCGGACAGCGGTCGCTGCCGTCGGCTCCGGCTCGTGTTCCCGATTCCATTCACCACGGTGGTTCGTCCCAACCTTGTCTCAGGGGCCTGAGTCATCGCAGGTCATGTCGACACCTTGGGAGCTATTGTCCCAACTTCACCAATTTCACGATGTGTTTCAGGAATTTCCTGTCAGCGTGTGTGCCCGGCCGGCCAAACCGAACGATCAACGGCAGGAACAATAGGAGAGCACATGCCCTCGGACCGAACCTCCTGGATCACGGCAAGAAGTCTGGCGCTCATCGCAGCGGTCGCATGCGGGAGTGTCCTGGCGCCCGCGGCGTCCGCGCAAGCGATGACCCTTTCCCTCACGGCGCCCACCCCGACCCCGACTCCCACCGCGACCCCCGTCCCCACCCCCACCCCCACTCCGACCGCGGCGCCGGAAGGCACGCCGCAACTGCTGGCGGCCGCGGCGCCGATCACCCGCTCGCAGATGATCGCCCGGGCCAAGACCTGGCACCCGCACACCGCGCAGCGGGTGCCGTACAGCCAGACCAAGACGCGCGGCGGCTACCGCACCGACTGCTCGGGCTACGTGTCCATGGCGCTCGGGCTCGCCAAGCCGGGGCCGATCACCGTCGGGCTGGCCAAGAGCACCTACTCCAAGCGCATCAAGATCTCCGAACTGCGCAAGGGTGACCTGATCATCGACGCCATCGGCACGAACACGACCAGGCACGTCGTCATCTTCGAGAAGTGGGCCAACGCCAAGCACACCTCGTACTGGGCCTACGAGCAGCGCGGCGGGTACGGGACCGACTACCGGACACGGACCTACGGCCTGGCGGCCAAGACCGAGTACAAGCCGTACCGGGCGCTCAACATCCGTGAGGACGCCCCGGTGCCCGCTCCCACGGTCACCCGCGCCCAGGTGATCGCCCGGGCCAAGACCTGGAAGCCGGCCACCGCGCAGCGCGTGCCCTACAGCCAGACCAAGACGTTGGGCGGCTACCGCACCGACGGATCCGGCTACGTCTCCATGACGCTGGGCCTCGCCAAGCCGGGACCGGTGACGGCGGCTCTGGCCTCGAGCGCCAACAGCCGTCCCATCAAGATGACCGAACTGCTGCAGGGCGACCTGGTCATCGACCCGGTGGGTGGCGCCACGGCGCGTTCGGTGGTCATCTTCGACAAGTGGGCCGACGCCAAGCACACCTCGTACTGGGCCTACCAGCAGCGCGCCGGTTACGGCACCGACTACCGCGTCGTGAAGCACGGGCTGACCACCGGCACCCAGTTCCGCGCCTACCGCCCGCTGAGGATCCGCTAGTGCGCCGGTCAGGTCCGACCGCCGGTCCGCCACGGGCGGCCGGGATCGCGAGGGCGTTCCTCCTCCTCGCGGTGGCCACGATGGTGACCGTCCCCGGCACCTCCGCCGGGGCGGCGACCTCCGCCGCCCCGCTGCCGACCTCCCCCTGCGGGTCGGGAGGGGTGACGGCGGCCGACGAGGAACTGGCCGCGCGGCTCGACCCCCTGCTGACGATGAAGATGCACGGTTACATTGACGGCTACCGCGTCTCCTGCGCCCGGACGGTGGTCGGGACGGTCCGCTCCCGGGGGCTGCCCCGGGAGGCGGCGGTCATCGCGATCACCACCGCCATCATCGAATCGGGCGTGCGGAACATCAACCGTGAGGTGGACCACGACAGCCTGGGCGTGTTCCAGCAGCGGCTCGCCTGGGGCAGCGCGGCCCAGCGGCTCGACGTGGCATGGGCGACCGGCGCTTTCCTCGACAAGATGCTCCGCAAGTACCCGGACGGTTCCTGGCGTACGGCGCCGGTGGGCGACGTCTGCCAGCGCGTGCAGGTGTCGAAGTTCCCGGAGCGGTACCAACCGCAGGCGGGAGACGCGGGGAAGATCGTCTCAGCCCTGTGGCCCGCCTCAGGCCTGACGCGGGCCCAGGTCATCGCCCGCGCCAAGACCTGGAAGCCGGGCACCGCGCAGCGCGTGCCCTACAGCCAGACCAAGACGTACGGCGGCTACCGCACCGACGGATCCGGCTACGCCTCGATGGCGCTGCGGCTCGGCGCCCCGGGCCCCGTTTCCACAGGGCTGGTCTCGGCCGTCCACAGCAGGCCGATCCCGATCTCCGAGTTGCGGCCCGGGGACCTGGTCATCAGGGCCACCGGTCCTGCCGCCGCGCGGCAAGTGATCATATTCGACAAGTGGGCCGACACCCGGCACCGCTCGTACTGGGCCTACCAGCAGCGCCGCGGCTACGGCACCGACCACCGGCGCCTGACCCACGGCCTGTCCCCGGGGGCCGGTTTCCTCGCCTACCGTCCCCTGAACGTCCGCTGATCCAGCCGGGAGCCCGGTCGCGCCTCGCGACCGGGCTCTCGCGCGTCCGGTACAGATCGCAGGCGGGGGTACCGCGGCCGTGGCCGTCAGCCGGCGGGCCGCGCGCCCTGTTCCCCGGTGATGCTCGGGTGGACGGCGACGACGATGCGGTGGTCGCGGCCGCCCTTGGCGGTCTGGTCGTGGTACTTGCCGACCAGGGTGGTTACCGCGCCGGCCAGTTCCTCGGCGAAGGCGGCACGATCGGCGGCCGAGGCGAACCGGATCTCGCCGTCGATCGCGAAGGTGGCCACCTTCTGGCGCGCCTTGGCCGCGCCGGTGACCAGGGTTCCCACGTCGCGCACCAGCCGGGCGGCGAGCGCCAGCAGCCAGCGGGCCGACAACTGGTCGGGGGCGCGTGAGGGGTCGGGCTGCACCTCGGCCAGCGCGGCCGGTGAGATCACATACGACGCCGCGGTGGCGCGCATGACGCGCTCGGTGACGTTGCCCTTGCGGCGCTCCTCGATCAGCTCGACCAGGCCGTGACGCTCCAGCGCCTTGAGATGGTAGTTGACCTTCTGCCGTGGCAGGCCGACCTTGGCGGCCAGCGTCGTCGCGGAACCGGGCACGGCGAGCTCGGCCAGCAACCGGGCCCGTATCGGGTCCAGCGAGACCTCGGCCGCGGCCGGGTCCTCGATCACCGCCACATCCAGCATCTCACCACCATCGCACCGACAGAATAACTTGTCAAGACTTGGTAAGTTGTCGGAGGTTAGGCCTGCTGCGGTATTACGTTTGCCTGGATCACGGAGAGAACACATCGGCATTGCCGGGTGCCCGTGTTCCCCCGGCGGCCGTGTCAGGGGACACCACGGCCTCGGGGAACACGGGCACTCCAGGCGTCAGTGTCTCAACGAGGATGATGCGCTCGGTGCGGTCGTGGTGGAGGACGCCGTCACCGGCGCGCCAATCGAACCAGGGAAGACGAGTCGGATATTGATGGCCTGTGCCTGGCGGTTGGTGCTACGGCTGAGGCTGCGGTTCAGGTGACGGGCGAAGTTGCGCGCCCAGCTACGGGCGCGCGAGTGGTTCCAGTTGCGGGCCAGCGAGCGGTTCCGGTTCCAGTTCCGGTTCCAGTTCCGGTTCCGGTTCCGTTGGCGGGTCCAGTCCCGGTAGTCGCCCGAGTTCGACGTGCTGATGGTGTTGATGGTGCTGGTCGCGCTGGCGCTGGTCGCCGTGGTCGCGGCCCCCAGGCCAACCATGCCCCCGGTGAGTGCGGCGCCGATGACTAGCGTGCCCACAAATTTCTGGACCTTGGGCATTGCGTATCCCCCTTGGACGACTTCGGGTTGCTTGAGACACTCACCCTGATTGTGGGTGAATGTGGTGGTGACTCAGTGAGTCTGCCCAGTTGTCTTTTTTCCGGGCTGGACGCGTGACAAACGAATAACTTCTACTTTTGCTATGTGCTTAATCTCTTGTTGTGGTCTTCGGTTCGATATTTCCCGACTTCCGCTGACATGCTCGTCTTGATCTTGCTATAACGGCTGCTCAGGCGGGCCAGGTACTCTCGGCCGAGGACCCCCATAAGTCGGACAGATCCGTGCGATTCGCGAGCGCCCAAGCAGGACTCACCCGGTTTTCACTTCTTTTGACGGCAAAAGCCTAAGTCGAGGCTCGTTTCGCGCGACTAGGCGTTAATCTGATTCGACCGGTTTTCAGAAGTGTGTCCGTTGTATGCGGTTGCGGACGGCTTTCGCGTGACAAATGCGTCACTAGGGTAGTTCGCGGTCTGGCTCGTGACGCGGAGACCCTCTCGGACCCCGGTGGGGCGCTGTGCGCCCACACCCCATATCGTCCGGTGCATGAGTGCTCATTATGACGTCGTGGTTCTCGGAGCCGGCCCCGGTGGGTATGTTGCGGCCGTTCGGGCCGCCCAGCTCGGGCTCAGCACGGCGGTCGTCGAGGAACGCTACTGGGGAGGCGTCTGCCTCAACGTGGGATGTATCCCCTCCAAGGCGCTGCTGCGCAACGCGGAGTTGGCACACCTGTTCACCCGTGAGGCCAAGACGTACGGCATCCACGTGGAGGGTCAGGTCACCTTCGACTACTCCGAGGCCTACAAGCGGAGCCGCAAGGTCGCCGACGGCCGGGTCAAGGGCGTTCACTTCCTCATGAAGAAGAACGGCATCACCGAGTACAACGGCCGCGGCACCTTCACCGACGCGAACACCATCCAGGTGGCCGGCGGCGACGGTGGCTCGGAGACGGTGACGTTCGACCACTGCGTCATCGCCACGGGGGCGACCACGAAGCTGCTTCCCGGCACCTCGATCAGCGACCGGGTGGTGACGTACGAGGAGCAGATCCTCAGCGATCGGCTACCGGAGAGCATCGTCATCGCGGGAGCCGGCGCCATCGGCGTGGAGTTCGCCTACGTGCTGCACAACTACGGGGTGAAGGTGACGATCGTCGAGTTCCTGGACCGCGTCGTCCCCCTGGAGGACGAGGAGGTGTCCACCGAGCTGGCGCGACGCTACAAGCGGCTCGGCATCGAGATCCTGACCTCGACCAAGGTCGAGTCCATCGACGAGTCCGGCGACAAGGTGCGCGTGACGGTGTCGCGGGACGGGGAGCGGCGGACGCTCGAAGCGGACAAGGTACTGCAGGCCATCGGCTTCCAGCCGCGCGTCGAGGGGTACGGGCTGGAGAACACCGGGGTGCGCCTCACCGCCCGGGGCGCCATCGACATCGACGGGCTGTGCCGCACCAGCGTGCCGCACATCTTCGCCATCGGCGACGTCACGGCCAAGCTCATGCTCGCGCACGCGGCCGAGTCCATGGGGATCATCGCCGCCGAGACCATCGCCGACGAGGAGACGATGGAGCTCGACTACGTGATGATCCCGCGCGCGACCTTCTGCCAGCCGCAGATCGCGAGCTTCGGCTACACGGAGGCCCAGGCGCGTGACAAGGGTTTCGACGTGAAGGTGGCGAAGTTCCCGTTCACCGCGAACGGCAAGGCGCAGGGCCTGGGGGACCCCACCGGGTTCGTCAAGATCCTCAGCGACGCCAAGTACGGCGAACTGCTCGGCGCCCATCTCATCGGGCCCGAGGTCACGGAGCTGCTTCCCGAGCTGACACTCGCCCAGCAGTGGGATCTGACGGTCAACGAGGTGGCGCGTAACGTGCACGCGCATCCGACGCTCGGCGAGGCCGTGAAGGAGGCCATCCACGGTCTCTCGGGTCACATGATCAACCTCTGAGCTCCGTGCGCGTCAACCCGTCAGGTCGGGTAGAAGATCCGGCCTGACGGTTCGCCGTACGGGCAACGGGCAAGGCACCTGTATGGATCAAAGGGAGTTCGCCCGGACGGTGGCCGAGCGTGCGAACCTGTCACGCGAGGAAGCCGCCGACCTCACCCGCGCGACACTGTCGACCCTGGCCGATCGGCTCAGCCACGGTGAGGCCCGTCACCTTGCCCTGTACCTCCCGGAATCCCTCAAGGAATCGGTGGTCCCGCACGACAAGGTGCACCGGTTCGGAGCGAAGGATTTCGTCGACCGGGTGAGCTCGCAGACGGGACTGAACGACCGCGAGGCCCGGCAGGGGATCCGCGCGGTGATGACCACCCTTCGGGAGGTGGTCGGCGACGAGGTGTTCACCCACGTCCTGTCCCAGCTCCCGGCGGAGTTCCACAGCCTTGCCGAAGCCACGGTTTGAGACCCTCCTCGCCGTGTCCGCTCGCTTCACCTTCTCGCTTGGCGTATAAGTTCGGCTACGCACAGTAGTTGACGGCGTGCTCTCGCACCGGGCGCGCCAGGCGAAGGCCGGATCCCTCAGCGACATGTCGTTCCTCGCTGCTTCCCTTCGCCGCCGCATGGCTCGCGCACGAAGAGGAGATCAGGCACGATGCGACGGAACTTCACCAGGGCGGCTCAAGTGCTCACGGTCGCGCTCGGCTGCACGATGGTCGTCGCCGGCTCGACGGGCGTGTCGGCCGCCGTCGGCGGCCCCGGCCCGATCCGCAGCCACAGCAACTGGCGCTGCCTGGACGCCGACCTGAACACCATCGGAGGCAACGGCACCAAGGTCCAGCTGTGGAACTGCAACGGCTGGAACAACCAGAAGTGGACGTATGACGTGAAAACTCACACGATCCGCAGCCAGTACAACGGCCGCTGCCTGGACGCCGACCTGAACACGATCGGCGGCAACGGCACCAAGGTGCACATGTGGGGCTGCACCGGCTGGAGCAACCAGAAGTGGATCTATGACGCGATCAGCCATACCATCTACAGCCTGTACAACGGCAGGTGCCTGGACGCCGATCTCGGCGGCATCGGCACCAACGGCACCAAGGTCCAGTTGTGGGAGTGCAACGGCTGGGCCAACCAGAAGTGGACCGTCTGACGGCGTCGTGTCGAGCCCGCCGGCTCCGGTCCGCCGCGTGTAGGTTCGACTACGCAGAGTAGGTGTCCGGCGTCGCGAAGGAGATCAGGCACGATGCGACGGAACATCACCAGAACGGCTCAGGTGCTCAAAACGGTCGCGCTGAGCTGCGCGGCGGTGGTCGCGGCTCCGACGGGCGTACCGGCCGCCATCGCCGGGACCTCGTCCACCCACACCGGAGCGGCGGGCGCGCCGGCCACCGTCAGGGGGACCGGTCCCATCCACAGCCGGGCCGACGGCCGGTGCCTGGACGCCGATCTGGGCCGCATCGGGACCAACGGCACGCGCATCCAGCTGTGGGACTGCAACGGCTGGGCGAACCAGTCGTGGAGCTACGATCCGGCCACCCACACGATCCGCAGCCTGTCCAACGGCCGCTGCCTCGACGCCGACCGGGGGAACCTCAACAGGAACGGCACCCGCGTCCAGTTGTGGGACTGCAACGGCCGGGCCAACCAGCAGTGGGTGTACGACCGGAACAGCCGCACGATCTACAACCTCGCCAACGGTCGTTGCCTCGACGCCGACCTGAAGGGGGTCGGCAGCAACGGCGCCCGGGTGCATCTGTGGGACTGCAACCGCTGGAGCAACCAGCGGTGGAAGCTCTGACGCCTTCCCCGTGACGTGCCCGTCCGTGCCGGCTCGCGTGCGCCGCCGAGCGGGCCCTGCCCCCGCATCAGCATGTTCACCGGTCGGGAGGGTAGAGGGGAGCCGGAACCACCAGAGGGAGGACCAGGCATGAAGAGGATTCTGCAACTCGTGGCGACCCGTTGGCTCGCCCGCACACCTTTCGGACTCGTCATTCTCGGCATCGGATGGCTGGTGATGCGGAAGCGGCGCGGCGAGCAGGCGGGCAAGCGGACCGACGTGCTGCGTGAGCCCGGCCGCAAGTCCCGCAACCCCGACGCGTGGCAGGGCCCTTCGGCTCGTAACCGCAAGTAGGGCCCCCGCTCGCACGTTCACCCCCGGATGCCCCTGGGCCCGCCGTCCGGGGGTCTTGTGCTGTCTGGGCGAGCGTGTCAGCCCGGTCGAGACGACACGCGAGGGCCGGCGGCCCGAGCGCACGGTGTACGAGATCACCGCGGAGGGCACGGGTGCTCCACCCACCTGGAGTGAGCGGGTGAACCCCGCCGGTTCAGAGCCGTTCCTGGCGGGGGAACACGACCTCTCTCACCAGGAGCAGCACCGCGGCGGCCAGCGGGATGCCCAGCAGGGCGCCCACGATGCCGAGCAGGGCCCCGCCCAGGAGCGCTCCGACGATCGTGGCGATCGGCGGGACGGCCACCGAGGACTTGAACACCGGAGGCGAGATCACGTAGTTCTCGATCTGCTGGTACACGATGAAGAAGATCACGCAGGCGATGCCGACCTGCACCGAGGTCAGGAAGCCCACCCCCGACACGACCACGGCCCCCGCGACCGCGCCCACCATGGGGATGAGGTCGGTGATGGCCACGAAGATGGCCAGCGCCAGCGCGTACGGCACACCGAGGATCGACAGGAAGAAGAAGGTCACGACACCGGCGATCAACGAGATGATCAGGTTCCCGGCGACGTAGCCGCCGATCTGCCTGATGATCTCGTCGCCGAGGAGCTGCACCCGGGTGCGCCGGGAGCGCGGCACGAGCCGGTAGGCGGTCTCCTTGATCGAGTTCAGCGAGCCGAGGAAGTAGAGGGTCAGCACCAAAATGGTGAGTCCGCTGAACACCGCGCTGATCACGACGGTGGCCACCCCGAGCAGCCCACCGAACATCTGGGTCGCGAGGCTGCCGCTGCTGACGTACTGCTGCAGCTTGTCCAGCACCTGGTAGCGCTGGTCCACCGAACGGATGAGCGGGTGGTTCTGGAGCTGCTGCACGTACTCGGGAAGGTGCTGGATGAATCCCGAGGTCTGGTCGGTCAGCGGGGGCACGATCGCCAGCCCGAAGCCCACGAAGAACGCGATGACCGCCCCGAACACAATGGTGATCGCCAGGCGGCGGGACAGGTTACGCCGTTGCAGCGCCTCGACGGCGGGGTTGAGCCCGACCGCCAGGAACAGCGAGACGATGATCAGGACCAGCGCCGATCCGGCGCTGGCGATCGCCTGCACCATCAGCCAGGCGGTCAGCACGCCCAGCGCGGCGGTCAGGCCGAACAGGAACGGATTGCTACGCAGCGGACGGCCCGGCCGTCCGAACGGCTGCTCGTACTCCTTCTGGTCGACCTTGCGCGTCCCGGAAGGGGATCCGTCGCCCGCGTCCTTGTCCTCGGGGTCGGCGGCAGGTCCATCGCGCTCCGCCGGCCGCGGCTCGGCGGGGCGGACGTTGGGGGAGAGTTCGGCTCCCGGGCCTGTGGAGCCCGGCACGCGAGTCTCATCTCCAGGCGGGTCGGCGGCGTTGTCGCCGCCGCCGGGAAAAGGGGGGAACACGCTGGAGATCTCCGCGCGCTCGGAACTACCGGTCTCGGACACGCGTCCCCGCTGCCCGCCAGGAGGTCGCCTAGTCCCGTTGCAGCCCTGATAAATCCCGATAAACGATGGTCCGGCGTCCCCACCCGCTGAGCGGGAACGCCGGACAGGATCCCTACTTCAGGCGGATGACGCCCTTGGAGACCGTGATCCTCTTACGCGGCAGAGGCCGGTCGGCCGGGCCCTGCGCCACGGCGCCCGTCGAGATCTTGAACTTGCTGCCGTGGCAGGGACAGTTGATGGTGCCGCCCCGGACGGTGGCCACCGCGCACCCCTGATGGGTGCACTTGGCGCTGAACGCCCGGAACACGCCCTTCTTGGGCTGGGTGACCACGTACTTGCCTTTGATGATCTTCCCGCCGCCGATCGGGATGTTCTTGGTCCTGGCGAGAATCGGCTTCGCGGCGGCCTCGTCGCTCGTGTCCGACGCCGCGTCCACCGACGCCTGCGCCGGTCGCATGCCGACCAGGCCCAGTACGGCGGCGAAACCGCCCGCGACGCTCCGGAAGATCACTTTACGGCGGGTCGTCCCTGTATCGTCGGCCGGCATGCCAACCTCCACTGCTGGGGGGTGAGGAACTTCACTCCGGAACGTACACCTGAGCAGGGGGTGAGAACGAGGAATGGTCATTCGGGGAAGGACGGATGCGGGCCGAGCGCCCAGTATTCGTAGAGGCCGTAGCCCACGTTGCCGTCGTACTCGAAACGGCCGACGGCGTCGACCATGCCCCACATCCTCGCCGCGTCCTCCGGGAAGGTGTGGGTCACGCCCTGCACGACCGGTTCCGGCCCCTGGTACATGCCGTGCTTCCAGCCGGGCTCCAGGCCGTATCCCGTTCCCACCATCAGGTGCACGGGCAGGATGGGCGTGCACCGCAGGTCGAACGGCTTGCCGCCCGGCGGGGAGAACGTGATGGTGGCCGAGGTCACGTCCCGGGTGCCGGGAGCGTACTCGGGGTGGTATTCCGGTCGCCCCAGATACTCCTCCTCGCCCGAGGGCCAGACGCGTACGGCCTCCTCCAGCAGGCGGCGGCCCTTCTCGTCCTCCTGGACGATGCACAGGATCGCGTGGTCGTCGAACTGCATGGGCGCGTAGAGCCAGTAGAACGTGCCGGCGTTCTTCGACTGGATGCCGGGAGGCTCCGGCTCGCCCACGGGCCGGATGCCCCAGGAGCGGTCCCGGGTGCCCTGCCAGCGGTCGGGGGTGACCTCGACACGCTCGTCGCCGATCATGATGTGCCCGGTCCACCGGCCCGTCTGCGCCATCCGTGTCGAGTCGAAGATGACGCGCTCCTGCCAGCGGATGAAATGCCGGGGCTCCATCGTCGCCGGGATCGTGCCTTCCCAGTTCAGGTCGAACGACAGGCCGTGCTCGTTGTCCTCCAGGACGACTCGAAGGCGTTTGAGGCCTTCGACGACCTCTACGCGGAAGGGACCCACGCGCGTGTCCATCCGGTCGTCTCCGATCTCCCTGGACGCCCGGACGACCCGGTGGAGGTCCCGCCACCGCACGCAGGCGAAGGCGTCCGTCACACCCAGGTTGGGATACTGCCCCATACCGATGATCAGCATGAGCTCGTCGGAGCCGGCATGACAGTTGAAGTAGTACCGGTCATAGAAGTTGCGGTCCGAGGTGGCGACATGGCGCATCACCTGCGAGGTCTGGTGGATCGGAAAGTCATCGAGCGGCGACAGCGTCATCGGTGCTCCACGGGTCGGTGATGTGGAACACGTTCTACCAAGCGCCCGGCACCCGTCAACAACGAGACGCGCCCCCCGAGAGCGATCTCGGGGGGCGCGTGCCGCGTATCCGATCAATACATCTTTCGCGAGGTTTCGTCGCCCGGTCTGATGGACTCCTCGGTGCTGCTTATGCCCTCCACTCTGTCACCGGACCACCTGCTGGCATCAGCAGTGGTGTCCTTCATCGAGTCGGCCCATTGGCGGGTGTTGTTGCGATAGAGCACGACCCCCACGGCGCAGGCCGCGAACCCGGCCAGCAGCGCGATGGTCGACCAGCGGCCGCGTCGTCTGACAGATGGTGCGGGATCGATCTTCTCCGCCGCCTGGACGAGGAACGCGCTTACCTTGGGAGCGATCTGCTCCTCCACCGAGTGAGCCGCACGATCGAACTTGGGTGCGGCCCAGACGCGAGCGTCCTCGATCCGGTGTGCGGCGACCTCTCGGGCGGTGTTCGCCATCGGGCGGACCTGCTCGGCCGTCTTCATGGCTTGGGCCTTCATTCGACCCATCCGCGTCGTGGGCATTACCAGAGTGACGCGGCGTTTCCTGAGTGTCAGGGACACGATGACCTCCCCTGTCCTTGGGGCCCCGCAGGCTCACCTTCCCGCTCGATAGCGGCTCAATCCTGACGCGCATGGGAGGATGCGAGGTAGGTCAATGCGCCATAGTCAGCAAAACATCACAAATCTGACCCAGAAAACGGGCATATAGAAGGGGGTAGTCTCCTCGTGGCTGAGACTCTCATCGCAAAACTGCGCACCTCTCTCGGAGACATCAAACTCCGCCTTTTCCCTGACCACGCGCCCAAGACCGTGCGCAACTTCGTCGAGCTCGCGGAGGGCGACCGCGAGTGGACCCACCCCGAGACCGGGGTGAAGTCCAGCGACAAGCTTTACGACGGCACGATCTTCCACCGAGTCATCCAGAACTTCATGATCCAGGGTGGCGACCCGCTGGGTCAGGGCATCGGCGGTCCGGGTTACGACTTCGACGACGAAATCCATCCGGACCTGCAGTTCAACCGGCCCTACCTGCTCGCCATGGCCAACGCCGGCAAGCGCTTCGGCAGGGGGACGAACGGATCGCAGTTCTTCATCACGGTCGTCCCCACGCCGCACCTCAACGGCAAGCACACCATCTTCGGCGAGGTGATCGAGGGAGCGGACATCGTGGACGCGATCTCCAAGACCCCGACCCGGCAGGAGCGCCCGGTCACCGACGTGGTCATCCAGGAAGTCGTCATCGAGCGCGTGTCCTCCTGAGCGTCGGCTCCGGAGGGACGCGCGGGGCCTGGTACCACGAGATGGCCCCGAGGTAAGGCTCTCTGAAGGCGGCTCCGGCCGGCCCGGGGCCGCCTGGAGCCGGCCGGAGCCGGCGATCTGGCGGCGTAGATGGCGCTTGGTGCCCGGAGGCGTGAATAGGGTGGCAGTCTTGTGTATAAGCGCACAGGCGAAGGGGCCTCGAACCTGCGATGACCACTCAGCCAGATCACCCGAATTCCTCGGACCGGCCCCAGGGCCCGGCGCAGCCGGGTCCGTACGGCGCGGATGCCGTGCCCACCTGTTACCGGCACCCCGACCGTGAGACCTACGTGCGCTGCCAGCGCTGTGACCGGTCGATCTGCCCCGACTGCATGCGGGTGGCCTCGGTCGGCCACCAGTGCGTCGAGTGCGTGCGCGAGGGAAGCAAGACCATCCGCGCCGCCGAGGCTCCGTTCGGCGGCAGGCCCGTCACCACACCCGTGGTCACGTGGACGCTGATGGCGATCAACGTCCTCGCCTACCTCGGCGAGGTGGTCAACGCCCCATTGGTCCTCAACCGCTTCCAGATGTCGGCGGACTACGTCGCCGCCGGCGAGTGGTGGCGGCTGTTCACCGGGGCGTTCCTGCACGCCCCGCCGCCGTCGTACTGGCACATCCTGTTCAACATGTGGGCCCTGTTCGTCATAGGCCCGCAGCTCGAGAGGATGCTCGGCTCGCTCAGGTTCGCCGGCGTGTACCTGCTGTCGGCCCTCGGCGGTTCGGTCGCCGTCTACCTCTTCGGCTGGGCGTCCGTGGGAGCCTCGGGTGCGATCTACGGCCTGTTCGGCGCGATGTTCGTGGTCGCCCGCCGCCTGGGATACGACGTGCGCGGCGTGCTCTGGCTGATCGGGATCAACGTGGTGCTGACCTTCGTGATCCCGGGCATCAGCTGGCAGGGCCACCTCGGCGGCCTGGTGACGGGAACCCTGGTGACGGCGCTGTTCGCCTACGCACCCGGCAAGAACCGCAAGGCGTTCCAGCTGGCCACGGCCCTTGCGGTGCTCGCCGTGTGCGTGGCGATCGTGGTGTTCATGACCCCGCTCGGCGGCTAGTGGAGCTGCTTCCCCAGGTTGTGGATAAACCCTGTGGAAAATCGCCCGCCACCTGCCGGAGGGGCTCTCGGCGAGCGGCTAACGCCAGCGAGTGGACAGGACCACGCCGAAGATGATGAAGACGAACCCGACCAGAAGGTTCCAGTTGCCGAGCGTGACGATGCCCGGCGCGGTCGGCATGATGTAGAACACCGCGATCCACAGGATGCCGATGATCCATGAGGTCACCATGACCGGTGCCAGCCAACGGGGGCTCACCTTGACCTGCTGCGACTTCTGCGGCGGGGTGTAGACCGCCTTCTTGCGAGTGTGGGACTTGGGCACGGCAGCTCTCCTGGTGGGGCCCGCAGGGTGTCGCGGGCTCTGGCAGCCAGCGTAGTCGCTGGTGTACGACGACCGGAGTAAGCCTAGTCGGCACGGGCCGCGAACGGCGATTCCGGGCCGAACAAGCTCTCGCTCGCGGGCAAAGTGTGCGTCAAAGAGGGGCCGTCGCGCGGGCGGTGCGCGGTCGCCGCCACTACTCTGCGAGCCCAGGGCGTGGTACGCGCGCCGCCGACCTCGGACCCGGATCTTGTCGTGACCATGCCGCCTGCTGTGGACGCTCCTCCGCCGCTCGGCGGGCCCAAGAAGGCCTGCCCCGGGCGAGTGGCGGCCGGACGGCCTGTGGGCGCTGAGCCGCCATGAGGGCGCTGCTGCGGGCCTGCGGCGAGCTGAGCGTCACCGCCGGTCTGGTGATGCTCCTGTTCTGCGCCTACCTGCTGTGGGGGACCAGTTCCTACACCGAGTGGTACCAGCGCATCCTCAAGCGACAGCTCCAGGAGACCCCGAAGCTCGCGAAGCTCGATATCGGCGACGCCGTGGGGCTGATCCGCATCCCCCGGTTCGGCCGGGACTACGAGTACGCGATCCTCGAAGGCGTCGGCTCCGAGCACCTGCGCAGAGGGCCGGGACACTATCCGGGCACCGCGCTACCCGGCAAGGTGGGGAACTTCGTGCTGTCCGGGCACCGGACGACCTACGCCGCGCCCTTCAACCGGATCGACGAGCTGCGCCGGGGCGACGACATCGTCATCGAGGCCCCCGAAGCCCGTTACACCTACCGGGTCTCCGGCAAGCAGGTCGTCTATCCGACGGACGTGGACGTCGTCGCGCCCGTGCCCAGCCATCCCGGCGAACGGCCCAGCCAAGCCCTGATCACGCTCACCACCTGTCACCCCGAGTACTCCGCACGGCAGCGGCTCGTGGTCTTCGGCGTCCTGTCCGGCAAGCGGGAGCGCCGAACGGACTGAGTGCCGTTCCGCAAGCAGGCCTCACCCATGTTCCCGGAAGCGAGGGACCCGATGTACGGATGGATCTGGCGTGTCATCCCTGGTGGGATCTGGGTCAAGCTCGTCACGGTGCTGCTGCTGAGCAGTCTGGCGGGGGTCGTACTGTGGTATGTCGTGTTCCCCATGCTGGAGCCGCACGTGCCCCTCGACCAGGTGACCGTAGGCCGATGACTCGCGTACTCGTGGTGGACAACCATGACAGCTTCGTCCACACGATCGTGCAGTATCTCCGCCGGCTGGGCGCCGAGTGCGACGTCCGGCCGCGCGACCATGTGCGCGTGCAGGACGCCGAGGGTTTCGATGGCGTGGTCATCAGCCCGGGCCCGGGCACACCCGAGGCGGCCGGGGTCAGCATCCCACTGGTGGGCTTCTGCGCCGAGCACGACCTTCCGCTGCTGGGCGTCTGCCTCGGTCACCAGGCCATCGCCGTCGCGTACGGAGGCGTCGTGGCCCGCGCGCCCGAGTTGATGCACGGCCGTACCAGCGAGATCACCCACGATGGGCGGGGTGTCTTCGACGGGCTTCCCTCGCCGATCACCATGACCCGGTACCACTCGCTGGCCGTCGTGCCGGACACCATGCCGGCGGTCCTGGAGGTGAGCGCCGTCACGGACTCGGGGGTCATCATGGCGCTCAGGCACAGGGACGTTCGCGTCGAAGGCGTGCAGTTCCACCCCGAATCGGTGCTTTCACAGCAGGGGGCCAAACTTTTCGCGAATTGGCTCGCCCAGATCGTGTAACGCCGAGCGTCCTCAGGACGACTATCGGATGAGGGTCTCCGCCGTCGCCCCCGAGCGGCGGAGACCCTCTTCTCATGTCGGCGGCCGTGGCTCCGGCTGCTCATGCCGGCGGACATGCTCTGGCGCCACAACGCACTCGGCGACCGCCCCTGTTGTCAGGACCGGTCGCCGAGTGGTGATGCGTCAGTTGCCGAAGTCGTCCGGCGGCGGCTCGCTGAACGGGTCGTCGGTGGGCTCGGTCGAGGGCTGGTCGGTCGGCTCGGTGGGCTGGTCGGTCGGCTGGTCCGTGGGGAAGGTCTCCTCGGGCGGCCCAGAGGACACCACCAGAGTGATCGTCGTCCCGGGGGTCAGCTTGGAGCCGCCTCTGGGGCTCTGGCTGATGACACTGCCCTCGGGAACGTCCTGGCTCGGCTGCTGTGTGACCCGGACCTTGAAGTCCGCGCCCTTCAGCGTGGCCGTGGCGTCCTTGAGGGTCTGACCGGTGACGTCGGGGACGTCGGTCTGCTGCTTGGGCACGTAGATCTTGACGATGCTGCCCTCGTCGACCTTCGAGCCGGCCGCAGGCTTGGACTGGAAGACCTTGTCCTGTTCCTTGCCGGAGAGGACGTACACGACCGAGGCCCTGAGGTTGTTCGACTCCATGGTCTGCTTGGCCTCGTCGGCGGTGCTCCCGATCACATCGGGCACGACCACCTGCTTGACGCCCTTGGAGACCTTGAGCTCGACGGTGGAGCCCTTCGCGACCTGCTGGCCGGCCGCCGGATCGGTGTCGATCACGGTGCCCCTGTCGACGTCGGAGCTGTACTCCTCGACCTCGTTGACCTTCAGGCCCTGAGCCTCCAGCTTGGCCTTCGCGGCGTCCGCGGTCTGCCCCTTCAAGATGGGGATCGAGACCTGGCTCGCCGTATCGTTGCCGCCTGGATCGCTGAGGAAGGCGTACCCGACGCCGATGAAGGCACCGATGACCAGCAACGGGATGATGATCCACGCGGCCGTCTTGAGCGCGGTGTTGCCCCCGGAGGCGGCGCGGCGGCGCTCGTAGCGGCCGCCGGCCTCCGTGGGCGCGTACTCGTAGGCGGGGACCGAGTTGGTGCGCTGGGTGGCGGGGCCGCCGGGCGCGTTCAGTGTGCGGGTCTGCTGGCCGGTGTAGTTGTGGCTCAGCGCCATCGTCTGGGCGTCGACCGGCATGCCGGACATGGCGCGCTGGATGTCGGCCCGCATCTCGGTGGCGCTCTGGTAGCGGTGCGCGGGATCCTTGGCCATGGCCTTGAGCACGATGGCGTCGGCCCAGCTCGGGATCTCGCGGTCGATCTGCGACGGCGGGATCGGGTCCTCACGCACGTGCTGGTAGGCGATCGCCACAGGAGAGTCGCCGGTGAACGGCGGCTGGCCGGTCAGCAGCTCGTACAGCACGCAACCGGTGGAGTAGATGTCGCTGCGGGCGTCCACGCGCTCGCCTCTGGCCTGCTCCGGCGAGAGGTACTGCGCGGTTCCGATGACCTGCGCGGTCTGGGTCATGGTGGCGGCCGAGTCGGCCATCGCGCGAGCGATGCCGAAGTCCATGACCTTGACGTCGCCGGCGAGCGTGATCATCACGTTGGCCGGTTTGATGTCCCGGTGGACGATGCCGCCGCGGTGGCTGTAGTCGAGAGCCCTCAAGATGCCGTCGACAAGCTCGGTCGCCCGCTCGGGCAGCAGGCGCCGGTCGGCCCGCAGCAGGTCGCGGAGCGTGCGTCCGTCGACGAACTCCATGACGATGTAGGGCACGGGAGTGCCTTCCGTCATGTCCTCGCCGGTGTCGTACACCGCCACGATCGAAGGGTGGTTCAGGGACGCCGCGGACTGGGCCTCGCGGCGAAAACGGGCCTGGAAGGTGTGGTCTCTGGCCAGATCGGCGCGCAGTGTTTTGATCGCGACAACACGGTCCAGCCGGATGTCCCGGGCGCGATACACCTCGGCCATGCCGCCGCGCCCGACGACCCCGTCGAGCTCATAGCGACCGCCGAGTAGCCGAGGCTGAGTCATTTCCTGCACTGTCCCTTGCCGTTCATCTTGGGTACCGGCCCGCGGTGCGGCTGCCGGTGTCCATCATCGACCCCGCGCCGCATTACGTCTCCCCGTTCGGGGGGATTGTGGTGCTTCCGGATGAGGTGGGGCTTGGCGTCTCACTGGGCGTGGGGGTCGGTGTGGGCGTCGGAGTAGGGGTTGGAGTAGGAGACGGAGTTGGCTTGGGAGTCCGTCGCCGGCTGGGTGAAGCCGATGTGCTTACCGTAGCCGACCGTGACACCGTCGGCTTGACAGGCTTCACCGGTTTCGGTGCAAGTGATGTCGTCGGCGTCTTCGAGCGGGTCGGGGATTGTGTGCGATCGCCGGTCACCGGGTTGATCGGCTGACTGGGGCCGCTGTCAAGGCCCAGCTCAGGCAGGCCGCCCGCCGCCAGGGCACCGAAACCGACCGCCGCCGCGCAGCCCGCGGCCGCGAAGAGGCCGATGGCGGAACGGCGGCGTCTGCGGCGGCTCGCCGGACGGGTACTGGGGGGAGGCGCCGGAGGATGGCCGAGGCGCGTCGCCGAGGTGGGCGGGACGGCCTCACCTGGGGTGTCGTACAGGCCGGCGAACGGGTCGCCCGGCCGCTCGAGCGCACCGGACTGCTCGAGCGCTTCGCGTATAGCGAAACCCGACGGGTCGGTCAGCTCGCTCAGGTGCGGGACGCTCGGGGTGGTGAGCGAGTCGCGCAGCACCATCGCCCGGTCGGCCAGCTCGCGCGTGGTGGCGGGCCGGTGGTCGGGGCTCTTGGAGAGCATGGCCACGACCAGGTCGCGTACGGGCTTCGGCACGCTCTCCGGAAGCGGGGGAGTCTGCTCGTTAAGGTGCAGAAGGGCGATCGCCACCTGGTTGCCCGCGGTGAAGGGCGGCTGTCCGGTGAGGCACTCGTACGCCACGACGCCGAGGGAGTAGATGTCGGTGGACGGGGTCAGAGGGCTGCCGGACGCCTGCTCCGGGCTGACGTACTGCGCGGTGCCGAGGACGGTGCCCGTCATGGTCATCCGCGAGGCCTCCAGGGCCCGGGCGATGCCGAAGTCGGTGACCTTGATGATGCCGGTCTCGGTGACGAGCAGGTTGCCGGGCTTGATGTCGCGGTGGATGACCCCCGTCCGGTGGGCGGTGTACAGCGCCCGCGCCGTCTGCCCGATCACGTCGAGGGTCACCTCGGGGCTGAGCGTGCCGTTACGGGCGAGGACCGCCGACAGCGGCTCGCCCGGAACCAGCTCCATCACCAGGTAGGCGATGTCGTCCTGCTCGCCGTAGTCGAAGACCTGCGCGATGCCCGCGTCGGCCAGCCCGGCGGTGATCCGCGCCTCGTTGCGGAAACGCTCCCGGAACTCCGGGTGGGCGGCCACGTGCTGCCGCAGGAGCTTGACCGCGACCTCCCGGCCGAGCAGCTCGTCGGAGGCTCGCCAGACCTCGCCCATGCCGCCGGTCGCGATGCGACCAGTCAGCCGGTAGCGGTTGCTCAGCACCCGGTTGGCGAAGGTCACTGCTCGAGCACCGCCTGCATCACGTCGTGCGCGATGGGCGCGGCCACCTGGCCGCCGGTCGCGTCGTTGCCGGCGCTGCCGGACTCGACGAACACCGCGACGGCGACCTTCGGGTCGTCGGCGGGGGCGAAGGAGATGAACCAGGCGTGCGACGCCTGGCCCTTGGCGGTCTCGGCCGTCCCCGTCTTGCCCGCCACCGTGATGCCGGGAAGCTGGGCGGCCTTACCGGTGCCGTTCTGCACCACGCTGATCATCATGTCGCGGAGCTCACCGGCGACTTCGGGGGTGACCGCCTCGCTGAGCTGCTCCTGGCGGGCTTTCTGGATCTCGTCACCATCAGGACTGACGATCTTGTTCACCAGGTAGGGCTTCATGACCTTGCCCTCGTTGGCGACACCGGCGGCCACCATGGCCATCTGCAGCGGCGTGATCTGGTTGTCGAGCTGGCCGATCGAGGTCAGGGCCAGGGCGGCCTTGCCCTTGTCGGGCCCGATCTTGCTCTTGACCACGCTGAGCGGGATCGCCATGGGGTTCCCGATCCCGAACTTCGACGCCTGCTCGTTCAGCTTGTCGTACCCCATGTCCAGCGCCATCCGGGCGAACGCGGTGTTACAGGAGATGGTCAGGGCGTCGACGAGCGTCGCCCGGCCGCCGCACGACTCGCCGTGGTAGTTCGGCAGGCTGATGTTGGTGCCCGGCAGCGGCAGGGCGTCGGGCGCGTCCACGGTGGTGTTGATGTCACGCGAGCTGTCGTCGCTGAGGTAGGCCGCGGAGGTGATCACCTTGAACGTCGAACCGGGGGCGAAGGTCGTGGCGATGGCGCGATTCAACAGGGGCTTGTTGTCGTCCTTGTCGAGCTTGTTGTACACCCTGGCGGCCTTGGACTTGTCGGGCGCCGCCATCGTGTTGGGGTCGAACGTCGGCAGCGAGACCATGGTGAGGATCGCCCCGGTCTTCGGGTCGAGCGCAACGACGGCACCACGCTTGCCGCTCCTCTGCATGTCCTGATAGGCGATCTTCTGGGCCTTCGGCACCAGGGTCAGGTCGACGGCCGCGCCGCGTGCCGGCTTGCTCGTGATCAGGTCGACCGTGCGGCGGACGAACAGGTCGGGGTGGGTGCCGTCGAGGTACTTGTTCTCGGTGCCCTCGATGCCCTGCGCGCTCTCGGGGGCGAAGAAGCCGATGACCGGGGCGTACACCGGACCGTCGGTGTACTTCCGCTGGAACCGGAACGTGCCCCCGACGTCGACCGACTTGGCCAGGGTCTGGCCGCCTGCGGTGATCATGCCGCGCTCGCTCTGGTAGCGGGCGAAGAAGCTCCGGTCGTTACGGCTGTCCGTACGGAAATCGTCGGCCTTGACCGCCTGCAGATAGTTGATGTTGATCATGAGCAGGCCGAACATGAGAAGGCAGGCTATGGAAGTGCGCTTGAGCGTGCCGTTCATCGCTGAAACACCTGCGTCAGTCCCTCGTCCTGGATGGCTTGCGGCGGTGGCCGGCGGGCGGCGTCTGACATGCGTACCAGCAACGCGATAAGGATCCAGTTAGCCAGCAGGGCGGATCCGCCCTGCGACATGAACGGCGTGACGAGGCCGGTCAGGGGGATCAGGTTCGTCACGCCCCCGACGATGATGAAGACCTGCCAGGCCAGGATGAACGCGAGGCCGCCCGCGAGGAGCTTGCTGAAGGGGTCGCGCGCCGCGACGGCGGTGCGCAGGCCGCGCTCCACGAGCAGGGCGTAGACCATCAGCAGGGCCATCAGGCCGGTGAGACCGAGCTCCTCGCCGGTCGCGGCGAAGATGAAGTCGGAGAACGACAGCGGGATCAGGTCGGGATGTCCCTGCCCGAGCCCCTTGCCGAGGATGCCGCCCGAGCCCATGCCGAACAGGCCCTGCATGAGCTGGTAGCTGCCGCCGAACTCCCGATCGTAGAGCCCGGGGCTGCTGGGGTTGAGCCACACGTCGAACCGGGCGCCGACGTGGCTGAAGAGCTGCCCGGCGACGAAGGCGCCACCCAGGAAGAGCGTCACGCCGATGAGCACCCACGAGGTGCGCTGCGTGGCGATGTAGAGCATCGCGACGAACGCGCCGAACAGCAGCAGGGAAGTGCCGAGGTCCTTCTCCAGCACCAGCACGCCGACGCTGACCACCCAGGTGATGAGCACGGGGCCGAGGTCGCGGGCGCGGGGCAGGTCGATGAAGAGCAGGCGGCGGCCCGCGAGCGCGAGCACGTCGCGCTTGGCCACCAGGTAGCCGGCGAAGAAGACGACCAGCGCCAGCTTGGCGAACTCGCCCGGCTGGATGGAGAACGCGCCGACGCCGACCCAGATGCGGGCGCCGTTGATCTCCTTACCCAGGAGGGGCAACAGAGGGAGGATCAGCAGCCCGAGGCCGACGAAGGCGGCAGTGTAGGTCATGCGCTGGAGCGCGCGGTGGTCGCGCAGCACGATGAGCGTGACGGAGAACATGACGACGCCCATCGCGGTCCAGAAGAGCTGGTTGCTGGCCGAGGCGAGCTTGGGCGTCGACTGCTCGATCCGATAGATCATCACCAGGCCGAGGCCGTTGACCAATGTCACCAGCGGAAGCACCAGGGGGTCGGCCCAGGGGGCGAACCTGGCCAGCACGAAGTAGGCGGCGAGCATCAGGCCGCCCAGGCCGAGGCCGTAGGTCAGCATGCCCGCGGGGATCTGGCCGTTCCTGCCCAGCCCGACATTGGCATAGGCGACCATGACGATCGCGACGGCGAAGGCGAGCATGACAAGCTGCGCCCCCCGCCGCTTGGCGGTCATGGGGACGGCCGCTACGTCGACAGCACTCACTTAGGAGGACTCCGTGGCGCTGGGGGTCGGGGTGGGGGTCGGCTGCGTGGTCTTCTGGTTGCCGCCGGACTTGGTCTTCAAATCGTTGATCTTCGTCTGTCCTGCCTTGAAGTCTGCCACCGGGATGCCACGTCGCACCTGATCGCGCTCAGGCTCGGGGATCGAGGACACCGACAGCCCGGTGCTCTCGGCCACCGAGTTCAGCTGGATCGGTCCGATGGTGGTGTCGACACCGCGAAACAACACTAGCTGGTCACCCTGGGCGCCCACGTAGTACTGCTCCTGGGTCCACCTGTAGCCGAAATAACCGCCGACCCCGAGCACGACCACGAGCACGACCAGCGCGAAGACCGCGGTCGGCCACAGGCGGCGGCGCCTGACACGCCGCGGGGCGGCCACGGCGTTCGCCGCCGGGCCGCCCGCAGGCTCGTCGTCAAGGTCGTCGTCCACGATCACAGGCTGGGGAGCGGTCATCGTGGACGCCCGCCCGGCCGGGGTGTCAGGAGGTTGTGATCGGAGCCGGTTCGACCCGGCGGCGCCCACCACCGCGGCGTCACCCGCGACCACCTGGCCTTCCTCGATCTCGACGACATCGGCCACGATGCAGGTGATGTTGTCGGGACCACCGCCGCGGTTGGCGAGGTCGATCAGCTGGCGGACCACCGCGTCGGGCTCCTCGACCGTGGTCAGCGTGTGGTGCAGGGTCTCGGCGCTCACCACGCTGGAGAGACCGTCGGAACACAGGAGATAGCGGTCGTTGATCTGGGCCTCGCGTAGCGAGAGGTCGGGATCGACCTCGCCGCTCCCGTCGAGAGCCCGGAGCAGGATCGAACGCTGTGGATGGCTGGCGGCTTCCTCCTGCGTGATCCTTCCGTCGTCCACAAGCGACTGCACCAAGGTGTGATCGTGAGTGATCTGGTACAGCTCACCGTTGCGGAGAAGGTAGGCGCGGGAGTCGCCGACGTGGACAAGAGCGACACGGGTGCCTGACCACAGCATGGCCGTGAGCGTGGTGCCCATGCCTTTGAGGCTCGGGTCACGACCGACCATCTCGTGCAGCTTGCGATTGGCATCGCGCACCGCGGCCTCGATGGCGCTGAGCAGGTCCCCCCCGGATGTGTCCCGATCAAGGGACGACATGGCGGTGATGGCGACCGAACTGGCCACCTCACCGTGAGCGTGCCCACCCATACCGTCTGCGACGGCGAGCAGGCGCGGGCTCGCGTACGCCGAGTCCTCGTTTCCTTCGCGGAGGAGGCCGACGTCCGAGCGGGCGGCGTAGCGGAGTGCGATTGTCATTTGCGCAATTCGATGACGGTTTTACCGATGCGGATCGGCTGGCCGAGGTGCACCGGAGTCGGGCGGGTCACTTTCGAACGGTCGAGATACGTGCCGTTGGTCGAGCCGAGGTCTTCCACGATCCACTGACCGTCCTGGGGGAACAGCCGGGCGTGCCGGCTGGAAGCGTAATCGTCGCTGAGTACCAGCGTGGCGTCATTCGCCCGACCGATAGTGATTGGCGTCTCCGTGAGGTTGATGATGGTTCCTTGCAGGGGACCACCGGTAACGACCAGTTGTTTCGGCTCCCCCTTCTTCGGCTTGGCTGGCTGACGTGCGGGTTTGGCTGGCTTGCGCACGGCCACCGGAGCCGCCGTACGTGATCCGAACAAGTCTGTCCGGATCACACCCACCGCGGCAATCACAAAGAACCACAGCACCGCGAGGAACGCGAGCCGGATCAGCAGCAGAGTGAGCTCGGACATGGACCGTTTGTCTACCCTTAATCGCGCCGGAACACCAGGGTCGTGCGCCCCAGGGTCACTCGGGTGCCGTCCTGGAGCTCGACCCGGCGAACCGGCTGGCCGTTGACGAAAGTGCCGTTGGTTGAACCGAGATCGACGAGGGCCACATTGGATCCCTCGACTCTGAGCTCGGCATGGTGCCTGGAGACGCCTGGGTCCACCAACCGCAGATCGCAGTCGGTGCCCCGTCCGAGAAGCGTCACGGGGGTCGTGAGCTCGTATGACCGCTGGCCCTGCGGGTCGTCCTGAGTGGACACCAGCAGGCGGGGGCGGCCGCCGAACGCACTCGGCTTGCTCGCGGGAAGATCGCTGACCGGCTGCCGGATCTCGTCCTGCTCCACCGTCGCGCCCCGGATGACTCCGGAGCGGATGCGGAACAGGCCGACCGCCAGATCGTCGGCCGTCTCGAAGCGAACCCGGACAGGTCCCACGAACGAGTACCCCTGTTCCTTGGCGTACTCCCTGGCGAGGTTGGCGAGCTCATGACTGATGCTGTCGGCGTACACCTCCAGCCGCTCGCTGTCGGTCGTGGACAGCTCCACCACGAAGTCGTTGGGCACAAGAGTGCGACCCTGCGCCACGATCGCGGCTCGTTCGTCCATCTCCCGCTGCACCGCGCTGGCGACCTCGACCGGCTGAAGGTCAGATTTGAACGCCCGCGCAAAGGCCCCCTCAACCAAGCCTTCGAGCCTTCGCTCGAAGCGCTGAAGGACTCCCACCGGGTACCTCCCTTCCTCCATCGTCTAGGAGGATCGTATCCGGGTTCGGTGGCATGCACGGATCCGTGCTAGCCTTTCCACGCACTCAAAGAGGGCGAGTGGCGGAACGGCAGACGCGCACGGTTCAGGTCCGTGTGTCCGAAAGGACGTGAGGGTTCAAATCCCTCCTCGCCCACACAAACCCCGGCTGGTCGAAGCGGATGCTTCTTCCCCGGGGCCTTTGTTTTCTCCCAGGGGGACGACCCCCTGGAACCCCCGAGGACCCCGGCAGGCCGAAGCGGACGCTTCTTCCCCGGGGCCTTTGTTCTCTCCCAGGGGGACGACCCCCCAAGAGCCCCGGCATGCCGAAGCGGATGCTTCGTCCCCGGGGTCTTCGTATGAGCCCAGCGGTACGAGCCCTCCGGACGCCCAGCGGGTCGCGGAAGATCCTCCCCGCGGAGCGGTCGTGCCTTGGTGTTCGTTGTCACGTTGTTCTCCTTCGGGGTGTGGTGCTTCCCAGGAGCCGATCCTGAAACCCCGAAGGCCTGACGCCCTGTGTCTTCCGGTGGGCGCCGGCCCTTGTGACGCACAGGACACCCCTCTGGTGAAGGGGCTCCGATCAAGGTAGTCGGTGGCACTCGGGGAGAGAAACCCCAGCCGGAGGTCTGAGTCCTTTCCTTTACTCTCCAGTGTGGTTCGCCTACTCCGGATATGTAGTGCGCACGGCTTTCAGATCACTTTCGAGGCACTTGCACGCGCTGCGGAGGCCGACGTCCCGTGTCCACAGACGCGGGACCTCATCTCAGAAAATATCTCGTTATCTCACTCAGCGAGATGGATTGTCTTGTCGCACGAGACAGGACCTATCGTGCCCGCATGAGGGCACCGAATCGCTGGGCCATGCTGAGCCTCGGCGTGGCCGCGCAGGGCGCCGGCTGCGTGTTCATGTTCGGCCTGCCGTTCCTCATCCCACTACTCCGCGACAGGCTGGACCTCACGCTCGCACAGGCGGGCGTCATCGTGGGAGCCCCCAGCGCGGGGATGCTCCTCACGCTGATCGCCTGGGGCTGGCTGGCCGACCGGTACGGCGAGCGCCTGGCGATGGCCCTCGGCCTCGGCCTGGCGACGGTCTTCCTGGTGTGCGCGGCCTTCACCACCACGCCGGGTCCACTGGCCGTGCTGCTGGCGCTCGCCGGCGCATCCGGGGCCTCGGCGAACGCGGCCAGCGGCAGGGTGGTCCTCGGGTGGTTCCCCGCTGAGCGGCGGGGAGTGGCGATGGGGTGGCGGCAGACCGCCCAGCCCATCGGGGTGGCCGTCGCGGGCGCCGTCCTGCCGTCCATGGGCGGCCTGCGTGAGGCCCTGCTCCTCATGGCCGGAATCTGCCTGGTCACCGGCATCGCGGTCGTGTCGATGATGGTCGACCCGCCGCGCGGTCCCGCCAAGCCTGGAGAACGGACGGATTCGCCGTACAAGGGCTCCACGGGGCTGTGGCGCATCCACGTGGCGAGCATGCTGCTGGTCGTCCCACAGTTCGCGACCGCCACCTTCGCGCTCACCTACCTCGTCGCCGAGCGCCAATGGAACCCCGCGACCGCCGGCCAGCTCGTCGCCGTCGCGCAGTTCGCCGGAGCGGGCGGGCGGCTGCTGTGCGGGAGATGGTCCGACTGGGCGCGCAGCCGCTTACGTCCCATGCGCCGGCTCGCGGTGCTCAACGCGAGCGTGATGGTCCTGCTGGCCGTGGCCGTCCACATGGGCTCGGCGGTGGGCACCCCGTTGCTGATCGTCGCGCTCGTGATCTCGATGAGCGGCAACGGCCTGGCCTTCACCGCCGTGTCGGAGATGGCGGGCCCGGCCTGGGCGGGCCGGGCCCTGGGCGGCCAGAACACAGTGCAGAACATCGCCGCGGCGACCACTCCGGCCGTGCTCGGCGCGCTCATCACCCACACGGGGTTCGGCGCCGCCTTCGGGCTGGCAGGGGCGCTGGCCCTCGTGGCCGCGTTCGCGACACCCTCAGACGCCACCTGACCTGGCGCCGGCCGTGGCGCGCTGGCGGTCGCGGCCGGTCGCCGTGGGCGTCCGCGTGTTGAACAGCTCGCCGACGAGGTCGGTGAGGCTGACCAGGCCGACGACCCGTCCCTGCCTGTCGGTGATGAGCCCCAGATGGGCGTGGGCGTCCTGGAGAAGCGCCACGGCCTCGGGGATCGTCGTGGCGGCCTCAATGCGCGGAACGCGGTTCATGAGCCTTTCAGGGGCGCTCCCGGGATGGATCAGCGTGTCACGTACGTGCAGCACGCCGAGCACGTCCTCGGGTGTGCCGCCGTTGACCAGCAGGCGCAGGTGGCCGCTCACGGCCGCCACCTCGCGGACCAGATCGTCCGCCGCTCCGGCGGGCACGGCCGCGGCCTTCTCGATCGGTACCATCAGCCGCTCGACGGGCTGCGACTGCACCTTGAGCGCCCGGGTCAGCAGGTCGTGCTCGTCCCGGTCCAGCAGACCCATCCGGCCCGACTCGCCCACCAGCATCGCCAGCTGCGGCGGGGTGCGGGTGGTGGCGAGCTCGTCACGTGGGCGGACGCCGAAGGCGCGCAGCAGCCCGTTGGACAGGCCGTTGAGGATCGAGAGCACCGGCCGCGCGATCCACGTGAAACCGCGGAACGGCAGCCCGAGACCCATCGCCGCACGCTCCGGGTGGGTCAGGGCCCACGACTTGGGCGCCATCTCCCCCACCACCATGTGCAGGAACGTGATGATCGCCAGCGCGATGACGTACGCGACGCCCACCCGCACCGACTCGGGAAGGCCGATGAAGCCGAAGACCGGCTCAAACAGGTGCTCGATTGCCGGCTCGGTCACCATGGCCAGGCCCAGGGAGCACAGGGTGATACCGAGCTGGGCCCCGGCCAGCATGAGCGACAGCTCGCGGGCGTTGCGGAGCGCGGCCCGGCCGGCCGCCCTGGTGAGGCGGCCACCGCCACCGGCCGCTTCTTCCAGGCGGTGCCGCTTGCCGGACACCACGGCGAACTCGGCCGCGACGAACAGGCCGTTGCCGATCAGCAGGACGAGGCCGAGCAGCAGTGCGGTCAGCGTGCTCATCGGGCCTCACTCCCGGCGATCGCCGCGTCGGCGATCCGGGGCGCGAGCCGTACGCGGCCCGGGACCCTTCGCTGCACGTCGAGCACGGTGAGCAGGACGTTCTCCTCGCCGGGCCCGTTCGCGTCGAACAGGTGCAGGTCGGGCACGAGTGCCACGGTCACCTCGTCACCTGGCTCGGCCAGGCGGCCGAGGCAGGCCATGATCAGGCCGGCCACGGTGTCGTAGTCCTCGCTTTCGGGGAGCCGCAGGCCGGTGGCCCGCTCCACCTCGTCGAGCCGGAGGGTGCCGGGCACGTCCCAGGTGCCGTCATCCTGGGCCACGGCCTCGGCGGCCTCCGGGTCGTTCTCGTCCATCAGCTCGCCGACGAGTTCCTCGGCCAGGTCTTCCATCGTGACGACGCCGGCGAGCCCGCCGTACTCGTCGATGACGCACGCCAGCTCGCTGCCCGCCGTGCGCATGCGCTCCAGCAGGGCGGGGAGCGGCAGAGTGGTGGGCACGAGCAGGGGCGCGCCGGAGATGCGTTCGAGGGCGACCTCACGTGACTCCGCACGGAGCAGCTCGCGCAGGCCGGTCACGCCGACGACGTCGCCACCGTCGGCGCCCAGCACGGGGAACCGGGAGTGGCCGGAGGACTTGACGGCCTCCAGCAGGTCGGAGGCGGGCCGTCCGGCGCGGAGCGAGACGACTCGGGGCCGGGGGACCATGACGTCCTCGGCGATGCGGTCTCCGAACTCCAGCGCGCGCTCCAGCAGGTCCGACAGGCGCTCGGGAAGCTCGCCCGCGGCCCCGGACTCGGCGATGATGCGCGCCAGCTCCTCGGGGGTCGCTCCGTGCTCGACCTCCTCCACCGGCTCGACGCCGAAAAGGCGGAGCAACCGGGTGGCCGCGGTGTCGAACAGCCGGATGACGGGTCCGGCGACGGCCATGTAGATCAGCGTGGATCTGGACAACCACTTGGCGACCGGCTCGGGCCGGGCGATGCCGAGGTTCTTGGGCACCAGCTCGCCCAGCACCATCTGGACGATCGTGGCGAGCACCAGGCCGAGCGTCACCGCGATGCCGGGGATCACCGTCTCCGGCACGCCCAGGGCCGAGAGGCCGGGGCTGATCAGCGGGGTGAGGGCGGGTTCGGTGATGAAGCCCACCAGCAGCGTGGTGACGGTGATGCCGAGCTGCGCGCCCGACAACATGAACGAGAGGCGGCCGGTGACCTTGAGGGCCCGCTCCGCGGCGGCGTCGCCGGCGGCGGCCTGCTCCCGGAGCGTCGACCGGTCGGCCGCGATGAACGCGAACTCCTGCGCGACGAAGTAGCCGGTCGCGAGGGTGAGAAGAAGTACGGCCGGCAGACCGAGAACCATGGTCACAGGTCTGCCGTCCCCGATTGAATAGGGCCCGTGCCATGGCACGGGCAAGTACTCCACGGGTCGGGAGCGGACACGACTGTCCTTTCGCTAGAGGTCGTCGTTAACCGTAACGGTCAAGGCCTGGCCAATGTTTCCCGCGACACCACATTGGTGACTTACTGTGACTCTGCGTACTTTTACCTGAGAAAACGTTTGGTAACGGAGCCGCTCTCGCCGGAGCGACGGCGTAACTTCGAAGCAAAGCGCTTCAGCCACAGGACGGGGACGACAACGTGGGCGAATGGCCTGGAGACCGGTCAAGGGGGTCCGATGAGAGCGGGTCTCAGGAGGGGCCGACCCGGGCTCTGCGACGTCCGGCGGGGGCCGGCGGGCAAGGAGCGTACCCGCCGCCGGCGGGAGGCGCCGCGGGAGATCCCTACTCAGCGGGCCAGCCCGCCCACCGCCTTCCTCAAAGCTCCCGCGGTCAGGGTGGCGATCGCGGCCACGACCGTGGCGGGGACGACGACGCGACCGTGCTGGAGGCCTACCCGCAGCGCAGCGAGGCGGCGGGGGCCGATCCCGCGGCCGGGTCCGCGCGCGGCAGATCGCGCGTGTACGGCAAGCCGAGGTCCGGCGAGGCGCCGGTCCGGCCGCTGTCCAGCGTGCGCGGAGCCGAGACGCAGTCGCCCGGGGCGGGGCGGCGCGGGGGCGACGGCGGTGAGCCGAAGGCCAGGCGGCCCCGGCGGACCGGCCGCATGGTGGTGCGCATCCTGGTGATCCTGCTCGTGGTGCTGATCCTGCTGGGCCTCGGCGGGTTCTTCTGGATCAACTCCCGCATCGTCACCGTCGACTCCCTCACCGACTACGACGGCCGTCCCGCGGCCACGCCGGGCGAGGACTGGCTCCTGGTCGGCTCCGACAGCCGGGCCGGGCTGTCGGCGGCCCAGCGCAGGAAGCTCGCGACCGGCCGTGCGGTCGGCAAGCGCACCGACACGATGATGCTCCTGCACATCCCGAGCGGCAGCGGCAAGCCGACCCTCGTCAGCCTGCCCCGCGACTCCTACGTGCCCATCGACGGGCACGGAAGCGACAAGCTGAACGCCGCGTACGCCTTCGGCGGTCCCAAGCTGCTGGCCAAGACGATCGAGAAGGTCACCGACATCCGTATCGACCACTACATGGAGATCGGCTTCGGCGGCTTCGTCGGCATCGTGGACGCGATCGGCGGCGTCAACATCTGCGTCAAGCAGAACATCAAGGACCCCAAGGCGGGCATCGACCTGAAGAAGGGCTGCCAGGACATGGACGGCGGGACCGCGCTCGGGTACGTGCGCACCCGCGCGACCGGCGCGATCCCCGACTTCGAGCGCACCCAGCGCCAGCGGCAGTTCTTCGCGGCCGTGGTGAAGAAGGCGGCCGGCCCCGGCGTCCTGGCCAACCCGTTCAGGTCCGTCCCGCTGGCGATGAGCGCGACCGACTCGGTCGCGGTCGACCCGGGTACGGGGGCCTTCGACCTGCTGTCGCTCGGGCTCGCGATGAGCGATGACCCGATCGCCACGGCCGTGCCCATCGGCTCGCTCCCCACCATCAACGGCGCCTCCGTCGTGAAGTGGGACACCCAGCGTGCTCTGCGGCTCTTCAAGGCGCTCGCGGAGGACAAGCCGGTGCCGAAGGACGTCCTCGCCAAGTAGGCGGCGCCGCGCTGGAGGCAGGAGGTTCGAGAGCCCGTCGAGCGGTTAGTGTGTTGCCATGCCCGAGCTTCCCGAGGTGGAGTCGCTCGCCGAGTTCCTGCGTGACCAGGCCGTCGGCCGTTCGGTCGCGGCGGTCGACGTGGTGGCCTTCCAGGCGTTGAAGACCGTCGATCCGCCTGTCACCTCGCTGGCCGGACTGACCGTCACCGGCGTGGCCCGGCATGGCAAGTTCCTCGATCTCGACTGCGACGGGATCCACTTCATCACCCACCTTGCCCGTGGCGGCTGGCTCCGCTGGCGCGACGACCTGTCGGGCGCGAAGCCCGTCCGCCCCGGCAAGGGCCCGCTCGCGGTGCGGGTACGGCTGGCGCCGGACGACGACGGCAGGGAGCCCGGGTTCGAGCTGACCGAGGCCGGCACCCAGAAGCGGCTCGCGGTCTACGTCGTCCGCGATCCGGCCGAGGTGCCCGGCATCGCCGGGCTGGGCCCCGACCCGCTGGCGCCCGAGTTCACCGCCGAGGTGCTGAAGGGCATCCTGAGCGGTAACCGCACGCAGATCAAAGGCCTGTTGCGCGACCAGAAGGTGATCGCCGGGATCGGCAACGCCTACTCCGACGAGGTGCTGCACGCCGCCAAGATGTCCCCCTTCAAGATCGCGGCTTCGCTGACGGACGAGGCCGTCGCGGACCTGCACGAGGCGATGGTCGGCACGCTGCGGGCGGCTCTCGAGCGGTCGCGCGGCATGGCCGCGAAGGACCTCAAGAGCGAGAAGAGGTCCGGGCTGCGGGTGCACGGCCGGACCGGCCTGCAGTGCGAGGTGTGCGGAGACACGATCAGGGAGGTGTCGTTCGCCGACTCCTCCCTGCAGTACTGCCCGACCTGCCAGACCGGAGGGAAGCCCCTCGCCGACCGTAGGCTTTCCCGCCTCCTCAAGTAAGGCTCGGCGTGCCCCGTCGGCGGTCCGCGAGGGTTCCTCGCGAAAAAATACGGTCCGTTAGCGATGACAACCATCCGTTAGCGGGCGGAACGCTTGCAGAGCGGGGACAATGGACGGCATGACCGTCCCAGAGATCGAGGCCAAGGCCGTGCCCGACGACGTTTTCCTGCTCGACGTGCGGGAGCCCGACGAGTGGCAGGCGGGGCACGCTCCCACGGCCGTTCACATTCCCCTTGGCTCGCTCCAGCAACGGGTCGACGAGGTCCCGGCCGGCGTGCCCGTCTACGTCGTCTGCCGGGTCGGCGGCAGGTCCGCGAACGCCGCCGCGTGGCTCAACCATGTCGGCCGCGAGGCGATCAACGTCGGGGGCGGCATGCGGTCATGGGCGGCCGCCGGGCGCCCCATGGTGGCGGAAAACGGGGGGCAGCCCTTCGTCGCCTGAGGGCGGAGTGTAATAATTCGGTCAAAATCCATACCGCGGGAGCTCGGGCGAGACCGGGCTGAGAGGGCGGTTACCGGGGAGAGCCGGGCGCGCCGCCGACCGCATGAACCTGTCCGGGTAATGCCGGCGTAGGGAGCGTGCGATGACGTCCGCCGTCGACGAAGTGCCCCTGACACTCGACGAGGCCCCCCCGAAGACCTTGGGAGTGCTCGACCAGGGCGCGTTCTGGGCCAACCTCGGAGTGAGCCTTCTGGGCTTCTCCGGCGCCATCTACCTGCTCAACCCGCTGGGCACCGCCCCGCTCAGCCTGGTCGCGGCCGTGGTCGCGGCCGTGGTCGGCAGCCTCATCGGCACCGTGATGGTCGGTCTCGCCGCCGTGCCGGGCGCTCGTACGGGAGCGCCGGCGATGGTGCTGCTGCGCGGCCTGTTCGGAGCGCGGTTGTCGTACGTCCCGACGGTCCTGAACATCATCCAGATGCTCGGCTGGGGGGCTTTCGAGCTGTGGGTGATCGCCACCGGGGCGCGTGCCATCTTCGGTGACTCCGTGCCGTACCAGGTGTGGGTGGTGGTGGCCGGTCTGCTGACCATCGCCCTGACGATCAGGCCGCTGGGCGCCATCCGCCTGATCCGCCGCTTCGTGACGGCCGGGGTGGTCGTCGCGATGATCTGGCTGGCGGTCGCGCTGCTGCGCGAGGGCCCCACCCTGGGCGGCGGGAACTGGAACGCCTTCGCGCCGGCCGTCGACTACGTGATCGCGCTCTCGGTCTCCTGGGTGCCGGTGGCGGCCGACTACGCCCGGCACTCCCGGTCCAGCCGGGCGGCCTTCACCGGCGTGGTCACCGGCTACTCGATCGCCCAGGTCGCGTGCCTGGTCATCGGCATCGTCGCGCTGGCCCTGGTCGGGAACGACGCGAACCAGGTGTGGGGCGCGTTCGTCGCGGTGCCGCTCGGAGGGCTGTTCTTCGGCATCCTCGTGCTCCGCGAGGCCGACCAGTCGTTCGCCAACGTGTACTCCACCGCCATGTCCCTGCAGAACCTCCTGCCGAGGGTGGACCGGCGTGTCTTCTCGATCGGCGTGGGGGTGCTGACGACCGTCATCGCGCTGTTCGCGGACGTGAACTCCTACGGGGCCTTCCTGGGCCTCATCGGCGCGGTGTTCGTCCCGATGTTCGCGGTGCTGGTGGTCGACTACTTCCTGCTCGGCGGGGCCGCCAGATGGGACACCTCGGCGACGGCCCCCTCACGCTGGGGCATGGTCCTGCCCTGGGTGCTCGGCTTCGTGACGTACTGGCTGGTCACGGCGACGAGCACGGTGGCGTGGTGGGACTCGATCTGGGCGGCGGCTCGCGACGCGATCGGGTTCGAGCGACCGGTGTGGATGAACGCCGCGCTGGCCGCCTTCATGGTCTCCGCGCTGGTGACGCTGATCGTGGGCCGGGTGCGGCCGCTCAGCGGACGGCCCCTTCGAGACGAAGAAGGTGTTCCTTCGCGGTGACGCCGCCGGCGTAGCCCCCCGGCCGGCCGGGAGCCTCGATCGCCCGGTGGCAGGGAACGATGACGCAGATCGGGTTGGCCGTCAGCGCGTTGCCGATCGCGCGCAGCGCCTGCGGCCGGCCGATCCGCTCGGCGATGTCCTGAAAAGTCGTGACACTGCCGTAGGGCACCGCCATCGTCATCTGGAGCACCGTACGGGCGAACGGCGTGGCCAGGCGGAGGTCCACCGAAAGCGTGAAGGCCCGGAGCCTGCCCGAGAAGTAGGCGTCCAGCTCGCGGCGGATCGGGTCGAGGCGCCGGGGGTCGGGGCCGATGAACGAGCCGATCTCCCGGGTGATGCGCGCGAACACGACGTGCTCGTTCTCATAGCTGCACGTGACCACGCCCCGCGCGGTCACGGCGAGCGCCATCTGGCCGACCGGGGTGTCGGTCATACCGAACGCGACCTCTGGCGGGGTCTCACCGACATAGCCAGGAGCGGTCACCCGCACCAGGGCCTCGAGATCCCCTGTCGTCATGGCCGCACCCCTCCCGGTCCCGCTACCAGGCAGCGTATCGGAGCGGAGCCCTCCACCGGCCGTGACAGATGGCGCGGCGCCGATGTCTCCCAAGAGATGACCGCGAAAGGAACGGGACCGGCGAACACCACGATTCGCACCTCGAAAGTGCCAAGATGCCGTGCAAAAACAGGCACGATGGGGGTCATGAGTGACGACAGGGTAGAGAACGCCGATGACGGCTTTGCCCACGCTGTCATCGCGAGTGCTCCCAATGCCGTCGTAGCCCTCGATCGTGATCTTTCCGTCCTGGTGTGGAATCCCGCCGCCGAGCGCGTCTTCGGCTGGACGGCGGCAGAGATGACCGGGCGCCGGACGCCGCTGGTCCCGGATGAGCTCCTGGCCGAGCACAACGCGGTGCTGGAACGGGTGCGCACCGGCGGTCCGGTCTCCCTGCGCACCAAGCGCAGGCGCCGCGACGGCTCGCTGCTCGACGTGGGCGTGGACATCAGTGCGCTGCGCTCCGAGGCCGGCGCCCTGCTCGGGTACGTCAGCGTCTACCACCCTGTGGAGAACGAGGCCGCGGCCCAGGAGAAGGGCGCCCGCAGGGCGAGGCTGGTCCGGCGGCTCACCGACGTGGTGGGCGACATCAACGCGGAGCTGGAACTGTCACCGGTCCTCGACCGCATCGCCGCGAGCCTCACCGAGCTGACCGGGGCCGACGCCGGCGGGTTCGCGCTGATCGAGGGCGAGCGGCTGCGGCTGGTCAGCACCCACGGGTTGCCGGAACGGCTCCGGGGCGCGACCGGCGACCTGCGGTCGAGCCTCGTCGGCAAGCTCCTGCGCACCGGCAAGACCGTCCTGCTGGAGACCGGCGACCAGGCCGCGCTCGACGAGCTGATCTGGTCGGAGCTGCCCGGCCTGCACACCATCGCGCTCGGCGTCGCGGCGGTGGGCGGCCGGCCGTACGGGGCTCTGTACGCGCTGTTCGCCAAGCGCAAGGCCGGCCACATCGAGCTGGAGCTGCTGGAACTGCTGGCGGGGCATGCCGGTATCGCCCTGGGCAACGCGATGGCGTACCAGGACGCCGTGCGGCAGCGGGCCCACGAGCGGGCCGTCGTCGACGCCAGCGCGGACGGCATCGCGGTGCTCGACGGCAACGGGCTCGTCCGCCAGTGGAACCCCGCGGCCGAGGAACTGACCGGAGTGCCGGCCACCGAAGTGATCGGCCACCGGCCGCCGTTCCCGCTGCCCGCCGAGGGCGAGAAGCTGACCACCCAGATCGCCGGCGGTCGCTGGCTGGACGTGGTGAGCGCGGAGATCGACGAGACCGCCGAGATCGTCGTCGACTTCCGCGACGTCACACGGGCCAAGGAACTGGAGGAGGCCAAGGACCTGTTCCTCGCCACCACCAGCCACGAGCTGCGGACCCCGATCACGGTGGTGCAGGGGTTCGCCAGCACGCTCGACGCGCGCTGGGACAAGCTGTCGGACGTCGAACGGCGCTCCGCCGTCCGCATCATCGCCGAACGGGCACGGGCGCTGGGCCAGCTCATGGACCACCTGCTGCTCGGCTCGCGGGCGGGGGCCGAGGAGCTGAAGGTCCAGATCGAGAGCTTCGACCTCGCGGAGCGGGTCCGCGCCGCGACGCTCGGGATGCCGGTCCTGTCCGACCGGCACCACGTGGAGGTCGACATCCCCGGCGACCTGCCCTCGGTGGACGGCGACGCGCTGGCGACCGACATCCTGCTCGGCCAGCTTCTGGAGAACGCCTTCAAGTACTCGCCGGACGGCGGGCTGATCCGCGTGCTCGCGTGGCAGGAGCGTGATCACGTGGTCCTCGCGGTGGACGACGAAGGGGTCGGCATCGCCCCGGACGACCGTGAACGCGTCTTCGAAAGGTTCGTCCAGGCCGACAGTGGCGACCGCCGCCGGTTCGGCGGAGTGGGGCTCGGGCTCTACATCGCGCGCAGCCTCGCCCGCGCGCAGGGAGGGGACGTGACGGCGCATCCCCGCCTCGGTGGAGGCACCCGAATGAGATTCATCTTGGGTGCCACTCAGGCCTATATCGGATCCGACACACCGAAGCGGTAACGAGCTGGTCACGGATGGACTCACCTATTGTCGAATCTGCACAAGCAATGATCGCCACGCGGTTTCCAGAACCATCGAACGGGGCATTTCGGTCGTACTGGGATGTGTTTTCCTCAGGGGGAAATGCAGGAGAACGGGGAAGTGAGGGCGTCGTGCTGTTGCCGTATGCGCCGACCAGCGTCGCCGTCGCACGCCAGCGTCTCAGCGCCGATCTCGAGGCTTGGGGGGTGTTCGCCGCCGCGGTCGAGGACGCCGTCCTTGTGGTGAGCGAGCTGCTGAGCAATGCGTTGCGTCACGCACACCCACTGCCATCAGGCCAGATAAGGGCCACATGGGACTGGGCAGACGAACAACTCGAGGTCACGGTGAGTGATGGAGGAGCGGCCACGGAGCCCCGCGCGGGACGGCCGACCCTCTCCTCGCTCGGCGGACGGGGGCTCGGCATCGTCGAGTTCCTCGCTGTGCGCTGGGGCGTACGCCATGACGGTGATGTGACCACGGTGTGGGCGGTTCTCCACGCCCCGGTCGCTGTCCTTAATTCGCAAGTGAGAACGCCCGAAATAGGGGCCCTACGCGAATGTGGCTAGCCGTTCCCTGCTGATTGGGCAGGACATGCACCGTGGGCCGCCCCGGCCGCTGCCGAGCTCGCTGCCCGCAATTCGGATGACCTTCACGCCCGACGCCTCCAGGCGGGCATTCGTCTCCACGTTGCGCTCATAGGCGACCGTCACGCGGGGAGCGAGGGCGAGTGTGTTGTTGCCGTCGTCCCACTGCTCGCGTTCGGCCGTGACCGGGTCGAGCCCGGTGTCGATGACCTTGACCCGCTCGATGCCCATGGCCTGGGCCGCCGCCTCCAGGAACGGGCGGGGCTCGAAGACGCGGAGCTCTCCGTTCCCCAGCGAGGTCACGGCGTAGGCCTGGAGCGAGTAGGCGACCGGCGGATACATGACCACGGTGTCCACGTCGACCATCGTGCAGATCGTGTCGAGGTGCATGGTGGCCCGCTGCTGGGCGATCGGCACCGCCAGCACGGTGTGCGCCAGCCCGGCCGCGAAGACCCGCCTGCACAGCCGCTCCACGCCCGCCGGGGTCGTGCGCTCGCCGGTGCCCACCGCGATCACTCCGGGGGCCATGAGCAGCACGTCCCCGCCTTCCACGTGCTCCAGCCATGGCTCGTACAGGTGCTCGACACCGGCGAACCGCGGGTGGTGGGTGTAGATCAGGCGGGTCAGCATGCTCTCGCGTGTACGGGCCGGCATGGCGAGGCTGGTCACGGCCACCCGGTCGCCGATCCACACGCTGGAATCCCTGGTGAACAGCAGGTTCGGGAGCGGGTCGATGACGAAGTCGTGCCGGTCCATCAGCCCGTACACCAGCCCGCGGCCGGACTTCAGCTCCTCGCGGGCGAGCCCGGCGATCAACGTCTGGGTGAGGTCCTCGGGGTCGAGGTCCTCCAGGTGGCCCCGGGTCAGCTGCGCGAGCAGGTCGCCGAGCTGACGCTCCTCCAGCATGGCGGAGATGACCTCCTGCCGTGCCGCGTCGTACTCCAGCGTGTCCTGCAGCAGCTCGGTGAGGTACAGGACCTCGACCCCGTGGTCGCGCAGCGCCTGGGCGAAGGCGTCGTGCTCCTCCTGGGCCCTGCCGACCCACGGGATGCCGTCGAAGAGCAGTTTGTCGCTGTTACGAGGGGTCAGCCGCTTGAGTTCGGCACCGGGGCGGTGGAGCATCACCGTCTCCAGCCGCCCGACCTCGCTGTCGGCACCGTTCATGGTTCGACCCTCCGTTGGAGCACTTCGCAGAACACTTCCGACATTCAACGGTAATGGCGTGCAACTACCCCAGAGGCACCAGGACGCCAGATCACGCCGGCTTGGGGTACAAGATGGCTCGCTCGGCCGCCGTCCATGCCGTGCTCACCAGCAGGTACAGCCCCGCCGCCAGCGGGAGGAATCCCGCGACGAGGATGGTGCCGAACGGCAACAGCCGCAGGACACGAGGCCGGATGTCGCCCATACGCCGCCAGGTCATCCACGCCGTGACCGCGAGCAGCGCGAACAGTCCCAGGAAGACCAGGGCGGGCAGGCTGAACAGGCCGCTTCCCGCGAGCACGGCCGCGAAGTGGTCACCGAGCGGCACGCCCAGGGCACTCTGAACCAGCAGGAGGTTGGGATGCCCGGCGATGGTCGCCGACACGAAGACCTGGTAGGTGATCATGACGAACGGCGTCTGGGCGAGGCCGGGCATGATGCCCGCGAACATCGAGGTCCCCTCGGCGGCGTACAGCCTGGAGGTCTCCCGGTAGAGCCGCTCGGGGTCTCGGGCGAAACGCTTCTTCAGCGCCTCCACCTTGGGCGCCACGCGCAGGCGCGCCTTGTGCGCGTTCGCCTGCCGGATGCCGAGCGGCAGCAGGAGAAGGCGTACGGCGAGGGTGACCAGGATGATCGCGAAAGCCGCGCCCGTGAAGGATCCGAGGACGCTGATGAGCCGGTAGGCCGACTCGATGACGGTGTCGAACATGGTGAAGTGAGCCCCTTCGTCTATGTGGACGGACATGACGAAAGCGCCCGTGAAGCGGCGCGGCACGACGTGCCGGGACGCTCAGACGGGCGCGGGGCCTGCCGATGGAGCTCTGGGTCGCGGGCGGCCGGCGGCGGCCGGGTGGAGCTGCCGTACGAACACGGCCTGCGCGGCGCGCGGACGATGACCCATGGTCACCGTGACCGCGGGCACCGACGCCAGCCGCCCGAGAGCCCAGGCGAACAGAAGAAGGGTGACTCCCACGAGCCCGACCGTCGTCAGCGTCGCCGGGCCGGCATGCCCGGAGAGGAGCTGCGCGAGCAGCGCGACGGTGGTGTGGAAGGCGGTCACCTTACTTCGAGAGCCTTCCGACCACCGTTACCGCGGCGACGGCCACGAAGCCGATGACCGCGATGATGAGGACGAACTTGAGCACGCCGAAAATGGCGGGAATCACAAGTCCGAACACTACGTAGAGTGCGAGCAGGACGCCGAGAATGGAAAGAACGATGCGGGCCATATCCAGAAGGTACGTCGGAGCGGGCTCCGCCGCGAGGGTTGTCCGATCATTGGCGAGATCGTGACTTTCCGATCTGCACCCCGTCTTACAAAGTGGTGACGTGATTCGTGGAACTGTCCAAAACCGGCCTACCGTAGGGCGATGAACGCGAC
Organism: Sphaerisporangium flaviroseum; assembly: GCF_039537005.1. Classification (NCBI taxonomy): domain Bacteria; kingdom Bacillati; phylum Actinomycetota; class Actinomycetes; order Streptosporangiales; family Streptosporangiaceae; genus Sphaerisporangium; species Sphaerisporangium flaviroseum. Next base: position 275,073 of record NZ_BAAAZR010000001.1, on the reverse strand, counting down.
TCCCCGACCTCGGATCCTCGTGGTGGACGACGACCCGACCGTGGCCGAGGTGGTCGTCAAGTACCTGGAGCGCGACGGGCACGTGGTCGAGAGCGTGGGCGACGGAGCCGAGGCGCTGCGCAGGGCCCTGGCCAACCCGCCCGATCTGCTCGTCCTCGACCTGATGCTCCCCGGCATGGACGGCCTGCAGGTCTGCAAGAAGCTCAGGGAGCGCTGGCCGGTACCGGTGATCATGCTGACCGCTCTGGGGGAGGAGATCGACCGGGTGGTGGGCCTGGAGACCGGCGCCGACGACTACGTCACCAAGCCGTTCAGCCCCCGCGAGCTTGCCCTGCGCGTGCAGTCCGTCCTGCGGCGGGCACGCGGCGCCCTGGTCACCTCCGGCACGGGCGTGCTGCGCGACGGCGACCTGCTGGTCGACGTGGGCGCCCACGAGGTGCGGCTGCGCGATCTCGAGATCACCCTCACGGCCCGCGAGTTCGACCTGCTCGCCTACCTCATGCGCAACCCCCGGCAGGCGTTCAGCCGGGCGGCGCTGCTCGACCAGGTGTGGGGGTGGTCGTTCGGCGACACCTCCACGGTCACCGTCCACGTTCGCAGGCTGCGGGAGAAGATCGAGCCGGATCCCACCGCGCCGCGCCGCATCGTCACGGTGTGGGGCGTGGGATACCGCTACCAGCCCGTAGAGGACGACTCCGGCAAGGAGCGGCCGTGAACCTCGGCGTCGCGGCGGAATGCCGATGATCCTCCAGATCGTCGCCGTCACCGCCGGCCTCGGGCTGGTGATCGCCGGGCTCGGCCTCGCCCTCCTGTGGCTCCTGCGGGGCCGCTCCATCGGCATCATGCTGGCCGTGGTCGCGGTGGTGACCGTCGCGGCAACGCTGGCGGGAGTGGTGGCGATCACCATCGAGATGATCATCGACGGCCATCCCAAGAACGTCGTGCTCACGGTCGTGGGCGTCGCAGGCCTGGTGGGGCTCGGGGTCGCGATGGTGGTGGCCAGGCAGGTGGTCGCGGCCAGCAGAAGGCTGGTCGCCGCCGTGGAGGCGGTGTCCCCGTCGAGCGACTTCGTCCCGGCGTCCGGCAGGCTCCCCGCGGAGCTGGAGACCATCTCCAGGGCCCTGGAGCAGGCGTACGAGCGGCTGCGCGAGGGCCGGGAGCGTGAGAGGGCGCTGGAGGGCGCGCGGCGCGAGCTGGTCGCCTGGGTCAGCCACGACCTCCGCACGCCGCTGGCGGGCATGCGGGCCATGGTGGAGGCCCTGGAGGACGGGGTCGTGGCCGACGAGAAGACCGTCCGCCGCTACCACAACCAGATCAGGCTGGAGGTCGACCGGCTCTCCCACATGGTCGACGACCTTTTCGAGCTCTCGCGGATCCATGCGGGCGCCCTGCGGCTCGTCCCGCGGCGCATCGGCCTGGGCGACCTGGTGGCCGACGCCCTGGCCGGGGTGGAGGCCCTGGCCAAGGCCAAAGGAGTGCGCCTGACCGGCGAGGCCGCGCCCGTGCTGCCGGTCTACGCGGACGCCGCCGAGCTCGGACGGGCCCTGCGCAACCTCGTCGTCAACGCCATCCGGCACACCCCCGAGGACGGCACCGTGGTGGTGCGGGCCGTCGCGGACGACGGCACGGTGCGCCTGTCGGTGGCCGACTGCTGTGGCGGGATCCCCGAGGACGACCTACCACGGGTCTTCGATGTGGCCTTTCGAGGCGAGGCCGCGCGGACCCCGGGCCCCGATCGGGGCGCGGGTCTCGGTCTCGCCATCGCACGCGGCATCGTCGAAGCTCACGAAGGTGCCATCGCCGTCGTCAATGAAGGCGCGGGTTGCCGCTTCGAGATCAGGCTGCCGATCTCCGGCCCGGCGGACTGACCCCCGCTCGGAGGCCGGGCCGTCGGCGAGCCGGTAGCCCGACAGGTCGATGGACCCGGCCCCGTCCGTTCCGTTGGTGTGGAACGGGACGTCGGTGTCCATGGCGCCGTTCATCCCGGTTGACTCGCCGTTGTACCCGGAGGCGGGCTCGTAGACCGGGAGGGCGTCGAGCGCCTCCAGCATCGCCCGGAACGTCGGGCAGGGCCAGCGCCACATGCAGCTCCGGCAGCGCAGGATCGGGTGGGCGGCGTCGCTCGTGATGCCACCCGCGTCGCGAGGCTGGTGCAGGTCGAGCAGGCGGAGGCCGAGCTCGGAGAAGCAGAGCAACTCCTTGCGCGCTCCCATGAGCATGTCCAGATCGTCGACGGTGAGGCGTGTCTTGATCGGGACGTATCCATCTCGATTGATCAGGGACTGGAGTGGAAGGGCGGCGCCCCCCCAGGCGCGTGCCCTCTCCGTCCGAGCGAGGATCTCCTCCAACCGCTCACGCATGCATTGTCGCTGGGGATCCTCAGGTATCTCACTGTTCATTAGCGCTGTCGGGCCCGTCGCATTCCACGCCCGCCCCTCCTCCTCGAAGTGACGACCGGACGCGGAGGTTCCGGGCCTCCCCCCCTTCCGGCCGAGCCGGTGTCGCATAGCGTTAAGCTTCGCGCACTCAGCGTTTCCATGAGAGCTAATCGGGGAACAAAGGGCGGACGACTCTTCGGTTATCGCGGAGAACGTGACCCGGCGGCAGTACGGCGCTAGTGTGCCCGCTGTGGAGCTCAAGGTCTCGACTCGATCACATGCCGGCCACGCCATCCTGTCGGTCGTCGGCGAAATCGACCTATATACCGCGCCTCGTCTTCAGGCGGAGTTCACCCGCCTGCTGGAGACCGGGCCCGACCGGGTCGTCATAGACATGTCCGGCGTGGAGTTCTGTGACTCCACCGGCATGAACGTCCTGCTGTCCGCTCTCAAGCGGATGCGAGAACGCGGCGGCGTGCTGGAGGTGGCCTCACCACGTCCCGCCGTCCGCAAGATCCTCCAGGTCACGGGTCTCGACTCGGTGTTCACCGTGCACGACACCATTCCAGCGGAGTTGCCCACGGCGGAGCATCCGGGCTAGCGTCGGTCGGCCGTCACAGATAGCTGATCGGACGAGGAGCGATGGGCGACCCATCCGTTGAGCCCGACACCCCGGTGATCATCCCCACCAAGGATGAGCCCGACACCCCGGTGATCGCCTCTGCCAGAGATGAGCCCGGTGAGCCGGAGACCGTGGTGACCGTCTCGGCCGGGGATGAGCCCGGTGAGCCGGACACCGTGGTGACCGTCTCGGCCGGGGATGAGCCCGGTGAGCCGGACACCGTGGTGACCGCCTCGGCCGGGGATGAGCCCGGTGAGCCGGACACCGTGGTGACCGCCTCGGCCGGGGATGAATCCGGTAAGCCGGACACTGCGGTGATCATTCCTGCCAAGGATGAGGCCGATCGCATCGGCGCCACCGTGACCGCGGCCCTGGCCATTCCCGGGGTCGACCTGGTCGTGGTGGTCGACGACGGCTCGTTCGACGCCACGGGCAAGGTGGCCAAGGCCGCGGGCGCGCGCGTCGTCCGCCACAGCCGCAATCGCGGTAAGGCGGCGGCGATGGAGAGCGGTGCGGAGGCCGTCCGTCTCTTCGACGACGAGTTCGACGCCGAAGAGCCACGCCACCTGCTCTTCCTGGACGCCGATCTCGCCGAGACGGCCGGCCGGGCCGCACCGCTGATCGAGCCCGTCCGTGCCGGTTCGGCCGACATGACGATCGCCACGTTCTCCGCGCGCGTCAAGCTCGGCGGTCACGGTTTCGTCGTACGGTTGGCGCGCGAGGGCATCAAGCGCGCCTCCGGCTGGGAAGCCAGCCAGCCGCTCAACGGCCAGCGCTGCCTGACCAGGGCGGCGTTCGAGGCCGCCCGACCGCTGGCACACGGCTTCGGCGTCGAGACCGGCCTGACGATCGACCTGGTGCGCAAGGGCTTCCGGGTCGTCGAGGTCGAGGTCGACATGGCGCATCGTGCCACCGGCACCGACTGGCACGCCCAGGTCCACCGTGCCCGGCAGTTCCGTGACGTCGCACTGGCCATCGCGGCACGCGAACAGGTCCTCACCGACATCAAGGGCGTCGTACGCGGCTCCCGCTGACCACCACAGTCCGCCACACGACAAGCCCACGCGAACAACACGCCGGCTCACACGAACGGTCCGCACACTGCGGGAACGCTGGATGGTGGGTCGTTCTGGCGGGTGGGTAGCTCGGGCTGGAGGTGGTGGGGCGGGTCGGGGTGGCGCGGGCGGTCTTTGGGATGTGCTGGAATCATCCGGTGAATCGGGACGTGTGGCCGCGTCATGTCCGGCCGGCGGGTGTCGCGGCCGTGGGCATGGTGCTCAGCGTCATGGTCACGATCGCCATCGGAGTTCTGGGGCCCTCCGCCGTGGTGCCAGGGCTGCCCGGCCCCGCCTGGCAGCCTCCGTACTCGCTGGGCCTCGATCCCGGCGGCCACCTGGTGATCGCCATGGAAGCCGTGGCCATCGCGCTGGGCGCGCTGGGTCTCGGCGCCGGGCTGCTCGCGCTGCGGCGCGGCTGGGTTCCGGATCCCCGCCGGCTGCTGATCGCCGGATGCGTCGCCGCCGCGCTGCTGGCCTTCCTGCCGCCCTCCGGGTCGGCCGACCATCTCAACTACGCCGCCTACGGCCGGATGGCCGCCCTCGGGCACGATCCGTACGCCACCGGGGCCGTCGCTCTACGCGGGGACCCCGTCGCGGACGCGGTGGAGATCCCCTGGCAGGAGGAGCCGAGCGTCTACGGGCCCGTCGCGACGGCCGTGCAGGCCCTGGCAGGTCTGGCCGGGGGCGACTCCGTACGCCTGATCGTCTTCCTGCTCGCCGTGGTCAACGCGGCCGCCTTCGTCGTCACCGGACTGCTGCTCCACCGGTTCACGCGCGACGACCGGGCACGGCAGGCACGCGCCGCGCTGCTGTGGGCGGCCAACCCGTTGGTGATCTACCAGTTGGTCGCCGGGATGCACGTCGACACCCTCGCCATCGTCTTCGTCCTGGCCGCGCTGATCGTGGGCGGGCGGGAGCGCTGGTGGGCGGCCGGGCCGCTGCTCGGCCTGGGCATCGCGGTCAAGATCAACGCGGGGCTGGTCTCGCTCGGCCCGGCATGGGAACTACGGAGACAGCCCAAGAAGCTGGCGGTCGTGGCCGGCACGGCGACGCTCACGGTCGTGGCCGCCTACCTGCTGGCCGGGCCGCACTCACTGGACCAGGTGCTGCACGCCAGCAAGTCGATCTCCTGGGCCAGTCCCTGGCGCCTCGTCCAGCGCGGGCTCCAGGCGGCCTTCGGCTCGGGCGCCTACCGCTCGTGGATCCAGATCGCGTCCCTCCTGCTGCTGATGCTCCTCGCCACGTCCCTCCTCCGCGCCCTACGCGACCCGTACAGCCCCCCCGTCCTCCCGCCGACCGGCGTGCGGCCGAGCGGCCGGGACGCCCGGCCGGACGGTCACATCGCGCGGCCGGGCGTCCAGATGGATGCCACCTCGGAAGGTTCGACCGGCGGGCGCTTGGCCGGGCGGGTGGGTGCTTGGACGGAGGGTCTGACCGGCGGTCTGTGGCCGGGTACGGGCGTGGTTGGGGGCGTGGGTGGTCGTTCGGGGGAGGGGGCGGGGGTGGCCGTGGTGGTGGTCGTCGCCTGGTTGTTCGCCACCCCGTACGCCCTCCCGTGGTACGACGGCCTGGCCTTCGCCTTGCTGGCGATGGTGCCGGCCACGGCGCTGGACGGCTTCGTGGTCGCGCGGCTCGCCGTGCTGTCGCTGGCCTACCTGCCGGCCCGCCAGAAGGACCAGCCGCCCGACCTCGGCTGGCTGGTCACGGTGTGGCGGGGTCAGGTGGTGCCGTGGATCCTGCTGGCGCTGACGGTCGCCCTGGTGGTGTGGGCCCTCCGCGTTGCAGCGCGCGGATCGACGCGGCCAGGGTCAGCGGCACCGCGACCGTGAGCGCCATGGCCGGGATGGCGATGCCGGAATCGTTGATCAGGAAGCCGGCCAGCGCGGTGGTGAGCACCCCGAACAACCCGGCACGCAACGCCGGGGCGCGGACGTAGGCGAGGCTCAGCGCCGAGGCGCCCCACCGGGACGGGCGGGCGAGCACGAGGTAGAGGAACGCGAGTGCGGCGAGCGACAGCGCGGTGAGCTGCCAGTTCCCCAGCGTGCCCAGCATCGCGCCGAGCTTGCGGCCGATCACCGGTAGCGCGTCGCCTGAGATCGCCTGCTGTACGAACGCGCCCAGATGGGTGCGCTGGTCGCTCGGCCGCAGCCAGTCGGCCAGTGCGATGACGCTGATCAGCGCGGCACCGGCGGCGGCGACGATCGCCAGCCGCCCGGCGGTGACCCGCCGTCCGGAGAGCATCATGAGGAACACGGCGAACCCGAGCACGAAGGCCGGAACTCCGCCGAAGTCGGCACCCCACCCCGGCCACCCGTCGGCGAAGATCGCCAGCAGGCCGTACGCGAGGCAGACGGCCAGGGCGGTCGTGCGCCGACCGCGCTCCATCAGCATTTGCGCCACTCCGGTCAGGGCCAGGATGGTGCCGGTCGCGTACACGGCGAAGGCGATGTTGCTGAAGCCGTAGAACCGGCCGCCGGTGACCGGCTCGTACCCGGTGACGGCGTTGACCTGCAACCGCGACCCCGTCATCACGTCGATCATCAGCGCCAGCGAGGTGATGGCCGCCACGACGGTGAGCGGGCCGAGCACGTGCGAGCGCCACGGACCGGCGAAGGCGAGCGCGGCCGACAGAGCGGCGAAGCCCATGATGGTCACGATCAGCGTGGCCATCGGGTGGCCGAGATTCCACCAGGGGACGAGCTGGGCCAGGAAGGTGGAGACCGCGACGGCTCCGCCGGCCACGGCCAGGACCCCGGTGGCGGCCAGGACACGCGGCCCACCCCAGCGGCGGCGGACGGCGAGGGCGGCCAGCCCGTAGAACAGCAGTTGGACGGAGACGAAGACCGCGTAGAAGGGCGCGCGCACCTCGACGAGGACCCGGCTGGCCAGGTCGGCGTCGGCCAGTTCCGTGACCGTCTCGGCGATCGACGCGGGCGCCGGGCCTCCGGAGCTCCATGGGCGCCCCACGGTGCCTTCGGGAACGGGGGCGCCGAGCACGCCCAGCACCGTGGCCGTCACGTCGGTGATGGCGACCAGGGCGCCCTGACGGGTGGAGGCGGAGGTGAGATGGCCACGGTGGTACGGCTCCCCGGTGGGGGACGGCCCCTGGGCCATCGCCACGTGGAGGTGGGCGGTCGTGGACGCGTCGGACAGGCCGGCGACCAGGAGGGTGGCTCCCGCGGGCACCGACCGCGTGATCTCGCCCGCCCGCAGGTCGGCGCGGGCCACGGCCTGTGCCCGGGCCTGCTTCGACAGGTCGGGGGGCGGCGCGGCGGCCCCCGGCTGGGTGATCCATGCACGGGCCAGGTCGTCGAGTTCGGCGACCACGAAGGTGTACCGGCTCAGGTCCCCAAGGGCGGCGGTGTTATCTGCGTACTTCTGAACTTTTCCGGATTTGTCGGCTGCGCCGAGGGCGGCACCCGGGCCGATCGCGGCCACGGTGCCGCCCGCATCCCGTACGGCCTGGCCGAGCCGGCCGATGGTGGCACGGTAGGAGGTCGTGGCGTTGTAGGACGCCAGTTCGGCCCAGCCGGGCACGCCGGCCGAGCCGTCGGCGGCCGCCCGGGGAGCAGGGGGGAGCGCGCACTCGCTCTGGGCCGATCCCGCTCGCTGCCCCGCCGAGACCGTCAGCCAGCCCGCGACCGGACAGGTGCTCGGGCGGTTCGGGCGGGGATAGGCACGGGTCGACATCGAGGCGGAGCCGCTTTTCCCGACGAGCGCCCACAGGTTGGGCGTACCGGTCGCGCTGAGGTCTCCCCACTGCAACCCCGGAACCCCGACCAGCACCACCATCTTGGCCGGAGCACTATGCACACCCCCGGCCATCCCCACCCCGACGCCGGCCACCGCAGCGGAACCTCCAACCGCCCCGATGCAGAGAAGAGCCGCTCCGAGGGCACACGCGGGCGCCACCCAGGACCGGAACCATGCGCCGGCCCGCCGCTGGAACCCCCGCTCGTGCAAGCAGAGAAGAGCCGCTCCGAGGGCACACGCCGGCGCCGCCCAGGACCGGAACCACGCCCGGGCCCGCCGCTGGAACCCCCGCTCGTGCAAGCAGAGAAGAGCCGCTCCGAGGGCACACGCGGGCGCCACCCAGGACCGGAACCACGCCCCGGCCCGCCGCTGGAACCCCCGCTCGTGCACCGGGAACCTCACTTCCACCCTCTGCCGACGACTTCGCCCTGGAAACCATAGCCAGAACCCAGACCCCCGGCTCCCCACGCCGACGGGCTGTGGATAGTGCACACAAGAGCGAACGGGGTCTCGCTTCCGCCTGGTGGCGGCGCACGCCTTGAGAGTCATGGCAGCCGACTGAGAGTCATGGCAGCCGACGCGGCGTCCGCAGCGACGATTGTGGGGGCCTTGGCTTTCACGCTGGTGGTGGCGGGTTTGCTCTGAGGGCCATGGCCGGAACTCCCGGCCCTCGCTGTCCGCGGCGGTGGCGGGGGGATCGGGTGGAGAGGAGGTCGGGGAGGGTAGGCGGTAGCCTGCCAGGTCGTGAGGACTGGTGAGGAGCCCGTGACCGGGCGGCGGTGGTGGACCTGGCCGCTCGCCTTGGTGATCATCGGCGTGGCGGCCGTCCCGTTGGTGAGCCACTGGCTGACCAACCCCGCGGATCAGCGCCTGGTCGACCTGGACGTCTACCGCACCGGTGGCGAGAGCATCCTACGAGGGTTCCCGGTCTACGACGCGATCACGCCGGCGCCGCAACTGCTCCCGTTCACCTATCCGCCGATCGCCGCGCTCCTGGCCACGCCCCTGGCGGCGATGTCCTGGCCGGTGGCTCAGTGGGTGTGGACGGTGGGCGTCCTGATCTGCCTCGCCATGACCGTCTGGTACGGCTTCCGGGAGCTTCTCGCGCGTGCCGGACAGGCCACGTCCGTCGATTTCCGCCGCGGCACCCGGCCACGGCCGAACGCGTGGGTGGTGCCCGTGTTGTTCGGCGTGCTCACGACCGCGTGCATGTATCTCATGCCGATCAGGGACCAGGTCCGGTTCGGCCAGGTGGACATCCTCCTGGTGATGCTCTGCCTGGTCGACTGCGTCGCCCGAAGGCCCTGGTGGCCGCGCGGCATGCTGATCGGGCTGGCCACGGCGGTCAAGCTCACCCCCGGTGTCTTCCTGATATATCTGCTGATCACCGGGTTCGGAAAGGATGGGCTTCCAGAACAGCGGAAGACCTTCGCCATGGCGGCCTTCACCACAACGCTTCTAACGCTGCTTCCCTTTGTGGTGATCCCGCGCGACGCGGCCGGCTTCTGGTTCTCCGCCCTGCTGGACTCCGAGCGCGTAGGCTCCAACACCTCCACGACCAATCAGTCGATCCGTGGAATGCTGCTCCGCCTCTATCTGCCCGACCTGCTCACCTCGGCGCTCTGGCTCGTGCTGATCGCCGTCGTCGGCTGGTACGGCTTCCGCCACGCCCGCCGGGCTCTGCTCCGGGGCGATCGCATGACGGCGGTGGCGCTGACCGGTCTCATGGCCGTGTTGATCTCCCCGGTCGCATGGATCCACCATCTCGCCTGGATCGTCGTCGTCCTCGCCGCCCTCACCGGCTCCCGCCTCAACGCCAAAGCCGGTGAAGCCGCTGAAGTCACTGGATCAGGCGGATCAGACAGATCAGCCAGATCTGGCGGATCGGCTGATTCGGCATCGGTACGGCAGCGATTGCGTGAGTCGGCGTGGCTCTGGGTTCCCGCGGGTGTCTGGCTCTACTACGTGCTGCCGATCCCCTGGTGGGGAGTCTCGCTACGCGCCGCGGAGATCCCCGTGCTCAGCCCTGTCGCGGGAAGGATCGTCCAGGACGCCTTCGGGCTGGGCGCCATCGGTCTCGTATGGCTGCTCGCCCGCCGTACGAGCGACTCGCGCGCCGCGACGGGTCGTACGCCCGCCACCCCGGCGGCCCCATCCGCCGCCGGCCGTACAACGACCCCCGATCCCCGGCCCACCCCAGGGCCGGCGACCACCACCGGCCGTCCTGGTGGTCTGATCGCGGGGGATTGACGAAGAACAGGTGGAGCACAGGCATTACCCCGCGCCATTGTGATCGATTGATTACCCTCGGTCGTGTGGTGGGGACTGTGATCGCGTTGGTCGGCGGGATCGCCGGTATGACCGGCGTGGCGATCGGCCTGCTGGCCCTGCGCAGCGCCCGGAGCGCGGTCGAGGACTGCCTCGACATGCTCGGCCGGCGGTGTGCGGGAGGCGGAATGGTGGACGTGAAGGCCATCCGCGACGTGGCGGTGTTCCGCTACGACGCCTTGGCGGAGATGACCGGCAGGCTGTCGTTCTCGGTGGCGCTCATCAACGGGCTCGGTGACGGCATCGTCCTGACCTCGATCAACGGCCGCACCGAAACGCGCACGTACGTCCGGCCGGTGCGCGGCGGCCGGGGAATCCAGCCTCTGTCTCCCGAGGAGGAGCAGGCGGTCCGCGCCGCCCGGCTCGGCATCGGCCCCGACGTCGTCCCGCAAGCCCACTGGCACTAGCCGACGTCCCCACGCAACGACGAGGCGGGTGAGCAGAATGGGTAGGGGGATGAGGCGGATTGCTTTAGGGGTTTGCCGATATTTCAGCGCAAGCCGTAAATATGCCGGGTAGCTGGGGGCCGAGGGCCGGTAGCCTGCTGGTATGCCGAAACTCGCCTACCTCGGACCCGAGGGCACCTTCTGCGAAGCGGCCCTGCGGATCCTCGCACCGGATTCCGAGCGCCTGCCCTGTGCCAATGTCACGGCCGCGCTGGACGCCGCGCGAAGTGGCGAGGCCGACGCCGCCGTCGTCCCCCTGGAGAACTCGGTGGAGGGCGCGATCACCGTGACCCTCGACGAGCTCGCCTGGGGCGACCCCCTGCTGATCACCGCCGAGCTGCTGCTCCCCGTCGAGTTCTCCCTGCTCGTACGGCCCGGCACCGAGATGCCGCACATCAAGCGGGTGTTCACCCACCCCGCCGCGATCACCCAGTGCCGCAACTTCCTCGCCCGTGAGCTTCCCGACGCCGTGGTGGTCGCCGCGCCGTCGACGGCCGCCGCCGCGCAGGAGGTGTCCGTCCCCGGCTCGCCGTACGACGCGGCCATCGGGCCGGCCATAGCGGGAGAGCACTACGGCCTCGTCGAGCTGGCGTCGCGTATGGGCGACCGCGACGACACCGTAACGAGGTTCGTACGGGTCTCCCGTCCCGGGCCGCTGCCCGAGCCCACCGGGGCCGACCGCACCTCCTTGGTGGCCTTCCTCCGCGACGACCACCCGGGCGCGCTGCTGGAGATGCTGAGCGAGTTCGCGGGGCGCGGCGTCAACCTGACCCGCATCGAGTCGCGTCCGACCGGTGAGGGCATCGGGCGCTATTTCTTCCACTTCGACGCCGAGGGCCATGTCGGTGAGGCCCGTGTCGGCGAGGCTCTTTCGGGCCTGCGCAGGCTGTCCGACGATGTGCGCTTCCTCGGCAGCTACCCCCGAGCCGACCGGTTGTCGCCGCAGCTCAAGAGGGGCACCGCCGACCCCGACTTCGCCGAGGCCGCCTCCTGGCTGACCAGGATTCGCACCGGTCAGGTGTAACGGATCACATAGGGGGCCAATAGGCGCGCGAGTGCCGGTCGGACATCGGTAGCCTTGTTACGTGATTGACCTGCGTACCCTTCGTGAGGACCCCGACCGGCTGCGGGCGTCGCAGCGCGCCCGCGGTGAGGACGACTCCGTCGTCGACACGCTGCTCGACCTGGATGAGCGGCGCAGAAGCGCGCTGACCGGCTACGAGTCGCTGCGCGCCGAGCAGAAGAGCATCGGCAAGTCGGTGTCCACGTCGTCCGGCGACGAGCGGGCCGCGCACCTCGCGCGGGCCAAGGAGCTCGCCGCCGGCGTGAAGGGCGCCGAGGCCGAGGCCGAGAAGCTGGCCAAGGAGCTCGACGGGCTGCTGATGGGCGTCCCCAACGTCATCGACGAGGGCGCCCCGGTCGGCGGGGAGGACGATTACGTCGTCCTTGAGGAGGTCGGCGAGAAGCCTCGGTTCGACTTCACTCCCCGAGACCATCTGGAGCTCGGCGAGATGCTCGGGGCGATCGACACCGAGCGCGGGGCCAAGGTCTCGGGAGCCCGGTTCTTCTTCCTGACCGGTGCGGGGGCCCGGCTGCAGCTCGGCCTGCTCAACATGGCCATGCAGCAGGCGATCGAGGCCGGCTTCTCCCCGATGATCACCCCGGTGCTGCTCAAGCCCGAGGCGATGGCCGGCACCGGCTTCCTGGGAGCCCACGCTTCAGAGGTCTACCGGCTGGAGGCCGACGACCTCTACCTCGTCGGCACCTCCGAGGCGCCCATGGCCGCCTACCACGCCGACGAGATCCTCGACGGCAAGTCGCTTCCGATCCGCTATGCCGGGTGGTCGTCGTGCTTCCGGCGCGAGGCGGGGTCGTACGGCAAGGACACGCGCGGCATCATCCGGGTGCACCAGTTCGACAAGGTCGAGATGTTCTCCTACTGCCGCCCCGAGGACGCGCGTGAGGAGCACGCCCGCCTTCTCGAGTGGGAGAAGGAGATGCTGGCCAAGGTGGAGCTCCCGTACCGCGTGATCGACACGGCGGCGGGCGACCTCGGGTCGAGCGCCGCCAGGAAGTTCGACTGCGAGGCGTGGCTTCCGACGCAGAACCGTTATCTGGAGCTGACGTCGACGTCCAACTGCACGGAGTTCCAGGCCAGGCGGCTCGCCGTGCGCTACAGGGACACCGACGAGAAGCCCCGCCACGTCGCCACGCTCAACGGCACCTTGGCCACCACACGCTGGATCGTGGCCATCCTGGAGAACCACCAGCAGGCCGACGGTTCGGTGGTCGTGCCCAAGGCGCTGCGCCCCTTTGTCGGACTGGACGTCCTAGAGCCTGTCAAGTAGGCGTTTATCGGCTTAGATAGCTGCTTATCCCTCAATGGGGATAAGCGTCTTACTCCGACCCTATCCGTTACGTATGTCCGACTTTGTCAGGACGGCCGGCAGGTACAAGACATGAAGGCGGGGCTCACCCTGATGTGAGCCCCGCCTTCTGTGTGTCAGTGGTCAGACGGCGCGGACCTGTGAGGCCTGCGGGCCCTTCTGTCCCTGCGTGACCTCGAACTCGACGCGCTGGCCGTCTTCGAGGCTGCGGTAGCCGTTGCCGACGATCTCGGAGAAGTGCACGAAGACATCCGGAGCGTCACCGTCCGGCGCGATGAATCCGTAGCCCTTCTCGGCGTTGAACCACTTGACGGTTCCCTGAGCCATTAAAGCTCTCCCTGCAATTGATCTTGGGGCTCACACCTCGCGAACCCCGGGTTGTGTCGCACAGCTTCCCGGGGCCGCTCAGACAGTCAAGCTGGTTCTGCACATCGGGTTCAGCTAATACAACGCCACCACATCTAACACCATCGGGGCGCCTTTGTTACCCTCTCCCGGCGAGATTCTTTTACTCTCTGGGCTGACGCGGGTCCCGGTCCCAACACAGGGCAAACTAGAGCTTGTTATGGTCAGCCCCAGACTCGTCGCCACAGACCTGGACGGCACCGCCCTGCGGTCGGACGGCACCGTTTCGCCACGTATGGCGGCCGCGTTCGCGCTCGTCGAGCAGGCGGGCGCGGTCCTGGTGTTCGTCACCGGCAGGCCGCCCCGATGGATGGGCAACGTGGCCGGAGCCGTGCGGCACCGCGGGCTCGCCATCTGCGCCAACGGGGCGCTCGTGTACGACCTGCACAACAAGCAGATCGTCGAGTCGCATCTCATCGGCCCTGAGGTGCTGTCCGAGGCGGTGAGCCGCCTGCGCGACCGGCTCCCCGAGTTGAGCTTCTCCGTGGAGTACGAAGGCGGGTTCGCCCACGAGAGCGGGTTCAGGCTCGGCGGCTGGGACAGCAGGGAGGTCTCAGGGCTTCGGGTGGGCTCCTCGACGCTCACCTCGCAGCCCTGCGCCAAGCTGCTGGCCTTTCACCACAGCATGGATCCCGATCTGCTCCACCTGCTCGTCGAGGAGGTGGTCGGAGACCTGCTGACCACCACCCACTCCAGTGGCAGGGCTCTGATCGAGATGAGCGCCCAAGGCGTGACGAAGGCGTCGGCGCTGGCCACGCTCGCCCGGCGTCATCTGATCAGCGCGCATGAGGTGGTGGCATTCGGGGACATGCCCAACGACCTGCCCATGCTCGGCTGGGCCGGCACGTCGTACGCCGTGGCCAACGCCCATCCAGACGTGTTGGCCCAACGACGAAGACGGGGTCGCGATCGTCCTGGAGAAGCTGTACGGCTGACCAGTCGCTACAGGTAGGGCCCGGAAGCGCGTTGCGGCGGGTGCTCCTCCTGCGACAGGCCACCCGGCAGGGCGCGCCGCATCTGCTCCAACTGGGCACGGGCGGCCATCTGCTGGGCGAACAGCGTGGTCTGGATGCCGTGGAAGAGGCCTTCCAGCCATCCCACCAACTGCGCGTGCGCCACGCGGAGCTCGGCGTCGCTCGGTGGGGCGCTGTCGTCACCACCTGTGAAAGGCAGGGACAGCCGTTCCAGCTCATCGACCAGCTCGGGCGCGAGGCCGTCCTCAAGCTCCTTTATGGAGCTCTGGTGGATGTCCTTCAGGCGCTTGCGGCTCGCCTCGTCCAGAGGCGCAGCGCGCACCTCCTCCAGAAGCTGGCGGATCATGCTGCCGATCCGCATCACCTTCGCAGGTTGCTCGACCAACTCGGCGACCGAGCGCTCCTCGGGCTCGCCGTTGTCCCCCTCGACGGTCAGGCCATCGGGGCCCACGACCACGATATGTGGGGTGCTCTCCTCAGCATTCATGACATTCAACCTAGCTCACCTGGCCAACAGGACTTTCCCGATGTGCTCACCGGATTCGAGGATCCGGTGCGCCTCCGCCGCTTCGGCCATCGGGACCACCGCGTGGACGATCGGCCGGACGGCTCCCGCGTTCACCAAGGGCCACACGTTCTCGCCGACTCCCCGCACGATGACGCCCTTCTCCGGGACCGGCCGGTTGCGGAGGCCGGTCGCGTGGACCGAGGCCCGTTTCGCCAGCAACTGCCCCAGATCCAGCTCTCCCCTGGCGCCCCCCTGCAGCCCGATGACCACCAGCCGCCCGCCGGTCTTGAGCACGGAGACGTTCTGCCGCAGGTACTTCGCGCCCATGATGTCGAGCACCACGTCGGCCCTGACCTTCTCGGCGAAGTCCTCCTCGCGGTAGTTGATCGCCTCGTCCGCTCCGAGCTCCAGGCAGCGCGCGGCCTTCTCGGCCGTCCCCACCGTGACGATCACGTGAGAGCCGAGCGCCTTGGCCAGCTGGATGGCGCAGGTGCCGATCCCGCTCGCGCCACCGTGGACGAGAACCGTCTCCCCGCGCCGCAGCCGAGCCGTCATGAAGACGTTGGACCATACGGTGCACGTGACCTCGGGCAGCCCGCCCGCCTCGGTGAGCGTGGTCCCGGAGGGCGCGGGCAGCACCTGCTCCCAGGGCACGGCGACCCTCTCGGCGTAGCCGCCGCCGGCCAGCAGCGCGCACACCTCGTCCCCGGGTGCGAACCCCACGACGTCCTCGCCGACCTCGGCGACCACTCCTGAGCATTCGAGGCCGAGGATTTCCGAGGCGCCGGGGGGAGGAGGATAGAGACCCTGCCGTTGCATCAGATCGGCGCGGTTGACCCCTGCAGCGGTCACCTCGATCAGCACTTCTCCCCGTGTGGGGCGAGGTTCTGGCACCTCACGCCACTCCAGCACCTCAGGTCCACCCGGCCCGGAAACAACGATCGCGCGCATGTGACCAAAGTATCCGGGTAGCCAAGTCGGCGGTTGACCACGTTGGTCGTGATTGCGGGCGGTAATCTTCATTCTATTTGCTGCCCCTTTAGCCCAGTCCCGAGGGGGAACACGGTGGCAAGACACGATCGTGAGGATCCTCATTCCCTTGAAGAGCAGCTGGCCTGGCTCGACGCGATCAAGGAGAACGAGGAGGCGCCCGTCCCGGTGACCGTCACCGCGGACGACACCGTCGTCTCGCCATATCCCAAGGACCCATGGGCCATGGTGCCGACGGAGACCCCGGCAGCGGCGTCGCCGCTGTTCCGGGCCGCGGGCGACCCCCTGCACAGCACCACGCAGCCTGATGACACGGTCGAGCGGGCCACGGGTGAGCCGGCGGAGGCCCATCCGCTCGCGCCCGAGACCCTCGACCGGTGGGGCAAGCAGGGCGAGGTCCCGACGGCCGGTGGTCACACGGGCGCCTTCTCCGCGCCCATCACCGCGCCGTCCGAGCCGCTCTCCCGCTCCGACACCTCTCCATCCGGAGGCAGTGCGTTCGGCGAACGCCCGGCAGGATCCGCGCCGGGTGCGTTCGGCGAGCGTCCAGCGGCTTCCGGCGCCGGTGCGTCCGGCGAGCGCCCGGCCGCTTCCGGGTCGGGCGCGTTCGGTGAGCGCCCCGCCGGTTCCGGGTCGGGTGCGTTCGGTGAGCGCCCCGCCGGTTCCGGGTCGGGCGCGTTCGGTGAGCGTTCGGAGGGGTCCGGCACCGGCGCGTTCGGTGAGCCGCCGGCACCGTCAGGCGGCGGGTTCGGAGCCTTCGGGGAGCGTCGCCCCTCCTCCGGCACGGGCGCTTTCGGGGAGCGTCCAGGCTCTTCCCCCTCCGGCGGCGTCTTGGGCGAAGCGGGTCCCTCGACGGGCCCCTCACCATCAGGTCCCTCCGGGAAGCAGCCCGTCAGCGAGGACACCGACAGCTTCACCTTCGGCTCGCTGGCCGAGGAGCCTCCGAGCAAGGCGACCTCCGGCTGGGGCACCCGAGAGCCGCTCGGCACGAGCAAGGGCGAGCCCGCCGCGTCGTACGAGGCCACGAAGTCGTACGAAGGCGCCAAGTCGTTCGAAGGCGCCAAGTCCTACGAAGGAGCCAAGTCGTTCGAAGGCGCCAAGTCCTACGACGAGCCGGAGCCCGACGCGACCGGGGACCAGCCCGTGCGCGGCTGGCTGGAGGCCGCGCTTCCGGCGGCGGAGCCCGGCGAGGCCGACCCCGAGCAGGAACGCTTCAACGCCTTCGTCACGGGCACCGAGACCGAGGACGTCGTCGTGCCTCGCGTGGAGCACCCGCTGTACGAGCCGGTGACCGAGAAGGCGGCCCCGCCCGCGAAGCGGCCACCCGTGCCCGCCGCCGGTGAGTCCAAGGCTCCGGATGGTTCCCCGTCCCCCGCCGCTCGTGCTCCCTTGGCCGCCCCCGCACAGGGCGTTCGCGCCTCCCAGGCCGCCCCCACGCCGGCCGCCAACCCGGTGACCCAGGAGAAGGCGCCAGAGGAGCGCGAGCCGTACCGGCCGCGCCGCAGGCAGTCGCCTCCGGCCGCCCAGTCCCTCCAGCCGGCCTTCGGGGCGCCCACCCGCCAGGCGGGCGCCAAGGGGGCGGCCGGGGTCAGGCCGACCGCCGACAGCCTCGACCCGGTGTCCCTGCTCCGTGGGCGCAGGAACGCTCCCGCGGGCGGCTGGCGCAAGCTGATCTTCAAGGCGTCCGCCGGGTTGATCAAACCAGGCGACTCGCCCGAGGTGCGCCGCCGCCGCGAGCTTCTTTCGCGGGCGCGCACGCCCGTCGCGACCGGGCACCACCGGGTGGCCGTGCTCAGCCTCAAGGGCGGCGTCGGCAAGACCACCACGACGGTGGGCCTCGGCGCGACGCTGGCGTCCGTGCGCGGAGACCGGGTGATCGCCGTGGACGCCAACCCCGACCGGGGAACCCTGTCGGACAAGGTGGAGCTGGAGACGTCGGCGACCGTACGCGACCTGCTCAACGAGCGGCAGCAGATCAAGCGATATGTGGACATAAGGGCGTTCACCTCGCAGGCGCCCTCGCGGCTGGAGATCCTGGCCTCCGACCGTGACCCCTCGGTGTCGGAGGCGTTCAGCGCCGCCGACTACCAGTCGGTCGCCCAGGTGCTGGAGAACTTCTACTCCATCTGCCTCACCGACTGCGGCACCGGCCTGCTGCACTCCGCGATGTCCGGCGTCCTCGGCCTGGCCGACCAGCTGGTGCTGGTCAGCTCACCTTCGGTCGACGGCGCGAGGGCGGCGTCGGCCACGCTCGACTGGCTGGAGGCGCATCACTACGCCGACCTGGTCAAGGACGCGACGGTGGTGTTGTGCAGTGTGCGGCCCCGCTCGAAGTCGACCGTCGACCTCGACCGGCTGGAAGCCCACTTCGCCGCCCGCTGCCGCGCCGTCATCCGCGTGCCCTACGACCCTCACCTGGAGGAGGGGGCCGAGATCGACCTCGACCGCCTGCAGCCCGCCACGCGCGAGTCGTACCTGCTGCTGGCGGCCTCCGTGGGCGACGGTTTCGGCGGCATGCAGGTCTGACCAGAAGGAGGTCGGTGGCGGAGGGTGTGGGATTCGAACCCACGAGGCCGTCGCCGACCTGGCCGCTTTCAAGGCGGCTGCACTCGTCCACTATGCGAACCCTCCAGTGCGACACCAACGATAGCGCCGCCCGGCGGGCGCTCGCGCGCGAGTAGCGGTCCACGAGATCGAGAAAAGGCCTTTGCCCGCCAGGGCGTGCCCCCCGCTCCTCGGCGTCGGCGAGGACCGTGGTGCCAGGGCCTGCCCGCGGCCGGTCATTCGTACGGCTTGTCGGGCTGGGCGACCTTGGTGAGGCCGGTGGCCCTCATTTCGGGGGCCACCGTGCCTTTGGGCAGCTTGTCGTACGGAGTGGGCACCCACGCGCCCGTGACCTCGACCCAGGTGTCGTCGCGAGGCGCGGGCACCCCCAGCACGGTCACCTTCAGGGGGAAGGCGTCGGCGGCACAGCACCGCAGTTGCATGCGGGTGAGGTACCACTGGCCCTTCTTCTTGGACGGGACCGCGAAGCCGGTCAGCCTGACCTGCCGGCCTTCGAGCGAGCGGTTCGCGTCGCCCCACGCGCGGCCGATGAACTCGCCGAGCGGCATGGCCGTGGGCCCGTCCTTCGCGAGGGCGCCGTACGCGTCGAGCGCCGTCGGGCGCGGCTGGGGCGACTCGTCCCGCTCGGCGGCGAACGACCCGAGAGCGGGCGGGGCGATCAGGAAGATGGCGATCACCGGCAGGCAGAGCAGCCAGGCCACCCGAGGCCCGTGGGAGTGGTCGTGGCCCGCCGACGACCCATGCGGCCGCTCGGGACCCGGCGGGCCACCGGCCTGTCTCGCCGGCGCGTACGGCCTGCGCCACTCCTGGATCAGGCCGAGCACCCCAAGCGCGAAGATGACCAGGCCCGCCGCGATGAGCAGCGGCCGGAAGCCCGGCTTGACGTAGTTGACGTAAATGGTCGACAGCGCCGACACGCGGAGGATCGCCCCGCCCAGCAGGGTCATCACCAGGCCCTGGGCCATACGGTTCACAGGATCACCCATCCCACCAGCACGCTGACCGCGATGGCGAGCGCGAACGTCAGCGGGACGAACCGCGCCGCGAAACCCCGGCCGAACGTTCCCGCCTGCAACGCGATCAGTTTCAGGTCGACCATGGGCCCCACGACCAGGAAGGCCAGCTTGGCCGTCGGAGAGAAGGCCGTGAGCGACGCGGCCACGAAGGCGTCGGCCTCGGAGCAGATCGACAGGATGACCGCCAGCACCGCGAGGACCAGAATCGACAGCCAGGGAATGTCGGCGACGGATGAGAGCCAAGCCCGGGGGACCACCACGTTCAGCGTCGCCGCGGTGAGCCCGCCGATGACCAGGAACCCGCCGGCGTGCAGGAAGTCGTGCCGCATCGCCGCCAGGAACGACGCCCACCGAGACGGGCCGTCGTAGGCGGCGCTCGAAGGGATGCGCAGCCATCCGGGGCGGCCCAGCAACTGCCATATCCACCCGGCCAGCACGGCGACGGCGAGGGAGGCGGCGAAGCGGGCGACGACCATGAGCGGCTGGCCGGGGAAGGCCACGGCGGTCGCCACGAGCACGACGGGGTTGATGGCGGGAGACGCGAGCAGGAAGGCCAGCGCCGCGGCCGGAGTCACCCCTCGGGACATCAGGCCCGACGCCACCGGCACCGACGCGCACTCGCATCCGGGCAGCACGAGACCGGCCACGCCCGCGACGGGCACGGCGGCGTACGGCTGCCGCGGCAGCACGCGGTTCCAGAACGACGGCGGTACGAACGTCCTGATCGCCGCGGACAGCGCCACGCCGAACACGAGGAACGGAATGGCCTGCACGCAGATCGCCACGAAGATCGTGGACCACGTACGCAGCGCCGGTGCGGTGAGATGCGGTGAGAGCACGAAGTTGCCGAGCGCCAGGAAACCCACCAGGGCTGCGAACACCCAGGGGAGGACCTGTGCCTCGGGAGCTCGCCGTCCCCACGTCGGCGGTGGAACGGGACTGTCAGGCTCAGCGGTCCAGTCGAGTGTGATTCGGTCGCTCATAGGTGATTTAAGGGGGTATCTCACGGTATTGACGGGTCTGCGCTGAAGCGTGGGTGTTGAGGATGTTCGACATCTTGGGGTATTTCACGATATTGACGGATCTGCGTGGAAGGGTGGGCGCAGGGCCGTTCGACGTCTTGACGCTACACCCGTCCCCTTGGTCGGAGTTGCCCAAGTAGCCAACCTGGACCGGTTACCTCCGCGCCGAGTTCCCTCACCCGCCGGCGGAGCTCGCGATCGGCGGTGACCACCAGCACCCGCTCCCACGGCCTGGTCTCCCGGATCTCACGGACCGTCTCTACGATCGCGTCGTCGCCGCTTCCGGGTGCCTCGATCACGGTCACGCGGCCGTCCGAGCGGACCCCCTTCGCGGCCCCCTCGACGATCATGAGCACCCGGGGGAACCACATATCCGGAGCGGGAAACCCTTCCGGAGGGCGAAGGCCGTGCTGGACCGCGTCCTCGACGTCTTCGAGCAGACGTCGTGTCGCCCCGGCCCGGTCGCGCCACCAGCCGTGCTCGGCACGCGCGCCGACGACGTTGGCCGCGTCGATGACGACCACGGAGGGGGGAAGCGCCGACTTGATGTCCGGCCAGGTCTCGGCGAAGCCCGGATGCAGGGCCTCCTCGGCGACCTCGTCGGCGGCCCGCCACATCTCACCGGAGATCTGGTCGACCGGCAGCCATCGCATGTCGGTGCTCTCGCCGTTCGCCGGGGCTGCGGGGAAGAGGGCGTCCGCCTCCGCGATGACGGTCTGGAACGACCATCCGCCGTGATCGTCGGTGTAGACGCCGAGGACGCGCAGGCCCTCACCCCGCAGGGCGGCCTCTTCCAGTGCCTCCCGCATCGCGCCGGTCACGGCGTCCTCGTGGCTGTCGAGGGCGCCGCCGGGAAGGCCCCACGTGCCCCCGTGATGGCTCCACAAGGCCCGCTTCTGCATGAGGATGTGCGGCGTACCGCCGGGGTCGTAGTGGACGGCCAGGAGCCCGGACGCGCCGTGCACACCCCAGTGGGTGTGGCCCCGCCCGCACAGCGCCCAGCCGTCACCGTCCCTCGCCGCCATGAATCCATCCTGCCCTAATGACCGCAACCGCAGTCTCCGGGTTCGCTACGATCCATCCGCGATGGACGGTTCCCTCTCTCCGGTCCGGTTGCCCTTCGACACGTTCCGTCTCGCAGGGCGCCTGTTCCTGCCTCTTGCGTTCTACTACTCCCTCGGCGTGCTGGTACACAGAGGGGTCATCCTGCTCGCCGTGCGCCTCGCCGAGCCCAAGGGCTGGCACGCCTACCTGGGGTTCGGCGTGCTCAGCCTCGGCGTGCTGGTCACGCTCACCGCGTACATCGCGATGCTCAACATGGCGGGCAGGTCACTTGGCACCCAGGTGGCCGAGGCCCACACGATCGATGAGCGCGAGCGCAAGATGGTCGACGCCATCGCCCACACCTTGCTGCCCTTCCTGGTCTTCTACAGCGCGTGGGGGCTGTTCGTCGCTGATCTGAAAGCGTTCCAGCGGCTGTCGAACGAGCTGCACCCCGAGATCTCGCTCGAATGGATCAACCTGCTGACCGACCTGTTCGACGTCAACGTCCTCGTCGTGATCATCACTGCGGTGCTCTTCGGGATCAAAGTGGTGTGCGAGCGGCTGTACAGGGCCCGGGGCAACCGGATCATGGGCGTGGCCAACAGCCTCTTCGAATGCATGTGGATGTTCTTCGGCATCATCTCGCTGGGCAACTGGATCGGCGTGGGCGTCGATTGGCTCACCAGCCGCGTGGTGTGGGAGGAGACCATGGGCCTCTTCGACCGGATGCCCCTGGCGCAGGATCTGAAGCACGGCCTGGAGGTCCTTGCCCCCTACCTCCCCGATCTGAAGGACGGCCTCCTGCAGCCGCTGGTGTGGCTCGCCATAGCGGCCGTCGTCTACAGCTCCTCCATGACCGAGGAAAAGAAGATCATCGAGGGCACCCGGGTCGAGAAGCGGGTCTCGGGCGTCTGGCGGCGGCTGCCCGGTCCCGTCCAGGCCGCGGCGGAGTTCTTCTCCCGGGGATTCCGCGACAAGTACGTCCCGCTGGCCAACGGCTTCCGCCTAGTCCTGAGCGGTGGCCCTCTGCTCTATCTGACCTTCTGCCTGGTGTACGTCACGCTGGAGGCGCTGTCGTCCGTCGGGTTCATCGCCCTCACCAGGCTGATCGGGCCGCACGAGGTCCTGTGGTGGCAGATGTGGGAGGGCGCCGTGGTCTACCCCCTGAGCCTCCTGCACGAGGTGCTCCGCGTCTGCCTGCTGGCCGTCACCTTCGACCTGGCCCTGCGGCGCGCCTCCGCGCGGACTGCCGCCAGGACCGCGGCGGCGCCGGTGGCGCAGACCTGAGCGTGCGGGGCCCGGTCTACGGGTTGAGCCGTACCGTCGCCGGGTTCGGGGTGAGGCGGATCTGGACCCCCAGGGTCGGGAAGGCGTCCGCGGGGACCACGTACTCGGTCTGGATCGTCAGCTCCTTGCCGACAGGCAAAGGCACCATGTTGTAGTTGGCGTCGAACGCCCGGCACGTGGGGGAATGTGGGCTCTTGGGGGCCAGGTCGTTCCTGAACGACGGCTGCCAGATCCGTCCCGCCTTGTCCGTCGCGGCGATCTTGCAGGTGCCGTCGGTGACGAACCACTTGCCGCCCTGGTCGGTCAGCGGCTTCACAGAGATCACGACAACAGCGATCTTCGTACGAGGGGGAAGCGGGCGGGAGAACTCCTCCTGGAGTTCGCCTTCGGTGATGCTTTTCAGGCGCCACTCCATGCCGTTGACCCGGGCGCCCTGCCCGTGGGCCGCGACGGCCTCCTGCCCGCCTTTGCCGGTGAGGAACTCGTACTTCTCCCGCCACGGCAGCACCTCGGCGGCGACCACGGCGGGGATCAGGGCCAGCAGCCCGAGGCCGTATCCAAGGTTCCTGCGCCAGTTCACAGCTCACGCACCTGATCGACGGTCAGCAGTGCCGGCGTCCTCTGCACGAGGCTCTTCGCGTACGAACCGGAAAGGCCGAGGTCGACGTCCACCGCGGGGCCAAGATGGTCGAGACCCCCCTTGGTCCCGTGCCTCGTGACCCTGAGGACGGCGCCCGCGAGCTTGTCACGGGGGATCTCGAACAAGATCGGGCCGTACGCCGGGATGCCGGGTTGGAGGGCGGTCTTGTCCAAGGTGCCTTGCACGGTGCTTGTGAGGTACTCCACGCCGTCGGTGGTGCGCAACCTCGCGCCCTGCATCTGGAACTCCTCGGTGGTCGCCGCGACGGTGGCCCAGACGACCACCCAGATCCCCGCCGTGGTCTTCGTCGTGCCGAGCAGCCCGTAACTGTCGAGGATCCGCACCGACCCCGCGAGCTCGACGCGGTCCACGCGGAGCTGGAAGGTGGTCGTGTTGACCTGCTGGCCCATCACGCCGGAGGTCGCGATCGGCTCGTACTTCCGGTCGCCGTCGGGATCGGCACGCCGCACCCCGAGGATCCCCGCCAGCAGCACCACGCCGGTGAGCACGCTGACGATGGCGCGTTTCACCGGCCCACGTCCAGGTCGTAGATCGCCAGCGGATCGTCCACGTCGTACCACTCGGACAGGTCCGACTGGAATCCGCCGACGTACTCCTTGTCTATGACGGTCATCGTGAGATGGGTCGGATCGGGAAGGGGGACGGGCACGGTATAGACGATCATCACCCGTTCCGTCAGGCCCGGCTGGAGCTGGTCACGGTCGAACCGGCCGTCGCGGATGACGAAACCGGCGACCTTGTCCCGGAACCTGTCGATCGTCGCGCCGCTCGGTGAGACCGTTAGGCGCAGGTTCAGTGCCAGGTCCGAGACGGTGGCGGTCTGGTGGCTGACGTTCGTCACCTCGAGCTCGATCGCCAGGAAGCGGCCGGGCTTGGCGTCACCGAGCGAGGGCGCGGGGTCCTTGGCCAGGAAAGACACCTTGTACGGCTTCATCGCCAGCCGGTGGCCCGTGATCGGCTCGCCCAGCCGGCGGTGCGGGGTCTCCGGCGTGAACTCTCGCAGGCCACCGGCCGGCCACGCGAGCGCCAGAACCGTGGCCAGCGCGAAGAGAATGGCCGTGAGGAGAATCCACGGCCGTATCGGTCCCCGAAGTGACTCCGTCCGTCCGGGGGGTGGGTCCGGAGTGGTCACGGCCAGGGATCATATCGGGCAGGAGCCCTCGAAAGCGGTCTAATCGCTGTTCTGAACGACCAAGGCGTTTTCGTGCCAAGGGATCATGGTGCGAGCGTGAAGCATGGCCGCCACCGGCTGGGCATACGCCCTTGACGGACGAGCCATCGAAGTCCGTCAGAAGCGGGCCGGTGTCACCCTCCGCCCTTGGCGAAGTGCTGGTAGTCCTTGGCGCCGTTGAAGTAGCCGCCCCATTCCCAGCCGTACTTCTCGAACAGCCGGACCACGCGGTCGTCCGGGTTGATGACGCCGGGCTTGCGCAGCGGCCGTTCGGCGAACCGCTTCGCGTTCTCATGCGCGACCGAACCATCGGGCTCGACCCACGGGTTCTCCCGGGGATCGATGTCGATGGCCCTGCCGTACGAGTGCTTGGACCAGCTACTGCCGCCGGTGGTCCTGCGGCAGTTGAACGCCGAGGTGTTGTCGGCCTCGATCGAATCGAAGTCGCTGCCCTTGTAGACGTCGATCGGCTCCATGCGGGCGATCGGGAACCGCCAGTCGTACAACTGCCGGAACACCGCGGTCACGTCGCCGGTGACCGCGCGGTTGACGATCAGCTCCCCGGTGTGCGGCTTCTTGTCGAAGCCCCAGTACGTCATCGTGACCTTGCGCAGGCTCTCCGGGGAGACCGGGCAGCCGGGCCGCCATGAATGCTTGAGCTGCCCGGCCGTGACCTCGGAGATCTTGGCGGAGAAGGCGGGCGGCCTCGACGGAGCGGCGCTCGGCGTCTGCCGCGACGGCGACGAGGAAGCCTCGCCGGATGGTGAGGAGGAGCCTTCGCCGGATGGCGGCGACACCGAGGGCGGACCCGAGGTCGGCGCGGGTTCCGCCACGACGCCGGAGCCTGCGCCGCCGCATGCGGTGACGGCGGCCGACGCGCAGGCCAGGGCGAGAACGCCCAGGTGGCGAAGCTTTCGTATCTCGGACATACGCCAGGGTAAGGCCATCGCGGCCGCGCTCGTGACGCAATTGTGATGTCAATACCTCTGTGGCGGCGGGACCGGGCGATACGAGATCTGTATCAGAGCTTTTACTCGAAAGACCTCGCGCACATGTTCGAGGGCGCGCTACAGTCTTGGGCATCGGATCGAACACGGGTTCGGACCGACCGGCCCAGGTGAGGGGTGGTGTGCCATGGCGTTGCTCTCGCCACCCGCTCCGCAGGCGTCCGGCCGGGCGTGTGCCCCCTCTCGACCGGCGACACGCCGTAGCCCTTTCTACGGAAATCTAGGACGGCCGCTATATCCGGTCATAAAGTCCGAGAGCGTGGACCCCGTGCGCAATCCCTATGCCCCCGGTGCGGGGCAGCGCCCTCCGGAGCTGGCCGGGCGTGACCGTGAGTTGCAGCAGTTCGAGGTCGTGCTGGAGCGGGTCGCCCGTGGGCGTCCCGAGCGCAGCATGGTCCTCACCGGGCTGCGCGGTGTCGGCAAGACCGTGCTGCTCAACACCTTCAAGTCCATGGCCATGCAGCGGCTGTGGGGCACCGGCAAGATCGAGGCTCGTCCAGAGCAGTCGATCCGCCGTCCGGTCGCCGCCGCGCTGCACATGGCGATCCGCGAGCTCGCCCCTCGCCACCGCGCGCCCGAGCGCATCGAGGAGTTCCTCGGCGTGCTCAAGGCCTTCGCCATGCGCGACCCCTCCGCGGCGAAGGGCACCTCCCATTGGTCGCCCGCCATCGACGTCCCCGCGGGCAGAGGGCGGGCCGACTCGGGTGACCTCGAGATCGACCTGACCGAGCTCTTCGTCGACGCCGCCTCGGTCGCGACCGACCTGGGCGTCGGCGTGGCCCTGTTCATCGACGAGATGCAAGACGTGCAGGCGCCCGACATCTCCGCGCTGTGCGCCGCCTGTCACGAGCTGTCCCAGAGCGGCGGGCCGCTGATCGTGGTGGGTGCCGGCCTGCCTCATCTCCCCAGCGTGCTGAGCGCGAGCAAGAGCTATTCCGAGCGACTGTTCCGTTACGCGCGCATCGACCGGCTCGACCGTGAGGCCGCCGACCTCGCCCTCATCGCCCCCGCCGAGCGCGAGCAGGTCGAGTTCACTCCCGAGGCGCTCGACGCGCTCTACGAAGCGGCCGACGGTTATCCCTATTTCGTCCAGGCCTATGGCAAGGTCGCCTGGGATCTCGCGCCCGGGAGTCCCATCACGGCCGAGGACATCAGGGTCGCCTCTCCCGAGGCCGAGGAAGAGCTCGCGGTGGGGTTCTTCGGAAGCCGTTACGAGCGTGCCACCCCCGCCGAGCGCGACTACATGCACGCGATGGCCTCCGTCGGCGACGAGCCCGTGCCGACCGCCGACGTCGCCGACCTCCTCGGGCGCAAGCCCTCCAGCCTCTCTCCCGCTCGCGACAGCCTCATCAAGAAAGGACTCATCTTCAGCGCCGAGCGCGGTCTGATCGCGTTCACGGTGCCGCACTTCGGCAAGTTCCTCCGAGCGCAGCCGCTGTAGGCATGTGCCGGAGCCCCAAGAGCTGAGCGTGGCGACGCCGCGCTCCATTGATCTCTCTACGGCTTTCTAGAGGGGAAGCTAGAGAGCCGTAGAGAGTTGAATTCCGCTGTTCCAGGGGTGGCCGTCCCAGCGGAGGCCGCCTCTGGTGATCCTTGGCACCGGTGCCGTCCGTCCCGCCGGCCGGTTCGGTGCCGGGTGTCGGGTGTCGCCGATGCGGCCGCCCCGCCTGCCGACGGTCGGGGTCTCGCGGTCTGCTGTCGGCAGGCCGCCGTTCGTACTTGGCGTGTCTTGATTGCGGAATCTACGGCTGTCTAGCGTGTGGCCGATACATCCATAGATTCCCGCAGAGTCGTGCTGGTCCCGTCCACGACGGCCACGCGCACCGGCGGGCGCCGCCCGCTCAGGTACACCGCGAAGACCACCTCGGCCTGAGCTCCCAAGGCGGTGTACCCGGGGTAGACGAAGAACCGCCAGCACAGCTCGCGCCACGTGTCCGCGGGCTCGGCGGAGGCCAGCAGAGCCTTGTGGGACCGCCACTCGGCGCTTCCCCGCAGAAGGGACAGCGCTCTGTTGGCCGACATGGGCCGCTGCTCGCACGGCGTGCGATACCTCACACGCGCGATCCCCTCCTCCACCTCGGGCGACAGGAGCGTCAGGAGCACCACTCCGGCGCCGAGCACGGCCGCCAGGTTCCACGTGAGCCCGGCCATCACATCGACGCCCGACACCGGGACGAGTGCCACGACCACCGCGAACCCGGTCAGCACGAGCGCCCGGCCGATCGACCGGAGCCCCACCGGCGAGCTGCTCGCCTCGCCGAAGCAGCCACAGCCCACATCGGGCCGTCGCCGGCGCAGTTCCCACAGCACGTAGGTCGCCACGGAGAAGAACGCGATGGTCCCCCAGCGGGGCAGCGGGTGGCGGGTGAACACCAGTCCGGCCGCGAGCACCGCCTCTCCCACCGAGCAGAAGATCAGCACGTGTTTGCGCCAGCGTTCGGGCACCAGGACTCCCGGGCCGAGACGCGAGAGCCCGCCGGGCGCGGTGTCGGTCCCCGCGGTCGCGAGCTTGGCCGTACCGCCGAGAAGCAGGAGCGCGACAAGAAGCACGAGTGCGGCGGTGGCGAGAGTTGCGACCTCCACGGTCACCCCAATCCGACGCGGGCGTTGAAGCAGCCCTTGACGAGGTCTCCGCCCAGCGTGACGAAGGAGGCCGGTGACAGTTCGACGATGCGTCCCCGCGGCGAGGTGCCGCACTGCAGGCACCGGTCGCAGAATCGACCGGCCATGCACCCGCAGGCGACGATCGGCAGCACCGAGGCCCGGCCCTCGCACACGTTGCCGACGTAGAGCATCGAGCCGAGCGCGAGGTAGGGAAGACCGGTGCAGGAGATCCCGGCGTCCTCGCACTCGGAGTCGGCACGTTCCAACATCGGGTAGGCGGCCCCGGACTCTCCCTCGTCGAACGCGTCCGACCAGGAGGCGGCTCCCGAGATCCTCGACTGCACGCCGCCGTACCCGTGTGGCGGCGGCGGAACGGCCGTCGCCCGGTAGGCGGGCTGGGAGGTGGCGGGGAGGTGGGCGACGGTCACGCCCTCCACCCGCGTGCCGATGGCGTCGAAGAGGTACCCCGGTTCGAGCTTGGGGTGACGCACACTGATGCGGCCCGAAGCAGCGTAGGGGATCACCACCGTGCGCCTGCCCCGGTGTGGTCCGCAGTGCAACTCGATCGTCCGGTTCCTCCCCTCCTTGCCGTTGGAGAGGATCACGCCGGTGATGCGGGTGATGTCACCCCAGATGCGGTCGGCCACGCGACCCGACTCGAGGGCACGGATGACGACGCGGGTACCGATGGGCAGGTCGGAAGGCACGACCGGACGTCCGTGCCAGGCGGTGGCCCAGGGGGCGATCACCAGACGCTCCTCCACGCCCTCGGGGTTCTCCACAGTGATCAGGTGCGGGCTGATGTCGCGAACCTCACCGGCGACCGCGCGAAGCGCCGGACGCTCCTCCGCGTCCGCCTGTGGGGGAACGGCGTTCCGGCCCAGAGCGGCCGACGCCAGCGCATAGCGGCGCTCAACTCCCATCGGCCCCTCCCCGGTCGCCGTAGTGAGTTTCTGTCATCCGCTAGCGTCACATGGTTTGCCGCGGGGGACCTCCGCAGCGGGGCGAATATTTCCCCCTGTGTCAGTGTGCGTAGCAAATTACCCACTCCAGGATGAACTACTCGCCGCCCTTGCGTGTCACTCGTCTGTAACGATCTTTGCCGTTGGCGGGGCGAAACCTGGATCAAGGTTCAGCGGGATCATGGCGTCCGGCTGCGATTCTGACCACGAGATCCGAACAAATCATGGCCCTTCGTCACGGCACCGGTGATCGCATGAGCGGTAAAGACGAGGAGTTCCGCGAGTACGTGGTCGCTCGTGGTCCAGCCCTGTTGCGAGTGGCATACCAGCTGACCGGCCAGCCCGCGGACGCCGAGGACCTGCTTCAGGCGGCCCTGGCGAAGACCTATCTCGCCTGGGACCGCATCAACGACCGGGCCTCGCTCGACGGTTACGTGCGCCGGGCCATGGTCAACATCAACATCTCGTGGTGGCGGCGCAGGAAGCTGGAGGAGTACCCCTCCGAGGAGCTTCCGGAGTCACCCATCAGGGACGGCCCCAGCCCTGGAGAGATCCACGAGCTACTGGAGGAGGCCATCAACCGGTTGCCGGTCAGGCAGCGTACGGCGATCGTGCTGCGCTACTACGAGGACATGAGCGAGCCGGAGATCGCCAAGGCTCTCGGGATCAGCATCGGCACGGTGAAGAGCACGGTGTCGCGGGCCATGGCGAAGCTCCGGGGTGACCTCGTGGTCGTCGAGCCGCGGCAGCCGGAGGTCTAGCCTCAGGCGTGACTCCGGCCGGGCGCCGTACGCGACGCCGCCGACGGATTTGAGCGAGCGCTTGTCTCAGCGCGGGCTCCGGGCCAGACTCGGGAAGCGGAGGTGGACCGATGCGCAGCACCATGCCCGATTACCCGCTCACCATCACCTCGATCATGCGGCACGGAACCAGCCTGTTCGGCGACCACGAGGTGGTCACCTATACCGGCGACGGCTACCACCGGCTGCCGTACAAGGACCTCGCACGGGAGGCGGCACGCCTGGCCGGCGCACTGCGCGGCCTCGGCGTGGACGGCGACCAGCGAGTGGCCACCTTCGGCTGGAACAACGCCGAACATCTCACCGCGTACCTGGCCGTCCCGAGCATGGGCGCAGTGCTGCACACGCTGAACATCCGGCTCTTCCCCGAGCAGGTCGTCTACATCGCCAACCACGCCGAGGACGACGTGGTCATCGTCGACGCCTCGCTGGTCCCCCTGCTCGCGCCGATCCTGCCCGAGATGAAGACCGTGCGGCACGTGATCGTCGTCGGTGAGGCGGACACCGCGGCGCTAGCCTCGGCGGGCAAGGACCTGCACGACTACCGCACGCTGCTCGACCAGGCGTCCGACACCTTCGACTGGCCGGAGGTGGACGAGCGCGCCGCCGCGGCCATGTGTTACACCAGCGGCACGACCGGCAACCCCAAGGGCGTCGTGTACAGCCACCGCTCGGCCTACCTCCACTCGATGAGCGTCTGCACCGCCAACGCCATGGGCCTGTCATGGGCGGACCGGGTGCTGCCCATCGTGCCGATGTTCCACGCCAACGCCTGGGGGCTGCCGTACGCCGCGCTGATGGCGGGCGCCTCGCTGGTCATGCCGGACAGGTTCCTCCAGGCCGAGCACCTCGCCCGGATCATCGCCGAGGAGCGGCCGACGGTGTCCGGCGCGGTCCCCACCATCTGGGGCGACCTGCTGCGCCATGCCCGGCAGCACGGCTCCGACCTGTCCTCGCTGCGGCTGGTGCCGTGCGGCGGCTCCGCCGTGCCCGAGTCGCTGATCCGAGCGCTGGACGAGGAGTTCGGCGTCCGCGTCGTCCAGGCGTGGGGGATGACCGAGACCTCGCCGCTGGCGACCGTCGCGCACGGCGACTCGTGGGATCTGCGCGTCACCCAGGGAAGGATCCTGGCCGGTGTCGAGGGCAGGCTCGTGGGCGGCGGCGACACGGTGCTGGACCCTGACGGGGTGGGGGTCGGCGAGCTGGAGGTGCGCGGGCCCTGGGTCACCGCGTCGTACCACCTCGACGAGGACGCCTCACGGTTCCACGACGGCTGGCTGCGCACGGGGGACGTGGGAAAGCTCGACGCCGGCGGCTACGTGACGCTGACGGACCGGGCCAAGGACGTCATCAAGTCCGGCGGGGAGTGGATCTCCTCGGTGGAGCTGGAGAACGCCCTGATGGGCCATCCCGCCGTGGTCGAGGCGGCGGTCATCGGGGTGCCGGACGAACGCTGGGGCGAGCGTCCGCTGGCGTGTGTGGTGCTCGACGGAACGGCCGGAGTGGCGGAGCTCCGGGAGTTCCTGTCAGGCAAGGTGGCGCGCTGGCAGTTGCCGGACCGCTGGGCGTTCATCGAGGCCGTGCCGAAGACGAGCGTCGGCAAGTTCGCGAAACGGACCCTGCGGGAGATGCACGCCCGAGGCGAGCTCACGATCGTACGGGCCTGACCCTGCCCGTTGCGGTCACGTCCGCTGCGACCGTCCCGGGTTCGCTCGCGCCCGCGGTGGCGCATGGCCGTACGACGTCGCGGATGAGGCGCAAGGTGTTCAGGAACTCCTTGAGCTGCCCGGGACTCAGCAGGCCGGTGAACCACGTTTCGATGTCCTCCAGGTGCTTGGGGATGACGGAGTCGAGCCGCGTGAGCCCGCCTTCCGTCAGCGTCGCGTAGGAGGCGCGCCGGTCGCTCGGACAGGCCACGCGCTCGACCAGGCCATCGCGTTCCAGCCTGTCGACCACCCGTGTCACCCCGCTGGTGGAGAGCGAGGTCTGGGCGGCCAGGTCGCTCATGCGCAGCCTGCGCTCGGGGGAGCGTGACAGGCGGATGAGCGTTTCGACATCGACCTCGGATAGGCCCGCCTCAGCGAAGACCTGGTTCATCTTGGCCGTCAATCCGGAGTGGACCTCGGCAAGCAGGCCCATCGCGGTGAGCCGGGGGTCGTCAGTTGGGTTCACGCTCCTAGTCTAGACGACGTTAGTTGACGAGGGGAATATTCCTCGTGTAGACATTTGTTGCAGCAGACATCCGCACCGCAACAAGAACCTTCACGGAGATGGAACACATGAGCACTCGCGCCTGGGATGGCATCACGATCCCCGAGCCCGGCACCTTCGACCTGGATGTCGCGCACACGCGCATCGGCTTCGTCGCGAAGCACATGATGGTCTCCAAGGTCCGCGGCCGCTTCGGAGACTTCTCCGGCAGCGTCACGATCGCCGAGAACCCGCTCGAGTCGTCGGCCGAGCTCACCATCAAGGCCGCCAGCATCGACACCGGCAGCGGCGACCGCGACACCCACCTGCGCAGCGAGGACTTCCTCGCGGTGGAGAAGTTCCCCGAGCTCACCTTCCGCAGCACCCGCGTCGTCAGCCACTCGGGCGACGAGCTCATCGTCGCCGGTGACCTCACCATCCGTGACGTCACCAAGGAGGTCACGCTCAAGGTCGAGTACGGCGGCGCCGGCACCAACCCCTGGGGCCAGGAGCTCTTCGGCTTCGACATCGAGACCGAGATCGAGCGCGAGGAGTTCGGCCTGACGTGGAACGTCGCCCTGGAGACCGGCGGCGTCCTGGTCGGCAAGAAGATCAAGATCGAGATCGAGGGCGAAGCCACGCGGCGCGCCTGATTCACAGTGCCCACACTCTGTATCCACAGCCTGTGGATACAGAGTGTGGAAACTCCCTGGCCTGACCCACGGCCGGCGGAGAAGTAGCCTTCCACGGGATGTTCGGCCGCCACGACGATTCCACTTTGCCGCTCAGCATCAAGGCCGGTACTCTGTGCTGAGCCAGTCGGGCTTTCAGTGAGCCGATCCGGCTGCCAGGAGGCTTCGCCTAGTCAGGTCTATGGCGCCGCACTGCTAATGCGGTTTGGGTCTACAGCCCATCCGGGGTTCAAATCCCCGAGCCTCCGCACCTCAGAGGCCCTCACCCGAATTCCGGGTGAGGGCCTTTCTGGTCTCTGTAGAGGGTCATAATTGCAGTTGCTCGCTGCGGCTCACCATCGCCGCAGAGCGCGGACCCCATGCGCTTGCTCGCGTCCCGCATCAGGTCACTCGCAACGTGCGTGTACCGCTCAGTTGTGGTGACCCGCGCGTGGCCGAGGATTTCCTGTACAACACGGACGTTCACCCCCTGCTCGACAAGAAGCGTTCCGGCGGTGTGTCTGGCGTCGTGAAGCCGAGCATCCCGGACGTCGGCCCGCTTGAGGATCGACTTCCACACCTTGTAGTCCTCGCTCCGCTCCATCGGCCTGCCCCGCTGAGTCGCGAAGACGATGTCATGGTCTTCCCAGAGATCACC
Organism: Sphaerisporangium flaviroseum; assembly: GCF_039537005.1. Classification (NCBI taxonomy): domain Bacteria; kingdom Bacillati; phylum Actinomycetota; class Actinomycetes; order Streptosporangiales; family Streptosporangiaceae; genus Sphaerisporangium; species Sphaerisporangium flaviroseum. The sequence goes on along the minus strand of NZ_BAAAZR010000001.1, from coordinate 241,566 downwards.
GGCCTTCTCGCGTTCGGCCGCCTGATTCTCACGATGAGCCCGCAGGACAGGCAGGTTCGGGAGGACATTGGAGGGTCAGGCGGCTCTTTCCCTTCCGCTGCCGAAATACCAGGCCACCCCCACGCCGTTTGGGGCAATGGTCCGCGTGGCCGGTGCAGTCCTTAGGGCACGTCCTTGTCGGGCAGATGGCACCACGATCCTTGCACCCCGCTGAGCAGTCCCGCCGGTGCTTGTGCTCGCCGCACCGCTTCTTGCACGGCCAACGGTGCCACTCCTTGCCGCAGGCGTGGGCATCATCACAGCCGTGCTCCCAGGGACGGCGCTGAACCTGGTAACAGGCCTTGATCACGCCGGAGTCGAGATCGACGAAGGACCACCGCAGCCCGAGCGCCTCACCCTGGCGGATGCCTAGCGAGAGAGCGACCGACCACCGCGCCCCGTTACGCCGCGTCTTCGCGACCTCCAGAATCCTCCGCGCCTCCTCACGGGTCAGCGGCTCGATATGGTGCCGGCAACCTCCCGCGAGAGCTGCCAGTCGCCAGGCGTTGCGCCACTCGGCGAAGCGCCCGTGATTCCTGAGCGGCAGGCCGGCGATGTCGTCTCTGAGCTCATGAAGGGGGCCGGTCGCCTGTGTCGCACGATTCGTCGGCCTTCCGGCGTTCCTGCATGCACTTCAGATCGATGGTTTTGGAGACACCCGGCATGGCCTGTGCGGTTCGCATGACCGCTCGCCAGTCGGTGTTCGGCTTCATCTTCAGTCGGAGCGTCTGCGGCATGTCGTCTACTGTGACGGCGTTGAGGAACACCTGGTTGTCGGCGTAGTCCTCGCGGAATTCGGCGTAGGCCGCGGCCTTGTCGCGGAAGGTCACCGATTCGACCTGCGGCATCGAGGCAAGAGCACGTTGGACGGCCTGAATCTGTTCCGGCGTGGCGGCTCTGCCGCCACCTGCTGCGGGAGTGTCCCACCGCCCGCCGCACGCAGGGTACGGGGAGTCCGCCGTGCACAGGAAGACATTGATCTCCGGCTCACCTTGCCGATAGCCCTGTGAACCGGTGAACGCCAGTGACATGGTCATCATCATCGCGGGGTCCGCCGGCTGGTCATGCGGCCTGGTGGCCGTGGCCAGCCCGGCCAGGACCACTGCTACACCTGTGATCGCGAGCCATGGACGCCAAGACAAGCGCCGCCGCTCCGTCACGGCCAGTGGCCGCAGGGTACCCGGCTCAACTACGGCACCCGTCCTGGTGAGGGCATCCCGCAGCCGTTCTTCCAACCGCTCGTTCATGTCTCCTCCTTGAGTACTCGGCCGAGCGCGGCCAACCCGCGCGCGATAGTGGACCGTGCGCTGCTCGTGCCGATCCCCATGGTCTGCGCGATCTGTACGTCATTGAGGTCGAAGTAGTAACGCAGCGTGAGCGCCTCACGTTGCCTTGGTGGCAGGTTGTGCAACGCAATGAGCACCTCACGGCGCTCCTCGCCCGCCAGCGCCGCGTTCTCGGCCGACCAGACCGGTGGCTCGTAGGCCACGCGACGCCGGAAGAAGGTCGCCCGGCGCCGAAGCACTGAACGGCACTCGTTGAGTACCGCTGAACGCACGTACGCCAACGCCTTATCAGGATCACGGATCCGTTTGCGGCTCGCGTGAGTACGGGTGAACGCCTCCTGCACCACGTCTTCGGCCGTCGCCCGGTCACCCACTGTAATCAGTGCTAGTCGGACGAGACCCAGGTGATGCACGGCGAAGATCGCCGCGATGTTCACTTGTTCTCCGATGAAGGGCTCCCCTGTGGAGAGCATTTCGACTTCCACATCACAGAGACGCGCGGGCAGCCAGGATGCTGCTTCAAAAGTCGGGAATCCAGCACATTGCTCACATCGCCACTTCCAGCCGATCGGCGTAGTTGCAGTTCAGGGTGGTCCAGGGCAGTTCAAAATGGACCGCACAGGCCCACTGACCTGCGTTGAACTGTTTGGAACCATGATCGTCCGAGCTTTAATCCGTTGGTCGGGGATTCCAGCTCAGGAACCTAGAGAATGCCTCCGGCGGGGGCGCTCAGCTCCGGGATGAGGAGCGGTGCGTAACCATACGGCCGTAGGTGGCTGAGGTGGGTCTGATCATCCCGTCTGCCTCCACCCAGGCGAGCCCAGGACGCCGGGATGTCTCCCCTAGTTGCAGTTTCTAGTTGCAGTCCGAGCCCGTACAGCGCCGTTCAGGGTCGACCGGCGCGAGTCGTTGGTCCATGTGGGACTGATCGGGACGCGTGAGATCCGAGCTGCTAATGCGGTTTGGGTCTACAGCCCATCCGGGGTTCAAATCCCCGAGCCTCCGCACCTCAGAGGCCCTCACCCGAATTCCGGGTGAGGGCCTTTCTGGTCTCTGTAGAGGGTCATAGTTGCAGTTCTAGTTGCAGTTGCTCGCTGCGGCTCACCCATCGCCCCAGAGCGCGGACCCCATGCGCTTGCTCGCGTCCCGCATCAGATCACTCGCAACGTGCGTGTACCGCTCAGTTGTGGTCACCCGTGCATGGCCGAGGATTTCCTGTACGACACGGATGTTCACGCCCTGCTCGACAAGAAGCGTTCCTATGAAGGGTGCCACGATCGCGAGCATCGCAGTGGCGGCGATGAGTTCGCTGGTCGAGAGTACGAGCGGTTGGCTGGCTTCGACCACATGCATCCGCGATGGGACGGATTCCTGGCCGCAGCGATCCTCGGCGTACTGGGCACCGGAGCCGCCTACGTGCTCAACCACCGCCTGATCGTCGACGAGGGCACGACCGCCTCAGTAGTCACCTATCTCCTACCGGTGGTAGCCGTCGCCCTAGGCGCAACCGTTCTCTCAGAACCTTTCACCGCGCCCGTCATCGCAGGCATGGTCATCGTGCTGGTTGGCGTAGCCCTCGCACGAAGGGCCACAGCCACCGGCCTGCCATCGGCCAAGAGCGCTTCGCAGAGTGCAGAGAACGCGACGATCGCCACGGCTGGCCAAGGTACGTCGTGGTCAGGGGCGATCGAAGATCCAGGCCTCGTTCCTCACCCTGCATGACCGGACCGGAACAGGACATATAGGACGAACCATCCGATGAGTAGGAGGCCGCCGATGAGTAGCAGGATGACGGCGGTCTTCACTAGCACCCTGGAAGCGGTTCGAGCGGTGGAGTTGGGCGGGATCTCCGAGGGAAGGTCGGCGAGAGCCGCCGCGACGATGGCCTCAGGGTCACCTAGCTTGCTGAGGATCTGGCTCATGACGGCGGGATCCTCGATACCGGCAGGCGAGCTGGAGGCGGCCTCGGCCTGAGCGACCACGATGTGTGAACGGACGTCGGCGAGCAACTCGGCTCGGCGGTTCACGGGGAGGGCGGCGGCAGCCCTTTCGATCTCGGATAGGTATTCCTCGGCCATCGCGTCAAGCCGCAGATCTTCAGTCATGGCTCAGGGTGCCTCGTTCCCGGACTCGTTCTTGGAGAGGAAATGCAGGACAGCGGCGTGGAACCTGGACCATTCCGCTGTGAACTCCTCGAGCGCCCGCGCACCGGACGGCGTGAGTTCGTAGTACTTGCGCGGCGGGCCGCTGGTCGACTCCTGCCACGTGGTCTCGACGAGACCTTCTCGGCGCAACCTGGATAGCAGTGGATAGATGGTCCCCTCGCTGGTGACCATGGTGTCCACCTCTCCAAGCTCGCGGAGCAGCTCGACGCCGTAGCGACTGCCGCCTCGAAGTAAAGCCAGCACGCAGTACTCCAGGACACCGCGCCGCAGTTGGCTCATCGCTTTCTCGGTGTTGCCGAGTTCCATGCAATGCAAGGTACTGGGTAGAGCATGCTAGATCAAGGGCGGGATGCCGGATAAGGGTTGTCGGTGCCGTGCCCGTTACGTGTCCGATGAGACGGGAAACAAGGGGAGCAGCGGAGAGTCACAAGGAAAGCGATCGGGCTACTGAGCTGTATTTTCGCAGGTAGGGCAAGATCGGCATGCGTCTCTGCAAGCAGGAAGTCGTGGCACTAAACGCCTCCGGCGGGGGGCGCTCGGCTCCGGGATGATCGCGGTGCGCAAGCGCAGGGCAGTAGATGGCTGAGGTGGGCACTGATCATCTCGTCTGCCGCGACCCAGGCGAGCCCAGCAGACCGACTACTCCGAGACAAGCCCGTCTCTAGCCGTTGGCGTCCGAATGCGGTTTGGGTCTACAGCCCATCCGGGGTTCAAATCCCCGAGCCTCCGCACCTCAGAGGCCCTCACCCGAATTCCGGGCGAGGGCCTTTCTGGTCTCTGTAGCGGGTGTGAACAATCCTCACTGACCGCTGAGGGTGGTCTTCTCGATCCAGCCGGCCGCGCCCACACAAGCCTCGTTGCCCTCAGGGTCGGCCAGCACCCAGTGCGACGGTGCGTAGGCGTCGGAGACCAGGCGGCCACCGGCGGCGATCGCCGCCGCTATGCGCGCCTCGGCCTGGTCGTACGGCACCCAGACGTCGATGTGGACCCGGTTGCGCTGCGGGCGCGGAGCGTCCATCTGCTGGAAGTAGAACGGCGCCCCGCGGCGTTGGGGGTCGATCAGGTCCTCGGGGCTGTTCGCGCGGTCCTCATAGCCGAGCAAGGCACGCCAGAACGGCACCACGTCGGAACCGGCGAGGGCGTCAATGGTGACCTGGACGGTCTGCACGGCCGACGGATCAGCGGGGATGTGCAGCCGGCGGGCCAGTGCCGAGATCCGCTGGGCCAGCTCGGCATCTCGCTCGCTCAGCCCGTAGAAGTCCGCGATCGTGATCAGTCGTACGGTCACGCCTCCGTCACGCAGGTCGACGTCAGGATGACCGCTCCCTACGCCGGGCAGCTCGCTGATCGCCTGCACGAACTTCGCCCCGGCCGCGAACGATCCGGTCCGGAAGTAGGCGCACGCCCCCTCACCCAGCACACGCCAGTCCTCCAGGCCGCCGATCTCATGAAACCGCTGCGGCCTGATCCGTGTGATCTTGTCCTCGACGTCGGTCATTCGGTCAGCGTAGCCAGGCCCCAACGATCTACGCACCCCGCAGGCCCGTTCACGCCGTGACCGTCGCCCCGTGAGTCAGGAAGACCTCGCAGGAAGGAATCCGGCGAGGTCTTCACGTGGTGCGGTTCGTCGATCAGAACGGTTCAGGAAGACGATTTTCGGTCAGTTGAAGGGGTTGTCGTAAGTCGCGGTTCTGGTGCGCTCCCGGTAGACGTTGTTGTTGAAATCGGAGCCCACCAAGGTGAGGGTCACATTCACGACCGTGCTGCCGTTGTCGACCTCGGCGGCCAGTGCGGTCGCGGTGTAGAAGCTCGGGCACAAAGCCGTCGACGAGCCGCCGTTCCAGAACAGCGAGTACTTGTACACGCCATTGACGGAGACCTTGACGTGTGGCGCGACGAAGCTGGATACGCGGCACAGCTCCAGGTTGTACTGGTATTTCATGTTCGCGTCGTCGAACTGCATAGTCCCGTCCACCCTGGCCAGGAGCTGGGTACCCGTCGAACCGCCGTACACGGCCATCGACACGGGGATGGGGGAACCGTAGGCCGCGTGTGCCGGCGTGAGCGGCAGAAGAGCCGCGATGGCCATCAGGAGAGCGATGACCAGAGACCTCGTCGCGCGAAACCGCCGAGTACTTGAGAGCAATTCGCAACCTCCTTGACGTGACGGCGACGAAATGCCGCGCGTCGGGCATCGCCATAACCGCCGAACCGGGAGCGGTCCACACCGGGAGGTTATTGTCGGCCGCAGGGGGCTGTCTAATGTGAACCCTTGTCCCGGAAGATCACGCCGGCCCGCGCATCCCAGAATGTAAGACGGCAGTTATCCGTGGTGCCCTTGATCAGGCCGGATAACGCATATTCATCTCTTCATCACACGCGCCGATTTATGGAAATTTCATGCGCCCGCATGCCGGCGAGACCGGGGTCATCCACGCCGACCCCGGAGTACGGGGGGCAAGGCCGGGTCAGCTGATTTCCGTGCGGTGGATACGTAGCATCCCCAGGGCCGCGGGCAGGGCGACCCAGAGCAGACACGAGGTGAGGAACCGCGCCCACTCCTGGCCGGTGACCCCCGGGTCCACCAGAGGGGCGCGTGCGCGTCCGATGTCGAGCCACTCGGAGACCGGGTCCAAACCGGGCAGAAGCCTGCCGGCCATGGTCCACGCCAGGGGGAGGGCGTAGTACGTCGCGATCGCCGGCGCCGAGTTCAGGAGCAGCAGGCCGAATGCGGTGCCGCACATCATGGTCACCCAGTTGACCAGGCACAGCTGGGCGATCACGATGCCCGGCGCGTCCCATTCCCATCCACCGATCGTCCGGTCCAGTGCCCCGCCGGACGCGAACCCCACGATCCCCGCCGCCAGGCCGGCCGCCGTCGCGCCGACGGCCAGCAGGCCGGCGGCGACGACCTTCGCCGCGACGACCCGGCTCCGGGCGGGAACGAGGCTGAACGTGCTCAGCGCCGTTCGCTGCGACCACTCACTCGTGACCGACAGCAGGCCGAGCACGGGCAAGAGCACCGAGACCGGCAGCTGCGCGTTGCCGATGAGCGAGCCGAGCGTGCGGGTATCGGCATCGCCGAACGCGAGCTGCGCCCCCACCACGGCGAGCGTGAGCACGGCGATCGTCAGGATCAGCCAGAACCCGGCCCGCGTGTCGGCCGCCTTGCGCAGCTCGACCAGGGTCAGCCGCCCCATCGACGGCCGGATGTCGGCCCTGCCACGAGGCGGGCTGACGGAGATGGTGGCGCTCACTGGTCGACCTCCTCGAGGGTGTACCGCTGCCCTGTCAGGCGCAGGAACTCCTCTTCCAGATCGTCGCCGGCGGCCACGAGCTCGTCCCGGCCGCCCTGCCCCACGACGCGGCCGCGGGCTATCACGACGAGCCGGTCCGCGGTCCGCTCGACCTCGGACAGCAGGTGCGAGGACAGCAGGACGGTCCCGCCTCGGGCGGCGTGCTCGCGCAGCAGGCGGCGCATCCACCGGATGCCCTCCGGGTCGAGGCCGTTGGCAGGCTCGTCGAGGAGCAGCACCTCCGGCTCGCCGAGCAGCGCGTGCGCGATGCCGAGACGCTGGCGCATCCCAAGGGAGTACCCGCGGACCCGCTTACGGGCGGCCGGGCCGGCCAGCCCCACGAGGTCGAGCAGTTCCTCCACCCGGGCGGCGCCGATGCCCAGCACCTGGGCGGAGAGCGCGAGCACCTCGCGGCCGGTGCGCCCGGTGTGCTGGGCGGAGGCGTCGAGCAGGACCCCGACCTGACGGCCGGGATTGCCCATGGACCGGTAGGGCACGCCGCAGACGAGGGCCTCGCCGGACGTGGGCGGGGTCAATCCGCAGATCATCCGCAGCGTGGTGGACTTGCCGGCGCCGTTGGGCCCGAGGAACCCGGTGATCGTACCCGGCTCGCACCGGAACGACACGGTGTCCACGGCGACCTGGCCGCCGTACCGTTTGGACAGGTGGTTGACTTCGATCATGCCTACCAGGCTGCGCCTAGGGCCGGTCGCCGGTCATCGGTCCCGGGTCGCCGCCCCGGGGCCGAAAGGCGCGGCCCGGCGCCCGGCCACCCTAGACTTTGGTCGGTCCCCGGCGGGACTTCGGGCGCTGCCCTTCGTCAGGCGCGGCACGTACGCTGAGATCATGTCCCGTCAGGCCAGTTCCGCCCTACCGGACGCCCGGACCGAGCCGCTCGCGGTGCCCCACCCTGAGCCGGCCGTGTCCCCTTCCGGATACGGCGCCGGATCGCTCGACCGGGATGACGCCGGGCATCGCCCGCGCACGGCGCGTGAGTGGCTGAGCGACGCGACCTGCATCGTGCTGTCCCTGGCTTTCGGGGGACTGCTGCTGCGGTTCGGGGACGCGTCCGAGGGCACCTCGGCCGTGCCGTGGCCCGTCGACGCCGCCTTGGGCACACTGTCCTGCCTCAGCCTGTTGTGGCGCCGCCGATGGCCCCTCGGGCTGGCCCTGGTCCTCACGCCCGTCGGCGCGGTCTCGGCCATGACGACGGCGGCCATGACCGTCGCGGTGTTCACCGTCGCCGTCCACCGCCGCGCCCTGATCGCCGTGATCATGGCCGTGGCGAACGTCGCCACGGTCTCGATCTTCTACCTCATGCAGCACGATCCCAAGTTCCCGATCTGGGTCGACCTGGTGATTCGTGGCGGGATCCTCACGGCCGCGGTGGGATGGGGAATGTTCGCGCGAGCGCAACGCGAGCTGGTCGCCTCTCTGCGCGAGCGTGCCGCCCGTCTGGAGGCCGAGCAGCATCTGCGCGTCGACCAGGCACGCCTGACGGAACGCACACGCATCGCGCGGGAGATGCACGATGTCCTCGCCCACCGCCTGTCCCTCGTCAGCCTGCACGCGGGGGCGCTGGAGGTGCGCACCGACGCGCGGCAGGAGGAGGTGGCGACCGCGGCCGGGGTCATCCGGGCCAACGCGCACGAGGCCCTGCAGGAGCTGCGCGCGGTCATCGGGGTCCTGCGCGAGGGTGCCTCCCGCGCGCCTGAGCGTCCCGAGCGCCCGCAACCCGGCCTGCCCGATGTCCCGGAGCTCGTCGAGATCGCCCGCGCGGCCGGTACGCAGGTCCGGTACGCGTGCCCGGCCGGCGCGGCCGCCGGGCTGCCGCCCGCCATCGGCCGCACGGTGTACCGGCTCGTCCAGGAAGGGCTCACCAACGCCCGCAAGCACGCGCCCGGCGCGGCCGTCGAGGTGCTCGTCGACGGCGCCCCCGGCGAGGGTCTGCGCGTGCGCGTCACCAACCCGCTCCCGCTGATGTCCCCGCGGACCGAGCTGCCCGGCGCGGGCATGGGGCTCATCGGTCTCAGCGAGCGTGTCACGCTCGCGGGCGGCCGGCTCGACCACGGCCCCGAACCAGACGGCCTCGGTTTCCGGCTCGAGGCGTGGTTGCCGTGGCCGGCATGAGCCGCGCCCGCTCCCGGCCTTCGCCGATCATGCCGGCCCGACGGCGGGAAACGGAGCCGCGGTGCTGACGGAGGGGGGCGGCGACCCGAGGCGCATCCGGCTGGCCATCGTGGACGACGACCCGCTGGTCCGCGTAGGCCTGGCGATGCTGCTGGCGGGCTCGCCCGACATCGAGGTGGTGGCCGAGGCCGCGGACGGCGCCGAGGCGGACGCGCTGGTCGACGCCCACTGGCCGGATGTCGTCCTCATGGACATCCGGATGCCCAGAGTGGACGGGCTGGTCGCGACCGAGCGGTTACGGTCCCGTCCGAGGGCGCCGCAGGTGATCGTCCTGACGACGTTCAACGCCGACGACTATGTGCTGCGCGCCCTGCGGGCCGGGGCCAGCGGCTTCCTGCTGAAGGACACCCCGCCGCGCGACATCGTGCAGGCGGTACGCACCGTGGCGGCCGGAGAGGCGATGCTCTCGCCGTCGGTGACCCGGCAGCTGATCGAGCACGTCGCCGATCCCGCGGCCGCCTCCCGGCGCGATCGTGCCAGGGCCCAGCTGGACCGGCTCACCGACCGGCAGCGGGAGGTGGCGATGGCCCTCGGCCGGGGGCACTCGAACGCCGAGATCGGCGCCGAGCTGCACATGACCGTGCCCACGGTCAAGGCACACGTCTCACAACTACTGACCAAGCTCGCTCTGAACAACCGGGTTCAGATCGCGCTGCTCGTGCACGACGCCGGCGTCGACTGATCGGCGGTCGGGTCTGGGGCCCTGTCCGGCTTGGGGCGGACGGTGGTACCGCGGCCGCCTCGTTCGGCTTCCTGTTCCCGTTTCAGGAACGGCGCCAGGGCCGCACGGGTGGTCCGCACCCAGTCGTCGAGCATGTCCCGGCTGACGTGGATCTTCTCGCGTTGGGCCATGCCGAGAGGGTACGCCGCGCGCCGCCCAACCTGCGGGAACCCACGCTGTCGTGCCGGTGAACCCGGTCCCCAGAGTACGTATTGCGCTCGGGTGATGACTAAGAGTCGCCGATCGGAGCCGGTCGAGACGAGGAGCCGGGCCGCGATGTGGCAGGAGGTGGCGTTCCGTCGAGATCGGTGAGCAGGGCGGGAATGTCGTGGAGGGTCTGGATGGTGAGCAGGTCCGTGGGCGTCGGGTCGCCCCTGCGGTTGAGCCAGATGCCGTGCATGCCGGCTTTCACGGCGGGGATGGCGTCGGTCTGGAGTCTGTCCCCGACGTAGGCGACCTGGTCCGCGTGGAGCTGGAGCCGATCACAGGCGTGTTCGAAGATCGCTGGGCTGGGTTTGGCGGCAGCGGCCTCGCTGGAGACGATCACGTCGGGCAGGTCTGCGGCCAGCCCGACGTCGGTGAGCTTACGGCGCTGCTGCTCCGCGTCGCCGTTGGTCAGGACCCCGAGCCGGACGTGTGGATGGTGGCGTGCCAACACGTCGAGGGCCGGCCGTACGTCCTGATAAGCGCGCCACGCCGCCTCGTAATGGCGCAGATACCCCGCGAACCAGGTGTCCGCTTGCGTGTCGTCCCAAGCCCCGAGGCCCAGTTCGGCGGCGAGGGAGATGACGCGCAGGCGGCGCTGGCCGGTGAAGGTGAGCTCGCCCGCGAGGTAGCGGTCCATGGTGTGCTGCTCCAGTTCGGCCCATCGCCGGTGGAGGTGCTCGCGGTCGAGGTCTGGAAGGCCGGCGATCGTCTGGAGCGCTTCGTCGAGTGCGGCCGCCGCGGCCGTGTCGTGGTCCACCAAGGTGCCGTCGAGGTCGAACAGCAGCGCTTGGACTCTGAGTGCCATCGTGGTCCTGCCTCACGTGATGCCGTGACGGTGCGTTCGCTATCTTTGCTCCCCGTGATGGCCGGGCTTTAGTCCGAGGGCGGGGTGTCGTGGACAACAAACGCGCTGGTGGCCACCAGATATGTGACTATCAGTCAATACTCACTGCACCGCGCCTCACAACCGACAAATAATGATAAATCAGCTTATGGGCGTAGGAATGCCATCAATCACATGGGATCATCTCGTATCAGGGTCCATGACCTCCGACCCTGGAGAACAGGCAGCAAGCCCATGGAAACGCACTCATCCGAACCATCGCCGCTCCCCAGGCGAGATGAAGCCGTTCGCTGCGCCGAGGCCGACGCCGGCCGCCGTTGCGTTCTGCCGCCGGGACATCCAGGTGAGCACGTTTATCCTCGCTACCCCGACACCTGAGCGCGGCCATCGCGTCGTTCTCGGCCGGCGCGTGCGCGTCGTGCTTGGATACACAGGTGGATCAGGTCGGGAACGGCCCAGCGGAGGGTGGTCGCGCCGGAACGGGTGCGACCGGCGCCGACGATCAGGCCCGCGCGAGGATGAGAGACGCGCGTGTCGCCAGGCTGGCCACCGCCGCCGAGAACGGGATGCCGCACCTCGTGCCGGTGACCTTCGCCCTCGACGGCGATCTCATCGTGACCGCCATCGATCACAAGCCGAAGACGACCACCAGGCTGCGGCGTATCCGGAACATCCAGGCCAACCCGAAGGTGTGCGTCCTGGTGGACCATTACGACGACGACTGGACGCACCTGTGGTGGGTCCGTGCGGACGGCCTTGCGTCCGTCGTGGAGCGCGAGGAGGAAAGGGCCGCCGCCCTCGCGCCGCTGGTCGCCAAATATGCCCAATATACGGATCGCGTCCCTGAAGGGCCGGTCATCGTCATCCAGGTCACCCGGTACGCGAGCTGGTCGTACTCCGGAGGGCTCCAGTGAGATGTGAAGTACGGCCTGGCCGGAGCGCCGGTGACAGAATAAGATTCTGCATATGCGGATCTTCGCGAACCTGAACGAGCTGAAGGCGGCCACGGGCGAGCACCTGGGACACACCGAGTGGCGCCAGGTCACCCAGGAGCAGGTCGACCTCTTCGCCGACGCCACCGACGACCACCAGTGGATCCACGTCGATGTCGAACGGGCCAAGGACGGTCCGTTCGGTGCGACGATCGCCCATGGATACCTCAGCCTCGCCTTGCTGCCCTCGTTCATGACACAGCTGTTCCGGGTGGACGGCCTGAAGATGGGCATCAACTACGGGCTCAACAAGGTCCGGTTCCCGGCGCCGGTGCCCGTGGGGGCGAAGATCCGCGCGGGGGCCGAGATCATCGACGTGAAGGACACCCCGGCGGGCACGCTGTCCAACCTGCGGATCACCGTCGAGGTCGAGGGCCAGGGCAAACCCGCCTGCGTCGCAGAAAGCCTCTCGCTCTACATCGCGAACTAGCCGACCGGCCCGCCCGCAGCGCAGTGCGCCTGGCAACGTGACTCGGGGCCACCTTGGGTCGCTCACGTCGCGGGATACAGGATCGCCGCCTGGACCCGGCTGCGTAGCCCGAGCTTGCCCAGCATCCGGCTGACGTGGGTCTTGGCCGTGGCCTCGGTCATGTCGAGCTCCCGGGCGATCTCCGCGTTCGACAGCCCGCGGGCCACGCAGGCCAGCACCTCCCGCTCGCGGGGGGTCAGGGCCTCGAGGTCGTGCCGTCTGGGCTCGCTCGTCTCGGCGAACGCGGTGATCAGCCGCCGGGTCACCGATGGCGCGATCAGGCCCTCGCCGCGCGCTACCAGCCGTACGGCCTGGACGAGGGCGTCCGCCTCGGTGTTCTTCAGCAGGAACCCGGCGGCCCCCGCGCGGAGCGCTCCGAAGACGTACTCATCCAGGTCGAACGTCGTGAGGATGAGCACGTCGGCGATCCCGCTCAGCTCGCGGGTGGCCGAGATGCCGTCGAGGCGGGGCATGCGGACGTCCATCAGCACCACGTCGGGCCGTAGCTCGTGGGCCATCCGGACGGCGGCCTGTCCGTCGGCCGCCTCGCCGACCACCTCGATGTCGCGCTCCCCTTCCAGGATGAGCACGACTCCGGCACGTACGGCCGCGTGATCGTCGGCGACCAGAACCTTGATCACTTGCTGTCCTCGGTGGTGAGACGCCATGTCCCGTACGGCGCCATGCTCCTGGCTGGGGTCGATGTGTACAGCTCGGCTCGGGAACCGGTGCTCGCATCGGCCGCGGGCTCGGCGTACGGCGTGGCCTCTACGGGCAGCGCGGCGACGACGCGCCAGTCGGGAGCCGCCGCTCCTGTCACGGCGCTCGGCGTGCCGCTTCCAGCCGTGAACGTGCCGCCGACGAGTGCCGCTCGCTCCGCCATGCCGATGAGCCCGGTGCCCGAGCCGGGAAGGCCGGTCGGCTTGTCCGCGAGCGGATTCTCGACGGTGAGGACGACCTCGTCCCGCCCGTAGAAGATCGTCACGATCGCCTGACCCGAGCCGTGCTTGAGCGCGTTGGTCAGCGCCTCCTGGAGGATGCGGTACCCCGCCAGCTCGATCGAAGCGGACAGGTCAGGGGGTACTCCCGAGATGGACAGGTCGATCACCATGCCCGCGCGGCGCGATCGTTCCACCAGATCGGTGGCGTCCTTCAGGCGGTGTCCGGTCGAGCCCGAGTCGTCGTCCTCGGCCCGGAGCAGGCCGATCATCGTGCGCATCTCGGCCATGCCGAGCACGCTGTTCTCGCGGATCGACTCCAGCACCCTGCGGATGGCCTGCGGGTCGAGATCGTCCCTGGCGATGACCGCCGCCGACTGGATCGCGACGGCGCTGAAGTGGTTGGCGATCATGTCATGCAGCTCGCGGGCCATGCGTGTGCGCTCACCTGTCACCGCCGCCTGGCGGTCGAGCTCGGCCAGCCGTGCCACCTGGTCCGCGCGGGCCCGCTCGGCGATCGCCTGGTCGCGATGCTGCCTGATGATCAGAGCGGTCACCGTCGGCGTGGTGAGGACCAGACCGGCCTGGACTCCGCCGATCGCGAGCGCCGACCAGTTCTTGGCGAGGATGCCGACGATGGCGCCGATCACGACGGTCAGCACCGAGGTGACTCCAAGGAGCCAGGTGGCGAGCCTGCGCGGGCCGTACAGGGCCGCCGCATAGATGTTGTCCGTAAATATCAGGACAGTGCCGAGGGAAGGACCGAGGCACACATCACCGATGATCGCGATCACGCCCAGGACGAGCGTCACCACGGGTGCGCGTCGCCGTAGCAGCACGCCCAGGCAGGTCACGGCCAGCGGGAGCACGAGCGGGGAAGCGGGCTGGCCGCGGTGTGTGTACGCGCCACCGGCCAGCAGGATGAGACCGCCGGCGAACACGCCGGCAGCCACCAAGGCATCCTGCCGACCCGGCTCCATGTCCTTCATCCCACCATGTCCGATTGCCGTTCGACACCGTCCCGGGCATGGGCCGCTCGTACATACAAAGGTGTAGTCAGGTTCGTCATCGCCGCCGACGACACCCCGCGCGGCATCGCCAAGGCTTGAAGGGTGATCCTCGCTGTCATCATCGGGTGTGAAATCGGCTTCTGGGTGCTGCTCGGCCTCGGCCTGCTGGCACGGTACGTGCTCCGCCTCCGCCGCCTTGGTGGTGTGCTCCTGCTGGCCGTGCCCCTGGTCGACGTCGTCCTGCTCGTCGCCACGGTGGTCGACCTCCGTTCCGGCGGTATTGCGACCTGGAGCCACGGGCTGGCGGCGGCGTACCTCGCGTACTCGATCGTGTTCGGCCACCGAACGCTTCGATGGGCGGATCAGGTGGCCGCACACCGGCTCTCGAACGGTCCGCCACCATGGAAGCCGCCTGCCGGCGGAATGGCCAGGGCGAGGTACGAATGGGGTATCTGGCTGCGTATCGTCCTGGCGTACGTGATCGCATGCGCGCTTCTGTGGGTCGCGATCTGGCTGATCGGCGACGAGGCTCGCACACAAGAACTCTCGGCGTTCATGATCGGCCTGGCCAGGGTACCTGTCATCGCATTGGTGGTACCACTGCTCTACACGCTGTTCCCCAACAAGTCTCAGGCCGGGTAGTGAGTGGCAACCTGTACGGTGACCCGGGCATGGCGGCCGGTGTACGGCTTGGGGTACGGCGACCTGCCCGCACGGCTTGGGCGTGGCGGCCGGTTTACGGCTTAGGACATAGCCGCTGGTACGCCAGTCTGGGGGATCCACCTCGTGCGGCACGCCGTCCGGCGGCCCTTCTCGTTAGTGCTGGTATGGCAGTTCGGCGTGAACGCGCCAGCCACCCTCGTACGGCCCGACCGTCACGGACCCGCCGAGTTTGCTCGCTCGGCGGCGCATGGCGGCCACCCCTTCGTGTGGCCCTCGGGTCGTCTGGATCTTCCCCTTCATCGGGTTGTCCACCGTCAGGATGATCCGATCAGGGCGGTAGCACAGGACCACCGTGGCGCTCGGCGTACCGTGTTTCAGCGCGTTGGTCAGCGACTCCTGGATGATCCTCATACCGGCGAGGTCCACCGGATCGGGGAGCTCCCGAGGCGACCCCGCGATGTGGAGCCGTATCGACAGGCCGCCATGGCGCGAAGACTGCACCAGCTCAGCCAGCGTGGGACGCGGGTAGTCGTACTGGATGCGGAGCAGCAGCCGGTTGAGCTGCGTGACCTGTTCCGAGTGGGCGTTCGCGGCGACTGCCCGGTGACGCCTCTTGGCAAGCAGTGCCGCCAGGATCACCACGGCGCCAAGGCAGGTCAGCGCGATCGCGACGACGTACTGCGCCGGGAGACCGCCTATGCCGTACAACGCTGGCTGCTGATTCATGCCTTCGATCCGCAGGTGCTGGCCGGAGTGTCACTTCAGGTGACACGAAGTGGTTCATTGCCGTCACCCGATCACGCCACGCCCGGAGCCCGGAAAGTTTGCAGAGGTATTGTCCACTTCCAACGCCTTTCACCCCTAACATCCCCTCCGCCCTCGCCCCACCGCCCCGCGCCCCACCGCCGTGCCCACCACTCCACCGCCCTGCGTCCCACCGCCCTTAGTTCCCCAACACCTCTCGCTCCCCGGCTCCTGCCGGATCCAGCGACCCATATCCGTCCCTAAGGTTCAGCGGCACCAGAGCGCTCTCGGACCGTTGGCAGTTGGAGTCTCCCGGTTCTCCGCAATCCGGACATTCCTCCTGCTTGTCCCGGGCTGCCTATGCTGAGCACGTGGACGAGAACTTCCTGGAGGAGACCTTCCAGCTGCGCACCGACTACATACCTCTGTGCGACCTGCTGAAGTACTGCTCCGTCACAGAGAGCGGCGGCGAGGCCAAGCACTTCATCGCCGACGGCAACGTCATGGTCGACGGCGATGTCGAGCTGCGCAAGAGGTGCAAGATCAGACCCGGCCAGGTCGTCAGCGGCCTCGACTTCGAGATCCGGGTAGTAGCGGCCCCCTGACGCCCACGGCCACGCCTCCCTGATCAGCCCTGGCCGCACGCCCAAGACCCCGGATCCTCGACGCCGACCCGCCCCCCCTCGCCACCAAGCCACTCGCGATAACGGTTCGGCGCATCCCCCAAGACCCGCTATGCTTATCCAGGCAAGCAGGCGGCCGTAGCTCAATGGATAGAGCATCTGACTACGGATCAGAAGGTTACGGGTTCGACTCCTGTCGGCCGCGCCACACGAAAGCCCAGATCATCAGCCGATGACCTGGGCTTTTTCGTGTCTCGATCAGTGATCGGCGTCCGACTGTGTCCGGCTGTGATCCGGTGCGTCCGGCCCGGCTTTCCCAATGCCTTCCCGTGTGCTGGGGCGTAGGACTTCGCTGATCCGGCGCATGGAGATCTCGTCTTGACCCGCGAGGCACTTGGCGTAGGTCGGCAGGAGGACCTCCACGCTGCTGCCCGCCCCAGGCGGCCACCTGCTTCGCCGGCACCCTCCTTCTAGGCAGGTCGACGTGTCTCCTCAGCCGCGGTGCGAGATCTCCCTAGTGCTGTGACCGCATACCGGGCGCGCACAGTTCGGCGAGGCGTTCCAGGGTGCTCGCCATCTGCGTCTGCCACCAGGCGCGCCCGCTGTCCACTTCCGCGCGTTTGTCCTCCGGCATGCGCGAACCGTCGAAGGTCTCGGTCACGACCGTCGCCCCGGCTCCGTCCGGGAGCAGATCGAAGATCCACCGGTGGCCCCACGCGGCCCCGGGCGCGGTGGCGTCCGGGTGCCCGCGACCGGGCCTCGGCTCCCAGCCGAGGCGACGGTCCGGCTCGTACTCGACGACGTGGTTGTTCATCTCATAGTCGCCGTATCGCTCGTAATGCATCCGCATCACGAAGACGTCCCCGACGCCCGAGACCACGGCGTCGGAGACGCCACCGCGCAGCATCCCCGAGCCGTCGAGGTCCGGGTGCCGTCCGGGGTCGGCCAGGATCCGGAAGATCTCCTCCGCCGGGGCGCCGATGCGCCGGGACACCACCACCACGGGCTCGCCTGTCGTACTCGTCATCCGCGTGCCTCCGTTAACCGCAGAGCATGAACCCGACTCCGGCCCGGACGCTACACCGGGGGTACGACAACGCCTCGCCGAGGACGTTCCACATGCCCTCGGTTGGCGATCAAGTCTTGACCCAGCTACCCGGCGAACCTATGCGGTCACAGCACTAGCAAGAGAAGTCGTCATAGTACCGAGTCGCCCCACCTCGTACAGATCGTCGTAGCTATGGGCTACACCTGCCACAGCACGACATGTTATGTGTGAGATAAGATCAAGGGTTTTGCTGAGTAAGCAATTAGATGTCCGACGTTTTCAATTGACTTCTTGCCTTCATGCCTCCTGTCAAATACAAGGACTCCATTGTCGAGGTCGGCATGGTTCACTACGCTGAGCGGCCCGCTGTGGATTTCGTGATTGCCGTCAAGATACCGGCCCCGAAGGGCGCGCGCCCCCGCGATGCGCTCCAGGTCCGTGAAGCGAATGGGCTGGCTTTCCCGTAGGTCTCCCTGGAAAGCGGGACGAGACCACCCGTGTTGCTCGCGAATCTCTCTACCCCAACGAATTATCACCTCCTTTTCGATCTCCTTCGCCTCGATGTAGTCCTCATCAGTCGTGCGGAAACCACAGCAGTCTTCGTGCGCCCTCCAATCTCTAAGCCATTCAAATACGCCCGAGTCGTTGAATCGTGCGGCCAGAGTCCCCGTGTCGTCCTGGGAGAGGCTCCCCCTGTCGAAGGGGAGCACTTCGGCGGGCCCGCTCGTGACTAGCGGGTCGTTTTCGGCGCTGTTGGGGGCGGGGCAGTAGCGCGCCCATGCGTCGGTGAAGGCGGCGCGCTGGTAGCCCTTGGCCTGGCCGATGGGGGCCGGAAAGCGGATGGTGTCCGATCGGATCTCGTATTCGCGCAAGAGGGCGCCGAGCTTCATGGCGGTCAGGCCGGCGGGTCCGTAGTCGGCCCATCCGGCCTCAGGGTCGGCCTTGAGCCGCTCCAGCAGGGTGGCGGTGGGCAGAACGGGATCGGTGCGGCAGTCGGTCAGCAGGCGGATACGGGTGGATGTCTCGCTGTTGTCGTCGGCTTCGGCGGTGAGGGCGAGCACGGCGGCGCGGGCGCGGGCGGGCCAGTCTCCGCCGGCGTGGTCGGCGACGGCGATGAGGGGTTCCCAGGTGTCGGCGGCGCGGTCTTCCACGGGCATGGGCGGTTCGGCTTCCTGCAAGGTGTCGATGTCGGGGCGCAGCCAGGCGGCGAGCGCTTCGGCGAGCTGGCGGAGGTTGGGGCGGTCGCGCTTGTGCCGGTAGGGCGCAACCGACTCGCCGGGGCCACGGCGGCGCATGCGGATGACGACGGCGCGGTCTTCGATGGTGTCGGGCATGGCGCCGATTCCGGCGAGCGGGGTCATGGCGAACGTCGGGATGCTCTCCACGCGGTTGGTCGCGGCGTCGTAGCGCTTGGCGGGGCGGTTGCGCTGGTGGCCGGCGTTGAGCAGGCCGCGTAGGTCCTCGTTGCCGTCAGCCTTGGGACCGAAGATGGTGTCGGCCTCATCGACCAGCATCGTGGACGCAGGTGGGCTAGGACAGCGGGCCGGTTCGGTGGCGGCCGGTCTTTAGTTAGATCCCGAACGCTCGGCCGAGCTGGGCGACCCGTAGGAGCGCTGTGGAGGTCTTAGGACCGGCTCAAATCTGGTGGATAGGGGCCGGGCGCGGTGCGTCCCGCTGTGTGCTTGAGCGGCGGGAACTTCCGGGAAGCGATCTTTGACTAGCTCCGGGAGGTCATGGGGAAGTCTGCGGCGTACCCATGACGAGGCCGCTGGGACAGAGTCGGGCTCCTCCTTCGCCGAGCGAATCGGTGTGAATGTGAACACGGGAACCGCCCGGTCGCGCCTCCCGGCAGGCGGGCAGCCAGTCTGGCCGCCGGGATAGACGCACCGACCGTCGAACGGGCCGGGTGGGGCGGAGCCGCCGTAGTAGTCCGAGGCCGGGAAAGCCGGTCACATGGCCAAGGGCGGCAGCGGTATCGAGAAGGGACGGAGGCTGCAATGCCGAAAGACGCGCCCCCGAACGGGAGCGCCTGGCCAGATGCGGTTCCCATGGGACCACATCGCCGGGTATCGGAGATGCAGGCCAAGCTTCACCGTTGGGCGGCGGCCGATCCAGGCCGCCGGTTTGACGATCTGTTCAACCTCGTGCACGACCCGGCGACGCTGCTGATGGCGTTCGAACGGGTCGCGGGCAACATCGGGTCCCGAACGCCCTGCATCGACGGCCTGACGGTCGCCGATGTCGAGCAGCATCTCGGGGTTCCCGGATTCCTGGACGATCTGCGCGCCCAGCTGAAGATGGGCTCGTTTCGGCCTTTGCCGGTGCGGGAGCGGTTGATTCCCAAACCCGGCGGGCAGGGAAAGGTCCGCCATCTGGGTATCCCCACGGTGGCCGACCGTATCGTCCAGGCGGCTGTGAAACTGGTGCTGGAACCGATCTTCGAGGCCGACTTCCAGCCGGTCTCTTACGGTTTCCGGCCCCGGCGGCGCGCTCATGACGCGATCGCGGAGATCCACTACTTCGGCACCCGAGGTTATCGGTGGGTGCTGGATGCGGACATCGAAGCGGCCTTCGACAACCTCGACCATGTGGTCTTGATGGACCAAGTGCGCGCGAGGGTGAAGGACAAACGCGTCCTGACGCTGGTCAAGGCGTTTCTCAAGGCCGGAGTTCTCACCGAACTGGGCACGCTGCGAACCACGCCGGCCGGTACGCCGCAGGGCGGCATCCTCTCGCCGCTGCTGTTCAACATTGCCCTGTCGGTGCTCGATGAGCACATGCACGGCCCGTGGCAGCAGGGCGGGACGATGAGCACTCCCAGCCGACGTGTCCATCGCCGCCGCAAGGGCCTGCCGAACTGGCGGATCGTCCGCTACGCCGACGATTTCGTCGTCCTCGTGCATGGCACCCGCGACGATGTTCACGCCCTGCGCGAGGAGATCGCGAAGGTGCTCGCCGGTCTGGGCCTGCGGCTGTCGCCGTCCAAGACCCAGATCACCCACCTCAGCGAGGCGATCGACTTCTTGGGGTTCCGCCTCCAGTGGCGCCGCAAGCAAGGTACGAACAAGTGGTACATCTACACCTTCGTCTCCCACGCGGCCATCCGGTCGGTGCGAGCCAAGGTTCGTGCCCTGACGCCCAGAACATCACAACAAGACCTCAGGTCCGTGCTGAGAAGGATCAACCTGATCACGCACGGATGGGCCACCTACTTCAAGCACGCCTGGAGAACCGACCCTTCGTGGCCGTCCGGGCCTGTGCGCGGCCGTCGTCACTCAGTTGCGGGCCGCGGCAAGGGTCTCCCGCAAGGCCGCTGCCTGCGGTGCTGTCGGTCGGTCATGTAGCCGGGTGGACGTCGATCTGCACAGATACGGGGTCAGCTCTCGGGCCGCGTACAAGGCAAGACAGCCGTCGGTGACCTCGAACTCCGCTGATCGCCAGACCGGCTCGTCCGCGTTAACGTGGATCATCACATGGCTCGGGGGGCCCCGATACGGAGGTTCGATGCCCCGTTTACGTTTACCTCGATTCCTGGCGTCCGCCGCCGTGGCGGTGGCGATGGCTCTCAGCGCGACGGCCGCTGTGCCGGTCGGCCCTGCGTCGGCCGCCTCGCTCCTCACCGATCCCGTCCCCATCGCCGCGTACGGCATGGAGGAGAGCAGGGGCACCGCGGTGGGCGACTCCATGGGCGGCGACACTGGCACGGCGGTGGCAACGTCGTGGACGGCGGGAAAGCACGGGAAGGCCTTGTCCTTCGCGGGAGAGGACTACGTCGAGAGCAAGGTGGCGATTCCCCCCACCCCTGCTTGGGCAGCCCTTCGAGCCCTCACCTTCGAGGCTTGGATCAAGCCGGCGTCCGACGCCGACGGCAACCTCCTGGAGCTGCAGTCCTGGGACTCCTCGAACGGCTTCTTCGTGGTGGACTACGCCTGGCGAACCCTGTACGCAGCATACTGCGGGGTCCAAGGATGCGCGGTCATCTCGGGGGGCGAGCACGGGTTCGAGGTGCCGGAGGGCTCATGGAGCCATGTGGCGGTCACCCATGACGGGACGGCGCTCCGCATCTACCTGAACGGGACGCAGGTCGCCATGCAGGAGGCGACCGTGCCGCTGCCGTCGTTCGACGGCCAGCGCACGATCGGCGGCGCCTACGACACCTCGGCCGACTTCGACGGCGTGATCGATGAGGTGCGCGTCTACGGTACCGCCATCGACGAGGCACGGGTCCGCGCCGACATGGAGACCCCCGTCACCGCGGCCCTTCCAGACGATCCGCCCTCGGCGGTGGGCGCCTTCACCGCGGCCGGTGGGAAGGCCCGTGCCGACCTGTCGTGGACCGCGGCGACCGACGACTTCGGGGTCACGGGGTACGAGGTCCACCGCTCGTCGACGGCCGGCTTCGAGCCCACCGCCGAGACGCTGCTCGCCACCGTCACCACGCCGAAGTACGCCGACACCGGCATCGAGCCGGCGGGCAGCTACTACTACCGCGTCCAGGCCCGGGACATCCTCACGAACGGCCCCCCGTCGCAGGAGGCGGCCGCCGACGTGGGACCCGTCGACCGGCCCACCGAATCCCTCCTGGCCGCCTACGCGCTCGACGAGGGGAGCGGCACCCTGGCCCGGGACGCTTCCGGCAAGGGCAACCACGGCACCGTCGACAGGGCCACCTGGACCGAGGGGAAGCACGGCTCCGCCCTGGACTTCCCGAGGACCGGCAGGCGGATGGTCGTCCCCGACCCGCCGAGCCTGCGGGTGACGAGCGGGCTCACCCTGGAGATGTGGATGCGGCCGAGGGCCGTCGAACCGTACGACCGGCCGCGGTACATCGTCGCGAAGAAGGCGTCGGGCTCCCCCTACCCGAGCTACTCCGTCAAGACATGGGGGCCGAGGGACTACCAGGTGCTCCTGACGATGGCCGACGGGACACCCCTCTCCGTGACCCTCCCGCCTCCGCCGGTCGACCAGTGGACCCACCTCGCCGTGACGTTCGATTACTGGGCCGACCGCCGCTACGCCCTGACGGTGTACGTCAACGGCGCCGTGCAGCGGTCCCTGGAGACGTCGCGCGCCATCCTGTACGCCCCTGGCGACTTCCAGCTCGGATCGGACGGGTTCACAGACGACCTCTACATTCCGGTCACGCTCGACGACGTGCGCGTCTATTCCAAGGCGCTCACGGGTCCGCAGATCAGGGCGGACATGCTCGAACGCGTCTCGTGACGCGTTTGCCGGTGAAGGGTGTGGCCGCCGGGGGTGCGCTCCCGGCGGCCACGCTCGCGGGGCGGGTCAGTCGGCCCGGGCGGGCGGTGCCGCAGGTAGTCGAGGAATGTAGCCGCAGCGGTACCTGCATCCGGATGCGCGCTCGGTCTCCGATGGCGAGGCGCTGAGTGCCCATCTCTCGGTGCGCCGGTCCCCAAGTGGTCCCCGGCTGCGGGTGGCCTAACCGGTGGGAGCCCCTCGTGGCCAAGCATGTGCTCTACGGCTTCTACAAGCAGGGCCCGAAACCGCTCAGCCACTGGCAGGCCTACCAGGAGCGGTACTTCTGTGTGAATGCCGCTCGGCACATGTTCCGCGCGCTGGAGATGCTCGGCAACCCCGTCGAGGTGGACAAGACGCTCCGCGCCGAACTCAAGGAGAGCCGCGACCTGCACGAGCACTGGGACGAGAACATGCCGGCGTTCAACACAACTCCCCGGCCTCGCCAGCCTCAATTCCCGTCCGGCCGCGCATTCGCCGACCGTAACCCACACCGCGGCCCGTACTACCCGGACGCATGGAGCAACCACGGCGGTGCGAAGATCACGCCGAACGTCTCCGCCACGCAGCTCCGCGGCGTACTCGACGCGGTGGAAGCCTACGTACTGGAGCAGTACCCCGAGCTGCAGAAGTACCTACGCCCCCGCTCGGAAGCCTCCCCATGGATAATCGACGAGCACGGCGGTATCTGGCCTCGGCCGGTCAACAGCGTGGACGTTGAACCTGAGCAGGACCGGTAGGACGATGATGGTCCGCAACGCGACCATATGGGACTGCCGTGGCATCGTGTCGAGCCTTACCACCAGACGACGTGGCGCCGACCCCGGCGGACGCGGGACATGCACGGGATGATCTTTCAAGCCGTGCGAGCCGTGCGGAGTGTTCGCACAGTTCACACCAGGTGCGCCAACCATACGGCTGCCGCTCTTATAAAGCGGGTGCCGTACGTCCGAGTCCTGCCGGGGCACACCTACTGACGTGCTTACAAGTAGCTTTAGATGTGGCTCCCGAGTTGCTCGATTGCCGTACGTGCGAAGTCCTGCGCACCCTCGCCGGCGCCAGCCGCCAGGCCAGTCGCAATTGGAGCGAGTAGGCCCTTCAATGCCGTCACTGCACCAGGGCCCCGGCGTTCCTGGGTTCTGATGCGGTATGGCGACGTTGAGCGTTTGGCCAGGTGGAAGACGAAAGAGCGCGACTTCTGCTGATCTTTCAGGTCTCGAATCCGAAGATCGCCGCAGGAGTCGCGCTCGTGTCCCCATCTTCCCTGACCAGCTCTCCTCCCGCCGCTGCTCTTGACCAGCTCACCGACCTGGCGTTGCGGGAAGCCGAACTGAGGGCCGATCCGGTCGGAGTGGAATCGGCGTTGATGCGCCGATTGGCGGCGGTCCCCGACCGGCGCTCGGCATGCGGGCGGCGTCATCGGCTGGTGGTCATCTTGACGTTGACCGCGTGCGCGACGCTCGTGGTCGGCGGCGACAGCGTCGCGGCGATCTGGCAGTGGGCAGCCCGGACCTCCCAGCAGGTGCTGGAGCGGCTGGGCGCCCACCGTGATCCTTTCACCGGACTGTTCACCGTCCCCAGCGAGCGGACCTTCCGCCGGGTCCTGGCCCATCTGGACGGCGATGCGCTGGATGCGGCGATCAGCGGCTATGTGGCCGACGTGCTACGTCAGGCGGCTCCTGTGCCGCAGATCCCCGACACCCCCGGACCTCTCGAGCGCGAGCAACGCCGCGTGACCCAGCGGCAGCTCACCCATCCCGCCCCGGACGGGCTCCTGCCCGGCGCCGCCCTGGACGGCAAGGCCAGCCGAGGGGCCCGGACCGCCGACGGCGGGCGGGTCTTCCTGATCGGGGCGATCAGCCACGAGTACGGCGTGATCCTGGGCCAAAGCCAGGTCGCCGACAAACGCGGGGAGGGACCCGCCGCTCGCGCCCTGCTAACCCGGCTGGACGCGGCCGGGATGGTGCTGACCCTGGACGCGCTGCACACCACCAAAGCCACCGCCCGCCTGATCACCCAGCAGTTGGACGCCCACTACATCCTCATTTTGAAGGGCAACCAGCCGCTGGCCCGCGCCGCCGCTCAAGCCCTGCTGACCGGCCCGGACGTCGACTGGAGCGCGACCACCGCCATTGATGACGATCACGGGCACGACCGCATCGAACGCCGCACCATCCGCACCGCCCAAGCAGACGACACCCTGTTCCCCGGCGCCCGCCAAGCCTTCCGGATCCGCCGCGATGTCGGCGATCTGGACGGCGTCTGGATCAGCAAGGAGATCGTGTACGGCATCACCAGCCTGCCCGCCACCCTGGCCCCACCCGACCACCTCAACCATTATGAACGGGCGCACTGGGGTGTGGAAAACCGTCTCCATTGGGTTCGTGACGTGACATTCCGGGAAGATCACTCCCAGGTCAGGACGGGAACCGCACCCAGGGCGCTCGCCGGCTTCAGAAACCTGGCGATCAGCACCGCCCGGCTGGCTGGCCGCGCCAACATCGCCCACGCCCGCCGCGACCTCCTCAACCACGACGACGCCTTCGCCGTCTACGCCATCTGATCAATCCGACGAATCGGGATATAGCGAATCAACGCCGGGGCCCTGGTCACTGCACGGCGTAGCTTGCCGGGATCTGGTTCGGCCTGGGTGATCTCGGCTAGCGCATCATCCGTGGCTGCTTGCGCGTCCGCCAAATCCTCGTCCGCAAGGCCAAGGCTTGGCAGTCCTTCGCGTGTGCTGATTAGCGCCTGCGCCAGTAGTTCGAATCCTGGGGTAATGAGCTGCTCCCCGGAGTTCTGCGCCTGGTTGACCGTGCCGCTGTTGTTCCAGGCCAACTGGGCGCCATCGACGCTGCCATGGATCACCGGTCCGTAGTTGATCGTCGTGTGGCCGGGTACGGCATAGCCGAAGGAAGTACGCCTAGGCGCATGAGCTGGTGCTGCCCGGCGGGGGTGGCCGGGCAGCGCCGATGGTCATCTGGCCGTTTCGTACACCGTAACGTCCTGAGCAGCCTGTGCCGGTCCAAGCCGGGTGTCGCCGTTCCATTGCACCGTGTAGGTGTACTGACCCGCGCCTGGTGTGTCGGAGAACACGTACGACCCAGTGGTGCCGATCGACACCGGCCAACTGACGGTTTCGCCGCCTTCGTCATTGCGAGTGCGCTGGACTGTGAGCCGGCCACTGCGCGGCAGAGTGGTCCCCTCGGCCCGCAAGGTTCCGCTGAACACCAACCTCTGGCCGGCGACCCCGCTCCTTGGCCCGCTCAACGTCAGCGTGGTCGGGTACCTGACCACGATTGTGACCGAGGCCTTGCTCCACCTGTGCTCGTCGTTGCCTTTCCAGCGCACGGTATAGGTGTTCTCTCCGCCTGTGGGGGGCGTGTCGGTGATGGTGAAGGTTCCGTCCGCTGCGGTCGTCACGCTGGGCAGTTCCGCGCCGGCTCCGCCGGACAGGGTGCGGGTCACGGCTAGCGGCTGCGCGCCGGGAGCCGTCCCATCCTCGAGCGTCAGTCGTCCGGTCAGGGTGAGCGGTTGGTGTGCCGTTCCCCCGGGCTCTGCGGTCAACGTCAGGGTGGACGCGGGCAAAGTGACGTCGTGCAGCCGCCACAGGTAGAGCCGGTCTGTGGGCGACCTCAGGAGGCTGAAGACGTCGCGGCCCGAGAATTGGACATTCTCGCTGACCGGCTGACCTTCGGCGGTGTCCGCGGTGTAGATCGCGGCTCCTGAGGCGGCGTCGTACAGTGTCATTTCCAGGCCCTCTTTGCGCACGCCGGCGACGTAGGCGCCGTCTGAGCTGATGGCCACTCCCGCCGGCCACCCGTCGAACTGCTGCCGCTCATAGCCGCGTACTTTCACCAGGGTTCTGGCGTCCCACATGTCGAATGAGTACGGCAGGGCGAACGCGGAGATCACCTGAGAGCCGTCGGGAGTGACGGCGAGGTCATTCAGCCCGTAGTTGCTGTGGGCGTGCCCGTCGATCTCACCACGCAGGACCGGAGCAGCGCCGCCTATGTCGTAGACGAACAGGTCACCCGGACTGACCACTTCGCCGAGCACGAGCGTGTCTCCGGCCGCCGCCATCAACGGGGCCGACTTGAGTGGGGTTTCGAATGGGGACGGTTCTGGCGTTGCCTCCGACAAGTCGAGGTTGAGGACACCTTGATCACCACAGCCGCCATAGCCGACCCAGAGCCGCTCGCCGGTGAGCACCAGCTCGGACGGACATGGGTAGGCGGCGAGGTCGACGCGCCGGATGATCGCGGCTGTGGCGGTGTCGATTTCGGCGATCTCATTCGTTCCCTGCAGCGCCGCATACAGGCGGGTGCCGTCGGGCGTCATGGCCAGGCCATAGGCACCGGACAGGCCGGTAATGGTGTTCTTGACCTCGCCGGTGGTATCAGCGATGACGATGCGATCGTTGATGGAAACGGCGACCTTGTCGGCTTCGACGACCAGCTTGCCGTAGGCGAAGGCACCCAGGTCGGTCATCGAGTCCTCGGCCGAGGCGCTGGGCGCCGAAGCGACGAGGAGACCGATGATCACGGTCAGAACGCTGCCGACCACGGTTGTCCTTGATGCGGCCGGACTTCGATGTAAAGCAGATAAGAGGCGCATGTGGATCCCCGTTCGTAAAGACGACAAAAGACGAAACGCCATGATCAAGTCAGAGAAATACACCAAGGTCAAGACCTACAGCGACTGAGCGACTGAGATTGCCCACGCGAGTCGGCTACCTTCAGTAGGCCGCGACGATGACCGAGCCAACAGCACGACGCCCTAGCTCCCCCGCCCGGACGACTGCTGTACAGCAACTCATACGGCGAAACCGCCTAAAAGGATCACACTCCACCAGGCCGTTTCACCGCATAACCAGGCCGGCCATCGCTGACGAGGCATCTGCCTTTCCCTACGGATCAGAGAATTCGGGTTCGACTCCTGTCGGCCGCGCTCATGTGAAAGGCCCGTCACCAGGACTCCCTGGGACGGGCCTTCGTGTTTGTCATGACCATCTCGCGATCTTGCTTACACCCCTGCTGACAGGCGGCCAGCGGGTACCTTCCGCCTACTCGCCGATCGCCTGAGCGAAGATCTCCGCAGCCGAGGCTTCCGCCGTGCGGATCACGTGAGCGTAGACCCCAAGCGTGATGGAGGGGTCCGCGTGACCGAGCCGAGCGGCGACCACATGCACAGGGACGCCGGCCAGGAGCAGAGTCGTGGCGTGAACGTGCCGAAGATCGTGAAGCCTGGCGTGGGGAAGAGGTTGTCCGGGCCGCGCGCCTTGTGCTGGGCTGTTGTAGCGCTTGATCACGGTCGCGATGAGCGAACTCACCGTGTCGGGATGGATCGGCTCACCCCACCCCGTCGTGAACACGTGGTCGTCGGTCCCTCGCCACTCCACGCCGACAGCCAGCTTGTCGGCGGCCTGCTTCCTCCGCTGCTCTCGGAACACCTTGACCGTCCCTTCGTCGAGATACGAGCCGATGACCTGCCCGCCCTGCGCAGCTTCACCCTCGGCCTGGACAAGGACAAACAAGCCGTCATCGCCGGGCTGACCCTGCCCTACAGCAACAGCCCCATAGAAGGCACCAACACCAAGGTCAAGCTGCTCAAACGACAGATGTACGGCCGCGTCGGCTTCGCCCTATTACGGCAGCGGATCCTGCTCCCCTAAGCACGCACCGCCACCACCGCATTCGTGCCAGAGCCGTTGGCTGGACAGACCCGCGTTGGCTGGTTCTGCCGTGGCGTCAGAAAATGGGAATGTGGCTCAACTCTCCGAAGATGTGCGCTTCAGCTTGCGCCTATTCGCGTTCTACCTGGCCAACGGCACCTTAGACATGGAACTGTTGGACGGCATCGACTACAAGCCCGCCCTGATGCAGTTCGGCTCAACATTGGAGATGGTGTTCACGATCTACACCAACGTGCTTGAGGTCGATGCGACCGGCAGAGTCATCAACGACGGTGACGCTCAGCTACGTGTAGCCCAATGGATCCGCCATTACTGCGACCCGTCATACGTAGTGGACCCGCCATTCCAGCCGTGGGAAACCGAACTGGCCGGCCCCTGAGCCGCTGCACTTCGGCCCTATCCCGGCAGATGATCTGCACGCCGGGGTGGTCGCTCAGCCAGGCGGCCAGCGCATCCGATGACCGCTCGGGCAGTACCTCGACCGGCCGGCTGGTGGTGATGTCGATCAGGATCGTGCCGTAGGCGTGACCGCGACGCAGGGCGAAGTCGTCGACGCCCAGAACCTGGGGTCCACTGTTGGGTTCGGGGTCGGGCAGGCAGCGGATCAGCCGGAGCAGCGTCAGGCGCCGACGTCCGGATGTGTCCGGTCGTGGCCGGGCGGATCCGGATGATCTTTCCCAATGCTTTCCCGCGTTCCGGCCGAGAACTTCGCTGATCCGGCACATGGAGATCTCCTCCTAACCGACCAGGTACTTGGCGTAGATGCGCATCGCGTCCCCGCGAGCGGCTGGCGCAGGCCCGGTTGCCCTTCAGGCCAGTCGATACTCCCATCCCTCCTGCCAGCTGAAGTCGGCGTCCGCCAGTTCTTCCAACGGGATGCCGTTGATGAAGTGATCGAACGCCCACCGTGTCGCGACGTGTCCGATCACCAGGATGCGGGTGCCGGACCATCGCAAGGGCAGATCACCAAGAAAGCGGCTCACGCGGTGCACCGCTTGCCTCCAACTTTCTCCCCCTGGATAGGGCTTGTCGAGGTAATCGGATCGGTTCTGGTGCAGCTCAATTGCGGGCATGCCGTTGTTATCGCCGTAGTCGCATTCCCGAAGCCGCCAATCATGGAGGATCGGAATATCGGTGTCGGCGAACGCCAGGGAAGCGGTTTCGACCGCTCGGGTGAGGTCAGAGGTGAAAACGGCGGCGAGGCCGTCCTTGCGCCGTCGCTCGCCCAGTTCCACGGCTAAGCGTCGGCCTCGTTCAGACAGGCGTCCGGGCCGCCACCCCGTGGCGATCCCCCGCTCGTTGTCCTGGCTCACGGAGTGTGTTTCGAGCACGATCTCTATCGGCATGACGTCACGCTAGCGCCGGCACTGCCACGTCTCCTCCTCCTTCTCCCGCAGCGGACAGCCACAGCCCTCACCTTGTAGAGCACTCGGCATGGAGGCCATCCCGCGCTACACAGGCGCGACGTGCCCGGACGTGCTGCTACTCCGTGAACCCTCGGCGTGCACGGCCTGCGCCGCCGATACGCCGTGACCCTCCACCCAGACCACGTCTCGCCGCGTTGGGCCCGTGGACATCAGACAGACGCGAGGTACTAGCCACCGCCTTTACCGGCTTCTACGCTTCCGTGATGGCGGAGCTGAATCTGTTCGAGGCCTGGCAATTATGGATGAGCGGCGAGTCGATGATCGACCACACTCTATTCGAGCTGCCGATGATTTGGTGGGGCCGCGCCGGAAAGATCGTGTCGTTTCTCGCGGGTATGACCGTCGTGCTCGACGTAATCGGACCGGAACGATTGAGGGAGTTCAGTACCAGGTTCCGGCGGATCAACGTTGACAGAGCCCGGAGTATGCGCATCGGGCGGCGGATCGTCGTAGGACTCCTGGTGACGGTGGCCGCCGTCGCCGTCACCTCGGAGATCGTGGGCGACCAGGATATGGAGGAAATCGCCAGCGTGATCGCGTTGGGCGTCGGCATATTCGGCCTGATAGTGGTGCCGGCGGCGGCCGGATTCCTGGCGGGAGGCGTCGCGGGCCTTCTTGAGAATCCAAGAACCGAGAGGCTTGTGCGCTGGATCGGGGTGATCCTTCTTGTGGTCGGCTTCCACTTCGACCTACTTGCCTCGTGACATCAACGTTCGCGTCTGCCTGCCATAGCCGACATGCTGGTGTCCTTCCCACGCTCGTGGGAGTCGGGCCCAGCACAAGGCGGACTCAGCGAGCGGCTCTACCAAACGAGTCACCGTCTCATCGTGCCGCCGGCGCACCATCTCGCTCATCGTGCCGCCGGCGAACCATCTCGGTGATCCAGATGGGCGCGAACGGAGACGTGCAGCCCGGGGAGGTCGGGTAGTCCTTGAGCACCTCCAGTCGCTCGCCGATGTCGAGCGCACGGGCGCGGTGCTCGGCGTGCTCGATTCCGATCTGCGCCAGGCAGTTGTTCATCGCCCACTGAAGGCGATATGGGGCGTCTTTCATCTCCGCCTCGATGACGTCGAGCAGTCCTGCCAGATCGAGGCCCTCGGGCTTCTTCGCCACGCGTTCGGTGGTCAGCGCCCAGCCGGCACTCGCGGCCACTGGATCCGGATCGGCGGACCAGGCCAGGCGCAGCTCTTCGGCGTGCCGGTTCTTCTTCACCACGTAGTTCACGAGCCAGTCGTGCACCTTGGGCGTGCGAGCCTCGCGCACCATGACGTCCAACTCGTCACGCTCGAACGCCTTCGGGCGGCAGATCAGCAGCGCCAGCAGCCTCGCAGCGGTGTCACCCGTCCCCCAGAGCCGGTGCGCGAGGTCCTGCTGAGTCTTCAGCCGCTTCGCGATCGCCCGCAGCTTGCCGAGGTTCACACCGTGGTCGTCACCGTGTTTCTCGTTCACCTCACGTGCCTTGGGGTCCTCGAGCTCGGCCAACTCGGCCATCACCTCGGCCACCGTCGTCTCGGTCAGCGTCGTCTCGGCCACCTCAGCCTCCTGTCCATCACGCGAGACTCAGCCTATGACGGAAGTAGGTCTCCTGTCGTACACGCCGGTTCCGCGGCAGCCACCGACATGAAAGCCCTCGACTTCACGAAAGGCGCTCGGCTTGGGCGCTGTGGCGGCCCACGCCGACACCTGGCGGACCGCGACGGGGTCGGGCTGGGGGCCCAACCCGACCGCCGGTGCTGCGAACGCGGAGGCGAACGCTCGCGCCGCCCTCACCGCACAAGACGTCGTATGCCACCGTGTACATCGCCCCGGGCGGTGCCTGGTGCATCTACGACGTCACGGTGACCGCCCGCTGCACGAACTGACCAGACCCGTCACCGGGAGAGAAGCGGGAACCGACGCTGTCGGCCCAGGCCGACCGTGCTAGCCACGCGGTGCGTACATGATGAGCAACACGCCGAGTATGCAGATGGCCGCGCCGATGATGTCCCACCGGTCGGGCCGGAACCTGTCCACCACCACGCCCCAGGCCAGCGAGCCGGCGACGAACACCCCTCCGTAGGCGGCGAGGATCCGGCCGAAGTGGGCGTCGGGCTGGAGGGTGGCGACGAGACCGTAGAGGCCCAGGGCGACGAACCCGGCTCCGACCCACCACAGGCCACGTTGTTCTCTCACTCCCTGCCAGACCAGCCAGGCTCCGCCGATTTCGGCGAGTGCGGCGACCACGAACAGCAGGAGGGAACGCGCGATGGTCACGGCTTCGACTGTAGATGACCGCTGTCGGTGTGCCTGAACACGCTCTCCATTGCTCCGCCGCCCCTTTCAAGACCAATGCCGCCCCTTTCAAGACCAATAGGGTGGTGGAGCCCTCGATCATGAGGGGGACGCAGACCATGAGGAGATCGGAATGAGCCACGCTCTCGGCGCGGTGCCCGCGTTCCGGCGCACGCCACTCAGCGCGGACGAAAGGGCCCGGTTCATCGTCAACATGACCGAATTGGTGGGGCAGATGGTCGTCGCCAAGGGGAGGTTCCGCGTCACCGCCGACACCCCGGAGATGGTGGAGCTGTTCCAGATCGTCGCCCGGCGCGTGGGTGACCTGCTCCAGCGGCCGCTGGTCAGCTACTCCAACGGCCGCGACATCGTGATCACCTTCGCCGGGAGCGACGAGCTCACCGTCTGAATCCGCTGGGTCAGTTGTACTTGTACAACCTGGTGGCGACCCGGTGGTTGTGATCGAACACCGAGGCGCGGTACTTGCTTATGGCGAGGTCGCCGTGGTGGGCCTTTCCGCAGGTGTTGAACCCGGCCAGTTGATGGATCTCGAAACGCGCCGTTGGGTCGCCGCCGACGAAGTACTCCGCACGGGCCTGACGCTGGTCGGCACCCGTGTCACAGGCGAAGACGAACGTGTCCTTCTCGGCGAAGCACATGGCGGCCGCGCGCTTCGTCGAGGTGCAGACCTCCGACCGTGCCCGCGCGGTGGCCGGGGTGATACGTGTCTCCGGTTTGACGGGGTACTTGGTGACGCTGCGGACCGTCTTCCACCTGCTCACCCTGATCCGGTGATTTCCTTTGTACAGCGCAGCTCTGAAGGTCACGGTCTTGCCGACTTCACGGCTTCCCCGGATCTCGTTCTCGCCTGCCAGATTGTGGATGACGTATTTCGTGCCCAGGTAGCCGTTCAGGTAGTACTCGACCGTGGCATGGAGCTTGTCGGGCTGCGTGTCCTCGATCGAGATCCCCGGCCGGTCGCTCTCGTCCGCTCCCACGCACGCCGCCGCGCCCTTGACGCGAATGCACTCCGGCTTCGCCTGACCGGTGGTGGCAGCCGCCGCGGCGGTGGTGAGGATGCCGGTGGCGGCGGGCGCTTCACCGTAGGCCGGGATCGACGCGGTCGCGGCGAGCGTGGGGGATGAGGTCAGGGCCATCGTGGCGGCGGCGATCGCGGTCACCGAAATCAAGGCCCGTACAGGGGTTCTGTGGTCCATGTTCACTTAGATGCCGAGTAGCCCGGTTATGTTGCCCCGGAGAACCGACGTCTTTCTCGGTGAGCGAGCAGTCAGGTGGTCACCGAGTCGGTAAATGTCATTATCGGGGGGCCCGTGCCCCGTGCTGCGGCGAACGCGTCCTCGCCGTGGGCCTATGGGAGCGCTCCCAAATCGCGTAGCTTACTTCTGCTGTCACCCTTCACAAAGGAGTCTGTCGTGCGGAGATGGTTGTCCGTGGCCTGCGTGGCCATGCTGTTACCGCTGACGGCGACCTCGGTCGCCTCCGCGTCCGGGCCCGCGAGCCATGGGCGCGGGACATGCGGAAACGCGAAGTTGTTGTTCTGCGAGGACTTCCAGACCCTGCCCACTGGCGGCGCGAGCACCCTCAAGTGGGGAATCGACACCGAACACGGCACCCTGACCGTGGAGCGCGGCGGGCGGGACGGGCAGAAGGTGCTGCGTGTACACACCGAGGGCAACGGCCGCGCGTTCCTGAAAGTGGACGACTTCACCCCGCCGGGGAACAGCTTCTTCGGCCGGGTACGGCTACGCGTCAAGGAGTTCCCGGTGGCCCCCGATTGGGCGCACTACACCCTGATCGAGGCGACAGGCGACGGCCCGGAGATCGTCCGCCCGCTCGGCGGCCAGTACGTCCCCGAGGTGGACGGGGGCGTCGCGCTGTGGGGTGTCGGCGCGGACGGCGGCCCCACGGGCGACTGGACGAACTGGCGGGAGTCCGCTCCCTCGCGGGCGGGGGTGTGGCAGTGCCTGGAGTGGCGGATGGACGCCACCGACAACCGGATCTCACTGTGGTTCGACGGCGTCGCGAAGCCCGACCTCACCGTGTCCACCCACGACCATGGCGGCAACGACGTCGACTTCGTCTTCCCCCGCTTCGACACGCTGAAGCTGGGGTGGCAGCTCTACCAGGGCAACCCGACCCCGGCCGCCTACGACGTCTGGCTGGACGACATCGCGTTGAGCACCCAGCGGGTCGGCTGCGCCACCTGACCGACGGCTGTAGCCCACGCGCGGCCCTTCCAGTGGCGGAAGCGGTCGGCAAACCAGCCTAGAGCCGCCGGAACAACCGGTCCTCGCACTGCCCAGACGGTGGAGCCGCATCGGCCGTGGCCTGACCGGGCAGGCCGTGATCTTGACCGGGATACCGGTGGAGCATCGCACGCGCCTGCTCGGTCATCCGGGCGAAGACGGCGGCGGCCGGTTCGACAGCGGTCAGGGCCGACGGAGCCCGAGAGGTGCGCTCGGTCCGCTCCTACGCGGCCGCGCCGGCCGACATCGACGAGGACCCGTCGCCGGCGACCACCGCGCCTTCCACCGCGCTCCGGCTCAGACCCGGCTCCCGTCGCCGGGGGCTCAGGCGTTGTCGTAGCGCTCGCGGGCGGCCTGGATGTCGCTCCGGTGGGCGGTGGCCCACTGGTCGAGGGCGCTCAGGGGCACGAGCAGGGTGCGGCCGAGCTCGGTCAGCTCGTAGTCGACGCGCGGCGGCACGGCGGCGTGCACGGTGCGGTCGACCAGGCCGTCACGGACGAGGGCGCGCAGGGTCAGGGTGAGCATCCGCTGGCTGATGCCGTCGATGCCACGGTGGAGCTCGCTGAAGCGGTGGACGCGCCGGCCGAGCAGGCACACGATCAGGACGCTCCACTTGTCGCCGACCCTGTCGAGGATCTCGCGCACCGGGCACTCGTCGTCGGTGGCCAGGATGGGGTCGGGCACATTGGTGTTCGTAGCCGACATTGAAGTGCCTCCTCCCGCTCACTCTCATCGTTACCCATAATGGGGTTACACACAATATGTAAGTGAGGATGGCCGATGAACGTACCCACGACCGAGGAAGCCGCGAGGCCCGAGCCCAGCCGGGAAGGCCTCGTCGAGGCGCCCGGACTGATCGTGCTCGGCTCCGGCGATGCTTCCACGTGCGCGGACGGGACATGCCGGTGAGCGGGGTGACGACGGTACGCGTCGAGGTCTGGTCTGACGTCGTGTGCCCCTGGTGCTACCTCGGGAAGCGGCGCCTTGAGCACGCCCTGGAGCGGTTCGAGCACGCCGAGGAGGTCGAGGTCGTCTGGCGCAGCTTCCAGCTCGACCCGTCGTTCCCCAAGGGCGTCCGGCAGCCCGTGCCCGAGCTGCTGATGAAGAAGACCGGCGGCTCGCGCGATCAGGTACGGGCGATGACCGCACAGGTCACATCGCTGGCCGCGGAGGAGGGCCTGGCGTACGACCTCGAGAGCTCCGTCATGGTCAACACCATCGACGCGCACCGGCTGACCCACCTGGCCAAGAAGTACGGCCACGGTGCCGAGGCCCACGAGAGGCTCCTGCGCGCGCAACTGATCGAGGGGCAGACCCTCGACGACACCGGCACGCTGGTCCGGCTCGGCACCGAGGTCGGCCTGCCCGAGGAGGAGATCCGTCGCGTCCTCGCCGGCGGTGACCACATCGACGACGTCGAGGCCGACATCCGCGAGGCCCGCGAGCTGGGTGTCAGCGGCGTGCCCTTCTTCGCGTTGAACCGCACCTACGCCATCTCCGGCGCGCAGCCCGCAGAGATGTTCCTGTCGGCGCTTCACACGGCCCGCGAGCACGCTCGCACGTCGGCGGCGGAGCCCCGCTAGCGGAGCCGCGGTCGCATATCGAGCTCCTGGCGGACCTGCTGAGCCTCCCGCACGCCGCGCGGGAGGCTCAGCAGGTGCCCTGGGTCAGGAGGCGGTGCAGGTGAGTGCCGACGGTGTGCCGTTTCCGGTACCGGTGAAGCCGAACGTGGCCGACGCGTTGGACGCGAGGTTGCCGTTCCAGTTCACGTTCGTGACCGTGACGCTACCGCCGCTACTCGACAGGTTGCCGTTCCACAGCTGCGAGATCCGGCCGTTGGCGAACGTCCACTGGACCCTCCAGCCGTTGATGGGCGCCGCGCCGATGTTCTTGACCGCGACCTCGCCCTGGAAGCCGCCCTGCCACTCGTTGGTCATCCTGTAGGTCGCCGTGCACCCGGCGCCACCTGTGGGCGTCGGCGTGGGTGTGGGCGTCGGAGTGGGGGTCGGCGTGGGGGTGGGCGTCGGGGTCCGCGGAGGCGTCGGGGTGGGGGTGCCGGTGGGCGGCGGTGCGGCGATGGCCAGGTCGTAGGCCCGCTGCGGCACGAACTGGCCGGCGGAGGCGATGCAGCCATCCGCCTCGCCCGGAGGCTTCACCCACAGGAACGCGTCGATCGCGGAGTCACCGGTGTTGGTGGTGCTCCAGGTGCCGGTGGCGCGCCCCGCCGGGTCGCACCACTCGCTGCCGGCCGGGCCGTTGCCGTTGCGGCTGGTGTCGATGACGGCCTTCAGCCCCTGGACGCCGGTCGCGGAGATGATGCTCTTGGCGTACGACACCAGGCCCGGGGTGGACCGGTAGTTGGAGGTGTTGAGGGCGATGCCGTTCGCGCTGTTGGCGATGTCCGCGCCCCTCAGCCGGTTCGCGGCGTCCGAGGCGGAGACCCAGGCGTCATGGCCGATGTCGAAGTAGACCTTGACCTGCGAGGACGTGGCCCTGAACTTCTTGCCGGCGTAGGCCATGGAGGCTTGCACCTCGGCCTGCTGAGAGGCGTTCATGCAGTTCGGCATGATCGCGAGCGCGTCCGGTTCGAGGATGATCGTCGCCGGACGGCCGCCGAGGCCGGCCGCGACCTGGTCGATCCAGGCCCGGTAGGAGGTGTGGTCGGGCGCGCCGCCCGCGCTCGCGCCGCCGCAGTCGCGGTTCGGCATTTCGTACACGACCACGATCGGGATCTTGCCCGCGGCGGCCGCCGCGCCGACGTACGCGTCGACCTGGCCACGCACGGTCGTGGGGTTGTACGTGGCGAACCACCGGCCCTGGGGAACGGCGGCGATCCGGTCTCTGATCACCGCGGTACGGCTGTCACCGGGGTTGGCCGCGACCCATTTGGCCGCGTTGGTCTGGGGATCCACGTAGAACGCGGAGTCGGCGGCTTGGGCGGCGGACGATGTGAATACGGCGGCCCCCGCCGCGGCCGTGGCGGCCGCGGCGAGGATGGCCGTCAGCAAGGGCCTTCTACGAGCCATGTAATAACTCCGTCCAGTCGGATGGGAGCGCTCCCACCATCTCTCCGGATGGTAGGTAGCCGCTGCCTGTCCCAGAAGAGCGCTGGTGGGCAAGGCCGGACCCTCACCGCATCGCCGCAGGCGAGGCATGCCGACGGTCTTGCGTCCTATGTGAAACTTTCAGCACGGGCCGCCCGCGCCCGTTGTGATCCAGCGACGCCTGATGCTTTCCAGAACCCATCGCCCGGACGGCTCCTCACCGGACAACGCCCAGCTCGGGAATGCCTCAGTGCCGTTCAATGTGCGCCGCCCGGCGGACGCACCGGTGACCGTGGTCGAGTACGGCGACTTCGAATGTCCCTACTGCGGCCAGGCCGAGCCGGTCGTGCGCGACCTCCTCGCCGCCCGCGTGTCCATGACGTCGTAGGCGGTGCCTTTCCCGACCGCCATGTCGGCTCGCCCCAGCGGCGCACTGGTTAGGATCAGGACCACACGCGCCTGTTCTGATGGGGGATGGTGACCGAGCACACGCCTCCGGACGGCCGCCCGCGCAGTTCGATCGCGGCGGCCGGGGCGGCGCTGTCCCGCCTGGGACGGTTACGTGACCTGCCGGTCATCCTCATGCTGGCGTGGGTGGGCTGGCTGGCCATCCCCTGGCCCTTCAGCGGTCTCGCCCAGACGCGGAGCACGACCGATCAGCCCCTGACCACGGGCGTCCCGGCGGGCCTGGCGCTCGAGACCGATCCCTCGGCCGGCCCGATCCCGGCGGGCTGGACCGTGAACGCTGTGCCGGCCCACGCGGGGCTGGTCGTGCACACGGTCGCACCGGCCGGCCCGCACGGGCCGCCGAGCGCGTACGAGTCACCCGGCGTGCAGGAACCCCCCAGCGCGCAGGAGTTGATCGACGCCGAGCGCGCGCGCATCGCCGGGGAGGTGCACGACGCCGCCGGGCACGGTCTGGCGACCATCGCGATGCAGGCCGGGGTCGCGCTGCTCATGCTCGACGAGCGTCCCGACCAGGTACGGGAGTCGCTGGAGGCGATCCGCTCGACCAGCATGCAGGCGCTCGACCAGCTTCGCTCCGCACTCGACCTCATCGACCCCAAGGCCTCGGACCACGACCTGGCCCGGCTCGTCGACGGGGTACGCGCGGCCGGGCTCCCCGTCGTCGTCGAACCTGCGGAGCCGGACCTCCCCGCGCATCTCCGCGACACGGTCTACCGGGTCGTGCGCGAGTCGCTGACCAACGTCCTGCGCCACGCGGGCCCGGCCGGGGCCGTGGTCCGCGTCACCCGCGGCCCGTACGAGCTCGTCCTGGAGATCACCGACAGGGGAAGCGGGCCGTCCGCAGCGGCCGAGGGCCGTGGGCTGGCCGGGATGCGAGCGCGCGTGGTGGCGGCCGGTGGCACGTTCAGCGCGGGCCCCCACGAGAGCGGCGGCTTCCGCGTCGCGGCCCGCTTTCCCCTGCGGACCACGTGACCGGCCTCATGACCGAACCGGCGAAGGCGATCCGTGTGGCGCTCGCCGATGACCAGGCCGTCGTGCGCATGGGGTTGAAGGCGCTCATCGATCGCGAGCCCGATCTGGAGTTCGCCGGCGAGGCCGCCGACGGCGCCGCGGCCCTCCGGTTGCTGGGCGACACCCGGCCCGACGTCCTCCTGCTGGACATCCGCATGACCGGGATGGACGGCATCGACACGCTCCGGGCCATCGCCGCCGACCCCGCCCTCACCACCACGCGGGTGCTCGTCGTCACCACCTTCGAGATCGACCAGTACGTCTTCGCCGCGCTCCAGGCCGGAGCCAGCGGGTTCGTCCTCAAGGACAGCGCTCCCGAGGAGCTCGCGCACGCGATCAGGGTGGTCGCGTCGGGGGAGGCGCTGCTGTCGCCCTCTGTCACCAGGAAGGTCATCGGCCGGTTCAGCCGCCACGACGCCACTCCGGTCGACGGGCTCGACACCCTCACCCCCCGAGAGCGTGAGATGGTCGCGTGGGTCGCCACCGGCCGGTCGAACGACGAGATCGCCGCGGAGCTGGTCATCAGCCCCGACACGGTTCGCACCCACGTCAGCCGCGCCATGGTCAAGCTCCGCGCCCGCGACCGCGCCCAGTTGGTCGTCTTCGCGGTCAGGTCCGGGCTCACGATGCCGTGACGGCACCCGTGTGATCGGCCGCCTGGGTTCGTGAGGTCCTGGGCGAGCACATGCTCCGGACGGGTCAGGGCCTCTTGAGGAAGCCGGTGTAGTCGCGCTGTTCCAGCTGCGCGTGGATGTGCTTCACCGTGTCCAGCCCCACCCCGACCATGATGAGGATCGTCGTACCGCCGAACGGGAAGTTCTGCTGGGTGGCCGGATCACGCAGCAGCACGAACGCGATGACGGGGATCAGCGACAGCACGCCGAGATAGGCCGCTCCCGATGCGGTCAGCCGGGAGAGCACGAACCGCAGGTACGCCGCGGTGGGCCGCCCCGGGCGGATGCCGGGCACGAACCCGCTGTACTGCTTCATGTTGTCGGCGACCTCCACCGGGTTGAAGGTGATGGACACGTAGAAGTAGGTGAACCCCACGATCAGCAGGAGGTACATCGTGATGTAGACCGGGTGGTCACCGGTGACGAGGTAGCGGGCTGTCCACTCCGCCACCGGTCCAGTGCCGCCCATCAGCTGCGTCGCCAGCTGCGGCAGGAAGAGCAGCGACGAGGTGAAGATGACGGGCACGATCCCGGCCTGGTTGACCTTCAGCGGGAGGTAGGTCGAGGTCCCGCCGTACATCCTGCGCCCGACCATCCGCTTGGCGTACTGCACCGGTATCCGCCGCTGCGCCTGCTCGATGAACACCACCGCCGCCACCAGGAAGACGCCCGCGACCAGCATCACCGCCAGCGCGAACGGGCTCACCATGAAGATGTTCGACACGTACGAGGGGAACGCGGCGATCACCTGGGTGAAGATCAGGATCGACATGCCGTTCCCGATGCCCCGATCGGTGATCAGCTCGCCCAGCCACATGACCACGCACGTGCCCGCGACCATGGTCACCACGATCACCGTGACCATCGCCGGGCTCTGATCGTGCAGCACCCGCCGATCGCAGTTCGTGAAGATCTGGCCGGCACGGGCCAGCGACACGACCGTGGTGGCCTGGGGCACGGCCAGCGCCACCGTCAGGTAGCGCGTGTACTGCGTGATCTTCGCCTGTCCCTGCCGTCCTTCCTTCCTTAGCGACTCCAGCCGCGGGATCATCACCGTCAGCAGCTGGATCACGATGCTCGCGGTGATGTACGGCATGATCCCGAGCGCGAACACCGAGAGCTTCAGCATCGCCCCGCCGCTGAACAGCTGCAGCATGTCGAGGAGCCCGCCGCGCGCTCCGGCCAGGCACTCCTGCACCGCGGCCACGTTCACGCCCGGGGCGGGCAGGATCTGCCCGAGCCGGAACAGCGCGATGATCGCCAGGGTGAAGAGCATCTTCCTGCGGAGATCGGGCACGCGGAAGACGCGGATGAGGACGGTGAGCATGCGCCGAGTCTGGGCGCCTTGGCGCGGCGGGACATCCGCTCAGCCGAGGCTCCGCCCTACGCAGATCCGCGTACCCTCGCCTCTCCGTGGGGGGTGTTCCGGATCACCCCGCAGGTCGAGCCGGTAGGTGAACTCCTGGTGCGTGGGCACGTAGCCGAGCGCGTCGTTGACGCGTCTCATGTGCGTGTTGCCGTCG
The DNA here is from genome assembly GCF_039537005.1 of Sphaerisporangium flaviroseum. Lineage (NCBI taxonomy): Bacteria > Bacillati > Actinomycetota > Actinomycetes > Streptosporangiales > Streptosporangiaceae > Sphaerisporangium > Sphaerisporangium flaviroseum. The sequence continues at coordinate 200,692 of NZ_BAAAZR010000001.1, read as the reverse complement.
GCGGTGTCGGTCAGCAGGCCGCCCAGGCGGGGATGGCGCTCGCGGGCCTGACGGATGGCCTCGGCCTTCATCCACAGGGCGAGTCCGTGCCCGCGGTGCGCTGGGAGGACACCGGTGCCGTAGTGCTGGCCGTCGCCCTCGCCGTCGCCGGGAACGACCAGTTCGGTGAACCCCACGATCGAGCCGTCCGCCTCGTCGACGGCGGCGACGGTGTGCAGCAGCTCGCCACGGTTCTCGATGGTCTCCGCCGCGGCGCGGACGGCGTCCACGTCCCAGACCACCGTGCCGAAGTCGACGTCGTCCATGGGCATGTCGTCCATGGCGCGGCGCGAGGCGGCGAAGGTCTCGGCAAGGTCGTCCGGCACGGTGCCGTCCCACGACGTCAGCCGGTAGCCGGGATGGGGTCGCTGGACGATGTCCGTGAGCGCGCTGAGGTCCGCCTCTGCCAGCGGCAGCCGGGCGAAGGTCAGGGTCAGCGCGGTGCGGAAGCCTCTGGCATGCAGGAACCGCTCACCGGGGGAGCCCGCTTTGGCCTGGGCGATGACGCAGCGCCGGCCGTCGCCCCGGGCGGCCGCCACGGCCGCCTCCAGGAGCTGGGAGCCGATGCTCTTCCGCCGCTCGGCGGGGTTGACGTGGAGTTCCAGCTCGGCGAGGTGCGCCTGCTCGGCCGTGGTGAAAAGACGCAGGAACGCCGACCCTATGGGGACTCCGTCAGGGCCGGACGCCAGCCACGCCAGGCGGTGGCTGGACGGGCTGCGGTGGGGATCGGTCAGCGGCGTGATGCGGATCGGCATGTGCGGTCAGTTCTCGGGGTGGTCGCCGGTCGCGCCGACGAGAAGCTCGCGCAGGATGTCCATGTGGCCGACGTGCCGGGCGGTCTCCTCGATCATGTGGAGACCGTAGCAGCCGAGCCCGACGGCGCGGCTCCGGCGCCTCGGTCGACGCGGCCTCCGCCAGGCGAGGCGGGAGGGCCGATCTCGCCCGGCGAGTCACACGGTCAGGAGAGGGCGTGCCATCGCGTCGAGAGTCTGGGTCATGTGCTCGCGCAGCTCGCCCAGGCGCACCTCGACGATGATCGAGGCCAGTTCGGGATTCTGCCGGATGATGTCGCGCAGGCCGCTCTCGCCCGGGCCGTGGACGAAGCTGTGGCGGACCAGGGTCTGGTCGGGCGAGTCCCCGGGCTGGAATTCGTACCGCCACCTCGACGACGGGCGGTCCAGGTCCTGGGCGGCGTCCAGTACCGACCATGCGAACGTGCGCGGGCGGTCGGCCTCGGTGACCACGCACGTCACCGTCCAGACCCGTCCCTGCCTGCGGTTGCGTGCCTGGAACCGCGTCCCCTCCATCACCATCGCCTCGCTCACCACCACGCCGTTCTCGAGCCATGCCGCGTGCTCGCACTCGGGACTCCACTCGCCGATGCGGGGCACGGCCGTGACGAGATCCCATAGTCGCTCGGGTGACAGGTCGACCGTGATCTCCAGGTCCACCCGCGCTCCTGTGACGCCGTGGTCTTCCATGCCGTCCTCCGCACGCTCATGGCACTTCGCGATGCCTTTATCCGGGCCGCCTCCCACGATGAACCACAATGCCCGGCGTGGACAGGGCCTTTTGGTGGTCGGCCGGTTTGTGAGCAATCTGGAAGAAAGACACGCCTGAGAAATCCGGTGCGACGTTTCCCGGCGGATGTCCCACCGTTCACGCGAGGTTCACAGGGGCCCGAGCGGGCGTCCTCGTACGCCTCGCGCGCGTCGAGGAGTTCGGGCAGGTGGGACCGGGGCGGCCCGCCACGAGGGTCAGTCGTCCTCGTCGTCGGTGTACGCCTCGTACAGCTCGCGGCGGAGCAGGTCGGTGCGCACCATGAGAGCGCCGAGGAGCTCCTCGTCGTTCAGCCCGTCGGTCCGCCTGAAGGCCCATGACGAGCGTCCCTCGTCGTCGAAGCACTTGACCAGGATGATCGCGCCCAGGGCCGTCCAGCCGTCGGGAAGGGGAGACACGGCGAGCCCGGCCAGGGCATCGCCCACCGGGACGAAATCATCGTCTTCCACCGTGGTTCTCCAAGGTCTGCGTGCCCGGACGGAAGCCCGAGCGGCCGTGGAAACGGCCGGCGAACCCGCACGGCCGAGTCCCGCCGCACGGATGGTGGACTCACCCGAGTCCACCCGGAGATCGTCCCAGCACCACCTTATGTTTCCCGCTGCGCACGCCGGCCACCGGCGACGGCGGGTTAATGACATGCGATCGCCTCATCTCGGCGGATACCCTGCGCGAGGACTGAGGAGGGGTTTGCGGTGGCGCATGTCGAGGTCGGCCGTCTGACGTATGTGCTGCCCGACGGGCGCCCGTTGCTGAATGAGGTCTCCTTCCGGGTCGGCGAGGGCGTCAAGGCGGCGCTGGTCGGGCCGAACGGCGCGGGCAAGACCACGCTCATGCGGCTCATCGCGGGTGACGTGCGCCCGGTCGAGGGGAGCGTCGCGAGTTCCGGTGGTCTCGGCGTCATGCGGCAGTTCATCGGCAGCATCCGCGACGACCGCACCGTCCACGACCTGCTGCTGTCGGTGGCCCCCGACCGGGTGCGGGAGGCGGCGCACAAGCTCGCCCAGACCGAGCTCGTCATGATGGATCGCGACGACGAGAAGACGCAGATGCGCTACGCCCAGGCGATCACCGACTACACCGACGCCGGCGGCTACGACATCGAGGTCCTCTGGGACACCTGCACGATGGCCGCGCTCGGCATGCCCTACGACAACGTCAAGTACCGCCAGGTGAACACCCTCTCCGGCGGAGAGCAGAAGCGTCTGGTGCTGGAGGCGCTGCTCCGGGGGCCGGACCAGACCCTGCTTCTGGACGAGCCGGACAACTACCTCGACGTTCCGGGCAAGCTGTGGCTCGAACAGGCGCTCAGGGAGACCCAGAAGACGGTCCTGCTCGTCTCCCACGACCGCCAGCTGCTGGCGAACGCGGCCGACCGCATCGTCACCGTGGAGTCCGGCAACGTGTGGATCCACGGCGGCGGCTTCGCCACCTACGCGGCGGCGCGCAAGGAGCGCAACGAGCGCCTCGACGAGCTGCGCCGCCGCTGGGACGAGGAGCACGCCAAGATCAAGCGCCTGGTGACCATGCTGAAGCAGAAGGCCATGTACAACGACGGCATGGCCCCGGCCTACCACGCCGCCCAGACCCGCCTGCGGAGGTTCGAGGAGGCCGGTCCGCCCGAGGTGGCGCCGAAGGACCAGCTGATCAACATGCGCCTGCGAGGCGGCCGCACCGGCAAGCGGGCGGTGATCTGCGAGGGTCTCGAGCTGACCGGCCTCATGAAGCCGTTCGACCTGGAGATCTGGTACGGCGAGCGGGTGGCGGTCCTGGGCTCCAACGGATCCGGGAAGTCCCACTTCCTCCGCCTGATCGCGGGCGAGGACATCCGGCACACCGGGGTCGCCCGGCTCGGGGCACGGGTCGTCCCCGGGCACTTCGCCCAGACCCATGCCCGGCCGGAGCTCCAGGGCAGGACGCCCTGCGAGATCGTCATGGTCGAGCACGCCCGGCTGAAGAACGAGGCGATGAAGGCGCTGGCGCGCTACGAGCTGGCGGGGAGCATCGCCGAGCAGCGCTTCGAGACGCTCTCCGGCGGCCAGCAGGCCCGTCTGCAGATCCTGCTGCTTGAGCTGTCCGGCTCGACGCTCCTGCTGCTCGACGAGCCGACCGACAACCTCGACCTCGCCAGTGCCGAAGCGTTGCAGGAGGGCCTCGACCAGTTCTCGGGCACCGTGCTCGCGGTCACCCACGACCGGTGGTTCGCGGCCGAATTCGACCGCTATCTCGTCTTCGGCTCCGACGGCCAGGTGTACGAGTCCCCGGTGCCGGTCTGGGACGAGTCCCGGGTGGTACGCAAGCGCTGAGCGGCGGCGTGCGGTCACCGGCGAGCGTGCCCGGCGATCACGAGCGGGTGCTCACGAAAACGGGCGGACGCGCCGGTGGCAGGTGTGGAGCCGTTAAAGAGTTCGCACGGCTTGCGCGTGTCGGAGGAGTCACGCCCGACTAACCGGGTTATGACGGCCTTGTGACCCAGCGTAGTCGAAACACGACAGCACTCGTACTCGGACTCGGGGTAGTGGCGGCGGCGACGCTCCTGGCCGGGTGCGGCGGCGACGAGCCGCAGCGCAAGCAGACGCTCAAGCCGCTCGTGATCAGGGAACAGACGTCATCGGTCACCCAGGGGACCGGCGGGTACGTGGTGACCTGGGCGGGCGTCATCAGCAACCCGAACCGGTGGTACTTCGGCGAGAACGTCGCCGCGACCGTGGTGGGACGTGACGCGGTGGGCAAGGAGGTGGTCCGGATGGAGCAGCCTCTGGACGCCGTGCCACCCGCCGGGTCGCTCAAGTTCACCGGCCAGGCCATGGCGTCGGCCAGGCCGGTCGACGTGAAGGTGACCTACAAGCCCGCCCAGTGGCGGCAGGCGGCGCGGATCCCGTCGGCCTTCGTGCCGTTCCCCATCTCGGCCGCCATCACCGAGAAGCTGGGCAACGGCTCGTACCTGGTGACCGGCGCGGTCGGCAATCCTTATCAGAAGGCGGCGACCAGCCTGGTGGTGACCGCGCTGCTGCGGGACAAGGACGGCAGGCTCGTCGGCGGGGCCAGCACGTACGTGGACGACGTGCACGCGGGAACCCCCCGGCGGTTCGTCCTCACCGTCGACAGCCTGAACGGTGCCGGGCAGGTGGCGCGTACGGACATCACCGCCCGCACGTGGGGCTCCAGCGGCCGGCCGTACGAGGAGCTGGCCATGAGCGGCGCGCTGCCGCCCAGCACGGTCAAGCCGAAGACGCCGCCGTTCGCCCGGGACCGTGGGTACCAGGCGATGCCGGTCGACCGCCGGCCGTGAGCGCCGGGCTGTCCTTTCCCTCTCCCGGTGGCGGCCGGGCCGCCCCGCTATGGATCTTGAAATCACCGGCGGGTTACGGTACTTACATGACTTCCCCCCGGATCGTCCTATTCGGTGCCACCGGGTTCACCGGCCGGCTCACCGCCGAGGCGCTCCTCGCCTATGGCGCCCACCCGGTGCTGGCCGGGCGTGACCCGGCGCGGCTGGAGGCGCTGGCCTCCTCGCTGCCGGTGGAGTTGACGGTCGCGGTGGCCGACGTGAACCGGCCCGCCACGCTCCGGCGGCTCATCGAGCCGGGGAACGTGCTCATCTCCACCGTCGGCCCGTTCGCCCGGTGGGGGGAGCCCGCGGTCGAGGCCGCGATCGAGGCGGGTGGCGTCTACCTGGACTCCACGGGGGAGCCGACGTTCATCAGGCGCATCTTCCAGCGGTACGGTCCGGCCGCCGCCGCGTCGGGGGCGACGCTGCTCACCGCGTTCGGATATGACTACGTGCCGGGAAACCTCGCCGCCTCACTCGCCCTGCAGAAAGCGGGGCCAGAAGCGGTTCGAGTGGATATTGGATATTTTGTCGCAGGAAATGTGGCACGCCGGGCCAGTGCGGGCACTCGGGCATCCGCTCTCGGAATGGTCCTCGAACCGATGTACGGCTTTCGCCATGGCCGTATTCTTCGCGAACACGGGCGTACCCGGAGTTTCTTCGTAGGTGGCCGCCGCAGGCACGGGCTGTCCGTGGGCGCCTCCGAGCATTTCGCCCTGCCGCGCACGCATACCGGGCTGCGCGAGGTCAACGTCTACCTGGGCTGGCTCGGCGGCCTGACACGAGCGGCCGGGGTGCTGTCCAGGGCGACCCCCTTCATCGCGGCGATCCCCGGCGCCAAGCGGGTCACGGAGGCCGTCGCCGACCGTGTGATCCGTTCGGCGGGCCGGGACGGCTCCGCCGCGTCCAGCGGTGAGGGGATCTCCTCCCAGATCGTCGCCGAGGCCTTCGACCAGGGCGGAAGGAGGCTCGCCTCGGTCGAGTTGCACGGCGGCGACCCGTACGACTTCACCGCGCGCGTTCTGGCGTGGGCGGCGATCACCGCAGCCGCCGACGGTGTGGCGGCTCAGGGGGCGGTGGGGCCGGTGGAAGCCTTCGGCCTGGAGGGCCTGGTGCGGGGCTGCGCGGAGGCGGGGTTGCAGGCCACGGCATGAGGTAGGTCCCGCTTGTCAGGCATCGGCAGTGATGCGCCGTGAAACAGCCGGATTACGGCGGCCATGGCGGTACCAAAGCACCCTCGTAAGGGGACGAAAAGGTGCGAGACTGCGACGTACTCCGACCTGCGCCTCCACCGACCTGACCCTCTAATGATGATTTGTCGAATTTGATGACCATATAAGGAGCAGGCCCGGCAAACAATCTTGCTCGCTTTCATTACGGTATTAATACAACGCTTGTCATTGTCCGTGAAACGGTGGAGCAAGCAGTTACCGAGCCTTTACTGTCGGTTACATGAATGACAGCGTCCTGGTCGAGGCACTCCGCGCCCGCGATCCTGGTGCCCTCGCTGCCCTCTACGACTCCTACGCCGAGAGCATCTACAGATACGCCTGGGCCGTCCTCGACAGCTCCGACAGCGCACAGGTCGCACTACGCGACACGTTGATCGCGGCAGAGGCGCACGTCCACGCGCTGGCCGACCCCGAGCGGCTGCGAGTCTGGCTCTACGCGCTGGCCCGAGGGGAATGCGTGCGCAGGCGGTCGGTCATCCCCGCGGCCGACGGCGGCCAGGGGCCACCGGGGGCGCCTGCGGCGCCCGAGCCGCAGGACGGCGACCTGAGGCTCGTGGCCGTGAACGCGGTGGGGGCCCTGTCCGACGACGAGCGCGAGATCCTCGACCTGCTCACCCGCCACTCCATCCCCGAGGCGGAGCTCGGCGCCGTGCTCGGCATCACCTCCGCGCAGGCCGACCAGCTCCGGCAGTCCGCCTGCGACCGCCTGCAGGACCTCGTCACCACCGAGATCCTCGCCAGGAACCCCTCACACGACTGCGCGGGCAGGGCGGGCATCCTCGACGGCTTCTCCGGCTCCCTCGACAAGGAGACGCGCGAGCGGCTTCTCGAGCACATCGAGCACTGCGAGGTCTGCGCTCCCCATCGCGAGCGTCAGGTCTCCGCGGTCAAGGTCTTCAACCTGCTGCCCCACCCGGCGTTGCCCGAGACCCTGCGCGTGCGCGTGATGAGCTGTTTCATCGATCCTGAGCTTGTTCCGTACCGGCGATACGTCGCACGGCGCACGGGCCTGCTCGACTCCGAGGGTTTCCCGATGCGGGAGACCAAAGGGTCTCGGCGCTGGCCTCAGGCTCTTGCGGGCGCTGTGGCGGCGCTGGCGGTCGGCGTCGCGGCCATAGTGCTCGTCAGCGCGGTCAGGGAGGCCGAGGATCCCCTCTCGCGCAGCGCGTATGACGCGTTACCCGTTCCCCAGAGCTCCTCCACCGGTGGGACCCCGGCGAGCCCCGCCCCCACCACGCCTTCCCCGCCGCTGACACCCATCGTCGACGGCCTCCCTTCCCTCCCCGCGATCACTCCCGGATTCGCGCTGCCCATCGCCGTCGTACGGCCCGACGCACGCCTGGGCGGCCCGCCGGCGCCCATGCCGACGGTCTCCTCGACGCCCTCCCCGCCCGTTCCGGCACCGAAGCCGGTGCCGTCGTCGGCCACTCCGACGCCCAGGCCGACCCAGGTCGTCCCGCCCGTGACCACGCCGGCGCCCACCCCTCCGCCCACGACCCCTTCCCCGCCGGCGCCGTCCGTCCGGCCGACCCCGACCGCGAGTCACCAGCACGACCCCGTCCCCACGCCCTGTCCCAGCCGCACCCACAGCCGCCGCACTCCGCGGGCCACGCCCTCGCCTCCGAAGGCCGGGACCCCATCCCCGGCTCCGTCGCCGTCCTCGGCACGCCGTCACGCCGACCACGCCGACCACACCGACCACACCGACCACTCCGACCACACCGACCACACCGACCACACCGACCACACCGACCACACCGCGTCCGAGGACCACCACCGCGCGCCGCGAGCGGACGGGTCCCTCAGGCGGCGGCCGGCGGACGACGGCGACCGCCATGACTCCGCCGGGCGCCCCCAGGCTCCCGCGGAGACGCCCATCGAGTCCCCGGCGGCCAGTGTTCACCCTCGGTGACGACTCCCTTCTGGGTCGCCGGGTGTTCCCTTACCCGGTCGCCCCCGAGCTGACCGGCCTGGTGCCGCGCGTCCACCGCGTCGACTGGCCGGTCTGGCTCGACCCGGGGCCGCGCATGCTGCGGGACGTCCTGGAGCTGTGCCGGCTGCAGACCGCGCGTGGCCTTGCCGTGCTGTCCTGGCTGTCGGCCGGCCAGATTCCCGGCGACGTCGCCTGGCTCTGGCCGCGGCACCGCCTCACCGGGCCCCGGCAGCACCTGATGTACACCGCGGCCGCCGGCGTCCCGGACGCCGCGCTCGGCCTCGTGGTGTCCAACTGGACCTGGGTGCTCGACACCCGGTTCGCGGGCCAGGTCATGGCCCCCTATCTCGCCGGTACCGCCTACCCCGACGACGGCTACACGGCCGCACAGGCGACCGTGACGCTGATGCGCATCTGGGAGCGGCACGCGGAGGCGCGGCCCGCGCTGGGCGCCGCCTGGGCGGCGAGCCGCACGATCGCCGACTGGTGCAAGGCGGCCGAGCTCTGTGCCGCGTACGGCCGCGAGGCCCCCGTCTTCACCTATCCCCGGAGGGCTCTTCCCCCGTTGGCAGGCGTTCGTCCATGGATAGCGCGCCTACTCCGTCTTGTCTGATTACAGAAAGTGACGAAGGGCGTGTGCGGAATGTGACCGAGGGGAAGCCTGTGGATTGTGCGGCCCGACGTCACCCGGCGCCCCACGTGACCTCATTCTCCGTTCTCAGCTTGGCGAGTCGAGAGGGGGGCGCATGCCACGGGATGTGCGTCGCCGTACGGCCGCTGTGGTGATCATGTTCGCCTGCGGCCTGGTAGGAACCTTGGAGTGCGCGGCGTGGGCCCAGAACGGCCCGAGCTCCACCGGCGGGAACCACTGGACCCTGGCCGGGGGCGGTCGGCTCGGCGACCGGGCGGCCAACTGGGCGCTGACCCAGCTCGGCAAGCCCTATGTATGGGCCGCCGCCGGGCCGCGCGCGTACGACTGCTCGGGCTTGACCATGCGCGCATGGCAGAGGGCGGGAGTCGCCCTGCCCCACTGGACGGGCACCCAGTGGAGCTCGGGCCGGCAGGTGCCGCTGGGCTCCGTGCGCCGAGGCGACCTGCTGTTCTTCGGCCGCCGCACCCGCCATCCCGGCACCATCCGCCACGTCGGCATCTACATCGGCGGCGGCCAGATGGTCCACGCCCCCAAGACCGGGGACGTGGTGCGCGTGGCCTCCATCCGGCGCCCGCACATGGTCGGCGTGGTGCGGCCCGGCCACCGGCCGCCACGTGGGCGGAAGTCTCCGGCGGCCGCCGTGATCAGTGGTGGTCGCCGGGGGCCGGATGACCACCGGCCTCGCCGGGCTCGATGTGGTCGAGATGGCGCTTGATCGAGCGCTGGATCTCGATCTCGGCCTCGATGCGGCCGACCCAGTTGGCGCCCTCGACCGACTTGCCCGGCTCCAGATCCTTGTAGACCTCGAAGAAGTGCTGGATCTCCAGCCGGTCGAACTCGGGGACATGGTGGATGTCGCGGATATGGGCCATGCGGGGGTCGGTGGCGGGCACACAGAGGACCTTGTCGTCGCCGCCCTTCTCGTCGGTCATGCGGAACATCCCCACCGCGCGGCAGCTGATCAGGCAGCCGGGGAACGTCGGTTCCTGGAGAAGCACCAGCGCGTCGAGCGGGTCGCCGTCTTCGCCCAGGGTCTCCTCGATGAAGCCGTAGTCGGCGGGGTACTGCGTGGAGGTGAAAAGAAGGCGGTCCAACCGGATCCGGCCCGTCTTGTGATCAACCTCGTACTTGTTGCGTTGCCCCTTGGGGATCTCAACGACAACGTCGAACTCCACTGCGGTTCCTCCGCTCAAGCCCGCCCGGATACACCGGGCCGGGCGTTAATGTCTCGTAGGCGTATATCCAGGATGACGTATGCGGGAGAGAGGTCAGTGAGGTGGTGCGGCGCGAGCGCTTGATCGCGGTGACGACCCTTGCCCTGCTCCAGGCGTTCGTCTGCGCCGCGGGAGCGTACGTCCTGGCCGCCGGCGGACTGGTCGGCATCGCGGCCAGGCCCCCGGCCGAGACGGCTTCCCCGACGCCGACTCCGGTCGCCATCGTGACCGCGGGACCGGTGCTCCCACCGGCACAGAACGGAAACCTTCCGGCAAAGAATTCTTTGTCTGCCCAGCTCAGCCGCACGCTGGGCGATTCCGCGCTGGGAGGCAACGTCGGCGCGGTGGTGGTCGACATCGCGGCGGGGACCGTCCTGTTCGACAGCAAGGCCGGCACTGGCATCACGCCGGCCTCCACCACCAAGGTGGCGACCGCCGTCGCCGCCCTGACCTCTCTGGGCCCCGACACCCGTGTGGCCACGCGCGTCGTCCAGCCGAAGGACGGCTCGATCACGCTGGTCGGCGGCGGCGACCCGACGCTCATGGGGCCGAGGGCCGAGAGATCCCCGGCCTACCCCCGGCACGCCTCCCTCGCGGTGCTCGCGTCCCGTACCGCCAAGGCGCTGAAGGCGGCGGGCGTCACCTCGGTCGGCCTCGGCTACGACGACACGCTGTTCTCCGGCTCGCGTACCGCGCCCGGATGGAAGCCGGGCTACATCCCCGAAGGCAGCGTCGCCCCCGTGACGGCCCTGACGATCGACGAGGGGCGCCAGGACCCGCGGCGCTCCGCCCGCTACGCCGACCCGCCGCGGTCGGCCACCGAGGCCTTCGCCACCCTGCTCGGCCGGTACGGCATCAAGGTCGGCAAGTCGATCAAGCGGGCGCGGGCGGCGGTCACCGCCAAGGAGGTCGCCCGGGTGGAGTCCCCGCCGGTGTACGAGCTTGTCGAGCAGATGCTGACCCTGAGCGACAACGACGTCGCCGAGGCGCTCGCCCATCTCGTCGCGGTCAAGGAAGGCAGGTCCGGCACCTTCACCGGGGTCGCCCAGGCGATGCAGGGCACGCTCAAGAGGCTCGGCGTGGGCGAGGGCGTCGTCGTCTACGACGGCAGCGGGCTGTCCACCCGCAACCGCATCACCCCCGCCGCGCTCGCCCGCCTCATCGCCCTGTCCGCCTCGCCCGCCAACCCGCGCCTGCACGCCGTCATCAGCGGGCTGCCCGTCGCCGGGTTCACCGGCACGCTCGACGACCGGTACGGCAAGAAGGAGACGAAGGACGCCGCTGGAGTGGTCAGGGCCAAAACGGGCACGCTGAACGGGGTGAACACCCTGACGGGTCTCTCCAGGACGGCCGACGGCCGGTTGCTGGCCTTCGCTTTCATGGCCGACGACGTTCCTGATCCTGATGGGGCGGTGGCGGCACTCGACCGGCTGGCCGCGCTCGTCTCCGGGTGCGGTTGCTCATAATCGCGCCGCACGACGTACGGTGGTGAACATGCAGGTGATCGACTGGGATCTGGCCGTTACTACCGGCGTCCGCCTTGTCCGACCCGGGCCGCAGGTGAGCCGGGAGGAGGCAAGGCATGCCGTCACCGAGCTCAGGCGGCTGTCACGCGAAGCCGAAGGGCATGTGCAAGAGTTCGCCCGCATCGACGGGGCGGCGGAGCCCGAGGAGGCCACCGTCGTCGACCGTCCTGGGTGGATCCGCGCCAACGTCGAGGGCTTCCGGGTCGTCCTGGAGCCGCTGACCGAGCGTATGAGCGCCAATCGCTCGCAGATTCCCGCCATCGTGGGCGCGGTCGGGTCGCGGGTGACCGGCGTCGAGGTCGGGGCCGTGCTGGCTTTCCTCGCGACGCGCGTGCTCGGGCAGTACGAGCTGTTCCTGCCGCCGGACCCGAGCGGGCGGCTGGCCACGGGCCGGCTCACGCTCGTCGCGCCCAACATCGTGAACACCGAGCGCGAGCTCGGCGTGAACCCCCGTGACTTCCGGCTGTGGGTCTGCCTCCACGAGGAGACCCACCGGGTGCAGTTCACCGGCGTGCCGTGGCTGCGCGAGTACGTCCGGGCGCAGATGACCGAGTTCCTGCTCGCCTCCGACCTCGACCTTGGCACGCTGCTCGAGCGCATGCGCGCCGCGTCCGACGCCGTCGCCGACGCGATCAAGGGCGGGGAGGGCAACCTCATCGACGCGATCCAGACGCCGGAGCAGAAGGCGATCCTCGACCGTCTCACCGCGGTGATGACGCTGGTCGAAGGCCACGGTGACTACGTCATGGACGCCGTCGGGCCCACCGTCGTGCCGTCCGTGGCCGACATCCGGTCCAAGTTCCAGCACCGCAGGGAGGGCGGCTCCCGGTTCGACAAGACGATCAGACGCCTGCTCGGCGTCGATCTGAAGATGAAGCAGTACGCGGAGGGGTCGGCGTTCGTCCGCAAGGTCGTCGACGAGGTCGGCATCGACGGGTTCAACCGGATCTGGGCTTCCCCCGAGACGCTGCCGGACCACCCCGAGATCCAGAACCCCGAGCGGTGGATCTCCCGCGTCGTCCGCACTCCCGAACTGCCGGCCGCCAACGGGCACCTCTGAGGCTCAGCGGCCCGGTTCCTCCGGGGATGGGCCGCGGAGTGAGCCGATCGCACCAGACTAGGGAGCATGGGACCGCATCCCGCCGTCGCGGAGATCCGCCGGGCCGTACGGCTCTCGCTCGCCGATGTGCCGCAGGGCGCCCTCGTCCTCGCCGCCTGCAGCGGCGGGAGCGACTCGCTGGCGCTCGCCGCCTGCCTCGGGTTCGTCGCCCCCCGCCAGGGGCTGCGCGCGGGGCTCCTCACCGTCGACCACGGCCTGCAGCAGGGCTCCTACGAGCGCGCCCAGGAGGTCGTGCGCCTGGCGGCGAAGCTGGGCCTCGCGCCCGCCGAGGCCGTCACGGTCACGGTCGGGAAGGCCGGAGGTCCGGAGGCCGCCGCCCGTGACGCCAGGTACGAAGCGCTCTCGCTCGCCGCTAAGCGGTCCGGCGCGACGGCCGTCCTCCTGGGGCACACGCGCGACGACCAGGCCGAGACCGTGCTGCTGCGGCTGGCCCGGGGAAGCGGCACCCGCTCCCTGTCCGGGATGCCGGCGACCTCGGGGCTCTACCGGCGCCCGCTTCTCGGCGTCGGCCGCGAGACGGCCAGGGCCGCGTGTGAGGCGCTCGGCCTGGTGCCCTGGGACGACCCGCACAACATCGACTCCATGTACGCCCGGGTGCGCGTCAGGCACGACGTCCTTCCGGTGCTCGAACAGGCGCTGGGGCCGGGCGTCACGGAGGCGCTCGCCCGTACGGCCGCCCTGTGCAGGGACGACGCCGACGCTCTCGACGACTGGGCCGACGAGGTCTACGCCGGGTCCAGGGGCCTCGGGGTCGAGTTGACGGTCACGGCGCTCCGCGACCTGCCCGCCGCGGTGCGGCGGCGGGTGATCCAGCGGGCCGCGCTCGCGGCGGGCGCCAACGCGTCGGCGCTGGCGGCCGTTCACATCGAGCAGGTCGACCGCCTGATCACCGAGTGGCGCGGCCAGCGGATGGTGGAGCTACCCGGGGGGGTGGGAGTGGTCCGGCGGTATGGCACCCTGATATTCGCCAGCACCCTCTCATGAAGGAAAACCCCAGGTGGACGCAGCCGACATGGGCATGGACCTGGAAAAGGTCCTCATTCCCGAGGAAGAACTTCAGGCGAAGATCAAGGAGCTCGCCGGGCAGATCGACGCGGACTACGCAGGCAAGAGCCTGCTGATCGTCGGGGTTCTCAAGGGTGCGGTCATGATCATGGCCGATCTGGCGCGAGCGCTGCACATCGAGGTCCAGATGGACTGGATGGCCGTCTCGTCGTACGGGGCGGGGACCAAGTCGTCCGGCGTCGTCAGGACGCTCAAGGACCTCGACACCGACATCGCCGGGCGGCACGTTCTGGTGGTCGAGGACATCATCGACTCCGGGTTGACGCTGTCGTGGCTCATCAACAACCTTCAGTCGCGCAACCCCGCGTCTGTGGAGATCTGCACCCTGCTTCGTAAGCCGGAAGCCGTGAAGGTGCCGCTCGATGTCAAATATGTCGGCTTCGACATCCCCAATGAATTCGTGATCGGATACGGGCTCGACTTCGCCGAGCGCTTCCGCAATCTGCCGTTCATCGGCACCCTGGCACGCCATGTGTACGGAGCGGAGTAAGCCCTGAGCGAAGTTCCTCATCGCCAACTGGTGCGATACCGCGTTATTCGGTCTCCTCGTGGGGAACACGGGACCGTCTGACGTACGTTGGTAGGACAAAGCCGGTGTCGCCGGGGCAGTGACCCTGCGCGGCGGCCCGGTGTACCTTCGGATGTCTCGGAGGTGCGGTTACCTCCGGGTGATCAGTAGGAGCGGTTTGGGATGCCGCTAACCCCGGGCTCGCCCGGGGCGTCAGGCCGTGTTCAGGAAGGGACGGGCCCGCAGGGGTTCCGCATCGGATGGATCTCAAGCGATTTACACGTGGGCCACTGCTGTGGATCCTGGGCATCGTCGTGCTGCTCCTCCTCGCCTCCACGTTCTGGAGCGGCAACAGCAACTATGCCCAGAGGGACACCTCGTTCGTCATCAGCCAGATCCAAAAGGGCGCTGTCGACAACGCGGTGATCGTTGACAAAGACCAGCGCATTGAGATCAAGACTCTTACGAAGATCGACGGCGAGGACCGGTTCTACTCGTACTGGGTCCAGGGCCAGGGTGTCGAGCTTCAGAAGATGCTCCAGACTCAGGCGGACACGGGCAAGCTGCCCCACGGATACAAGATCACCGTGCCGACCGAGAACTTCCTGGTCGGCCTGCTGGTGAGCTTCCTCCCGATCGTCATCATCGTCCTCATCTTCTTGTTCATCATGAACCAGATGCAGGGCGGCGGCTCTCGGGTCATGAACTTCGGGAAGTCCAAGGCCAAGCTCATCACCAAGGACACTCCCAAGACCACCTTCGCCGACGTCGCCGGCGCCGACGAGGCCATCGAGGAGCTCCAGGAGATCAAGGAGTTCCTGCAGGCCCCGGCCAAGTTCCAGGCGATCGGCGCCAAGATCCCCAAGGGCGTCCTGCTCTACGGGCCCCCTGGCACCGGTAAGACGCTGCTGGCCCGTGCGGTCGCGGGTGAGGCCGGCGTGCCGTTCTACTCGATCTCCGGTTCCGACTTCGTCGAGATGTTCGTCGGTGTCGGCGCCTCCCGAGTGCGCGACCTGTTCGAGCAGGCCAAGGCGAACGCCCCGGCGATCATCTTCATCGACGAGATCGACGCCGTCGGCCGGCACCGAGGCGCGGGCCTCGGCGGTGGCCACGACGAGCGCGAGCAGACGCTGAACCAGCTTCTCGTCGAGATGGACGGCTTCGACGTCAAGGGCGGCGTGATCCTGATCGCGGCGACCAACCGTCCCGACATCCTCGACCCGGCGCTGCTGCGCCCCGGCCGCTTCGACCGTCAGGTCGTCATCGACCGGCCCGACCTGGAGGGCCGCAAGGGCATCCTCCGCGTCCACGGGCGGGGCAAGCCGTTCGCGCAGGACGTCGACCTCGACGTCATCGCGCGCCGGACTCCCGGGTTCACCGGCGCCGACCTGGCGAACGTGATCAACGAGGCGGCCCTGCTGACCGCCCGCCAGGACCAGAAGCTCATCACGATGAACACCCTCGAGGAGTCCATCGACCGCGTCATGGCCGGTCCCGAGCGCAAGAGCCGGGTCATGTCCGACCAGGAAAAGAAGATCATCGCGTATCACGAGGGTGGTCACGCCCTGGTCGCTCACGCCCTGCCCAACTCCGACCCGGTGCACAAGATCACGATCTTGTCCCGTGGCCGGGCCCTGGGCTACACGATGACGCTCCCCATGGAGGACAAGTTCCTCGCCACTCGGTCCGAGATGCTCGACCAGCTGGCGATGCTTCTGGGTGGGCGCACCGCCGAGGAGCTCGTCTTCCACGAGCCCACGACGGGCGCGGCCAACGACATCGAGAAGGCCACCACCATCGCCCGCCGCATGGTGACCGAGTACGGCATGAGCGAGCACCTCGGCGCCCGCAAGTTCGGCACCGGGAACAGCGAAGTCTTCCTCGGCCGCGACATGGGTCACGAGCGTGACTACTCCGAGAAGATCGCCTCCACGATCGACGAAGAGGTACGCCGCCTGATCGAGGCCGGGCACGACCAGGCCTGGGAGATCCTCGTCCAGTACCGCGACGTGCTCGACAACCTCGTGCTGGAGCTCATGGAGAAGGAGACCCTCTCCCGCCACCAGGTCCTGGAGATCTTCGCTCCGATCGTCGTCAGGGAGAAGCGGCCGTCCTACTCCGGATACGGCAAGCGGCTCCCGTCCGACCGGCCGCCGATCCTCACACCCAAGGAGGTGGCGGGCAACGGGAACGGCGTCGCGCTACCCGCGGGCAACCCGGCCGGAGCCTACAACAACGATGTCCACCACCCGGCGCCTCAGGACGAGGCCTGACGGGTGGTCGCCAAACCGCTCAAGGTCGACTCGGCCCGGATCGAGAAGGCCGTTCGCGAGATCCTGCTCGCGATCGGTGAAGATCCGGACCGGAACGGCCTGGTCGACACCCCGGCCCGGGTCGCCCGGGCGTACGCCGAGCAGTTCGCCGGGCTGGGGCAGACGCCCGAAGACGTCCTGACCACCGTCTTCGACGCCGATCACGACGAGATGGTGCTCGTGAAGGACATCGAGGTGTTCTCCACCTGCGAGCACCACCTCGTGCCCTTCCACGGCGTCGCCCACGTCGGCTACGTGCCCAACGACAAGGGGCAGATCACCGGCCTGTCCAAGCTGGCCAGGCTGGTCGACGTCTTCGCCCGGCGCCCCCAGGTGCAGGAGCGCATGACGTCCCAGATCGCCGACGCGCTGATGGAAGTGCTCGCTCCCCGCGGGGTCATCGTGGTGATCGAGGCCGAGCACCTCTGCATGACCATGCGGGGCGTGCGCAAGCCGGGAGCCAAGACGATCACCTCCGCCGTCCGCGGAGACTTCCGCGACAGCGACAAGACCCGCGCCGAGGCCATGGCCCTCATCATCGGCCGCGGCTGAGCCCTCGAACACACTCCGCCTGCACCCACCCGCAGGCGGAGTTCGTCTGTCATCCCACCCCCCTGCGCCCTCCGTATGGGCGGCGGTGAGGCGTTCAGGTAAGGGCTCCGGCCGGACGGGGATCTCGAGGTGCGGTGCGAGCCGATTCGTTATCCACAAGCCGGACCCATGGCACAGATCGTTACCGGGGAGCACCTAGGCTTGACGCCATGACCACATGGACGGTGCCTGGAGTGCCCGATAAGGGGCGCTGCCTGGTCATGGGAGTGGTCAACGTCACCCCTGACTCCTTCTCCGACGGAGGCGAGTTCTTCGATCCCGAGGTGGCGGTGCGCCACGGGCTGGAGCTGGTCGAGCAGGGGGCCGACATCGTCGACGTGGGCGGTGAGTCCACCCGTCCGGGCGCGGCCAGGGTGTCCCTGGCCGAGGAGCTGCGGCGGGTCGAGCCGGTCATCCGGGCCCTGTCCGCGCAGGGCGTCACGGTCAGCGTCGACACGATGCGGGCCGAGGTGGCGGAGGTGGCCGTCGAAGCCGGGGCGAGCCTGGTCAACGACGTCAGCGGCGGCCTGGCCGATCCGGCGATGCCCCGCGTGGTGGCCGCCTCCGGCGTGCCCTATGTCGTGATGCACTGGCGCGGTCACAGCCATGAGATGGACGGCCGCGCCGTCTACTCCGATGTGGTGACAGAGGTCACCGAAGAGCTGCGCAAGCGGGTCGACACCGTGCTCGCCGAGGGCGTGGGCGAGCACCAGATCATCGTCGATCCCGGGCTCGGCTTCGCCAAGCGACCGGAGCACAACTGGTCCCTGCTCGCCGGCATCGCCAGGCTCAACGAGCTGGGACACCCGATCATCATCGGCGCCTCGCGCAAGCGTTTCCTCGGCCGTCTACTCGCCGACCCCGACGGCACGCCGAGGCCTTTCAGCCGATCTGACGACGCCACCCTCGCGGTCACCGCGCTGGCCGCCCATGCGGGTGCCTGGTGCGTGCGGGTGCACCACGTGCGTCCTAACGCCGACGCCGTCCGTGTCGCGGCGGCCTGGCAAGGGGGGGAGGGGGTCTGATGACCACAGTGGCAGCGGAGATCGAGAAGCTCAACGAGGCGTTCTACACCGCGATCGAGAGCGGCGACCTCGACCGCATGACCGAGATCTGGGCCGACGACGAGGAGGGCCGGGTGGCGCTGTGCGTCCATCCCGGCTGGCCGATGCTGAGCGGGCGCTCCGAGGTTCTCCGCTCGTGGGCACTGATCATGGCCAACACGCCCTACATCCAGTTCGTGCTGACCGATGTCCGCACCACCGTGATCGGCGACGTCGGGTTGCTCACCTGCGCCGAGAACATCCTCACCGCCGCCGACACCGAGGACGCCACCTTCGCGGCGGGCCGCGTCGTGGCGACCAACACCTTCGTCAGGACCTCGGCGGGCTGGCGCCTCTGGTCCCACCACGGCTCCCCCGTCCTCCAGGGTGAGGACGACGAAGAGGAGACGGAAGAATGACCGCTCCTCGCCGGGCGGACCCACGGTCCAGGCCGAGGAGCGACGTTCAGGGGCGTCCGGGACACAGGGATGCTGTTCGGGGACGTCTGATGCGAAGGGAAGCCGTCCAGGTGCGTCCGGGGCCCGAAGGAGCCGTTCTAAGGCATCAGGCCCAGGTGACTGCCGTTTCGGGGTGTTGGGGACACAGGGAAGTTCGGGGTGGGGCCGGGTGCCGTGGTCGGACGGGGCGGGGTGATGGCGATGGGTCGCGACGGTGAGCGTCGCAGCGACAGCGTGAGCCTGGTGGGGCTTCGGGCGCGTGGGCGGCATGGCTGCCTGCCCGCCGAGCGTGAGCTGGGCCAGGAGTTCGTCGTCGATGTGGCGCTGTTCCTCGACACGGCTCCGGCCGCGGCCGGTGACGATCTGGCCAAGACCGTCGACTACGGCGCGCTCGCCGTCCGGCTGGTCGGCATCGTCGAGGGCGAGCCGGTCAACCTCATCGAGACGCTGGCACAGCGCCTGGCCGGGGCGTGCCTCGCCAACGAGCTGGTCGAAGAGGTGGAGGTGAAGGTGCACAAGCCCGCCGCGCCGATCCCGCTGCCCTTCGACGATGTGATCGTGACAGTCAGAAGGAGGCGGGAATGAAGGTCGTTCTGGCGCTCGGCAGCAACGTCGGTCGCCGCTTCGACACCCTGCAAGGTGCCGTCGACGCGCTGTTCGATGCTCCCGGGCTCGATTTCGTGGCGGTGTCGCCGGTGTACGAGACCGAACCTGTCGGTGGACCGCCGGACCAGCGCCCCTATTTCAACGCGGTGGTGATCGCGCGCACCATGACGCTCGGCCCGAGAGCGATCTTGGAGCGTGCGCTCGGTGTGGAGACCGCGTTCGGACGCACCCGCACGGAGCCGTGGGGCCCCCGCACTCTCGACGTCGACCTGATCATGGTGGGTGATCTGCTGTCCAGCGACCCCGAGCTCACCCTCCCTCATCCTCTCGCCCACGAGCGGGCGTTCGTGCTGGTGCCGTGGTCCCAGGCCGATCCAGGTGCGGTGCTTCCGGGCCGGGGCTCGGTGGCCGGCCTGCTCGCCGACGTCGACCAGCGGGGTGTGCGCCTCCGCGCCGACCTGGCCCTGCAGCCGCCCGGGTGAGGTGACTCCACCTCCGATCGCGGCCTCTTCCACGGTGCTACCAGGCGTGATCGAGAAGCTCGGTGTCATCCGGTTCGGTGTGGTCTGGCGGGGAAGCCGGATGGTGCCGCGGTTGCCGGTGGTGCCGGGTCCACGTTCGTGGATCGTTGGGTGGACAGGGTTGGAGTCGCCGGGGTGCCGGTGGGAATGAGGAGGATCTCGTGAAACCGAGCCGTCCCGGCGTGCTCGTCTTGCTGCTGGTCGCTTTCGCGGTCCTGACCTGGGGGCTGCTGCAGCAGTTCTATTCCGACCTGCCCACCGTGCCGTGGACGGCCATCCCGACGGTGCTCCTGCTGGCGGTCGGTGAGGCCTACAGCGGGTGGATGACCCGGGCGCGCATCGAGCGCAGACCGGACACCAAGCCGGTGGAGCCCCTGGCGGTGGCCAGGCTCGCCGCTCTGGCCAAGGCCTCGGCGTATGCGGGAGCCGCCTTCGCGGGAGTGTTCGCCGGTTTCGTGTTCCACGTGCTTCCCCTGCTCGACCAGGACACCCCCCGGCGTGACTTCTTCCTCGCCGGCGGTTCGCTGATCGCCTGCGTGGTGCTCGTCTGCTCGGCCCTCTACCTGGAGCACTGCTGCAGGGTCCCCAAGCGCCCCGAGGACGAACCAGGTATTTGAGAGGTTCCGCTGGGGGTGGGCTCAGGGTTGCGAGGGCCTGCGGGACCCGGCGTCCGCCGGGTCCCGCGCTGCAAGGAGCCACCCTTTATCCTTGATCCCTGTCTCTGACGCACCACTCTTCTTTACAGAATCGAGGGGACTAAACGCATCCTTCCGGATCAGTCATGACACGGGCCGGAAATCACTTGTCGATGTCACCCACGACGAAGAACATCGAACCGAGGATGGCCACCATGTCCGAGATCAGGTGGCCCGGAAGCATCTCCCTGAGCACCTGGATGTTGTTGTACGACGGGCTGCGCAGCTTGAGCCGCCACGGCGTCTTCTCGCCCCGCGACACCAGGTAGTAGCCGTTGAGCCCAAGGGGACTCTCGGTCCACGCGTAGGTGTGGCCCTCGGGCACCTTCAGCACCTTCGGCAGCCGCTGGTTGATCGGCCCTGGCGGGAGCGACCGGAGCCGTTCCACGCAGGCGTCGGCCAGGTCGAGCGAGACTTTCACCTGGTCGAGCAGCACCTCGAAGCGGGCGTGGCAGTCGCCCGCCGAGCGTGTGACCACCTTCACGGGAAGCTCGCCGTACGCCAGGTACGGCTCGTCGCGGCGCAGGTCGAGGTCGACCCCGGAGGCGCGCGCGATCGGGCCGCTGACGCCGTACTGCATGATCGTCTCGCGGTCGAGCACCCCGACCCCACGCGTGCGCGCCAAGAAGATCTCGTTGCCGAAGATCAGGTTCTCGATGTCGGGAAGCCGCCTGCGCACGTCGCTGACCGCTTGCGTCGTCCTGTCGAGCCAGCCGTAGGGAAGATCCTCCTTCAGCCCGCCGACCCTGTTGAACATGTAGTGCATCCGCCCCCCGGAGATCTCCTCCATGACGGCCTGCACCGTCTCCCGCTCGCGGAAGGCGTAGAAGAGCGGGGTGATGGCGCCGAGCTCCAGGGGATAGGACCCGAGGAACATCAGGTGGTTGAGCACGCGGTTCAGCTCGGCGAGCAGCGTGCGCGCCCACACCGCCCGGACCGGCACCTCCATGCCCAGCATGCGTTCGACGGCCAGCACGACACCCAGCTCGTTGGCGAACGCCGAGAGCCAGTCGTGGCGGTTGGCCAGCACGATGATCTGCCGGTAGTCGCGGACCTCGAAGAGTTTCTCCGCGCCGCGGTGCATGTAGCCGACGATCGGCTCGGCCGTGTCGATGCGCTCGCCGTCCACGATCAGCCGCAGGCGCAGGACACCGTGGGTGGAGGGATGCTGGGGCCCGATGTTGAGGATCATGTCCTCGGTGGCCAGTTCCTTGGCCCCGGCCCCGATCCCCACGACCCGTTCGGTGCGCCCCACTCCGGTGCGAGGTTCGGTCATAAACCCCATGCTGTCACGTCAGGCGCGGGAGACAAGATCCGAGAGGGCGGTGACCAGGCGGCGGATGTGCTCCTCGGTGGTGCCGATGCCGATGGACGCCCGTATGGCCCCTGCCGTGCCGTCGGCGCACGCGGCGTCTCCGGCCAGGCCCACGCCGTCGAGCAGGTGCCTGACGAAGGGATGAGCGCAGAACTTGCCGTCGCGCACGCCGATGCCGTACTCGGAGGAGAGCGCCTCGGCCACTTCCCGGGCGGTCCATCCCTCGACCACGAAGGACACGATGCCGACGCGCGGGTGGGCGGGTCCCCAGAGCGAAAGCTCGTGGACGCCCTCGATCCCCGCGAGCCCGTCACGC
This sequence comes from Sphaerisporangium flaviroseum, assembly GCF_039537005.1. Taxonomy (NCBI): domain Bacteria; kingdom Bacillati; phylum Actinomycetota; class Actinomycetes; order Streptosporangiales; family Streptosporangiaceae; genus Sphaerisporangium; species Sphaerisporangium flaviroseum. Next base: position 178,658 of record NZ_BAAAZR010000001.1, on the reverse strand, counting down.
AGCAGCGTGATGAGGCGCTCCTCCTCCTTGATCAGGCTCGTCCAGCCGGTGGCCGAGAGGGCGTCGCAGGCGGCGGCCAGCGCGACGGCCCCCAGCACGTTCGGGGTGCCCGCCTCGTGCCGCTGCTCGGGGTCTGTGCTCCACTCGGCGTCCAGCGGCAGTTCCCGTCCCGCGCCTCCGGTGACGGCCTTCGACGCCCCGCCGCCACGCAGGTACGGCTCGGCCTCGGCCAGCCAGTCGGCCCGGCCGATGAGGGCGCCCGCTCCGAACGGGGCGTAGAGCTTGTGCCCGGAGAACGCCACGTAGTCCAGGTCCAGGGCGGTCAGGTTGAGCCGGCGGTGCGGGACGAGCTGTGCGGCGTCCACGAGGATCCGGGCGCCGTGCCGGTGGGCGATGTGGGCCAGGGCGGCGATCGGCCACAGCTCGCCGGTGACGTTCGAGGCCGCGGTGACGACCAGGAGCTTGGGCCCGTCGATGGCCGCGAGGGTCTCGTCCGCCGCGCGTACCGCCTCGCCGGGGAACGCGGGAGGCGCGAGCCGTACGGCATCGGGCCAGGGCAGCAGCGACGCGTGGTGCTCGGTCTCGAAGACCACGGCGGTGGTGCCCTCGGGGAGGGAGCGGGCCAGGAGGTTCGCCGCGTCCGTGGTGTTGCGGGTGAACACGACGGCGTCGTCGGGCCGCGCGCCGACGAAGGCCCGCACGGTGTGCCGCGCCTGCTCGTAACGCGCCGTGGTGAGCTGCGAGGCGTACCCGGCTCCCCGGTGCACGCTGGAATAGGCCGGAAGCGCGGCGGCGACGGCGGCGCTCACCGGCTCCAGACACGGAGCGCTCGCCGCGTAGTCGAGGTTGGCGTACTGGACGAGCGTGCCGCCCCTGACCGGAACCTCCAGATCCGTACCCAGTACGGCCGGGATCGTGGGACCGGTACGCCCCGCCACCGTGCCATGGGCCCCCCGAGCGAGCTCGGCACCGGCCGGGACGCCGGAAACAGCAGGGGAATGGCTCTTCAGGACAGTGAAAGCGGACAACGCCGGCCTCCTAGGGTCATGGGACCCCGGTCATGGCGTTGGTATGACGGAGCCCGCGCTTGCCCGGCACACCTCGTGCCGGACCTGGTCCTCACCCGGGGCACCCCGCCGCGAGCGCGAGGGTTGCCGGCCAGCGAGCCGGGGCTTGGCGCTGGCACTCATGACCTACGGGGACTATAACCCGAAGCACCCTCGTCTCCGCAACTTCAACAGGGGAGTCGTAGGGGTCTGAGTTCTTCGCGAACTTTGCGGGCGCGTCGTCCGTTGACAGAGGACCGACCGATGCCCGCGATGCCGCGACCTGGGCGAACCCCTAGCTTGAGGAGACACTATGGACTGGGTGGCCAACCCGGAGATCTGGATCGGGTTCTTCACCCTGGTCGCTCTCGAGATCGTGCTGGGGATCGACAACATCATCTTCATCTCGATCCTCGCGGGGAAGCTTCCCCCCGAGCAGCGCGACCGCGCCCGCAAGGTGGGTCTGGGGCTGGCGCTCATCAGCCGCCTCGCCTTGCTGCTCGCCCTGTCCTGGGTCGTACGGCTGACGGAGCCGTTGTTCCAGGTTTTCGGTCAGGGGATCTCGGGCCGAGATCTGATCCTGATCCTGGGCGGGCTGTTCCTCCTGGGCAAGAGCGCCTTCGAGATCGGCGACAGCCTGGAGGGCGCACCGGGTCATTCCAGCTCGAAGGTCGCCGCCTCCTTCACCGCGGTGATCCTGCAGATCATGGTGCTCGACATCGTCTTCTCGCTCGACTCGGTCATCACGGCCGTCGGGATGGTGGACGAACTCGGGGTCATGGTGGCCGCGGTGATCGTCTCGGTCATCGTCATGCTCTTCGCGGCCGGGCCCATCAGCGCGTTCGTCGAGAGATACCCCAGCATCAAGATGCTGGCCCTGTCCTTCCTGCTGCTGATCGGTGTCGTGCTCATCGCCGAGGGCTTCGAGCAGCACATCTCCAAGGGCTACATCTACTTCGCCATGGCGTTCTCGCTGGGGGTGGAACTGCTGAACATCCGCGCCCGAAGGAAGGCCGGCCGCCAGCGGCCCGTGGACCTGCGGGAGCGCTACGAGGAGGCTCCCGAGACCGGAAGCACCACCACCCAGTGAGCCGGGGCGTGCAATCCCATTTACGATGACTTTGTGCATTTTGATCCGTGGAATCCCGACTTCGTTGCCCACCCGTACGACGCCTACCGAGAACTTCGCGAGACCGAGCCGGTCAGCTTCTTCGAGCCGACCGGCCAGTGGCTCGTGGCCAGGCACGGGGACGTCAACGCGGCGCTGCGGGATCGCCGGCTCGGCCGCTCCTACCTGCACGTGGCCTCGCACGAGGACTTCGGCCGCGAGGCGGAGCCGGACTTCCAGGAGCCGTTCTGGAGGGTGATACGCGCGGGCATGCTCGACGTGGAGCCGCCGGTCCACACCCGGCTGCGGCGGCTGGTCTCCAAGGCGTTCACGCCGCGCATGGTGGAGGAACTCCGTCCCGGTGTGCGGCGGATCGCCGGTGAGCTGGTGGACGGCTTCGTCGAGCGCGGGGGCGGCGACCTGCTGGCCGAGGTGGCCGAGCCGCTGCCGGTGACGGTCATCGCCGAGATGCTCGGCGTGCCGGAGGCGGACCGGCACCTGCTGCGGCCCTGGTCGGCCGACATCTGCGGCATGTACGAGCTCAACCCTTCGATCGAGGCCCAGCACACGGCGGCCCGCGCCGCGTCGGAGTTCGCGGAGTACCTGCGCGCGCTGGCCGCCGAGCGCAGGAAGAACCCGGGGAACGACCTGATCAGCGCGATGGCCCAGGTGGTGGACGACGGGGACCGGCTCACCGAGGACGAGCTGATCGGCACGTGCGTGCTGTTGCTCAACGCCGGTCACGAGGCCACCGTGAACGTCACGGGCAACGGCTGGTGGTCGCTGTTCCGCAACCCCGGCGAGCTGGAGCGGCTGCGCGGTGACCTCTCGCTGCTGCCGTCCGCGGTCGAGGAGCTGATGCGCTGGGACACCCCGCTGCAGATGTTCGAGCGCTGGGTGCTGGAGGACATCACCATCGGCGGGGTGGACATCCCGAAGGGCGTCGAGGTCGCCTTGCTGTTCGGCTCGGCGAACCGGGACCCGGAGGTCTTCGCGGAGCCCGACCGGCTGGACCTGAGCAGGAGGGAGAACCCGCACATCTCTTTCGGTGCGGGAATCCACTTCTGCCTGGGCGCTCCGCTGGCCCGCGTGGAGCTCATCGAGTCGTTCGGAGCGCTGCTGAAGGCGGCGCCCAAGCTGGAGCTCACCGAAGAGCCCGCGTGGAAGCCCAACTACGTCATCAGGGGCCTTGAGTCCCTCAAGGTCTCCACCGGCTGATTCCAGGCCTTCAGCGCACTCCCCGCCGAGTGGGATGGCCTGACGCCGCCATCGGCCGAGCGGGATGGCCTGACGCTGTCACCGGCCGAGCGGGATGGCCTGACGCTGTCACCGGCCGACCCCCGAGGGAGGGTCAGCCCTTCCGCTGGCTGAGCCAGCCGAAGCCGCCGAGCCCCGCCGGATCGATCAGCTCGGCCTCCTGTGACGCCTGGGCGAGCGCGCGCAGATACCCCCCGGGATCGATGCTTGCGCGGCTCAACGGGGGCCGGGCACCGGTGACGCCCAGTTCCCGCAGCGCAAGTCGTTGCGTCGTCAACGTTGTGGATATCGCCCCGGCGCGCTCGCCCGCCTCCGCGCACGCGTCGAGCGCCACATGTGCGGTGATATCGCAGGAACCATCGGGTATGGGAACCACGCAGGCACCGTCCCGGTAGCCGGTCAGGGTGCCGAAGGGCGGGCGGTTATCCACAGGGTGTGCATAATCCACGGCCACCGCCAGCCCTCGCGCCAGCCGTGTGACGACCGAGGTCCAGGCCTCGTCGCGCGGCCGGCCGATCTCCGCTCGCATGCCCGCCGAGCCCAGTGGCCACCAGCGCTCCAGCCACGCCGAATCCTCCTCGCCCGGTGGGTCGCCGAGCCGCTCCTCGCCCGTCTCCAGGTCGACGAGCACCAGCCGCGGACCTCCCGGTGTCTGCTCGGCCACGTCGAGGGGCACGTTGTCCAGCCACTCGTTGGCGATGACCAGCCCGGTGATCTCGTCGGGCGGGACGCCGACCCAGGCGATCTCCTTGTCGAGGTCGTGAGGCGGAGGCGAGAGGTCGACGGCCGAGACGCGCAACCGCTCCACCAACTCAGGCTCCGCCGTGCGGAGCACCTGGGTGACCAGCAGGCCGTCGCCCGAGCCGACGTCCACGAGGTCGATCTCGGGGGGATGGCCCAGCGCGTCGTCGACCGTGCCCAGCAGGCGGAGCACCGCACGGGCGAAGGCGGGCGAAGCGCCGACCGAGGTGCGGAAGTGGCCGGATGGACGCTCCCGGAGGTAGAAGCCGTTCTCGCCATAGAGTGCTCGCTCCATGGCCTCCCGCCACGTGACCCACACGGGACTGGACGCTATCAAGGATGGTCATCGCCCATGACCGTCGTGCTGACCCTCCACTGTCAAACAGCGCGCAGTCGTCCAGCATGTCCCTATTTCAACGTATATTGCGGCATAAATAGCGTCTTGCTGTGATCCACTGGTTGTCGCGAAGGCGCCAAGCCCGTCGGCGGAGTCGGACGACGGGCCGCCGAGTCCTGACCGTTACGCTGGTCAACTGGGCTCGGCTCGTCGAGTTGTGAACAGGAACGTGATGGAGACAAGCGACCGTCCGGGGCGTCTCGCCGTCGGGGTCCTCGGAGCCGGACGAGTGGGCTCGGTCCTCGGCGCGGCACTCGCGCAGGCAGGGCACAGCGTGGTGGCCGCCGCGGGGGTCTCCGACGCCTCGCGCGACCGGGCCGGGCAGCGCCTCGGCGTGGGCATCTCCCAGCCCGACGACGTGATCCGCCGGGCGGACCTGGTCCTGCTCACCGTGCCCGACGACGTGCTCCCCGGCCTGGTATCCGGGCTCGCCGCCGCCGGAGTGGACCTGCGGGGCAAGATGCTCGTGCACACCAGCGGCGCGTACGGGCTGGGGGTGCTGGAGCCCGCCACGGCGGTCGGCGCGCTGCCGTTCGCGATCCATCCGGTGATGACCTTCACGGGCAGGGACGACGACCTGCGCCGCATCGTGGGCTGCGCGTTCGGCGTCACCGCGCCCGAGCCGCTCCGGCCGGTGGCAGAAGCCCTGGTCATCGAGATGGGCGGCGAGCCGGCCTGGATCGCCGACGAGGACCGCGCGCTGTACCACGCCGCCCTCGCCGGCGCGGCCAACCACATGGTCACCCTGATCGCCGAGTCGCAGGAGCTGCTCAAGAAGATCGGCGTGGAGCATCCGGGGCGCATGCTGGGGCCGCTGCTCGGCGCGGCCCTCGACAACGCGTTGCGGCTCGGCCTCGCCGGGCTGACCGGGCCCGTCGTGCGCGGCGACGCGGGCACCGTACGCAAGCATGTGGACGCGCTCATCCTGGCCGCGCCAGAGGCGGCGGACGCCTACGTCGCCCTCGCCCGGCTCACCGCCGACCGGGCGCTGGCCGCCGGGCTGCTCAAACCCGAGGCGGCCGAACGCCTGCTCGACGCCCTTGGAGGGAACTCGTGGACGTGATCGTCGCCGGAGACCGGCCGGAGCTGCTCGCGGCACGCGCGGCGCTCGGCATCGGCGGCGGGTACGCCGGGTCGCCGGGGCGCAGCCTGGCCCTGGTCCCGACCATGGGCGCCCTGCACGAAGGGCATCGCTCGCTGATCCGCCTCGGCAGGGAGCACTCCGATCATGTGGCGGTCAGCATCTTCGTCAACCCGCTGCAGTTCGGCCCGGGCGAGGACTTCTCCCGCTACCCCCGCACCTTCGACGCCGACCTCGAGGTGTGCTCGGCCGAGGGCGTGAGCATGGTCTTCGCCCCCGCGGCCGACGAGATGTACCTTCCCGACCGCCAGGTCGGCGTCACCTCGGGGCAGATGGGCACGGTCGTCGAGGGCGCGTTCCGGCCCGGCCACTTCGACGGCGTGCTGACCGTCGTGCTGAAGCTGTTCAACCTGGTCCAGCCGGATGTCGCCGTCTTCGGCCAGAAGGACGCCCAGCAGCTCGCGCTGATCCGCCGCATGGTCGCCGACCTCAACCTCCCGATCACGATCGCCGGCGCGCCCACGGTCCGCGAGCCGGACGGGCTGGCGCTCTCCAGCCGGAACCGCTATCTGTCGGCCGCCGACCGGGTCACCGCTCTGGCGCTGTCGGAGGCGCTCCGCGAGGGCGCGCGGAAGAGCCGCCCCAAGGACATCCTGCACGCGGCGCACGCCGTACTCGACGAGGCCGCCGCGGCCGATCCGCCGCTGGTCCTCGACTACCTGAGCCTGGTGGACCCCGCGACCTTCACCGCCGTGACCGACCATCACCAGGGCGAAGCCGTCCTCGCGGTCGCCGCCAAGGTGGGCTCCACCCGGTTGATCGACAACGTGGTCCTGACGCTCGCCCTGTAGCACGCCTTCAGCAGCCGGGCCGCGCATCCCCCTACCCCGGGCTCGGCGCCGTCCGGTCATGCCCTATCGTCATAGTGACGAAATGAGGGGAGCGACCCATGACCCACCCGCCCATTCCACGGCGGCTGGCCGCGCCGGAGCCCGGTTGGAGCGTCCAGGCCGACGTCGTCGTCGTCGGATCCGGCATCGCCGGGCTCACCGTGGCGCTCCGATACGCCGAGCTGGCTCCCGGCGCCCGTGTGCTGGTCGTGACCAAGGACGTGCTCTCGTCCGGCTCCACACGCTGGGCTCAGGGCGGGATCGCCGCGGTGCTCGATCCGGCCGACTCCCCGGCCGAGCATCTGAGTGACACGCTCGTCGCCGGAGTCGGCCTGTGTGACGTCCGGGCCGTGCGGGCCTTGGTGACCGAGGGTCCGGCCGCGTTGCGCCTTCTCATGGACCACGGCGCCCGCTTCGACCGCGAGCCGGGCGGCGAGCTCCAGCTCACCCGCGAGGGAGGGCACTGCCGCGACCGCATCGTCCACGCGGGCGGGGACGCGACGGGGGCCGAGGTCCAGCGCGCCCTGGTCGAGGCGGTGGCGGCGAGCGCGTCCACCGGCGGCCGCATCGAGGTCATCGAGCACGCGCTGGTGCTCGACCTGCTCAAGGACGCCTCCGGGGCCGCCTGCGGGATCACGCTGCACGTGATGGGCGAGGGCGCGAGGGACGGCGTCGGCGCCGTGCGGGCGGGCGCCGTCGTGCTCGCCACCGGGGGCATGGGGCAGGTGTACGAGGCCACGACCAATCCCGTGGTGTCCACGGGTGACGGGGTGGCACTGGCACTGCGAGCCGGTGCCGTCGTGCGGGATCTGGAGTTCGTCCAGTTCCACCCGACCGTCCTGTGGCTCGGGGAAGGATCCACCGGCCAGCAGCCGCTCATCTCCGAGGCCGTGCGTGGCGAGGGCGCGCTCCTGGTGGACGGCGCGGGTGAACGGTTCATGACCGGCGTGCACGATCTCGCGGAGCTCGCCCCCCGCGACGTGGTGGCCAAGGCGATCATGCGGCGGATGCTGGAGACCGGCGCCGCGCACGTCTACCTCGACGCCCGGCACTTCGGCGAGAAGAGGTGGCGCTCCCGGTTCCCCACGATCCACGCGATCTGCCTGGAGCACGGGATCGACCCGGTGCGCGAGCCGATCCCCGTGGCCCCCGCCGCCCACTACGCCAGCGGCGGGGTCCACACCGACCTCCAGGGCCGTACGAGCGTCGCCGGCCTGTACGCCTGCGGTGAGGTCGCCTGCACGGGCGTGCACGGGGCGAACCGCCTCGCGTCCAACTCCCTGCTCGAAGGGCTCGTGTTCGCCGAGCGCATCGCGGCCGACCTCGCCTCCGTACGGCTCGCGCCGGGCGAGCCGGTCGACGACGGCCGCGTGGCCGGGCTGGTGGACCCCCGGGCACGGCCGCGCGTCCAGGCCCGGATGAGCGCCGGCGCGGGCGTGCTGCGCAGCGGGCGGAGCCTTTCCGAGGTCGGCCAGAGCCTGCTCGACGCCCGTTGGACCCCGGTGGCCGTCGAGCCGTGCACGGAGGCCTGGGAGACCACGAACCTGCTCACCGTGGCGACCGCACTCGTCGCGGCGGCGCGGGCGCGGGAGGAGACGCGCGGATCACACTGGCGCGAGGACTTTCCAGAACGAAATGATGCCTGGTGGCTGGGGCACCTCGATGTGACCCTGGCCGAGGAGGGACTGTCCATGACCTACCGGCAGCACGACGAGGATCGCACCACCTTGCTTCCGCACCAGGTCGAGGTCGATCTGGTGGCGGCGGGCCTCGACCCGGCGGCGGTCATGGCCCTGATCGGCGCCGCGCTCGGCGAGGACCTCGCGGAGGAGGGCGACGTGACGACGCTCGCCACGGTCCCGGCCGACCAGGCGGCCGCCGGTGACGTGGTGGCACGGGCCGACGGCGTGGTGGCCGGGCTCTCGGTCGCCGAAGCGGTCTTCTCCTACTCCTCACAGGGCCGCCTGACCGCCGAGCGCCACGCGAAGGACGGCGAGCGGGTGGCGCGCGGCGACGTGCTGCTGACGGTCACCGGGCCGGCCCGCGACCTGCTGACGGCCGAGCGCACGGCGCTGAACCTGCTCACGCACCTGTCCGGCATCGCCACCCTGACCGACCACTGGGTCCAGGCGGTGGCGGGCACCGGGGCGCGCATCCGGGACAGCCGCAAGACCCTCCCGGGCCTTCGCGCCCTGGAGAAGTACGCGGTGCGGTGCGGCGGAGGCGTCAATCACCGGATGTCGCTTTCCGACGCGGCCTTGATCAAGGACAATCACGTGGTGGCGGCCGGTGGGGTCGCCGAGGCGTTCCGCGCGGTGCGACGGTCCTACCCCGGTCTGCCGATCGAGGTGGAGGTCGACCGCATCGACCAGATAGAGCCGGTGCTCGCGGAGGGGGCGGAGGAGATCCTGCTGGACAACTTCAGCGTGGAGCAGCTCGCCCGCGCCGTGCGCCTGGTCGACGGCAGGGCGCGCCTTGAGTCCAGTGGCGGACTCGCCCTGCGATCGGCGCGTGAGGTGGCCGAAACCGGTGTTGACTACCTAGCTGTGGGAGCGCTGACCCACTCGGCGCCCGCTCTCGACATCGCTCTGGACCTTCGGGGGGCTTGATGCTGCTAACGATCGACGTCGGCAACACTCATACGGTGCTCGGCCTGTTCGAAGGCGAGGAGGTCATCGAGCACTGGCGTCTCGCCACCGACGCGCGGCGCACCGCCGACGAGATCGCGGTCGTCCTCCAGGGGCTGCTCGGCCAGAGCCCTCTGCTCAAGGGGGCCGACATCAGCGGCATCGCCATCTGCTCGACCGTCCCCTCCGTGCTCAACGAAATGCGCGAGATGTGCCGGCGCTACTACGGCGACGTCACCGCCGTCATCGTGGAGCCGGGCGTGCGCACCGGAGTGCCGGTGCGCATGGACAATCCCAAGGAGGTCGGCAGCGACCGCATCGTCAACGCGCTGGCCGCCATCACCCTGTACGGCGGTCCGTGTGTGATCGTCGACTTCGGCACGGCCACGTCGTTCGACGCGGTCTCCGCCAAGGGCGAGTACGTCGGCGCGGTGACGGCGCCGGGCATCGAGATCTCGGTCGACGCGCTGGCCGCCGCCGGCGCCCAGCTCCACAAGGTCGAGCTCGTACGGCCGCGGTCGGTGATCGCCAAGAACACCGTCGAGGCGCTCCAGGCCGGCATCATCTACGGCTTCGCCGGCCAGGTGGACGGCATCGTCGAGCGGATGGCGCCCGAGCTCGCCGCCGACCCGGACGACGTGACCGTCGTGGCCACCGGCTCGCTGGCCTCGCTGGTGGTCGACGAGGCCCGATCCATCGACGTGCACGAGCCGTGGCTCACGCTCATCGGGCTCCGCCTGATCTACAACCGCAACACCAGCTGATCCCTTTCGTCCGGTCACCCGTGTGGCCGGACTCTATGAACCCGCCGCCGATCGGGCGGCGCGTGGAGATCGCTATCAGGAACGTGCGGACGACCCGTGTCGTTTACGACACCGGGCCATGATCGGTGCCGTGAATCCATCTGCCGCCGGGATGTCACACCGCCGGGCGCGTGCTGCCGGAAAATGTCAGAAAGGGGCTGCCATTTCCGGCGCGAATTCGGCGCATAGGGCTCTGATCATATATCCGCGACCGTAGCGATCGAGGCGGCTGGGCCGGCGAATCCGCCATCCACCAGGAGTCCGGTCGGGCCTCGCCCCGCTGGGGCCGGGTCGCCCCGGCGGCGTCGGTCGGCGTCGGCCCAGTCCTAGAGGTTCGCAGACATGTCATGAGTAGTTCACATATGGGCAGGTATGTCAATCACGAACGTAACGCGTAACGCGGTCAGTGCTTGACGACCTTTCAAGGTGGCGTTTACCGTTCCTGACGGGCGGGCCGATGCATTCCAGTATGTTGCCGAGTTCGTCGTGGGGAAGGACACCCGATGGCGTATCCGGATCTGGTTTCCCGAGGGAATGACATTCCTCCGGGATCAGACGGTGTGGGATTGAGTGATGATGATCTTTTATTGCTCGCCGAGTTGGCCAAGGGCGTCACCGTCGACCGGGTGGGTCGCCGGCTTGATGTGAGCGGCCGCACGGTACGGCGCCGCCTTCGCGGCATCTGCGACCGCATAGGAGTCGCCACCGCCATCGAGGCGGTGGCCTGGGCGGCGCGCCGGAGGCTCATCTAGCCCACCGCACCGGCCCTCACGGGCAGGCGCGATACACCGGGCAGGCCGGGTTCATCGCCTGCGCGGTGTACGACGCGTCCCGGAAAGGGCTGGTCGTGTCCGTCAGTCGGCGATGCGCACGCCACCGACGAACGGCCGGTTGCCGAGCGGGACCACCCGTACGACGTCGCCCGTGCGAGGGGCGTGCACCATCATGCCGCCGCCGATGTAGATGCCCACGTGGTGCAGGTCGCTGTAGAAGAAGACCAGGTCGCCGGGGCGCAGATCCTGCCGGGACACGTGGGTGCCGGCGGTCCACTGGTCACCGGTGTAGTGCGGGAGGCTGATGCCGACCTTTTGGTAAGCCCACAGGACCAGCCCGGAGCAGTCGTAGCTCCCCGGTCCCGCCGCGCCCCAGACGTACGGCTTGAGCTGTTGTGTCAGCGCCCACTTGGTGGCCTCTGCGGCCTTGCCCTTGCCCGGGATCGGGATGTCGATACGGGTGGCCCTGCCGAATGTCTGGCCCGCCTGTGAAAGAGCCCGCTTGAAAAGGTTGGTCTCGGTCTGGGCGACCAACTTGCGGATCTTGTCCTGCTGCGACGACAGGTCGCTGACGAGCTTCTTGACCTCCACCTCGCGGGCCTTGGCGCTCGCCTTGGCACGCTCGGCGATGTCCATGGCCTTGGTGATCTGGGCGACCTCCTCGCCCTGCTGCATCTGGAGGGCGTAGGTCGTGGCCGCGCGGTCGAGGTACCCCTCGGGGTCGCCCGACATGGCCAGTGCGAGGGAGGAACCGACGCCGCCCGTCATGTAGGCGTCCTGGGCGTACAGCCCGGCCTTGCGGCGCTTCTCCTCGAGGTCGGTCTCGCTCCTGGCGAGCGTCTTCTTGGCCAGCTCGGCCGACCGCCGCGCCTGCTTGAGACGTTCCTTCTGGCCGTTGTACTGCTCGGTGAGCGACTCGATCTGCTCGTACAGCCGCTCGACCTTGGCCTTCAGCTCGTTGAGGCTGGGCTTGGGTTCGGCGGTCGCCGCCACCAGGGGGGACCCGAACGTCACGGCCGTGAGGGTGAGGGCGATGAGCGCGATCCGGCGTGGAGCGCGCCAGGACGCCGCCGTGACTCTGCCGAGCCAGTAACGCGGGCTTCGTTCTCGGGAACGGGCATGCCTGCCCGCACTCTGTCCAGGCGTGCGCCTAGGCTCCAACGACGAGCTCCTCTCCTTGTCCGCCTACCGGGTTAGCTGACGGGTTCGGGCCGGAGCAGCCCTACCGAGCACATCACCGTGGAGGATCGCGTCGGATTCACCCCAGGGGTGGTGGTTCGTCGAGGGCAGGGCCTCGTCTCGCACCATTGGGTCCCCGATTCCCTGCCACTTTGGGACGTGACCAGGATTAGGCGGTTCGGCCACCGCCTCGCGATGACCGACATTGACGCTGGACACTAGTGCAGTCGAGGTTCCTGCTCAACCAGAACTGCCGATTCTGTAGAGGTTTCACAACCGGCACGTCACGGGGAGATCACGCCGGATGGGGCGGCGAACCCGCATTACCCTGCGTTGACGTGCTTTTGACCCTCCCGTGTGAGGGAAGCCGCAGGTCCACGAGTCGGTGTGATGGGAAATGTCGCCAACGCTGGGATTTTGACGCATCGCGGTCTGTCGACTACCCACCGCGACGACGGCAAAGGCCGGAAGGTATTTCGGACGGACCGTTACCGGGCACGAACCTTCACCGCCGGGGCGAGGCGATCGCCTTCGGCGGATACGCTGGCGGGTCATGGAGCAGGTCGTGGACCCCGTACCCGCCGGCAGCACGCTCGCCGTCAGGCGAGCCCGCACCCCCGACGTCCGGGCCATCGGCCGTCTGGTCGACACCTATTCCGGAGCGGGACCACGCCTCCTGCGCAAATCGATCGTCACCCTCTACGAAGACGTCCAGGAGTTCTGGGTGGCCGAGAGGGATGGGACGATCGTCGGCTGCGGGGCGCTGCACGTCCTGTGGGAGGACCTCGCGGAGATCCGGACCGTCGCCGTCGACGCGAGTTGCCGTGGCCTCGGCATCGGCCACATGATCGTCGCCGCCCTCATCGACACCGCCCGCGAGCTGGGATTGCGCCGGGTCTTCTGCCTGACCTTCGAGGTGGACTTCTTCGCCAAGCACGGTTTCGCGCCCATCCTGGGGACTCCTGTCTCACCTGAGGTGTACGCCGAGTTGCTGGACTCCTACGATGAGGGCGTCGCCGAGTTCCTCGATCTGGAGCACGTCAAGCCGAACACCCTCCGCAACACGCGCATGCTTCTCCATTTGACCCCGCGATCTTGACCTGCGGGATGACGCGATGGAAAGGTGACTGTTGATGCCACTGTCGCTACGTTGGGCAACACCACAGCATGTGTGTCTGACATATGCCGCATGCGAAGCCGAAGTGAGGTGACACGGTGAGCACCGGACAGCCGCCGTACCCACGGGACGAATCGGACGATGATCAATCGTCATCCGGGTCTCCGCAATATGGGCAGCAGAACACCGATCGGCCAGGCGCCGATCCGGAGGTGACGGTCGTTCACCGTCCCCAGCAGACATCGGAGAACAGCTACCCCCAGTCCTACGGGCAGCAAGGCGCGTACGGCCAGCAGGGCGCGACCGGGTCGTACGGGCAGAGCTATCCCCAGCAGTCCCAGACACCGGGCCAGCAGTACGGCCAGCAGGGATACGGCCAGCCCGAGTCCCAGACCGGCCCACACCAGTCGTACGGGCAGCAGGGCTACGGCCAGCAGCAGCCGTACGGCCAGCAGCAGGGCTACGGCCAGCAGCAGCCGTACGGCCAGCAGCAGGGCTACGGTCTGCAGGGCCAGCAGCAGTACGGCCAGCAGCCCGGCCAGGACCAGCAGGCGTACGGGCAGCAGGGCTATGGCCAGCAGCCCGGCTACGACCAGCAGCAGGCGTACGGCCAGCAGCAGTACGGCCAGCAGGGTCAGCAGCAGTACGGCCAGCAGCCCGGCTACGAGCAGCAGGCGTACGGCCAGCAGGGCCAGTACGGTCAGCAGCAGCAGTACGGCCAGCAGCAGGGCTACGGTGACCAGGGCTACGGCCAGCAGTACGGCCAGCCGGGAGTCCAGGGCCAGCAGCAGTACGGCCAGCCGGGCATGCAGGGCCAGCAGCAGTACGGCCAGCAGCCCGGGTACGCCCAGCCGGCCTACGGTCAGCCGGGGTACGCCCAGGGCGGCTACCAGCAGCCGTACGGCGCCACGGGCGTGCAGCCTCCCGGAGCGCCGGCGCCGCTGGCCGAGTGGTGGCAGCGCCTCGTCGCCCGCCTCATCGACGGCCTGATCCTCGCGGTCCCGACGATCATCCTGAGCATCGCGCTGGCCGCCTTCTACGTCACCAGCTTCGACCCGAACACCGGGGCGATCACGGAGCCGAGCTGGATCTTCGCCTCCGGCCTGGTCAGCGGCCTGGTTCTCGGCCTCATCTATGTGGTCTACGAGTTCCTGATGCTCAAGCAGCGCGGGCAGACGGTAGGCAAGATCGTCATGGGGATCAAGGTCGTCCCCGTGGGCGGCACCCTGAACGCCGCCGGCCTGAGCACCGACGTGGCGGGCAAGCGCGCGGGAGTGCTCTACGGGCCGCAGCTTCTGCGGTGGATCCCCTTCGTCGGCTGGCTCAGCAGCATCTTCACCCTCGTGAACGTCCTGTGGCTGTTCTGGGACAAGCCGCTCCAGCAGTGCCTGCACGACAAGGTCGCGAACACGGTGGTCGTTAAGATCAAGTAACGCTTTGCAAGGGCCGGAGGATTCGTCCTCCGGCCCTTTTCGCATTCTGTGTCCGGTCTGTGAGCATCCGGGCGCTCAGTTCCGGAGATCCTCCGTCGGATCCATGAGACGCTCAGGCCAACTCGTTCGTGATACTTCGGACGGAACCCCTCGTGAACCGCGGGGCGGCTCCGCCGGAGGACCGTACGGCCAGGCTCGCGAGACCCACCTCGACGAGGTTGGTGAACCGGTAACGGACATCCCCGTACATGCGATAGGACCTTGCATCAAACGCAGCTTCCTTCGCCTGTCGCGAAAGGCAATCAAATGACGGCAGAACCACCCCCCGGCAACCCCTACCAGCCTCCGCCGCCTCCCGGTCAGCCTTACGGAGGCCCGCAGGGTGGCGGGTACGACAACCCCTACGGCGCCGGTCCCGCCCCGTATGGAGGCCCGCAGGGCGCCCCGCTTCCCCCTGGGGCCCCCGCGCCGCTCGCCGAATGGTGGGAGCGCCTCGTGGCGCGGATCATCGACAACATCATCTTCTCCGTTGTCTACGTGATCCTCAGTTCCATCCTCACTTCGATCTTCGCGCCCTCCCTCGCGGACATCCTGGCGAACCCGACCTTGACGCCGGGAAGCGTGCTGCCGGCCCTGATCGCGGGGATCATCGCGTTCGGCGCGTATGCCGCGTACGACTATGTGCTGCATTCGAAGGACGGGCAGACCCTCGGCAAGAAGGTCATGAAGATCCGCCTTGCCGGTGTCGGCGGCGGCGCCCTCGATTCGGCGAACGTGATGAAGCGTTCGGCTATCTTCCCGGGCGTGATGGTTCTCTACGGCATTCCGATCCTGGGATGGCTGTCCTCCATCTTCGTGCTCGTGCTGGGCGTGCTAATCCTCACGGACAAGCCGCTACAGCAGGGGCTGCACGACAAGCTCGCGGGCACCGTAGTCGTCAAGGTGCCACGCTGAGATCAGGTTTATGGGCGGGGCGGTCGCACTGCGACCGCCCCGCCCGTGTTTTCGGGGCCATCACCTTTCCTGGGCCATCCGGTAAGACGGCTGGAGAGACGGGGAATGCTCTGGAACGGTCCTTCGGCCGGGTATGGGCGCCGCCCCGCAACACGCGCTGACCTCCTGTGGGGATAGAGTCGGATCCTGACTCCCGGATCAGCCAACCCTGGTACAGACTCAGCGAGGCTCGTGTGACAATTAACGTGGGGGTCGGCTAATGCCACCCCCCCCGCGTGGAGCGAGGATCAATGAACGATGTATTGTCCGCCTTGATACCTCCGGCGGTAGTCGCCGCGGTGGTCATCATCGGGGTCGTGAAGCTGATGCGTTCCGAAGCGGCGGGCCGGCGGCAGGAGGCGGAAGCCTCTGAGAAGTCGCCTGAGGCTTCTTCCGACTGACCCGGCAGGCCCGCTGCCCGAGTTCCCCGAGTATCCACAGGTTCCTTGAATTGTCAGCCAGGGGTACCGGGTATATGTTTAGCTGGCGAATCGAACAATGCTCTGCGAAAGGATTGCCAGATGGCCACGCAGATCCAGAAGATACTCATCGACGACCTCGATGGTGGCGAGGCCAATGAGACTGTCACCTTCGCGATTGATGGCTCCGCTTACGAGATTGACCTGAGCGGCGACAACGCCAAGAAGCTGCGCGAGGCGCTGTCCTCTTTCGTCTCCAGCGCCCGTAGGGCCGAGGGCACCTCCGCCCGTGGCCGTAAGCGTGGCGGTGGCCAGCGTCCGTCCCGTGAAAAGAGCTCTGAGATCCGGGCGTGGGCCAAGGCTCACGGGATCTCCGTGAGTGAGCGCGGTCGTATTGCCTCCTCCGTGGTCGAGCAGTACGAAGCGGCACACTGACGAGCTGTTTGTGATCATTCGGCTATGGCGGCGCAGGGTCATCAATCGCCGTCATAGCCGCATGATCGTGTTATCCGAGCGTGATCGTCCGGCGCGCGGCCGAGGGGTTCACGTAAATCGGGGAAGTTAAACGTCGTTCGCTTGCGGCGTAGCGGGAACATGTGACCCCCCAACAGTAGTTGGATGGAGCGTGAACGCCCTGCTCTCGGGGAACGTCTCCTGTATTGAGCGGTCACCGGTCGGGGCTAGCATGCGGATGCGGCGGGCCCGGATATCCCGAGCTGCCTGACCGCTCTGTGAGGGAGCGACGAGATGTTCGAAAGGTTCACTGACCGCGCACGGCGGGTTGTCGTCCTGGCCCAAGAAGAGGCCCGGATGCTCAACCACAACTACATCGGCACTGAGCACATTCTTCTTGGCTTGATCCATGAGGGTGAAGGCGTTGCCGCCAAGGCTCTTGAGAGCCTCGGCATCAGTCTTGAGGGTGTGCGCCAGCAGGTCGAGGAGATCATCGGCCAGGGGCAGTCGGCGCCGTCGGGGCACATTCCTTTCACCCCGCGCGCCAAGAAGGTCCTTGAGCTGTCGCTCCGCGAGGCCTTGCAACTGGGTCACAACTACATCGGAACCGAGCACATCCTTCTCGGCCTCATCCGTGAGGGCGAGGGCGTGGCCGCCCAGGTCCTGGTGAAGCTCGGCGCCGACCTGAACCGCGTGCGGCAGCAGGTCATCCAGTTGCTCCATGGCTACCAGGGCAAGGAGCCCGCGGCCGCGGGAGGCCCGCAGGAGTCGGCCCCGTCGACCTCGCTTGTGCTCGACCAGTTTGGCCGCAACCTGACCCAGGCCGCCCGTGAGGGCAAGCTCGACCCGGTGATCGGGCGCGACAAGGAGATCGAGCGGGTCATGCAGGTCCTGTCCCGCAGGACCAAGAACAACCCCGTTCTGGTCGGCGAGCCCGGCGTCGGCAAGACCGCCGTGGTGGAGGGCCTGTCCCAGAAGATCGTCAAGGGCGAGGTGCCCGAGACGCTCAAGGACAAGCAGCTCTACACCCTCGACCTCGGCGCGCTGGTCGCCGGTTCCCGTTACCGCGGTGACTTCGAGGAGCGCCTGAAGAAGGTCCTCAAGGAGATCCGCACCCGCGGCGACATCATCCTGTTCATCGACGAGCTTCACACGCTGGTCGGTGCGGGTGCGGCCGAGGGCGCGATCGACGCCGCCAGCATCCTCAAGCCCATGCTGGCGCGAGGCGAGCTGCAGACCATCGGCGCCACCACGCTCGACGAATACCGCAAGCACCTGGAGAAGGACGCCGCGCTCGAGCGCCGGTTCCAGCCGATCCAGGTGGCCGAGCCTTCGCTCAGCCACACGATCGAGATCCTCAAGGGCCTGCGCGACCGTTACGAGGCCCACCACCGCGTGACGATCACGGACGCCGCCCTCGTGGCCGCCGCCCAGCTGGCCGACCGCTACATCAGCGACCGGTTCCTGCCGGACAAGGCGATCGACCTCATCGACGAGGCCGGCTCGCGCATGCGCATCCGCCGCATGACCGCCCCGCCGGACCTCCGCGAGTTCGACGAGAAGATCGCGCAGGTGCGTCGCGACAAGGAGTCCGCGATCGACGCGCAGGACTTCGAGAAGGCCGCGGCCCTCCGTGACCAGGAGAAGCAGCTCCAGCTCAAGCGCGACCGGCGCGAGAAGGAGTGGAAGGCCGGCGACATGGACGTCGTCGCCGAGGTCACCGAGGAGCTCATCGCCGAGGTGCTCGCGACGGCCACCGGCATCCCGGTCTTCAAGCTGACCGAGGAGGAGTCGCAGCGGCTGCTCCGCATGGAGGACGAGCTGCACAAGCGGATCATCGGCCAGGACGACGCCATCAAGGGTCTGTCCCGGGCGATCCGCCGCACGCGCGCCGGCCTGAAGGACCCGCGGCGTCCGGGTGGTTCGTTCATCTTCGCCGGCCCGTCCGGTGTCGGTAAGACCGAGCTGTCCAAGGCGCTGGCCGAGTTCCTGTTCGGGGACGAGGACGCGCTGATCATGCTGGACATGTCCGAGTTCATGGAGAAGCACACCGTTTCGCGGCTGTTCGGGTCCCCTCCCGGCTACGTCGGGTACGAAGAGGGCGGCCAGCTGACCGAGAAGGTGCGGCGGAAGCCGTTCTCCGTGGTTCTGTTCGACGAGATCGAGAAGGCCCACCCGGACATCTTCAACTCGCTGCTCCAGATCCTGGAAGACGGTCGCCTGACCGACGCCCAGGGCCGCGTCGTCGACTTCAAGAACACCGTCATCATCATGACGACCAACCTCGGCACCCGTGACATCTCCAAGGGCATCGGGGTCGGGTTCGCGAAGTCGAACGACGTCGAGGGCAACTACGACCGGATGAAGTCGAAGGTCCAGGAGGAGCTCAAGCAGCACTTCCGGCCCGAGTTCCTCAACCGTGTCGACGACACCGTGGTGTTCCACCAGCTCACTCCGGCCGAGATCATCAAGATCGTCGACCTGATGCTGGCCCAGGTGGACGCCCGCCTGAAGGACCGCGACATGAGCATGGAGCTCACGCCGGAGGCCAAGCAGGTGCTGGCCGAGCGGGGTTACGACCCGGTCCTCGGTGCTCGTCCGCTCCGTCGCACGATCCAGCGCGAGCTGGAGGACTCTCTGTCCGAGAAGATCCTGTACGGCGACCTGCGCCCCGGCCAGGTTGTCAAGATCGCGATCGAGGGCGAGGGCGACGAGGCCAAGTTCACCTTCACGGGTGAGCAGAGGGCTCAGCCCGAGATTCCCGACTCGGCGGCGGCCATCGCGGACGCGCCGGCGGGCACCCGTGCCGCCGCGTCGGCCGGACCCGCCGACCGCACCCGGCCGTAAGGTCCGCACGCGGATCCGCACCCGGCCGTAAGGTCCGCACGCGGCCGCAAGGTCCGCTCGCAGCGGTAAAGCCCGCGGGCGGCCGGTGGCCGCCCGGCAGGTGACATACGAAGGACCCCTTGTGAGGAGCACCTCACGAGGGGTCTTTCGTATTTCGTGAGATCACTTTGGTGTGATTCGCTACGACACCACCGAAGGTAGTACTACACTCCGTAGAGCGAATCGGGAAAAGCCTCCGTCAAGAGGCACACAGGTACGGCTGAGTACGGTGATCACCACCGAGGTCCCCCCACCGGCGTAGCGGGGGATCCGCTGCCGGGAGGACGCGTGCGACGGTGCGCTCCAGGCAGACTCGGGCGGGCCAAGCCGGATTCCGGCAGGGGGGACCTCTCTGTCGCATGTGGAGCGCCAGGCCACGTGAAGCGGACGAGGTTCGAAGCGTTGTACGCCCAGGGAGGAACCACCCAATGCGCCTGTGTCATGAGGACGGCACGCTCGTTCACCTGTCCTACAACGCGGGCGTGCACCCCGCGGAGGACCTGGAGAATCTCATCGCCCACCTGACCCGTTACGCCGTACCCGTGCGAAGGCGGCTCGGCGTCGACCGGCTCGGCATCGGGTTGTGGCTCGCCCCTGCCGTCGCCGATCACCTCATCGCCGACCGCATCGAGCTTGTACGGCTTCGCCGCTCGCTGGAGGAGCGTGGCCTGGAGGTCGTCAGCCTGAACGGCGCGGGCGGGCGGGGGATGGGCCAGGACACCCCGGGTCCCGACTGGGCCAAGCCCGAGCGCTACCGCTACACGATGGCCCTGGCTAAGATCCTCGCCTTCCTGCTTCCCGAGGATGTGCGGTTCGGCAGCATTTCCACCATCCCCATCGGCTGGCGGCGTGACTGGCCGGCCGACCTGCACGCGATCGCCTCCCGCAGGCTCGACCGGCTCTCGCGCGAGCTCCGTGGCCTGCACAGCGTCACAGGCAAGACCATCAGAGTGGGCTTCCAGCCGTGGCCGGGCTGCGTGCTGGAGACCACCGAGCAGGCGGTGGAGCGGGTGTGCGGCATCGACTCGGAGTACCTCGGGGTCTGCCTGGACGCCTGCCACCTGACCTGCGGGGTGGAGGAGCCCGGTGCCGCCCTGCGCGGGGTGGTCGCCGCCGGGGCCTCGGTGGTGAAGCTGGGCCATGTGCACAACCACACCGGCGAGGTCCCTGGCACGCAGTCGATCCTGGAGAACACCCTGGCCGCGATCCTCTCGGGCGGCCCGGCGATCGGCGGCGCTCACATCGAGGTGGAGGCGCACGGCCTGGCCTCCCCGGCCAAGGGCAAGGGCCCCGCGGCACTGGTGGCCACCCTCGCCGACGAACTCGACTGGACCCGCCGCAACCTCACCGGCCTCGGCCTCAAACTGGCCGCCTGACCCATCGGCACAACCTCGACTGGATCCGCCGCGACCTCACGGCTCGCGGCCTCGGACCGGGCGCCTGACCTATCGCCGCAACCTCGGCTGGATCCGCCGCAACCTCGGCAGCCACCGTCTGCCTGGCGGGACCCTGCGCGGCAGGGCGGCGCGGCCTTAATAGGTCAGCTGGGCAGTCGGTAGGTGCCCTCGGCCAGGACTTCGGCGAGGCCGTCCGTGACCAGGCCGTCAAGTGCGCGCTCCCGCTGAACCGCGTCGGCCCAGACGGCGTCGAGCGCGGCCTTGGGCACCGCGCCGTGGGCGTCCCGGAGAACCGCGAGCAACCGGCCCCGGCACTGCCGGTCAGTGCCCGCGTACGTCTGGCCTCGCCGCTCGGGACCCTCGTAGGCGGGCCGACCGGCGAGGCGCCACGCGCAGGCGGCGGCCACGGGGCAGTCGGCGCAACGGGGCGCGCGGGCCGTACAGACCAGGGCGCCGAGCTCCATGACGGCGACTCCCCAGCGCGGGGCGTCCAGAGCCGGGAGCAGCGACTCGGCCAGCTTGCGCTCCGGAGTGGTGGTGGCCTTCGGCGGGTACTCCTCGCCACGAACGGCCCGCGCCAGCACCCGCCGGACGTTGGTGTCCAGCACCGCGTGGCTGTGGCCGAACGCGAAGCTCGCCACCGCGGCGGCCGTGTAGTCCCCGATGCCCGGCAGCTTCCGAAGCTCGTCGTAGGTGGACGGCACCTGCCCTTCGTACTCCGTGGTGATGGCCCGGGCGCACGCGTGCAGGTTGAGGGCCCGGCGGGGGTACCCCAGGCGGCCCCAGTGGCGTACGGCCTCACCGGGCGGCTCGGCCGCGAGCGCGGCGGGGGTCGGCCAGCGCTCCATCCACTCGGCCCAGATCGGCAGGACGCGGACCACGGGGGTCTGCTGGAGCATGATCTCGCTGACGAGGATCGCCCAGGGGCTCGCGTCGGTCCGCCGCCAGGGAAGATCTCTGGCGTTCTCGGCGTACCAGTCGAGGATGGGTGCATGCAGTCCGGTTCCCACGACGTCGAGCCTAGATCCTGCCCGCCTGATGCCACGCCCACTTGCCTCACCCGCCCCGCATCTCGTCGGCCGCCAGGACCACGGCCACCGGTGAGCTCGCCCTGGGCCACCCGCCGGCCGGCGAGGAACGGACCTCCGCAGGCAGGGAACCGACGCCGCCCACCGATGGAGAACAGATGCCCGCCGGAGAAGGACGGACACCGGCGCAGGTCCAGGTGAGGACCGGTTTCGAGGTCCGCGTGGTGCTTGCCGCCATGCGCGTCACCGTAGACAGGAGATCGTGGGCCGGGCGCCGGACTTTGGTTATCGTGACCCTTACCTTGCCGCCTCCCTTCCTCCCAGCACGATCCTGCCGTTAGCCGAGCCGGCTGTAGTAGCTGAAGTTGTGTGAGGCTGTGGTTAGGCTTCAATGTCGGGGTTTCTGTCCTGATCTGTCAGGGGGCGTGGACCAGCGGGTTCTCCGCTCTCGGCGGGTCGACACCCCTGGCGCGCCACAACTCACCATACTGTGAGTATGGATCCGGACACGTTCCGTGGCGACGTCGGCGTCGAGGGGCCGGACGTCTATTGGCGCCGCAGGGTGTCGGTGCTCACCGGTGCCCTTGTCGTTGTCGCCGTCGTGGCATGGGCCTGCACGAGCGCGTCCGGCGGATCGGAGCCGAGCTCCGAGGGGCGGCCTGCCGTGGCGGGCTCCAAGGACCCCGGCGCGCGGACGAACGCGGCACCCCCGCCCTCCCCGAGCCCCACCGCGACTCCGTCGCCCACCACGACGGCCAAGGCGGCGAAGCCGGCGGTGACCCTGACCCCGTCCCCCGCTCCGAGCCGGACGCGACGTCCCGGTGATCCCTGCGACAGGGCGGACGTCGTCCTCAGCCTTCGCGGCGAGTCCAACGTCTACTCAGGCAAGGGGACGCCGAGGTTCTTGCTGACCGTCGTCAACATCGGCCGGGTCGAGTGCGCGGTGGACGTCGGGCCACGGGCGGTGGAGATACGCATCACCTCGGGAAACGACCGCGTCTGGTCGACCGCCGACTGCGTCAGCGGTGACGGCGACGACGTCCGGCGTCTGGCGCGAGGAGTGCCCCACGTGAGGATGGTCAACTGGGACCGGCGCCGCTCGGCCCCCGACTGCCGCTCCTCGCGCCCGAAGGCCCACGACGGCACCTACGTCGCCACGGCCAGACTCGGCTCGCTCAAGAGCCCCAAGGTGGTCTTCCACCTCCGCTGACCGCTGTGGTGTTCAGGGTGTCCTTCGCCTTGGGGGTGGAGGCGGGGTCGGCCCAAGGTGGTCTCGACCCCCGCTGACCGCTGTGGTGTTCAGGCTGTCCTTCGCCTTGGGGGTGGAGGCGGGGTCAGACGTAGCGTTCGAGGATGGACGCTTCGGCCAGGCGGGAGAGGCCCTCGCGGACGCTGCGGGCTCGGGACTCACCCACGCCGCCCACCGACTGCAGGTCGTCGATGCTGGCCGCCAGGAGCTTCTGAAGGCCGCCGAAATGGTCGACAAGCCGGTCCACGACGCTGCCCGGCAGCCTGGGCACCTTGGCCAGCAGCCGGAACCCTCGAGGGCTCACGGGGCCTTCCAGGGCCTCGGAACCGGCGTGGCCGAGAACGCGTGCCACGGCCGTGAGATCGAGCAGATCGCCGGGGGAGAGCCGGTCGAGCTCGGCCAGCGACTCGGCCACCCTGCGCGGGCGCCGCCCCGCTCCGGCCGGAAGGTAGTCGCGCATGATGAGGTCGCGGTCCTCCTGGACCCCCGCGACCAGCTCCGCCAGCTGAAGGGACAGGAGGCGGCCGTCGGTGCCGAGCTCGACCACGTAGCCCTCGATCTCGCCGGCGATGCGGCGCACCATCTCGAGCCGCTGCACCACCACGGCGACGTCGCGGGCGGTGACCAGGTCCTCGATCTCCAGGGCCGAGAGCGTGCCCGCGACCTCGTCGAGGCGCATCTTGTAGCGCTCGAGGGTGGCCAGCGCCTGGTTCGCCTTCGACAGGATCGCGGCCGACTCCTCCATGACATACCGGATGCCGTCGAGGTAGAGCGCGATGATGCGCATGGACTTGCTGATCGAGATGACCGGGAAGCCGGTCTGCCGGGCCACCCGCTGGGCGGTGCGGTGGCGGGTGCCGGACTCGTTGGTGGGAATGGCGGAGTCGGGCACCAGGTGGACCGCCGCCCGGACGATCTTGACCCCGGCGCGGTCGAGCACGATGGCGCCGTCCATCTTGGCCAGCTCGCGCAGGCGCGTCGCGGAGAACTCCACGTCGAGCGCGAACCCGCCGGTGCAGACGCCCTCCACGGTCTCGTCGTAGCCCAGCACGATGAGGGCTCCGGTGTGCCCACGGAGAATGCGCTCCAGGCCGTCACGCAGCTCGGTGCCTGGAGCGAGCGTGGCAAGGGTCGATCTTCGACGCTCGTCGATTCCCTTGATGTTGTGTGCCACATGGCCCCCGGTGGTCGCTGACGACGCCCAGTTTACCGGCGATGCGGTGACCGGACCCGGACAGTGCTCAGGTGACGTGCGTGAGCGCGTCCCAGACGTTCTCAGCTTCTGTGACGTCGAAACCCCGGGAGAAGTTCGTGGTGCGGAGGGGTGATCTGGCCACGGGGACCGGATGGAGGGCGTCGTGCCCGTCGCCGCCCGGCAGCGCGGCGGGGTCCTGGTCGAGGGAGCCGGCCGGCACCAGCGCGTGGGTGAAGCCCAGCCGGGACGCCTCGGCCACGCGCCGCCGGATGTCCCTGACCGGGCGAAGCTCTCCGGCCAGGCCCACCTCGCCGAGCACCACCAGGCCCGGCGGCAGCGGCCGGTCGCCCGCCGCGCTGGCCACGGCGAGCATCACCGCGAGGTCGACGGCGGGGTCGTTGAGCCGGATGCCGCCCACGGTGGCGGTGAAGACGTCGCACCCGCTCAAGCGGGCGTTCAACCGCCGCTCCAGCACCGCGAGGATCATCGTCACGCGGAAGGGATCGAGGCCGGAGGAGGACCGGCGCGGCTGCTGGGCCTCGGTGGGGCCGACGAGCGCCTGCACCTCGGCGGGAAGGGGACGCGTGCCCTCGACCGTGACGGTGACGCACGTGCCGGGAACGGGCTCCGAGCGGCGCGACACGAACAGCCCGCTCGGGTCGGGCAGCCCCTGGATGCCCCGCTCGTTGAGGTCGAAGCAGCCGACCTCCTCGGTGGGGCCGAAGCGGTTCTTGATGGATCTGACCATGCGCAGCCGGGAGTGGCGGTCGCCCTCGAAGTGCAGGACCACATCGACGAGGTGCTCGAGGACGCGGGGGCCGGCGATCGTGCCGTCCTTGGTCACGTGGCCGACGAGCACGGTGGACATGCCCCGCTCCTTGGCCAGCCGGACCAGGTTGCCCGTGACCTCGCGCACCTGCGTGACGCCGCCCGGCACCCCCGTGGCGTTGGCGGAGCCGATGGTCTGGACCGAGTCGACGATGAGGAGCCGGGGCTGGATCTTCTCGACGTGGCTGACCAGCGCGCCAAGGTCGGTCTCTGCCGCCAGGTAGAGCTGGTCCTGGATGGCGCCGATGCGGTCGGCGCGCATGCGCACCTGGGCGGCCGACTCCTCGCCCGTGACGTAGAGCACGGTGTCGTGGCGGGCGATGCTGGCGGCGGCCTCCAGCAGGAGCGTGGACTTGCCGATGCCGGGCTCACCCGCCAGCAGGACGACGGCGCCGGCCACCAGGCCGCCGCCGAGCACGCGGTCGAGCTCGCCGACGCCGGTGGGGCGTGCCTGGGCGAACTCGGCTTTGACCTGCCCGATCGGCAGCGCGGGCCCGGACACCGCGCCGCCCTGGACCACATGGACCCCGGCGCGGGCGCCCTCTTCGTCGACCGTGCCCCACGCCTGGCACTCGCCGCAGCGGCCCACCCACTTGGCGGCCCGCCACCCGCACTCGGCACAGCGATAACCGAGCTTCTGCGTCTTGGTCATGCGGGGCACGCTATCGGCCCGGGCCGACAAACTTCACCGGCCGTTCCCGTCCGTGTCCGCCGTGCTCCCGGGCGGCGTCGGACCACCGCTGTCAGAACTGGCCTTCCAGGTCGGCGAGGAGCAGGCGCTTGGGCTTGGCGCCGATGACCTGACGGACGACCTCACCGTCCCGGTACAGGTTCAGCGTGGGGTAGCCCATCACTCCGTACCTGCTGGCGAGCTCGGGGTAGTCCTCGGCGTTCAGCTTGGCGACGGTCAGGCGCTCGCCGTACTCGCTCGCGATCTCCTCGAGGATCGGCGCGACCATGCGGCAAGGGGGGCACCACTCGGTCCAGAAGTCCACCAGGACCGGCTTGTCACTCTTCAGCACCTGCTCGGTGAAGTTCTCGTCGGTCAGGATGATCATTTCGTTCCTCCAGTTCTGAGCGCACATCCCGGGCACGCGTCGGCGAGCTGCGCCGCGACCTCGGCCCGGCGGCCGAGCAGGGTGTGGATCTGCTCGTCGATCTCGGCGAGCTTGCGCCGGTAGACCTCCACCGATTCGGGGCAGGCGCTTCCGGCGTCGTTCCCGGCCCGGAGACACTCCACGAAAGGCCGGGCGTCCTCCAGCGTGAAGCCCACCGTGATCAAAGAGCGGATCTCGGAGACGAGCTTCAGGTCGGACTCGTCGTACTCCCGGTAGCCGTTGGTCGACCGCCGGGCCGGGAGCAACCCCTGCTGCTCGTAGTAGCGAAGCGCCCGGGTGCTCACCCCCGCCCGCCTCGCCAGCTCTCCGATCCGCATCGGCCCTCCCTGCTCCGCGCTCACGCTAATCCTTGACGTCAACGTCAAAGTCAAGCCCGCGCGTCCCGGAGGTTCCGATGGGTCAGAAGTGGCGCCAGCGCAGGACGTTGGGATAGTGGAGCTCAAGGCCCGGCGTCCGGGCGATCGCCTCCTCGGCCACGGCCGGGGCGAACTCGATGCGCAGCACCGCCTCCAGATCGGCCCGCGACGAGAAGGCCATCCGGAGGTCGAGCTCCCGGCGCTGCCACCCCTGGCGCGACCAGAACGCCTCCACGGCCCTCGCCGAGTACGTGGGGACCGTGCGGCTGAACCAGCCGCCGAAGTCGCCACGGGTCGCGTCGAGGTCCACGACGAAGGCGGCGCCGCCTCGTCGGACGACCCGGGACAGCTCGCTCAGGCCCGGCTCGCAGCCGGGGCCGAAGAAGTACGCCCACCGGGCCACCGCGACGTCGATGGAGGAGCCGGGAACGGGCAGAGCCTGTGCGGTGGCCGTGTGGACCGAGACGTGGGCAAGCCCGCGACAGCGTTCGGCGGCGAGCTTGGCCAGGCCGGAGTGCGGCTCGACGCCGATGACCTTGGCCGCGGTGGCGGCGAAGACCGGCAGGTGGAAGCCGGTGCCACAGCCGATGTCGAGGACGACGCCCCCCGTCCAGGGCCGGATGGCGGCCATGGCCGCGTCCACGACGCCTTCGGGGTCGACGGCCCGGTTCTCCAGCTCGTAGGTCCGGGGTGAGTTCCAGATGTTCGGACTGGGAATGGCCCCGTCCACGATCCGTGCCATGGAAGACACGCTAGAGCAGCCGGAACACCGGCCCGGGCACTCGCCATCTTCGTCGCATCCGGGTTGCGGAGCGCCACCTGGCCGTGACCCGGCTTAGGCTGGCAGTTGTGACCGACGTCATCCGAGTGCCGAACGCCAAGATCGCATTGTCCACCGCGTCGGTGTATCCCGAGCGCACTCCAGACGCCTTCGAGCTGGCCGCGCGCCTGGGCTACGACGGTGTCGAGGTCATGGTGGGCGCCGATCCGGTGAGCCAGGACATCGACGTGCTCGAACGTCTTGCCGGCCACTACCAGATCCCGGTGCTGGCCGTGCACGCTCCCTGCCTCCTCGTCACCCAGCGTGTGTGGGGCCGCGACCCCTGGGCCAAGCTGGTCAAGGCGCAGAAGGCCGCCGAGCGGCTGGGCGCGCGCACCGTGGTCGTCCACCCGCCGTTCCGCTGGCAACGCGACTATGCCCGTGACTTCGAGATCGGCCTCGCCCGCATGCGCGACGAGACCGACGTGATCTTCGCGGTGGAGAACATGTTCCCGCTGCGCGCCCGGGGCGCCGAGGTCGTGCCGTACGCCCCCGGGTGGGACCCGGTCGACCAGGATTTCCCCCAGGTCACCCTCGACCTGTCGCACACCGCCGTTTCCGGCTCCGACGCGCTGGAGATGGCGGAGAAGCTCGGCGACCGGCTCGCCCACCTGCACCTCGCCGACGGCGTCGGCACCACCAACAAGGACGAGCACCTGGTGCCCGGCCGGGGGAACCAGCCGTGCGCGCGCATACTCGAGCGGCTGGCGACCGCCGGATACGGCGGGCTGATCGTGCTGGAGATCAACACGCGCAAGGCCACCGGGCGCACCGAGCGCATCGACGACCTGGCCGAGGGCCTGGCGTACGCCCGCCTGCATTTCGCCGCCTCCTCGACGACATGATCCGATCGACGACATGAGCCACGAGGTGTTCGACCGGGTCGCCGAGGCCTACGACGCGGCCAGGCCGGGATACCCCGACGGTCTCTACGAGGCCCTGGCCCGGCTCTCCTCCGTCTCGCTGACCGGCGCGACGGTGGCCGACGTGGGCGCGGGCACGGGTATCTCGACGCGTGGCCTGCTCGCCAGGGGCGCGCGGGTCGTCGCGGTGGATCCCGGCGTGCGTATGCTCGCCCGCCTGGTGGCCCGTACGGACTCTCCGCACGTGGTCGTGGGGGACGGCAACGCGCTCCCGCTCCGCTCCGGCGCCGCCGACCTGGTCTGCTACGCGCAGGCGTGGCACTGGCTGCGTCCGGAGGAGTCGATCGGCGAGGCGCTGCGGGTGCTGCGCCCAGGCGGCGCCGTGGCGGCCTGGTGGAACAGCGTCGACCTGGAGACCAGCGCGTCCGCCGCCGACTGGCTGGTGGCCTACGAGGTGCGGCTGGCGGAGAGCTGTCCCGGTTACTCGGGCCCGGCGCTGCCCGACTGGAGCGTCCCTCCGGTCGCGGCGGTGATGACACGTGCGGGGCTGGACGTCCAGGAGGCGTGGATCCGCTGGAGACGTAACGTGAGCGTCGAGGACTTCCTGCTCGACATGCGGTCCCATTCCTTCGTGGCCGCACTCGGCGACGATGTGGTGGACCGGCTGGTGAGGCGCGAGCGCGTCGAGTTGCTGAAGGTCTTCGCCGACGGCGCGCTCACGGTGCCGATGCGCGTCTACCTCGCGATGGCCCGGAAGGCGGAGGCATGAGCACGGCCGGCGAATCGGGCAAGGGCGTCGGCGGGCTGTCCACCGCGAAACGGCGTCCCGGCCGGCGGCCGGGGTCGGCCGACACGCGTGGCGAGATCATCATCGCGGCTCGGAAGATCTTTTCGGAGAAGGGCTTCGACAAGGCCACGATCCGGGGCATCGCCCGGGAGGCCGGGGTCGATCCGGCCCTCGTGCACCACTACTTCGACACCAAGGACGGCATCTTCGTCGCGGCGCTGCAACTGCCGGTCGAGCCGGCCAAGGTGGTGCCCCTGATCCTCGCGGGGCCGCGTGAGGAGGTCGGTGAGCGTCTCGTACGGTTCGTCCTGACCATGACGGCGGACCCCGAGGCCCGCGAGCCGGTCATTGCCCTGATGCGCAGCGCGATGACCAACGAACAGGTCGTGGTCATGATCCGCGAGTTCCTCACTGCGGCGGTGCTGAACCGTGTGGTGGAGGCCCTGGGCATCCCGCCGGTCAACATGGAGGTCGCGTTCGCGCAGGTGTTTGGCGTGATCCTCATGCGGTATGTCCTCCGGTTGGAGCCGCTGGCGTCCATCGAGGTCGAGGAACTGGTGCAGATCGTGGCCCCCACGATCCAGCGGTATCTGGGTGGCGACTGATCGAACCCTAGAGCGAGCTTTTGCCAGAGCATTGTTCTAGCATCTTTCACACCATTGACGGCCATCCCGCGTACGCCGGTAAGTTACCGGCGGGTACTATGCGGAGTGGTCTCACCGTCACCGTGGATGACCGGTGTATACACGCTGGGCAGCCAACGCCATAGTTTGGAGGACCCGTGCTCCTTGTAGCGATCATCGGGCTGGTGATGACCGCCGTGGCGGTCACGCTGGCAGGTCGCCGCGTGCTCTGGCTGCACAGCCTGGCGACCAGCGGCCAGCCCGCCCCCGAGCGGGTGCAGTACGCGAAGGAGAACATCGGCGCCGAGCTCAAGGCTCAACTCGTCGAGGTGTTCGCGCAGAAGAAGCTGCTGAAGTGGACCCCCTCAGGCATCGCGCACTTCCTGGTGTTCTGGGCCTTCGTGATCCTGGCGACGGTGTACCTGGAGGCGTACGGCGCGCTGCTCCAGGGGGCGATCACCGGCGAACCCGACTTCCATATTCCGCTCGTCGGCACCTGGCCCGTCCTCGGCTTCCTTCAGGACTTCATCGCCGTCGCGTGCGTTCTCGCGCTGGGGGCGTTCGCGGTCATCCGCGTCCGCAACTCGCCGAAGAAGCTCGGGCGCGACTCCCGCTTCTCAGGCTCCCACCTGGGTGGCGCCTGGCTGATCCTGTTCATGATCTTCAACGTGATCTGGTCGCTGTTCCTGTTCCGCGGTGCGGCGATCAACACCGGGAACTTCCCCTACCGCTCAGGGGCGTTCGGCTCCGAGGCCGTCGCCGCGCTGCTCCGCCCCCTTGGCCCGTCCGCCAACGAGGCGCTGGAGAAGGTGGGCCTGCTCCTGCACATCGGCGTCATGCTGGTGTTCCTCGTGATCGTGGTGAACTCCAAGCACCTGCACATCTTCACCGCCCCGCTGAACGTCATGTTCTCCCGCCGTCCCGACGGCCTCGGCGCGGTGCCCGAGATGCGCAGCAACGGCAAGGCGCTCGACTTCGAGGAGGCCGACCCCGACACCGACGTCTTCGGCCGCGGCAAGATCGAGGACACGACCTGGAAGGGCTTCCTCGACTTCTACACCTGCACCGAGTGCGGCCGGTGCCAGTCGCAGTGCCCGGCCTGGAACACCGACAAGCCGCTGTCGCCGAAGATGCTCATCCTCGACCAGCGCGACCACGCCTTCGCGATCGCGCCCTACCTGCTGGCGAGCGAGGAGGAGCGGGCCAACCTCCCCGAGGACGTCCTTGCGCTGGCCGGCAAGCCGCTGGTCGGCGAGGACGGCGTCATCCACCCCGACGTGCTGTGGTCCTGCACCAACTGCGGGGCGTGCGTGGAGCAGTGCCCGGTCGACATCGAGCACATCGACCACATCATCGACATGCGCCGCTACCAGGTCATGATCGAGTCGAACTTCCCGTCCGAGGCGGGCGTCATGCTCAAGAACCTCGAGAACAAGGGCAACCCGTGGGGTGTGTCCGAGATGAAGCGGGCCGAGTGGATCGAGGAGCTCGCCTCGCGCGAGGTCGACCCGATCGACGTCCTGGTCATCGACGAGAAGGCCCCCGACGATCTCGAGTACCTCTTCTGGGTGGGCTGCGCCGGCGCCCTGGAGGACCGGGCCAAGAAGACCACCAAGGCGGTCGCCGAGCTTCTCCACATCGCCGGCGTCAAGTTCGGGGTGCTCGGCCCGATGGAGGCCTGCTCGGGTGACCCGGCACGCCGCCTGGGCATGGAGTTCGTGTTCAACATGCTCGCCCAGCAGAACATCGAGACGTTGAACGAGGCCGGGATCAAGAAGATCGTGGCCACCTGCCCCCACTGCTTCAACACCCTCGCCAACGAGTATCCCCAGCTCGGCGGCATGTTCGAGGTCGTGCACCACACCCAGTTGCTGGACAAGCTCGTCGAGGAGGGCAAGCTCACCCCGATCACCCCGATCGAGGAGAAGATCACCTACCACGACCCGTGCTTCCTCGGACGCCACAACAAGGTGTACGCCGAGCCGCGCGACATCATGGCCAAGGTGCCGGGGGTGCAGACCCAGGAGATGCACCGCTGCAAGGACCGCGGCTTCTGCTGCGGCGCGGGCGGCGCACGCATGTGGATGGAAGAGCGCATCGGCAAGCGCATCAACACCGAGCGGGTCGACGAGGCGCTGACCACCGATCCGGACAGGGTCTCCACCGCCTGCCCCTTCTGCCTGGTCATGCTGGGCGACGCGATCAACGAGAAGAAGAACAACGGGCAGGCGAAGGAGTCGCTGGAGGTCGTGGACGTGGCCCAGCTCCTGATCACCTCGGTGAAGGGCCTGCCCGTCAAGGCCTGACCGCATGAGCGAAGGGCGTGCCGGCGTCCGTACGGAGACCGCCGGCACGTCCGCCCGGCGGCGAGGCCGGCGGACCGTGGCGGTCCGGTCGTGGGGGCGATAAGAAAGGCCCGAAAAACCTTTCTCCACATAACAGGAAAATCACGGTAACCTCAACGTCGCGCGGCTCATTCGACGGGGAGGGGGCGCCGGTGCGCGTTGTCGTTACCGATGCCGAGGTCACCTTGGCCGATGTCCTCTCGCTGCGCCTTGCCATCGAGGAGCCGCTGGCGGAGGGCACGCGGCTGATCCTGCGTCAGCGGGGTTCCGGCGTCGAGGCGAAAGTGGTGCTGGGCACCTCAGGAGCCGAGGTGCGCGACGCCTCGGTCGCGGTGTCGCTGGTGGGGCTCGGGCTCACCCCGGGCCGCTGGGACACCTACCTCCAGCACGGCGAGGATCCGCAGAGCGCCCGCACCCGCATCCAGTGCGCCGACCCGGGCTTCTCCCTCGACCGGCTCGACGCCTACGCGCTCAGCCAGCGCACCCTCGCCTACCGGGCCTATCGCACGCTGAACGGCTTCCTCGCCGTCAAGATCGCTGATGCCGAGCCGGTGGCCGACGTCCGGGCCGTGTGGTTCCGCGAGGGCCGTTTCGAGGTCACGGGGCTGCTGGCCTACACCGGCTTCGACGACGACGACTCCCACCACGCCGCCCGCCTCGCCCTGCGCCGTACGGCCGGGCCGGAGACGTCGGTGACCGCCGCCGCGACCGTCAAGGGCGTGCGCTTCCACGCCGCGCTGTCGCTCTGCGACGTGATCGCCGCGACGCCGGAGTACGAAGGGCTGTGGGAACCGTCCCTGGAGGTGGACGGGCTCGACGTGCCGTTGCCTCTGGGAGCGCGGATCGACGACGTCGACGGCAAGCGGCGGCGCGTGCACTACCCCGACACCAGGGTCGACGGCGTCCCGGTCCGCCCCTGCTACACCGTGGACGACGAGCTCCGTCTCGAGGTGGGCGGATGAGGATCTGCTTTCTCGTGCCCTCG
This sequence comes from Sphaerisporangium flaviroseum, assembly GCF_039537005.1. NCBI lineage: Bacteria > Bacillati > Actinomycetota > Actinomycetes > Streptosporangiales > Streptosporangiaceae > Sphaerisporangium > Sphaerisporangium flaviroseum. The sequence goes on along the minus strand of NZ_BAAAZR010000001.1, from coordinate 145,861 downwards.
GCGTACGGCATGCGCGGCGACACCCGCGCGGTGCTGAACCTCGCCACCGAGCTCGCGTCACGGCACGAGGTGGAGATCGTCAGCGTCCGGAGGGTACGCGAGACCCCGTTCTTCCCCGTGGACCCGCAGATCTCCCTGCGCTGGCTGATCGACGCCAGGCCCGGTGTCCGCCATCTGCTGCCCGGCGGTCAGATGCGCACCGAGGTGGCGCTGTGGCGCACCCTTCGGGGGCTGCGCTGCGATGTGCTCGTCACCACCCGGCCCGGGCTCAGCGTCCAGGCCGCCCGGCACGTCCCCCGCGAGACCGTGCGCATCGCGCGCGACTGGAGCCGCCCGGCGGTGCCGGCGCCCATCCGCCGCTTCTACCCCAAGCTCGACGCGGTCGTCACCTCCACGGAGACGACCAAGGAGGAGTTCACCCGGCTCCTCGACGGTACGAGCGGGCCGGCGGTACAGATCATCCCCGACGCCCTTCCCCGGGAGCCGTGGCCGCGCTCGCGCATGGACAACCGCATCGTCTCCGCCGGCGGCAGGTGGCTGCCCGGCAAGGCCTTCGACCAGCTCATCCGGGCGTTCGCCGTCGTGGCAGACAAGCGGCCCGACTGGCGGCTGCGCCTGTACGGCGGCGGCCCCGAGGAGAAGCGCTTGCGGGGGCTGGTCGGCCAGTTGAGCCTCCACAACAACGTGTACTTCATGGGCACCACACCCGACCTGCAGGGGGAGTTCGCCAAGGCGTCGCTGGTGGCCGTCACCTCGCACACCGAGACGCCGGGCATGACGGTGATCGAGGCGCTCGGGTGCGGCGTCCCGGTGGTGGGGTTCGAGGGCGCGCGCGGGCCGGGGGAGTTCGTGACGGCGGGACACGACAGCGTGCTGGTCGCGCGGGGCGAGGGGGAGATCGAGGCGTTCGCCTCGGCGCTGCTCGGGCTGATCGACGACGAGCGCCGCCGCATGGTGCTGGCGGCCGGCGCGCTGGAGTCGGCCGCGATCCATTCCGCGCCGGCCGTGGCGGCCCGCTGGGAGACGCTGGTCGAGAGCCTGCGCGCCTGACGCGCGAGGTTCGGTCAGGGATACCCTGAAGAGGTATCGTAGACATTATGCATGGGTACAGCGGTGACAAGCAGGCCTATCTAACCAGGCTTCGGCGGATCGAGGGGCAGATCCGCGGGTTGCAGCGCATGGTCGAGGAAGATGCCTACTGCATCGATGTCCTCACCCAGGTGTCGGCCGCCACGCGTGCCCTGCAGGCCGTGGCACTGGGTCTCCTGGAGGACCACATCGGTCACTGCGTGACGGATGCGATCAACGCGGGGGGTCCGGAGGCGGAGGAGAAGGTCAAGGAGGCCTCGGCGGCGATAGCGAGGCTAGTGCGCTCGTAGCGGTTTCCGGGGGGTTCACCGGCCCGGCCGGACTAGTCCACGGGCGGTGGCTTTCACAAAACCGTCCCGAACCCCCGAGGAGTCCGGGACCAGTTCTGCGAGATCCTTCAGCGGCTCACCGAAGTCCGCAATCCGAGCGCGTTGTCGAGCTCATCCAAGGTCAGCTGTCGCTCGCTGACGGCGACGGCGCTGAGCACCTCCGCGTAGAGCGCGATCTCGTCCAACGCGACACGGTCATGGACCCGTGAGTCCAGGTAGTCGTGCCCCACCGCGTCGTCCTTCCTTCCGCAGCCCACACCCACTTCGAGGTTACGACCGGGTGGCTTTCGACGACATGGCCCATCGGGACCATTCGCCACGGCAACCCGTGTTCCCGTGGAACCATTTCCCGGATCCGAGATCACAATTCAGCCAAATCCCCATATGGCTGGACGGGGAATGATATACGCGAAGTAAGTATCTAATAACCAGATAAACCGTTTAGATCATGGCACTGCGGTCACGTGTGACGAATCCATTCCGATGATGTTCCTGGGACTCCAGGCAACGGATCGTCGCGCTCGTGGATCAGGCAGCTGACCGTCGCCGCGGACGTGGGGAAGCCCCGCGGGGGAGGCATCGTCCCCGTCAGCCGGCACCACGCGAGACCCGTCGCGTACCCCGCCCCCAGCAGAGCCGCCGCCGACGCCCGGTCGGGCGGCCGGAGCGCCTCCGGCGGCTCGCCTGCCCGGGGCCAGCAGCCACGCAGCGGGTGCTGGGGCTCGGCGAGGGTCACGTAGTACGTCTGCCGCAACTGGGCGTCCAGCCACGGGTACAGCCGCGCCGCGACCCCGGGCGCCACGGCCTGGACGTCGGCGGCCAGCAGCGACGCGGCCACCGCCCGGGGGTCGGCGCCATGGGCGCACACGAACGACAGGGCCCGCACCATGTCGTACAGCGAGTGCCGGAAATGCTCACCGGGCGAGGTCTCGACGAGGATCGCCCCCCGGAGATCGGCCGGGCAGCGCGCGAGCCAGGCCGCGCGGATCGCCGCGGCGTCCTGGTCCGGGTGGTCCGGCCACGGCTGGTCCCGCAGGGGCTCCACCATCGCGAGCAGGGCGGCGGCGCGGGGCCGGAACCGGGAATCGTCCAGCAGGACGCGTGCCGTGTCGCCGACCAGCGCGGCGAGCCGCGACGCGGAGCCCCGCGCCTCCCCTCTCAGCAGATCGGCGTAGAGCGCGACCAGCGCGTTCAGCGGCATGGGAGGCAGCCACCGCACCCAGTCGTCCCCGGGCAACGGCCGCGCGAGGAACTCTCCGAACATGGAGAGCAGCACCTCGTTGCCGTCGAAGGCCGGGGCGTAGGCGCACCACATGACGGTGCCCCACACTGCGGCCACCGAGGCGGGGACGTCCGCGTAGAACACCGCGCGGAGCGGCCCCGTCACGAACGGGAACTCCGCCCGTGGCCCCTGGTGGGCGTCGAGCAGCGCGCGTATCCGCTCGGTGATGTGAGGGGGGACGTCCGGCCCGACGAACGCCTGCGTGGACCCGCGGTCGAAGGCGAAGTCGGCGGCGCACGGCAGGAGGTGGAGGGGGACCGGCGGCGCCGGATGGATGGGCCGCGCGACCGCCCGGGCGCGGGCATCGGCGGGAGGCGCCGACAGGTGCCACTCGCCCTCAACCTTGTCGTGGCGGTACCAGCGGGCGTACGAGCCGAACAGCCAGCAGCCGCCGTCCGGGGTGAGCAGCAGGCGGGCCGCCATCGCCTGGGCCTGGGTGGCAGCGGGGACATCGGCCCAGCGCGGGTCCGCGACCATGTCGCGGACGTCCCGCTCGATCGCGTCGAATGGATCCCACTGCACGGCCGCCATGCTACTGGGGGGCTACGGCAAGGGGCCGGATCCGTTTCCTCCGCCGGGCGCCCCGTCTCATAATCCTGGCGCGGGCGGCAGCGGCCGGGCGGCGCGGTGCCGCGCGGCCTTCGCCAGGTAGTTGTCCGGTGTACGGGCGAACGTGGCCCGGTCGTGGTCGGTGAGCTCGCGCACGATCGTGCCGGGGACACCGGCGACCAGCACCCCAGCGGGGATCTTCTTACCCGGGGTCACCACGCATCCGGCCGCGACCAGGGAGCCCGCGCCGATCGTCGCGCCGTTCAGCACCACGGCGCCGATGCCGACCAGGGCCCCGCTCTCCACGCGCGCGCCGTGCACCACGGCGCGGTGGCCGAGGCTCACCCGGCTCTCCAGCACGGCGGGCAGGCCGGGGTCGGAGTGCAGGCAGCACAGATCCTGGATGTTGCAGTCGTCGCCGGCCTCGATCACCTCGTCGTCGCCGCGCAGCACCGCGCCGTACCAGACGCTCACGCCCCGTGCCAGCCGCACCCGGCCCACGACGACGGCGGTCGGCGCCACATAGGCTTCGGGATGGATGGACGGCACGCCCTCGTCGAGGGCCGCGACGTACGCCGAGGCCGGAAACGCCTCCGGGCCCGGGAAAGCCGGCTCGCTCATGACATTGATGATCTCATGCGACCCTCCGCCGGATTCCCGGCCTTACTGCTGTAAGGCACTCATTCGACCGGAAGAGGTCAGGCGTTCGGGTTGCGGACTTGGGCAGATGGCAGGAAAGTCGTGTCCTGACGTGTTGTTCCCCCAAGCACGATCCCCACTCGATTCAAGACCCCCAGGGCTCAGCCATGACGAACCAGCACGACAGCTTTCCCGACATGATGCAGGAGGACCTCGGCTTCGAGGTCGTGATGCGTGGATATAGCCGCCGCCAGGTCCACGATCACATGGTCCGAACTCGTAACCAGATCCGTGACCTAGAGGAACGGCTGGCGCGGGCCATCGATCAGGCCGAGCAGGGCCGCATCGAGCTCGCGGATGCCCGCCGCCGCCTGGCCGAGGCCCCTCAGGACTACGACGAGCTCGGCCAGCGGCTGAGCCAGATTCTCAAGCTGGCCGAGGAGGAGGCGATCTCCAAGCGCGAGGCCGCCGCCGCCGACGCGGCCAAGGTGCGCGAGGAGGCGGCGGCCGAGTCCGAACGCATCCTCAACGCCGCCCAGACCGAGGCCGAGCGTGGGGTCGAGGAGGCGAGGAACGCCGCCGAGCGTCTGCTGGCGCAGGCGGGTTCCGATGCCGAGGAGACCCTGGGCGCCGCGCGTGCCGAGTCGGAGGAGACGCTGCGCAACGCTCGCGCCGAGGCCGACAGGGCCCTCACCTCCGCCCAGCACGAGGCCGAGCGGCTGGTGGCCGATGCGAACGCCCAGGCCGAGGCGACCCTGGCGTCCGCCAATGCCGAGGCCGAGGCGACGTTGAAGGCGGCGAGGGCCGAGGCCGGCGACACGCTGGCCGCCGCCCAGAAGCGTGCGGAGTCGCTCGACGAGCACACCGGACGGCGTGTGACTTTCCTCACCGACACCCACACCGAGGTCATGCGCCGGCTCGGTGAGATGGGTTCGGTGATGACCGACCTGCTGCGCCGCGAGGGCGAGGCGGGCCCGCTGATCGACGAGTCCACCGTGCTGCCTCCCCGGCCCGCCACCGGCTCCGCCGACGACCCGGGCCGGGAGGACGGGCCCGCCGTCGAGGAACTGGAGTCGGTACGGGTCCTGCTCGACGACTCCGAGGACGACCCCCAGGCCGCCGACCGCGACGCGAAGGACGGCGACCTGCTCGGCGACGAGCCCCCGAGCGGTGAGGTTCCCGACCGTGACGCGAACGCGGACGTTCTCGACCGTGACGCGAACGCCGACGTCCCCGGCCGCGACGCCGCGAACGGCGGGTCCGCCGACCTGGACGCTCACCCCAGAGACGCCTTCGACCTGGACGACGAGACGTTCGGCCCGGCGAGCGTGCCCGCCCACGTGGGCCATGTCGGCGGCGTTCAGGCGGCCAACGACGTGCATCGCCTCGACGACGTGGCTCACGCCAACGACACGTACGGGGCGAACGACGTCCACCTGCCGTACGGCACGCACGACGACGGTCAGGACGCCACCGGGCATGTCCTGCGTATCGGTCACCACCCGCACGACGCGGAGGCCGCGCAGGACACCGTCGAGGTCGGCGGGCGCGGCGACGTCCACAGGCTCGACGACACCCACCAGGCGAACGATCATGATGCGCCCGGGAAAGGGCGTATCCGCGGTTTTTTCGAGGAGCACGACGTCCAGCTGATGGAGGCCTCTGACCAAGACGGGCGTCCGGCTCACCGGCAGTAGCCGGTATCAGTGCCCTGGCATCTCAGGCGCTCACCGTCGTGGCGCCTGGCGGAAACCTCCGCCCCCGATCGGGTCGGAGGTTTCCGCTTTCCTGTCGCCGGCCCTCGCCTGCGCTCAGGTCTCGCGATCGATCGATGACATGCACTCCTGCTGCTCCAGCAGCCTCTCGCGCAGCCCGTCCGGATCATCGGCGTCGATCGTCATCGCGCATCCCGCGTCACGTTCCCGCTCGGTGAGCAGGTGGTGGCGGGTGGCCCACCACCGCCCGGCGTCACTCCGCCAGATTGTCCAGTCGGGAAACTCCCGGGCGATTTCGGCGAGGTGCCGGTCAAACGACATCCCGTCCACCCTTCCCGCGGTAGGGCCAGGTTTGTACCGTTCCCCCTCACGGTGAGGGACATCTCTAGAGAAATCAATGTTCGGGGTGGACAGGTCAACCTAACGCCGGGCGCGGTGCCTTGACTCAGGCGTCGAAGTCGTACTGAAGTACATACGAAGCGGCATCCATGATCATCTTGTTGAGCTCGACCGCCCTGCCCCCGGCGGCGTAGGCCGAACGGCACACCTCGATCACCGGCGTACCGGCGGGCAGGCCGAGCTTGGCCGTCTCCTCCGGCGTGGGCATCCGGGCGCGCACCTCCTCGGTGAAGTGCACGGGAGGGTGCCCGAGGTCACGAAGCCGGGCGTAGACGCCGCCCGGGCCGGTGTCCGGCACGGTGATCGGCGACTCCGCGACGAGTTCGGCCGGAAAGTGGGAGGCCGCGAGCTGTACCGGCCGCCCGTCCACCGAGTAGCGGCGCCGTCGTACCCACACCTCGACGCAGTCGAGCACCCTGGCGGCGTCCTCCCCGGCCGTCTCCCGCGTGACCGTGAGGTCGTCGACCACGTACGGCCGGCCGGTCGTGTCGGAGTCCCAGATGGCCCTGCCGGTGCCCCACTGCTCGCGAGACAGGCGGCGGGAGCCGTGCCTGCGGATCGGCCGGAACTGCCGTACGTACACCCCTGACCCGCGCCGGGGCACGGCGACGCCCTCGTTGATGAGGACGGCCAGCGCCTGCCTCGCCGTGGCGCGGGCGATGCCGTACTCGCTCATGAGGGCGTTCTCGCCCGGCAGTCGATCCCCATCCCGGAACTCGCCTGCCAGGATCGCCTGGCGCAGGCGATCGGCGATACGGCGATAGATCGGGGGTTCGTGAGGTACCGGGGATTCCATCACGCTCTATCACCCTCAGTCACCAACGCGGTCCGCGTCTCCAGAGAACTTGCCCCGCCTTGTCCACGATCGCACAGATACGCAGGATGGTCCCGTGCTTCTTTTGTGCGAATCATGCCCGTGTGGTGATCTTCGGGGCCTTTCGTGCCCCGTCATTGTGGACCGGTCCCAACCGGTGGCGGACCGGCCTGCCACGGCCGTGAGGCCAGGCTCGCCAGTACCGCTCCCACGGTGTTGAGGAGAACGTCGTCGATCGACGAGACGCGGCCGAGGCGCAGGCCGTACTGCAGCGCCTCCACCGTGATCGACAGGGCCGCGGCGAGGAGGGCGACGCGCCAGAGGCGGGTGAAGTGCGGCGAGCGGAGAGGGAGGAGCGCGCCGAGCGCGGCGAACACCAGAAGGTTGCCTACGACCTGCACGAACGCCGTTCCGAATCGACCGTTCGCCAGCTCCGCGAGATCGCGTAGCGGCACGAGGCTGACGCCCGAGGCGGCTCCCGGCGTGAGGATCATCCAGAGCCAGGGAAAGGTGCCGGCGACGATGAGAACATCGGCGTAAGCCGTACGGACCGGCCGCGGATGTCCCCGCCTGTCACGCCGCCCGGCTAAGAGGTGTGCCCCGAAGAGAGCGACAGGCAGCGACAAAAGTGTAGCTAAGACGACATATCCCCAGGGGGGCCATTCAAGCCGCATGGCGGACATCTTTCCGGATGGGGGTCCGTGCTCGGGAAGATCCCAGGCGTGCGCCGGGACCGGTCCAGGTAACAGGAAGCTGGCCTCGGAGAAAGGCCGGGCCCAGAGTGCCTCCCTGGCACACGCCTACCCGGTGTATTGACAGCCACCTCACCTGGGACGCAATCTGTTGCGCATAGCGATTACTGTTCCGCCACTCACAACTGAGGGGTAGCCGCGTGATCCCAGCGTGTCCTCTCGCGGCTCTGCCGCGAGGCGAGGCCTACCGGCTCGACATCGATCCGCCCGTGGCCGTCTTCCACACCGACGACGGCGAGGTCTTCGCCGTCGACGACACCTGCACGCACCAGGACGCCTCGTTGTCGGACGGATGGCTGGAGGGCTGCGAGATCGAGTGTCCGCTGCACTCCAGCCGCTTCGACCTGCGGACCGGCCGGGTGGACTCCCCGCCGGCCAAGCTCGCCGTGCGCACCCACGGCGTCGTGGTGGAGGACGGGATGATCTACGTGGTGCCGTCCGACGCCGCCCCCAACCTGCCGCCGGGCCTCGCGGCGGGACGAGCCGGGAACGAATCATGAGCACGTCGAGCCTGCTCGCCACCCTTGCCGGCGGCCTCTACACCGACGAGAACATCTTCGCCCTCGAACAGCAGCGGATCTTCGAGGAGATGTGGTTCTGCGCGGTCAGGTCCGATGATCTCGGCAAGCCGGGCGCGTTCCGCACCGTCCAGGTCGGGCGCGAGAGCGTCATCGTCAGCCGCGCCAAGGACGGCTCGATCCGCGCGTTCCTGAACGTCTGCCGGCACCGCGGCGCACGCCTGTGCGCGGAGGAGTCGGGCGAGGTGCGGCGGGCCTTCCAGTGCGCCTACCACGCCTGGACGTACGACCTCGAAGGCAAGCTGATCGCGGCGCCGAACCTCACCAAGATGCCCGACATCGACCGGGTCGCGTACGGCCTGGTGAAGGTGCACGTGCGTGAGTGGCTGGGGTACGTCTGGGTGTGCCTGGCCGACGAGCCTCCGTCCTTCGAGGAGGACGTGCTCGGCGCGGTCGTGACCCGTCTGGGCGACCTCACCTCGATCGAGAACTACGGCGTCGAGAACCTCAAGGTCGGACGCAGGATCGTCTACGACGTCAAGGCCAACTGGAAGTTGATCGTCGAGAACTTCATGGAGTGCTACCACTGCGCGACGATCCACCCCGAGCTGACCGAGGTGCTTCCGGAGTTCGCCGACGGGTACGCCGCGCAGTACTTCATCGGGCACGGCGCCGAGTTCGGCGCGGGCATCCAGGGCTTCACGGTCGACGGCTCACCCGGCGTCGACCGCATCCCGGGCGTCACCGAGGACCAGGACCGCCGCTACTACGCCATCACCATCAAGCCGCAGGTCTTCGTCAACCTCGTGCCCGACCATGCCATCGTGCACCGGATGTTCCCCCTGGCGGCCGACCGTACGGTGGTCGAGTGCGACTGGCTGTTCCTGCCGGAGGTCGTGGAGAGCGGCAGGGACCTCGGCCCGTCCGTCGAGCTCTTCCACAAGGTCAACGAGCAGGACTTCGACGCGTGTGAGCGGTGCCAGCCGGGCATGAGCTCCCGTGCGTACGCGAACGGCGGAGTGCTGGTGCCCAGCGAGCACCACATCGCGATCTTCCACGACTGGGTCGCCGGCCGGCTCGGCCTGACGCGCTGACCGGCTGACCCTTGGAGCCCGGTCCGGCGGGCGTACCGGGCGCTCGGCCGGACCGGGCTCACCCGGCGAAGCCGAGGCGGTGGCCGATGTCGGCCGCGCCGCCCATCAGGACGGGGGCGAGCTGGTGCATGCGCTCCGCGCTGAAGCGGTAGGCCGGCCCGGAGGCGCTGACGGCCGCCACGACCTCGCCGTCGTAGGAGCGGATGGCGGCGGCCATGGCGTTGAGCCCGACTTCGTACTCCTCGAGGGTCACGGCGTACCCCCGCTCCCTGGCCTCGTCGAGCTGGGGCAGCAGCTCGGCCGCCGAGGTGATGGTGCCGGGAGTGAAGCGCGGAAGGCCGGCGGCGGACAGCAACTGGTCACGATGCCGGTCGTCGAGGTGGGCCAGAAGGATCTTGCCGCTGGAGGTGGCGTGGAGCGGGGTGAGCTGCCCGACCCAGTTGTGCGCGGTGACCGCCGACGGGCCGCGCACCTGGTCGAGGTTGACGGCGTAGTGGGAGCGCACGACGGCGATGTTGACGGTCTCGCCGATCTCCTCGGCCAGGCGGCGGCAGACGGGCCTGCCCTGCTGGGTGAGGTCGAGGCGGGAGGCGACGCCGCCCGCGAGGCGGATGACGCCGAAGCTGAGCCGGTACTTCCCGCGGTCCTCCGCCTGCTCGACCAGGCTCCTGGCCTCCAGGGCGCCGAGAAGCCGGAAGGCCGTCGACTTGTGGACGCCGATCTCCGCCGCGATCTCGCTGACACCGGCCTCGCCGCGCTGGGAGAGGATCTCCAGCACGCTGATGGCCCGGTCGACCGACTGCACGCCGGCCGAGGAATCGTTGCCCATAGCTGGGGACTGTAGGCGGTGCGCTGTGACGGCGTCCATTTGCCCGGCCGGTTCCGGATGGTTGCGGATACCGCAACGGTGTGCGTCAATCGCTACCAACGAATGACCGCATGGCGGAACACGAGCGAGACGAGACAGATATGTACGACTTCGTCATCGTCGGCGGTGGGTCGGCCGGGAGCGCTCTGGCGAACCGACTGTCCGCCGATCCTTCCGTCCGGGTGCTGGTCCTGGAGGCCGGCCGCTCGGACTTCCCCTGGGACGTCTTCATCCACATGCCCGCCGCGCTGATGTTCCCCATCGGCAGCCGGTTCTACGACTGGAAGTACGAGTCCGAGCCCGAGCCGCACATGAACGGCCGGCGCATCTACCACGCCCGCGGCAAGGTGCTGGGCGGGTCGAGCAGCATCAACGGCATGATCTTCCAGCGCGGCAACCCGCTCGACTACGAGCGCTGGGGCGCCGACCCGGGCATGGAGTCCTGGGACTACGCGCACTGCCTGCCGTACTTCAAGCGGATGGAGAACTGCACGGCCGATCCCGGCACCGGCTTCCGCGGGCACGACGGGCCTCTCACCCTGGAGCGCGGTCCCGCGTCCGGCCCGCTGTTCGGCGCCTTCTTCGAGGCCGTGCAGCAGGCCGGGTATCCCCTGACCGACGACGTGAACGGCTTCCGCCAGGAGGGCTTCGCGGCCTTCGACCGGAACATCCGCCGGGGCCGCCGCCTGTCCGCCGCCCGCGCGTACCTGCACCCGGTCAAGCGACGTCCCAACCTGGAGATCAGGACGCGGGCCTTCGTGACCAAGATCCTCTTCGAGGGGAAGCGCGCCGTCGGCGTCGAGTACAACGGCCGGACCGTGCGGGCGGGCGAGGTCGTCCTGTGCGGCGGCGCGATCAACTCTCCGCAGCTCCTCCAGCTCTCCGGGGTGGGCGACGCCGCCGAGTTGAAGGCCGTCGGGGTTCAGCCCGTCCATGACCTGCCGGGCGTCGGGGAGAACCTTCAGGACCACCTCGAGGTCTACGTGCAGTACGGCTGCAAGCAGCCGGTGTCGATGCAGCCCGCGATGAAGTGGCGCAACCGCCCGTGGGTGGGGGCGCAGTGGCTGTTCCTGCGCAGGGGCCCGGGGGCCACCAACCACTTCGAGGCGGGCGGCTTCACCCGGAGCAACGAGGACGTGGCCTACCCCAACCTGATGTTCCACTTCCTCCCGGTGGCCGTGCGCTACGACGGCTCGGCTCCGGCGGGCGGGCACGGCTACCAGGTGCACATCGGACCCATGTACTCCGACTCGCGGGGCTCGGTGAAGATCCGGAGCACCGATCCCCGGGTGCATCCGGCGCTCCGCTTCAACTACCTGTCCACCGACCAGGACCGGCGGGAGTGGGTGGAGGCGATCCGCGTCGCGCGCGACATCCTCCACCAGAGCGCGATGGATCCTTACAACGCGGGCGAGCTGTCGCCGGGACCGTCGGTCGAGACCGACCAGGAGATCCTCGACTGGGTGGCGCGTGACGGCGAGACCGCCCTGCATCCCTCCTGCACGGCACGCATGGGGGTCGGCGAGGGCAGCGTGGTCGACCCGGCCACCATGAGAGTGCACGGGCTGGACGGGCTGCGCGTGGTCGACGCCTCGGTCATGCCGTACGTCACCAACGGCAACATCTACGCGCCGGTGATGATGGTGGCCGAGAAGTCCGCCGACCTGATCCTGGGCAACACTCCTCTCCCGCCGGAGTACGTCGAGTTCTACCGGCACCCGGGCACCACTTCCGCGGTGCCGGAGTAGACGAGACGGCTGTGCGCATTCTGAATAGGGTTGTGTCATGGGCAACGAGGGCGAGCGTGACAGCGCAGGCGTGCAGTCCGTCGACCGCGCGCTGTCGGTACTCAAACTGCTGGCGCGCCACGGCGAGCTCGGTGTCAGCGAGATAGCCGCCGAGCTCGGAGTCCATCGCTCGACGGCGTTCCGGCTCGTCGCCACCTTGGAGAACCACGACCTGGTCCACCAGAACGACGAGCGCGGGCGCTACCGCCTGGGCATCGGCGTCGTGCGCCTCGCGGGCGCGACCACCGCGAGGCTCGACGTCGTGCGGGAGGGGCGCCCGGTCGGCGCCCGGCTGGCGGCGGAGGTCGGCGAGACCGTCAACATCGCGATCCTCGACCGTGACGAGGCGCTCTATCTCGACCAGATGGCCGGCACGTCCGCGCTGCAGGCGCACAACTGGACGGGCCGGCGCATCGCGCTGCACGCCACCTCCAACGGCAAGGTGCTGCTCGCCTACGCTCCCACCGGCCGGTTCGAGGAGGTGACGGCGGGCCGGCTCACGCGCTTCACCGAGCGCACCGTCACCGACGCCGCCCGGCTGCGCGAGGAGCTCGACGCCGTGCTCGACCGCGGGTACGCGACGGCCGTCGACGAGCTTGAGGTGGGCCTGACAGCCGTCGCCGCGCCGGTCTTCGGCGCCGACGGCACGGTGGTGGCCTCGCTGAGCGCTTCGGGGCCCACGTTCCGGCTCACCGCCGAGCGGCTCTCGGCCGTTGCCGCCCAGGTGGTGGCCGCCGCCGCAGAGGTTTCTTCACGTCTTGGGTGGTACGGCCGTGCGCGTTTCGGTCAATAGGGGAAACACGGCAAGCCTTGACGGGGCTCACCTCAGGGTCGATTCTGTTCCTCGTTAAGCATTCTGGTGCGTGATACGCAACTGGATGCCTATGGAGAGGTCCGCGGCAGGTCTCTGCCGTGGTGACACCCGGAGGGCTTGACCGGCCTCCACTCCTCGAACCGCGAGGTGACCATGACCGCGACGTCGCCGACCGAGCTCTCGCAGCCCTCCACGAGCGAGGAGCCGGTGATCCTCGACGTGCGCGGCCTGTGGAAGGTTTTCGGTCCCCGGGCCGACCGCGTGGCGGGCACGCCGCTCGCGGAGCTCTCCCGGGCCGAGCTCAAGGAGCGCACGGGCTGCGTCGCCGCCGTGCGCGACGCCTCGTTCGCCGTACGGCGCGGCGAGGTCTTCGTCGTCATGGGTCTTTCCGGCTCCGGCAAGTCGACCCTCGTGCGCTGCCTGACCCGGCTGGTCGAGCCCACCGCCGGCGAGGTGCTGCTCGACGGGCACGACATCCGCAAGGCCGGCGACAAGGAGCTCCGTGAGCTGCGCCGCCGCAGGTTCGCGATGGTCTTCCAGCATTTCGGCCTGCTGCCCCACCGGCGGGTGCTGGACAACATCGCCTACGGGCTGGAGATCCAGGGCCTGAAGAAGGAGGCCCGCTACCGGCGGGCCACGGAGATGCTCGACCTCGTCGGGCTCTCGGGATACGGAGAGTCCTATCCCGACCAGCTCTCCGGCGGCATGCAGCAGCGGGTGGGACTGGCCCGCGCCCTCGCGGTGGACCCCGAAGTGCTGTTCTTCGACGAGCCGTTCTCGGCGCTCGACCCGCTGATCCGCCGCGACATGCAGAACGAGGTCATCCGCCTGCACCGCGAGGTCGGCAAGACGATGATCTTCATCACCCACGACCTGAGCGAGGCGCTCAAGCTCGGTGACCGCATCCTGGTCATGCGCGACGGCGGGCTCGTCCAGACCGGCACCCCTGACGAGGTGGTGGGCGCCCCCGCCGACGACTACGTCCGGGAGTTCGTGCGCGACGTGTCCCGCTCGCACGTCCTGACCCTGCGCTGGATCATGAGACCACCTTCGGGAGAGGACCCGCTGGACGGTCCGGAGCTGGGGCCCGACGTCGTCATCAAGGACGCCGTGCACACCGTCCTGCACGCCGACCGCCCCGTACGGGTGGTGTCGGACGGTGAGCTGCTCGGCGTCGTAGGAAGCGCCGAGATCCTCGAGGTGATCGCGGAATGAGCGCGACGAAGGAGATCCCGGCGAGGCGAGCACCTCGCGGGGTGAGCGCGGCATGACGGCGACCGTGGTGGCGCGCCGGCCGGTGTGGTCGCGCCCGTACCTGCTGGCAGGGATCCTCGCCGTCTGGCTTCTGCTGTGGGCCCTGTTCCGGGGCCAGGCCACCTTGCCGCTCGGCGGCGCCGAGCTGACCCCGCTGCACGAGCGGATCGGCCAGGCCGCCGAAGCCGTCGACCGCAGCCGCGACTCCAACCCGCTGTTCCTGTACTTCATCAACTACATCCGGCTCTTCCTCGACGAGTTCGTCTCGTTCGTCCAGGCGCTGATCAGCCGGCCGTCCTTCGGCCGTCCGGTTCCGGTGATCGGCTGGCTGGGCGTGACCGGCATCGCCACGGCCGTCGCCCTGCTGTACGGCAACCTCAGGGTGGCGCTGCTGACCGCGGCCGGATTCGCCTCCTTCGGGCTGCTCGGCCTGTGGGAGGAGAGCATGGACACGCTGGCGCTGACGACCTGCGCCGTCGTGCTGTCGCTGGCCGCCGGCATCCCGCTCGGGATCTGGGCGGGGCTGAACGACCGGTTCGACCGCCTGGTCACCCCGGTGCTCGACTTCATGCAGACGATGCCGACGTTCGTCTACCTCGCGCCGCTCACGCTGTTCTTCCTCATCGGCCCGGCGAGCGCCACCGTGGCGACGATGATCTACGCGATCCCGCCGGCGATCCGCATCACCGCCCACGCGATCAGGGAGGTGCCGGCGACGACCGTGGAGGCGGGCACCTCGCTGGGCTCGACCCCGTGGCAGCTCCTGCGCAAGGTGCGGCTCCCGCTGGCCAAGCGGACCATCGTCGTCGGGGTCAACCAGACCATCATGGCCGCGCTGGCCATGGCGACCATCGCCGCGCTCATCGACGCGCCCGGGCTCGGCAAGACCGTGCTCAAGGCGCTGGAGACGCTGGACGTCGGCACGTCCTTCAACGCCGGTCTGGCGATCGTCATCATGGCCATCGTGCTCGACCGGGTGACCTCGGCGGCCGGTCGCCGCGTCGAGACCGCCCACCGCGCGGGTCGCACCCGGGGGCCGCTCTGGCGCCGTGTCCAGGTGGCCGTCGTGCTGGCGGTCACGGCGGTGCTCGTCTACCTGTCGTACATCTACGTGTGGGCCGCGGAGTTCCCCGGCGACGTGGATCTGGGTTCCTACGTCCGCAGCGGCGCCGACGCGGCGAGCCAGTGGACGCAGACGAACCTCTACACCTACACCAACGGCTTCAAGAACCTCGTCACCTACGGCCTGCTCAACCCGTTCGAGGCGGTGCTGACCGGATCACCGTGGTGGCTGGTCCTGGCGGCGGTGACCGCGATGGCGCTGGTGCTGGCCACCGTGCGGGTCGCGGTGGTCTGCGCCGTGTGCCTCGCCCTGCTGGTGCTGCTCGGGCTGTGGCAGGACAGCATGGTGACGCTGGCCGCGACGCTCGTGGCGACCGTGCTCGTGATGGCGCTGGGCATCGTGGTCGGGGTCTGGATGGGACGCGACGACCGCGTCGACCAGGTGGTGCGCCCGGTGCTGGACGCCGGGCAGACCATGCCCGCCTTCGTGTATCTCGTCCCGATCCTCGGACTGTTCGGCGCCACACGCTTCACGGCCATCATCGCGGCGGTCGTCTACGCCGCGCCGGTGGCGGTCAAGCTCGTCGCCGACGGCATCAGGGGCGTGTCGGTGAGCGCCGTCGAGGCCGCAACGGCGGCCGGGTCGAGCACGTGGCAGATCATCTCCAAGGTGCAGGTGCCGATGGCGCGCAGCGCCGTCGCCCTCGCCGCGAGCCAGGGGCTGTGCTACGTACTGGCCATGGTGGTGGTCGGTGGCCTGGTGGGCGCGGGCGCGCTGGGCTACGACGTGGTGGCGGGATTCTCCCAGTTGCAACTGCGGGGCAAGGGCCTGGCCGCGGGGCTCGCGATCGTGGTGCTCGGCACCCTGCTGGCCGCGCTGACCAAGACCGCGGCCCGGCGGGCCGACGCCGCCGCCCATGGGAGGCACTGATGGCGGCAGACCGGTGGAGGGTTCGATCGGGGAGTTCGGAAACGCCCGTCATGGGGCACAGCGGGCCGTCTCAGGCGGCTTTCGACTCAGGAGGAGCTTGGTGAGAGTTTCGAGGATCGCACGGCCGCGGGCGGTCGTGCTCGTGGCGGCCGTCGGCCTCCTTGTCTCCGCGTGCGGTGGCGCGAAGGTGGGAGAGAGCCCGTCCGCCTCAGGTGGGTCGGCTCCGGCGAAGAAGGACTGCGGCGCCGTCAACATCGCGATCAATCCCTGGGTCGGATACGAGGCCAACGCGGCGGTCATCGCGTACGTGGCCGAGAAGGAACTCGGCTGCGAGGTCACGAAGAAGGACCTCAAGGAGGAGGTGGCCTGGCAGGGGTTCGCGACCGGTGAGGTCGACGCGGTCGTGGAGAACTGGGGCCACCCGGACCTGAAGAAGAAGTACATCGAGGACCAGAAGGTCGCCGTCGAGGCGGGCTCGACGGGGAACAAGGGCGTCATCGGCTGGTACGTGCCGCCGTGGATGGCCCAGAAGTACCCCGACATCACCGACTGGAAGAACCTCGACAAGTACGCCGACCTGTTCAAGACCTCCGAGTCGGACGGCAAGGGACAGCTTCTCGACGGCGACCCCTCGTTCGTCACCAACGACGCCGCCCTGGTCAAGAACCTCGACCTGAACTACAAGGTCGTGTACGCCGGCAGCGAGGCGGCGCTGATCACCGGATTCCGCCAGGCCGAGGCCCAGAAGAAGCCGATGCTCGGGTACTTCTACGAGCCGCAGTGGTTCCTGTCCGAGGTCAAGCTGGTCAAGGTCAACCTGCCCACGTACACCGAGGGGTGCGACGCCGACGCCGCCAAGGTCGCGTGCGACTACCCGCCGTACGAGCTGGACAAGATCGTGAGCAAGAAGTTCGCGGACTCCGGCAGCCCGGCGTACCAGCTCGTCAAGAACTTCACCTGGACCAACGACGACCAGAACCTCGTGGCGAAGTACATCTCCGAGGACAAGATGTCGCCCGAGGACGCCGCCGAGAAGTGGGCCACCGACAACCCCGACAAGGTGAAGGCCTGGCTTCCCACCAGCTAGACCCCGCCGGCACGACGCCGCGCCCGCACATCCTCCGCGGGCGCGGCGTCGTCATGTCCGGACACCTTCCCCCACGCTCGCCCCTGCGGTTTCCGTTGGTGTGACGCTCTTGACACCACCTACCTGGCCGGTCACGCTTGTTGCGGAAAGCGCACCACGGTTCATCATGCGCAACGGAGGTGGCAATGGCAGGCCCCCGGGTCGTCGTCATCGGAGCTGGTGTGGTGGGCGCGGCGCTCGCCGACGAGTTGTCGGCCAGAGGCTGGGACGACATCACGGTGGTGGACCAGGGCACGGTTCCCGCGGCCGGCGGGTCCTCGACACACGCCCCCGGCCTGGTGTTCCAGACCAACCCGTCCAAGACCATGACCGGGCTGGCGCGCTACACCGTCGAGAAGCTCATGGGGCTCGGCTGCTTCCTCCAGGTCGGCGGCCTGGAGGTGGCCACGACCCCCGAGAGGTTCGCGGAGCTACGTCGGCGGCACGGCTGGGCCACCGCGTGGGGCCTCGACGCCGAGCTGCTGACCACCGAGGAGTGCGTGGCGCGCCACTCCCTGCTCGACCCCGAGCGCGTGCTGGGCGGCCTGTACGTCGCGACCGACGGGATCGCCAAGGCCGTACAGGCCGTCGAGGCACAGCTTCGGCTCGCCCGTGACCGCGGCGTGCGGGTGCTCGACCGGCACGAGGTGCTGGACATCCGCGTCGAGGACGACCGGGTGACGGCCGTCGTGACCGACCGGGGTGAGCTCCCCGCCGACCTCGTCGTCTGCTGTGCGGGCATCTGGGGCCCCAAGGTCGCGGGCATGGTGGGGATGGAGCTGCCGCTCACGCCGCTCGCCCACCAGCTCGCCTGGACCGGGCCGGTTCCCGCGCTGAGCGGGCAGGCCGAGGAGGCGACCCGCCCGATCCTGCGGCACCAGGACGCCGACCTGTACTACCGCGAGCGGTACGACCGGCTGGCCGTCGGCTACTACGGCCACCGGCCGATGCCGGTGCGGGCCGAGTCGATACTTCCAGTGGACGCCGCCGAGGTCATGCCGTCGGTGATGGCGTTCACCCCCGACGACTTCGCCGACGCCTGGACCGAGACCCTGTCGCTGCTTCCCGCCACCCAGGACGCCAAGATCGAGGAGGGCATCAACGGGCTCTTCTCCTTCACCACCGACAACATGCCTCTGCTCGGCCCCTCTCGCGAGGTCACGGGGTTCTGGGTCGCCGAGGCCGTCTGGGTCACCCACTCGGCGGGCGTGGCGCGGGCCATGGCCGAATGGCTGGTCGACGGGCACTGCTCGTCGTTCGACCTGCACGAGTGCGACGTGAACCGCTTCGAGCCGCACCAGCTCGCCCCGGAGTACGTCCTGACGCGCGACTGCCAGAACTTCGTCGAGGTCTACGACATCATCCATCCCCTCCAGCCGCCGGAGAACCTCCGCCCGCTCCGGGTGAGCCCCTTCCACCTGCGGCAGCGGGAGCTCGGCGCCTTCCCGCTGGAGGCGTCGGGATGGGAACGCCCCCAGTGGTACGAGGCCAACGCCGGGCTGGCCGGCGGCCGCGACATTCCCACCCCCGGCGACTGGGCGGCGCGCTACTGGTCGCCCATCGTGGGCGCGGAGGCGCAAGCGTCCCGAGAGGGCGTCGCCCTGTACGACATGACCGCGCTGAAGCGGCTGGAGGTCAGCGGGCCGGGGGCGGCGGCGTTCCTCGGGCGCGTCTCGACCGGTGAGGTGGACAAGTCCGTCGGCTCGGTGACGTACTGCCTGCTGCTCGACCAGGACGGCGGCATCCGCAGCGACATCACCGTCGCCCGGCTCGGCCGCGACCTGTTCCAGGTCGGGGCCAACGGCAACCTCGACCTCGACTGGCTCTCACGGCACCGGCCCAACGACGGTTCGGTGTCCATCAGGGACATCACCCCCGGAACCTGCTGCGTCGGCGTCTGGGGCCCGCACGCGCGTGACCTGGTCGCGCCGCTCACCGAGGCGGACTTCTCGGCCCAGGGCTTCCGCTACTTCCGCGCCAAGCGGGCGTACATCGGCTCGGTGCCGGTCACCGCGCTGCGCCTGTCCTACATCGGCGAGCTGGGCTGGGAGCTCTACACGACGGCCGACATGGGGCTCAAGCTGTGGGACACGCTGTGGGAGGCCGGGCAGGCGTACGGCGTCGTCGCCGGCGGGCGCGGCGCGTTCAACAGCCTGCGGTTGGAGAAGGGCTACCGCTCCTTCGGCACCGACATGACCTACGAACACGATCCGTACGAGGCGGGGCTGGGCTTCGCCGTGAAGCCGGACAAGGGCGACTTCATCGGCAGGGCGGCGCTGGAGGAGCGCCGGGCGTCGGTCGGCCGCCGCCTGACCTGCCTCACCATCGACGACCCTGCCGGCGTGGTGATGGGCAAGGAGCCCGTCTACGACGGTGAGGCCTGCGTTGGGTACGTCACCAGTGCCGCGTACGGGTACACCATCGGCAAGGCCATCGCCTACGCGTGGCTGCCCGCCGGGCTGTCGACGCCGGGACAGATCGTCCACATCGGCTACTTCGGCGGACGCGTCACCGCCGTCGTCGCGGAGGAACCGCTCTTCGACCCCGCGATGAAGCGGCTGCGCGCGTGACCCACGCGTCCCCACGCCCGCATGTGACGAACGGGAGGACCATGACCGACCCCGACCGGCTCTGGGACAGCCCCGAGCCGGAGAGCTCCTACGACGTCGTGATCGTCGGAGGCGGCGGGCACGGCATCGCCACCGCCTACTACCTGGCGAAGAACCACGGGATCACCAACGTCGCCGTGCTGGAGAAGGGCTGGCTGGCCGGTGGCAACATGGCACGCAACACGACCATCATCCGGTCGAACTATCTGTGGGACGAGAGCGCGGGCATCTACGAGCACGCCCTGAAGCTGTGGGAAGGGCTGGAGGAGGAGCTCGGCTACGACGTCCTGTTCAGCCAGCGTGGCGTGATGAACCTCGCGCACAGCCTCCAGGACGTGCGCGACAGCGTGCGCCGCGTCAACGCCAACCGGCTGAACGGCGTGGACGCCGAATGGCTGGACCCGGCACAGGTCAAGGAGCTGTGCCCCATCGTCGACATCCGCCAGGACTCGCGCTACCCGGTCCTAGGGGCCACCTACCAGCCTCGCGCGGGGATCGCCAAGCACGACTACGTCGCCTGGGGATACGCCAGGGCCGCCTCCGCGCTGGGCGTCCACTTCATCGAGCACTGCGAGGTCACCGGCATTGAGGTGGTGAACGGCAGGGCGGCGGCGGTGCGGACCACGCGCGGGCGCATCGCGGCGGGCCGTGTGGCGCTCTCGGCCGCGGGTCACTCCTCCGTGGTGGCCGAGATGGCCGGGCTGCGGCTGCCCGTCCAGAGCCACCCTCTCCAGGCCCTGGTCTCCGAGCTGCTCGAACCG
Source organism: Sphaerisporangium flaviroseum (assembly GCF_039537005.1). NCBI lineage: Bacteria > Bacillati > Actinomycetota > Actinomycetes > Streptosporangiales > Streptosporangiaceae > Sphaerisporangium > Sphaerisporangium flaviroseum. The sequence goes on along the minus strand of NZ_BAAAZR010000001.1, from coordinate 125,469 downwards.
GTGCACCCCACCGTCGTGATGTCGAACGCGGTGCACGTCTACGTCAGCCAGGCGCACAAGGGCGAGCTGGTCATGGGCGCGGGCATCGACGCGTACAACTCCTACCGCCAGCGCGGGGCCTTCCACATCATCGAGCAGCAGATGGCCGCCGCGCTTGAGCTGTTCCCCATCTTCGCCCGGGCGCACGTGCTGCGCACCTGGGGCGGGGTGGTCGACGTCACCCCGGACGCCTCGCCGATCGTCGGGCTCACCCCCGTCGACGGCATGTACGTCAACTGCGGCTGGGGCACGGGCGGCTTCAAGGCGACACCCGGCGTCGGCTGGTGCTACGCGCACACGATCGCCAACGACGGGCCGCATCCCCTCAACGCGCCCTTCACCCTCGAACGATTCACCACCGGCGCGCTCGTGGACGAGCACGGCGCGGCCGCCGTGGCCCACTGAAGGAGCCCGACCGATGCTGCTGATCCCCTGTCCGTGGTGCGGGCCACGCGACGAGGCCGAGTTCCGGTACGGCGGGCAGGCGCACGTCCCCTATCCGCAGGACCCAGGCGCACTCACCGACGAGGAGTGGGCGTACTACCTGTTCTTCCGCGACAACCCGAAGGGTCCGTTCGCCGAGCGGTGGAACCACGCGGCCGGTTGCCGCCGCTGGTTCAACCTGACCAGGGACACGGCCACCAACGAGATCCGGCCGGGCACCGCCGCGGGCGACGGGGGAACACGATGACGCGCCGCCGGGCCGGTCACGAGGGCGAGAAACTGCGGTTCACCTTCGACGGCCGCGCCTACGAGGGACGGCGAGGCGACACCCTGGCCGCCGCCCTGCTGGCCAACGGGGTGCGGCGCATCGGGACCAGCGTCACGCTGGGCCGCCCGCGCGGGGTCTACGGCGCGTGGACCGAGGAGCCCAACGCCGTGGTCCAGATCGAACGGCCCTTCCCCGAGCCCATGGTGCAGGCCACCACGATCATGCTGTACGAAGGGCTGGCCGCCTCGAGCCTGGCCGGCCGGGGAAGGCTCTCGCCTGACCCCGATCCGGCACGCTACGACGCCACGCACGCCCACTGCGACGTCCTGGTGGTGGGAGCCGGTCCCGCGGGCCTAACGGCCGCGCTGGCCGCAGCGCGCACCGGCGCCCGGGTGATCCTCGCCGACGACCGCCCCGTGGCCGGAGGCAGCCTGCCGGACACCGCCGAGACGGTGGACGGGCGGCCCGGCGCCCAGTGGGCGCTCGAGACGGCCGACCGGCTCCAGGCCCTTCCCGACGTGCGCGTCCTGTCCCGTACGAGCGTCGTCGGGTACTACGACCACAACTACCTCGTCGCCGTGGAGCGCCGGGGTGAGGACGCGGTGACCAGGGAGCGGGTCTGGCGGATCCGGGCGGGCAGGGTCGTGCTGGCGACGGGCGCGCACGAACGGCCGATCGCCTTCAGCGGCAACGACCTCCCGGGGGTCATGCTGGCGTCCGCCGCGCGGGCGTACGCCAACCGGTACGGCGTGCGGGCCGGTCGCCGGGCGGTGGTCTTCACCGCGGGCGACAGCGCGTACGACGCGGCCCGCGACCTCGCGGAGGCGGGTGTGGAGATCGTCGAGATCGCCGACGCCCGGGAAGGGCGGCTGGTGACCGGGGTCCTCGGCGGCTCCGGCGACCAGGGTGTGCGGGCGGTGCTGATCGGTTCACGCGAGGTGGAGGCCGACCTGCTGCTCGTCTCCGGCGGCTGGAACCCCGTGGTCCACCTGTTCAGCCAGGCCGGCGGGGAGCTGAAGTACGACAAGGGCCTTGGCGCCTTCGTCCCGGGAGGCGCCGCCCCGGCCGGTCAGGCCGTCGAGGTCGCCGGGTCGGCACGGGGCGTGCTCACCCTGGCCGGATGCCTGGCCGACGGCGAGGCCGCCGGGTCCGGCTCACCGCGGGCCCCCCTGGCGGACGTACGCGCGGAGCACGTGTGGCTGGTCCCCTCCGACGACTACACCGGTCATTTCGTCGACCTCCAGCGGGACGTGACCGTGGCCGACCTCCGGCGGGCCACCGACGCGGGCCTGCGTTCGGTCGAGCACGTCAAGCGGTACACCACGGCGGGCACGGCCCACGATCAGGGCAAGACCTCCGGCACGCTGACCGGCGCGGTCGTCGCCCACCTGCTCGGGGTCGGCGTCGCGGACCTGGGCACGACCACGTTCCGCGCGCCGTACGTCCCGGTGTCCTTCGCGACCCTCGCCGGACGTGACCGGGGCGCGCTGCACGACCCCGTACGGGTCACCGCCATGCACGACTGGCACGTGTCCCACGGGGCCCTGTTCGAGAATGTCGGGCAGTGGAAACGGCCCTGGTACTACCCCGCGCAGGGGGAGGACATGGAGAGCGCGGTCCTGCGCGAGTGCCGGGCCGTACGGCGGGCGGCGGGCGCCATGGACGCCTCCACGCTGGGGAAGATCGACGTCCAGGGCCCGGACGCGGGGGAACTGCTCGACCGCCTGTACACGAACATGATGAGCACGCTCAAGGTGGGCGCGATCCGCTACGGGGTGATGTGCCGGGCCGACGGCATGGTGTTCGACGACGGCACCGTCATCCGCCTGGCGCCTGACCGCTTCCTCGTGACCACGACCACGGGCAACGCGGCGGCGGTGCTCGACTGGATGGAGGAGTGGCTGCAGACCGAGTGGCCCGGGCTCCGCGTCCACTGCACCTCGGTGACCGAGCAGTGGGCGACCGTCGCGCTGGCCGGACCCGGTTCGCGGGACGTGCTGGCCGGGCTCGCCCCGGACCTGGCCGTGGACACCGAGAGCTTCCCGTTCATGACCTGGCGCGACACCGAGGTGGCCGGCCTGCCGGCACGGGTCTGCCGGATCAGCTTCTCCGGCGAGCTGGCCTACGAGATCAACGTCGGCTGGTGGTACGGGGCCGAGCTCTGGAAGGCCGTCCTCGGGACCGGCGCGGTCACGCCGTACGGAACCGAGACCATGCACGTCCTTCGCGCCGAGAAGGGATACCCCATCATCGGCCAGGACACCGACGGCACGGTCACCCCGGCGGATCTGGGCATGGACTGGGTCGTCTCGAAGAAGAAGGCCGACTTCATCGGCAAGCGGTCCCACTCCCGCGCCGGCATCACCCGGCCCGGCCGCCGGCAGATGGTGGGACTGCTGCCCGAGGACCCGGACGTCCTGGTGCCCGAGGGCACCCAGTTGGTGGCCTTCGACCGGCTGCCTGAGCCGCCCGTGCCCATGCTCGGCCACGTCACCTCCAGCTACCGCAGCGCCGCCCTCGGGCGTACCTTCGCGCTCGCGCTGGTGAGCGGCGGCCGGGAGCGGATCGGCGAGCGCCTGTACGCTCCCGTCGGCGACCACCTGATCCCGGTGACGGTCACCCACCACGTCCTATACGACCCTGAGGGAGCACGCCGCGATGGCTGAGCGCAGGGCTCCGAGGAGATGCCGGCAGGACATGAGGGGATGGCGGAACCGATGAGGCGGCCGAGTGACACGGCGGATCGGCGGGTGAGCCCGCTGGCCGGGTTCGACGGCATCACGGACGCCCGGCTACGCGTACGGGAGATCCCGTTCCTGAGGCAGACCGTCATCCGCGCCGACCCCGGCCGGCTCGGGCCGCAGTGGCCGGTCGAGCCGGGGACCTGGCTGCGCTCCGGCGAGGCGGACGTGCTCTGGCTCGGCCCCGATGAGTGGCTGGCCATCGGAGACCCCGGCCTCACGCCGTCCCCCGAGATGGCCGTGACCGATGTGTCGGCGCTGCGGACGACGCTGCTCGTGGCCGGGCCGGGGGCACGCGACCTGCTGGCGCACGGATGCGCCCTCGACCTGCACCCCTCGGTGTTCGGTCCGGGCCGCTGCGCGCAGACCATGCTGGCGCGCGCCAACGTCGTGCTGGTCGCCCGCGAGGACGACGAGTTCTGGGTGCTGGTCCGCGCGTCCTTCGCCCGGTACCTCGCCGACTGGATCACCGACGCGGCGGTCGACTACTAGGACTCGGCGGCGTCCAGCCGGGCGACCAGGCGTTTGGGAGCCACGATGCGGTAGCTCTCCTCCACCCAGTCACACAGCACGTCGGCCTCGGGCATGTCGTCGGTGAACAGGATCCTGACCCATCCCGACTTGCCGAGACCGTAACCCGCGGGAGCCGCACCGGGCACGCTGAGCGCGTGACCGTGGGACTGGCGCAGCTTCACCGAGAAGCCCGGCTTCCACTTCTCGCTCTCCCCGTCCACCCCCAGAAAAACGAAGACCTTCTTGTTGACCTTGATGACGGTGTCGCCCCACGGGTGGTCCTCGTAGGCCTCGGGGAGGGTGAGGGCGAACTCGCGTAGCCCTTCACGAGTCTTCTGCCATTGGCTCATGAGCTGATTGTGGTGCCTTGGCCGGACTTGGGCATCGGGTTGCGGCGGGATCGCCGGGAGACGCCTGTGCTGTGGCCGGAGCACTTCGGATCCCGTACGGCCGCTCCCTCCAGCGGCAGCCGTTCACTTTGCGTGACCAGCTCGTGCCCTTCGACCCGTAGGCCGGGAAGGGCGGTCGTCGCGAAGCCTCCCTCCCGGTGGGATCGGCCATCGAAGGATCGGCTACTGACAGTGATTGCACGGTAACGGAATGGTCCACTAGCCTTGGTGTATGGCCATGGCGGTGACGCTTGCGGAGCTCAGGGCGAAATACGGCCGAAACTGGCTGGTCTCCGACGCGGTCGGAGGCGGGTGGTACGCCGTGCGGCGCCACAGCCTGTCACGCGAGGTCCTGGAGCGCGGTCTGTCGAACGTGCGGTGCGCGGCCACGCTCGCCGCGCTCGCCGCGGGACTGACGGCCGAGACCGAGCTGGAGGAGCGCCTCCTCCGAGGCGGCGAGGCGCTCGAACAGGCCGCCTCCCGGCACTGATCCTCGGCCGCACCGAGGAAGCCTCGCCGAAGGCACTATTAGCAGGGTTGATACTGCCGAAAGCTTTCGGACCGTTGACTGCTGGCTTCGTTACATTTACGTTTCATGACACGAAACCTCTCGGAGATATCCCGAAAGTTTCAGCGACCATGCGTCGCGACCGTCATCGGGGTCCACACGACCGTCATCGAGGACACAAGTGAGGCACCATGAAACGTCTCCTGCTGGGGCTGGTCACCATCGTGCTCGCGCTGGCCATACCGCTCCCGGCGCACGCCGGTAAGGCTCCCGACAACCTTCGCGAGTTGTCGCACAAGCTCGGGGTGTGGATCGGCTCCGCCGTCGACGTCACCGCCCTCGCCGGTGAGGCCGACTACCGCACGGTGCTCAACCGCGAGTTCACCCACATCACCGGCGAGAACGCGATGAAGTGGGAGTCGATCGAGGCCGAGCGGGGCGTGTACACCTGGGAGGCCGCCGACGCGGTGGTCAGGAACGCCCAGCGCAACCGGCAGAAGGTGCGCGGGCACACCCTCGTCTGGCACAACCAGCTCCCCACCTGGCTCACCGAGGGCGTCGCCGACGGCAGCATCGACGCCAAGGAACTGCGCAAGATCCTGCGCGACCACATCATGACCGAGGCCGGCCGGTACCGCGGCAAGATCCGCGCCTGGGATGTGGTCAACGAGGTGGTGGACGACGACGGCAACCTGCGCCAGACCATCTGGCTGACCCACCTCGGCCCCGGTTACATCGCCGACGCCTTCCGCTGGGCGCACCAGGCCGACCCGCACGCCAAGCTCTACATCAACGACTACAACCTGGAGTGGGACACCGACAAGATCAACACCACGCTGAACATCGTCAAGGACCTCAAGGCCAAGAGGGTGCCGATCGACGGCATCGGCTTCCAGGGGCACCTGGGCATCCAGTACGACTACCCGGCCGACTTCCCCAACGTCATGCGCCAGTTCACCGATCTCGGCCTGGAGGCCGCGATCACCGAGGCCGACGTGCGCATGGTGCTGCCGGTGACGCCGGAGAAGCTGGCCACCCAGGCCGACTACTACAAGCGGATGCTGTCCACCTGCGTCGCCGACCGGCGCTGCGTCGAGTTCACCGTCTGGGGCTACACCGACCGCCACTCCTGGGTGCCCGGCTGGTTCGACGGTGAAGGCGCCGCCTGCATCATGGACGAGAACCTGAACCCCAAGCCTGCCTACAACGCCCTGCTGTCGGTCCGCAAGAGGTGACCCGCCACTCCCGAGCCCGGCGGCCGTGTCCTCCTCCGGTACACGGCCGCCGGGCGCGGTGCGGCCGTCCGATCATGCCGAGGCGGTCCTTTCATTGCGGAAAGGGGGCCGGTTTGGCAGTGTTCGATCGTGGTGCACGCCCTCATCGTGGCCGGTCGCCCGATGCACGAGTTGCTCGAACGCCAGACCGCAATGCTGGCCAGGCGGCTCGTCCAGGGCTTCGCGGAGCAGATCCCGATCTACCGGCGACTGCCCAGGGAAGAGCTCGACGGCGACATCACCCGGATCACCGTGCACAACCTGCGGCTGATCTGCCGGATGTTCCGCGACCGCCTCCCGCCCACCGGAGCGGACCTGTCGCCGATGCGCTCCTCGGCGGCCCGCCGCGCCCAGGAAGGGGTGCCGCTGGAGGCGCTGCTCGCCGCCTACCACTTCGGCGCCCGCGTGGTGTCGGAGCAGCTGTTCGCCACCGCCACGCCGTCCGACCTCGATGACGTCCTGGCCGCCAACCGCCTCATCCTCGTCTACACGGAGGCGGTGACGGGCGCGGTGTGCACTGCCTACCTGGAGGAGCGCGAGAGCATGCTCAGCCACGAGCAGCACGCGATGCACGCGACGGTGTCCGCGCTGCTCGCGGGCGACCAGGTGGCGCTGGCGGGAGTACGGCTGGCGCCGCGCTACCTGGTGATGGCGATCGCGCTCGGCAGGCACGACGACGAGGAGTCCGCCGAGTCCGGAGGGTTCATCGCCGGGCGGCGCAAGCTCCACCGGATCGCGGCCGCGCTGCGACGGCAGGCGGGGGATCCGGTGCTGTCGGTGCTCGACACGACGGGCGGGCTCCTGCTCGTCCCTTGCGGCGGCGGTGACTCACCCGATGAATGGGCGGCCGGGCAGATCACCGCCGAGTTGAGCAAGGCCGCGGGCGTGCCGGTGTGGGCCGCCGCCGAGTTCGCGCCGCCCGCGAACGTGCCCGCCGCGGCGAAGCTGGCCGAGGAGGTGCTGGAGGTGGTGCAGATCTTCCAGCAGCCGCCGGGCGCCTACCGGCTCGCCGACGTGCTCCTCGAATACCAGCTCACCCGGTCGAGCCCGGCGACGGCCGCGCTCGCCGGGCTGCTCGACCCCCTCGTGGACAACCCCGACCTGCTCAGGACGCTCAAGGTGTACCTGGACACGGGGCTCGACCGGCGGCGGTCGGCCGAGGTGCTGCACGTGCACCCCAACACGGTCGACTACCGGCTGCGCAGGGCCGTGAGCCTCACCGGCCTCGACCCCATGGACCCGGCGCACCTCCAGCGCATCGGGGCGGCGCTGGCCGCGCGGCGTCAGCTCGGTCACCGGCGCTGACGCCGCGCGGTCCCGCGTACGAGCTTCGCTCAGACCCCGGAGACCGCGGCCGTGACCACGGTGGCGAAGTTGCGCATGCCGAGGGCGTTCGGGTGGAACGGCGCGGCGGGAGCGGCCGGGATGTACGGCTCGATCCAGCGGACGCCGGGGGCGGCGCACGGGTCGTGGCCGGCACTCGGGGTCTGCAGGTCGATGAAGCCGACACCGGCGGCGGCCGCCTGCTCGGCCAGCATTTGGTTGAAGTACCGCAGGGTCGCGCGGATGTAGTTGGCGTCGGACCTGATGATCGGGACACGCGGGTAGCACCCGTTCGGCGGGGCGTAGGTGGCGTAGCCGACCACGAAGATCCTGGCCTGCGGGGCACGGGCGCGGATGTCGGCGGCCAGTGTGGTCAGCCGGGGACGCAGCGCGTCGGTCTCCACCCTCCAGCTGTCCTGGCCGTTGACGATGTAGTCGTCGTTGCACGCGTCGCCGACGGGGGGCGGCAGCAGGTTCAGGCAGTCCTCGATGAAACCGGTCAGGCCGACGTCGTTGGCGCCGATCTGCACGGTGACGAGCGTGGTGTCCTGGCTGAGCGCGTCGAGCTGCGGCGGCAGGGTACCGAGGTCGGTGCGCTGCGGCTGGTACATGTCGGTGGTGTCGGCGCCAGAGCAGGTGACGTCGCGGAAGGTGGCGGCGCCGATGGCCCTGGCGGTCAGGTGCGCGTAGTTGTGGTCGGAGCGCCAGCAGCCGAGGTCGGGGAGGACCTGGTTAGGGACGAGCGGACCCGAGGCGGCCGAGTCACCGAGCGCCACGTACACCTCGCCCTGCGCGGCCTCCGCTCGGGGGACGATCGCGAAGACCAGGGCGGCCGCGGCGAGCATGGTGAAGATCCGTCTGACCATGGGGACTCCTTCGGCGGGGGTGGGGGGTGGGGAATCCGGGTCTTCGGTCAGCGGCGGAACGGGCCGGTCACTTCGTAGGTGATGCCACCGGTGCCCAACGACTCGCCGCTGGTGCCGCGCTGGGAGGAGAAGTACAGCCGGGTGCCGTCCGGTGAGAAGGCGGGTCCGGTGATCTCCGACCCGCTCTGGCCGTCGAGCCGCAGGACAGGGGCGACGACGCCGTCGAAGGTGATGATGTTGATCTCCATGTTGCCCCCGTCCTCGGCCACGTAGAGATCTCCTGGCGGCAGGCCGGTGATGTTGTCGACGCCGTCGAGCGTGCCACCGCCGTCGTAGACGGAGGTCACCGTCTGGCGGGTGGTGTCGTAGGCCCAGACCTTGCGGTCGCCCTTGGCGGTGAAATAGCAGATCCCGCCGGCGTAGTAGCAGCCTTCGCCGCCGTTGAAGTGCCTGGCGGCGGACACCTGGTGGCGGGTCTGCCGCCCCAGGACCCCCGGCGTGGGGTCGGGGACGGGCCGCCACTCGACGCTGTCGCCGCCGATGCCGCACAGGACGTCCAGCCTGCCGCTGGACAGGTCGCCCCAGACGTTGGGGGTGAAGCGGTAGAAACAGCCGTCGCTCTCGTCCTCGGTCAGGTAGATGGCCGCCCGGTCGGGGTCGCAGGCGGCGGCCTCGTGCTTGAACTTGCCCATGGCCGGGCGCTGCTGGGCCGCGCGCGTGCCGTACGGGTCGGTCTCGTAGACCTTGCCGCGGAAGATCTCCTCGCATGACAGCCAGGTGTTCCACGGGGTGCGCCCGCCCGCGCAGTTGAGGTTGGTGCCGCTCAGGATCCGGTACGCCCGGTCGATCGAGCCGTCGGCCGCGAACCTGATCGCCGACGCGCCGCCTACCAGGGGCACCTCGGAGTTGGACACGTAGATCCAGCCGCTGCCGTCGGCGAAGCAGGCGCCGCCGTCGGGGGCCGGATGCCAGATCGTGCCGCCCACGCTCCGGCCCGACCTGGCGACGACGCGACTGCTGAACCCGGCGGGCAACGCGACGCCGTTGCCGTCGGCCGCGCCCAACGGCCCGTAAGGGCTCTCGCCGGCCGTCACGGAAGCGGCTCTCGCCGAGGTGGCCGCGACGGCATCGTGCCAGACGGCACCGGAGAAGGCGGCGGCTCCCAGACCTGCGGAGACTGTCCTCAGAAAGGTACGGCGGCGCATCACGTCTCCATAGGCCGGAGTTGGTTTCGCAGACACACGATCTGCCACACCGGTCATTCTGGGAACTGGACGGCGCGGTAAATCCGCACAGTCAAATCTGTGACGCCTCACAAACCCCGCCCCGCCCTGTGAGCCACCACAACCCGCTACCCGTCAGCTGACCTGCCCTTCCGGGCGGGGCCCTGGTGTGCCGCTAACCGCGCCACCAGTTCGAGCCGACGCCGCCGTCGGGGCCGATCCAGAACACGTCCAGATGTTCGGGGAAGCGGGAGACGGCGGTTATGGCGCCGGGGACGGCGTGACGGGGTGGGGCGATGGGGAACGGCTGGTGCCAGCCGCTGGATTGGTTCCACCAGTTCGAGCCGACGCCGCCGTCCGGGCCGATCCAGAACACGTCCAGATGTTCGGGGAAGCGGGAGACGGCGGTTATGGCGCCGGGGACGGCGTGACCGGGTGGGGCGATGGGGAACGGCTGGTGCCAGCCGTCGGCCTGGTCCCACCAGTTCGAGCCGACGCCGCCGTCCGGACCGACCCAGAACACATCCAGATGCTCCCGGAAACGGGAGACGGCGGTTATCGCGCCCGGCACGGCGTGACCGGGTGGGGCGATGGGGAACGGCTGGTGCCAGCCGTCGGCCTGGTCCCACCAGTTCGAGCCGACCCCGCCGTCCGGACCGACCCAGAACACATCCAGATGCTCCCGGAAACGGGAGACGGCGGTTATCGCGCCCGGCACGGCGTGACCGGGTGGGGCGATGGGAAATGGCTGGTGCCAGCCGTCGGCCTGGTCCCACCAGTTCGATCCCACCCCGCCGTCCGGGCCGACCCAGAACACGTCCAGATGTTCGGGGAAGCGGGAGATCGCAGTGATCGCGCCCGGCACGGCGTGACGGGGTGGGGCGATGGGGAACGGCTGGTGCCAGCCGCTGGATTGGTTCCACCAGTTCGAGCCGACGCCACCGTCGGGGCCGATCCAGAACACGTCCAGATGCTCCCGGAAACGGGACACGGCGGTTACGGCACCCGCCATCGCGTGACCGGGTGGGGCGATCGGGAACGGCTGGTGCCAGCCGTCGGCCTGGTCCCACCAGTTCGATCCCACCCCGCCGTCCGGGCCGATCCAGAACACGTCCAGATGCTCGGGGAACCGGGAGACGGCCGTCAGGTCGCCGAACGCGGCGTGGCCTGGTGGGGCGATCGGGAAGGGCTGGTGCCAACCGGTGCGGCCGGAATAGCGAGTGCGCCAGCGTTCGACCAGGCCGTGTAACTGGTAGAAGTACGTGCTCACCGGTGAGTCGAAGGTGGCCAGGTCCGGCTCGCCGAAATGGATGGCGGAGGCGTTGTGCAGCCAGCCGTGGATGTTGTTGCCGCCGAATTCGCCGAACTCGATGAACCGGCCCAACTCGTCGAGGGACCCGAACGACCCCAGATCGTTGGTCAGCCGGCTCTCGTCCGCTGCCAAAGCGGCGTTCCAGCCCAGGGTGGATCGTTTGAGCTCATCGGGGATGGCGTTCCAGGGGGCGACCGTCGCCGGGGTGAAACCGGATTGTGTGCGGTACCAGTCCAGGGCCTTGGCTACGTAGTCCCGGTGGAAGTCCAGGAAATTGACCCCCGCCCCGGGATTGAACGCGCGGGGAACGCGTCCGCCCGCGTTCGGCGGGGCGGTGTGCCAGGCGTGGTGCTCGTGCATCAGGTGTTCGGGGTAGTTCGGGATCCGCATTCTCAGCCTCCGCCATTCGGGCCGGTACGACCTCTCATGGTGGAATGAGAACCGCTCGGCGTACATGAGTAGGGCCATACTCAATTAGTTGGAATGACGGCTCGGAAAGCGGCCCGGCGCACCACGGCAAAGGGTGACCGCCCGTGCTACGGTCCTCGCCCGGGGCTAATTGCACCGATTTATCCTGGATATCCGCTACCGCAAGACGTGCGATATGGCCTGATTTCTAGAGCGTTGTTCGGGGCGGTAGCCGAGCGGGAACAGCGTCGTGCACCAAGAAGTCGTCGCCGACCTGCTTCTACAGGGACCGGCTCGCCGAGGCCCTGCGGCCGTTCAGAACCGCCCTGCATTCACTAGAGGAGCCGTTCAGAACCGCCCCGCATTCACTAGTGGAGATCGTCGCCGATCCGATCACGGCGACCGCTCCGAGCTCCGACACCGCGCGGACGCTGTACGAAAGGAGTGCCTCAAGCACCCTGAGGTCGCCCACGAGATCGGTGGCGTGCTCCTGTGAACCCGGTCGGGATGAAGCTCCCGGACCGGGTTCCCGTCGTCGTTGGACGATCTTAGGTGAGTGTCTGCTCCGTCCCTGGTCGGTGGGACGCCGCGCGCCACCGGGGCGGGCGGTCGTCTGTCGCCCTCAGGGCGTCAGCACACGATGAAGATGCTCTTCCAGCCGACGGGCGTCCGCTGCTCCGCGTGGCGGTTGGATGGCAGCTCGAAATGCATCACACCCTGCGTGTCGGGCTGGTTGTACATCCGGCCGCTCTGGCCGTCGCCGTACCACTTGTACGACCCGTGGAAGGGGATGTTGGACGGACCGCACCGGTCGATGACCACCGACCGGCCGGTGAAGCCCGGTCCCTCGTAGGCCACGTACTGCGAGGCGTAGGCGGCACCGCCCATGACCACGACCATGGCGGCGGAGATGACGGGGACGAGGGCGATTCGCTTCACGGTGATCCTTTCGATGGGCTCTGCTTTACCGTGAGTATGCATACCGTCACTGTCAGTGAACGAAACCTGCCGCACAGTGGAGTGGACCGCTCGTCGAAACCAGCTCGTCCGGGAAGGTGCGGGAATGGCACAAGGACCTCGAGGGGGCCGCGGTGAGTGCGATCACCAAGGCGGTGCCTGCCGGGCAGGAGTACGGCCGGTCACTGTTCACGACCGGTTCGGGGGAGATCTTCGTGATCTCGTGGCGGTACCTGCTGCCTGACGAATAGCGCAGAGGCCGATGGCGGGGGCCCACGGCCGTTCGGTGATCTGTGAGGGCCTCGCGCATGCGGCCGAGAGGAGGTCCGGAGCCCTCTGGAGTGGTGATCGTCCGATGAGCTCAGCTCATCACTTAGGGGCCGATCTGGGACGTTAGGGGTACGGCGGCCGCCGAGGATCACGTCATCGTGGAACCGACGTTCCATCTCATTCCTCGGAGAGGCAGGCCATGAGGCACGCCGTTGTCATCGGAGCCAGCATCTCCGGCTTGCTGGCCGCCGCCGCCCTCAGCAGGACCGCGGAGCGGGTCACCGTACTGGACAGGGACGAGTTGCCCGAGGAGGACGTCCACCGCCGCGGCACGGCGCAGAGCCGGCATGCCCACGGCCTCCTGGCCCGGGGCCTGGAGGTCATGGAACTGCTGCTGCCCGGCCTTACCGCCGAACTGATGGGTCGCGGGGCGTTCGACGGGGACCTGCAGGCCGACTGCCGGTGGATCAACGAAGGGCGTCGCCTGGCCCCGGCGCAGGCCGGCATGCCGGGACTCCTGGTCAGCCGCCGGCTCTTGGAAGGCCAGATCCGGCGACGAGTCACCGCGCTCCCCGGAGTGGAGGTGACCGGCGGGAGTCAGGTCTTCGACCTCACCAGCAGCGGCGACCGGGTCACCGGTGTCCGGCTCGTCTCCGGTGAGACGATCAGCGCCGACCTGGTCGTCGACGCGTCGGGCCGAGGCTCGCGCACCCCCTCCTGGCTGGGACGGCTCGGCTTCCCCGCGCCCGAAGAGGAACGGGTCGAGATCGACCTGACCTACACCACTCGGGTGTTCCGCCGGCGTGCCGAGGACCTGGCCGGGGACCCGGTGGTCATCATGGCCGCGACCCGGGCGATCCCCCGCGCCGGGGTGGCGCTGGCCATGGAGGGTGACCAATGGATCGTCACCATCGGTGGGTACGGCGACGCGCCACCGTCCGGCTACGAGGGCTTCGTCGCCTACGCGAAGTCCCTCCCCGCGCCCGACATCCACGAACTGGTCACCTCGGCCGAGCCGCTCGACGAGGGGTGCCACCACCGCACGCCGGCCAGCGTGCGGCGGCGATACGAGCGGCTGTCCCGCTTTCCCCGCGGCCTGGCGGTCGTGGGCGACGCGGTGTGCGCCTTCAATCCGATCTACGGCCAGGGCATGAGCGTGGCCGCGGTGGAGGCGTTGAGGCTGGGTGAGTGGGCCGGTCGGGAACGTCCGGCGCGTGAGCTGTTCCGGTCGATCGCCCGGGTCATCGACGGGCCGTGGGACATCGTGGTCAGCGGCGACCTGCGGCTGGCTGGAGTCCGCGGGCGGCGAACACCCAAGATCAGGATGATCAACGCCTATTTGGAGCGCTTCCATCGCGCCGCCGAGCACGACGTCGAGCTCGGTCGTCGCTTTCTGCGCGTGGCCAACCTCATCGATCCTCCGTCGGCTCTCCTGCGACCGGCCTGTCTGTTCCGCGTGTTCCGGGGCGGTGGCGGTGGCGGTGCGGGCGGCTCCGGCGGTACCAGCGGTACCAGCGTGGATCGTCGCGACCCTGCAGTAGGTGAGGCGCGACAGCGCTCAGGCGTCGGCGCTGCCTGATCCGGCCGGCGCGCCCACCCGGCTCCCTGGCTGACCCGGCTCAACTCAGGGAGCCGTGAATCCCCCGGCGCACCCTCCACCTCTACGCCGGGCTCACCGGTTGAGCCGCCACAGGGCCGAGAACCGGGTCCCGCGCGGTCTCAGGGATGGCTCCTTCTCTCTGGGGCTTGTGACGCACGGCATTATCCGGCCGGAGCGGTTGACAGTGCGGGCAGGACAGGCGTGAGCCGCCCGGTGCGCTCCAAGCGCGTTATCGCCAACGCGGAGCCCAGACCGGCGCACACGAGTAGCAGCCAGGGAAGGCTCGGAAGATGCCGGCTCACGGCCAGGTCGATCGCGGCACCGCTGGCGAGGTTCCCGGCCAGGATGCCACCGCCCGCGAGCAGGTTGTACAACCCGTAATAGGTGCCGATCAGACGGCCGCCGCCGATGTCGGCGATCGTGGCCATCTCGAAGGGAAAGGCGATGAGCGTACCGGCTGTCAGCATGAGCGTGCAGGTGACCACCGGGACAAGGGCGAGTGCCGGCGGCAGGTGAAGAGGTGCCACGATCGCCAGGGGTACGAATGCCAGCGCCATCAGCGCCAGCCCCTTGGCCATCGCCTGGCCGCGGCTCCAGCGTGCCGAGCACCACGCTGTGATCGAGACCTGGCCGGTGATCCCCATCACGGCGGAGATCACGTAAATGATCACCACGCCGTCCGCGCCGCCCGTGACGCGCTGCACCTCCAGCGGCAGGCCGAGGTACATCTGATAGGACAAGGCGTACGAGGCGATCATCGCGGTGGCGAAGGCGAGGAAAGGACGGTTGGCGAAGGCCTCACGCCAGTCGTGCAGAACCGGTCGGCCGGCGTCTGCCTCCGCGCCGCGCCGGGCGGGTAGGCACCTCCATTGCAGTACCGCCAGTACGGCGAAGATCGCTGCCGCCGACAGGCAGACCGTCCGGAAACCGGAGCCGAGCAATGCGACGCCGACCAGCGGGCCGGCCAGGATGCCGACTTGGTAGAAGACGTTGAACACGGCGAAGGCCTCGACCTTGCGGTCCCCCGCCTCATGGGCGAGGTAGGCGCGAGCGGCTGGATTGAACAGCGCTCCCGCCAGACCGCTCAGCATGGCGGCGACGAGCAGAACCGGCAGCGAGTCCGACAGGCCGAACAACGCGAACCCGACGGTACGCAGCGCGCATCCGGCCATGATCAAGGGCTTGTAACCGAGCCGGTCGGCCAGAGTGCCGCCGATCAGGAACAGTCCCTGCTGGCTGGCGTTGCGTAGCCCCAAGATCAGGCCGACGGTCCATACCGCCAGGTGGGCTTTCGTGGTCAGATGCTGCGCCAGGTACGGCATGAGCATGAAGAAGCCCAGGTTGATACCGACTTGATTGATCTGAAGTATCTGGATCGGACGGCTGAAGGAGCGGAACTGGCGCCAGGTCCCGATCACGACGTCCGTCATGCCGCGCTCAGCGGGTCGCTCACCCTGGTGCAGCGGGTCCAGCGCGTCACCTCGCGCTCGGTGGGTGTGACGAGCTGGTCGGGCTCGGCGGCCGGTGGTCCGTCGAGTAGGCCATTGGCCTGGCAGAAGCCGTCATCGAAGATGGTGTCCCAGTAACGCCACGGCCCGTCGGGGAAGATCGCGACGATGGTCTCAGCGGGGCGGATGGTGGCCAGCCAACCCGCCACCAGTCCTACCGCGCCGGTGCTCCAACCGCCCGAGACGTAGTGCCCCGCGGCCAGTGCCCGGCAGGTCGACACGGCTTCTGCGGCGTTGACCCAGTGCACCTCACTGAAGCTCTCGTAGGCGACGTTGCGTGGGTGGATGCTGGAGCCCAAGCCTCGCATGAGGCGGGGTCGGGCGGGCTGGCCGAAGATCGTGGAGCCGACGGTGTCGACGCCGACGAGGTCCAGGTGGGGAAAGTGCTGGCGCAGCACTGTGGAGATCCCGGCGCTGTGGCCGCCGGTACCCACCGAGCACACCAGCGCGTCGATGTGCGGCAGCTGGCCGAGCAGCTCGTGGGCCAGCCCGGCGTAGGCGCCGACGTTGTCCGGGTTGTTGTACTGGTCCGGGCACCAGGAATGGGGTATCTCCGCGAGCAGGCGCCAGGCGTGCTCGCGACGGGACTGTTGCCAGCCGCCGGTCGGGTGAGGCTCGGGGACGATCTCCAGGCGCGCGCCGTAGGAGACCAGCAGCCGCCGCATGAGGGGCTCCATGCCCGGATCGCCGACGAGCACGACCGGGTGAGAGTAGATGATGCCGGCGAGGGCCAGCCCTAGACCGAGCGTGCCGCTGGTCGACTCCACAATGGTCGCGCCCGGCCGAAGCTCGCCGCGGGCTCGCGCTCTGCGGATCATGTGCAGCGCCGGCCGGTCTTTGATCCCGCCGGGGTTGAAGCCTTCGAGCTTGGCCCAGAACCCCTGTCGCGGGGCGGCCGGATTCGGCACGAACGTCAGCGGAGTGTTCCCCACGGCCAAGCCAAGGGACGAGTTCGCCGAAGCGGGCACGCCACTCCGGTGCGCGGTGATTATTAGCGATGACACGTTTCTATCCCCGAAAGTGAGATGATGCGGAGTTTGCAGGCATGGCGACATACCGTCACACCGATGTGAACAACGGTGTGACGAGTACGGCAGCCGCCTATATACGCATCACGCAGATATTCGTGGGATCGGGAATTGAGCGCGTCAAAGTGTTCGCAGGTACCGGTCGCAGGCGCATGCCGCGGTACTCGGCCAAGGCCGGGCACGCCGCCTGGGCGGCGGCCGGCATGTGCACGCTGGAGGGTCCGGTCGCCGAGCAGTCCTCCTCGGTCCCGTGCCGGTGCCCTGGTGGCAGGTCATGGTGATGGCAGTCCGCCTCTGTCAGCACCCAAGGCGCCGACGCGGCAGTGTGGATGGCGTGGGCGTCCGCCTCCGACATGATCACGGCGGCGCAGGCCCCGCCATGGGTGAACACCAGTGAGGCGATCATGGCGACCAAGAGCACCACATTCACCAGCAACCGGCCGGCGCCCGATGCGGCCGGTCGGCAGAAGAGCCTCACTGATGTCCCGAACATCACCCGCCGATGATGCCCGCGGCCATCACACGACGCGCCCAGCCGATACACAGCCTTTCGCAAAACGGATTTTCGCCTCCGCCCGCTGAAACAGCGACTATTCCGCAAGAGGCTGACGGAGGTGGAAAGTCGCCACGCCGACGCCGCGCCAATGCCGCTACTAACAGGCCATCTCGCTGAGACTGGAACCGGATCCGCACCGGTGGGTCGGGTCTACCGGATGCCGTGCCGGCCGCTGATACGTGTGGAGATTTCGATGGTCCTGTCCAGACGAGCGATGGTCACAGGACTGGGCGCACTGGCGGCGAACCCATTGGCCGGCTCCCCGCAACGGAGCCGGCGCCCGGCAGGTCCCACCGCCCCCGAGCCACCGGCCGTGCCCGCCGGTGTAGCACCCGAACGGCTTGCGCGAGACGAGCGTTTCTGGGGGGCCGTTGCGGCTCAATTCCACGTGAGCGGCGAGTTCATCAACCTGGAGAACGGTTATTACGGGATCATGCCGGAGCCGGTGCGCCAGGCCTACCACCGCAATGTCGATCTGCTCAACGAGAACAACTCCCGCCTGCTGCGCACCACCTACAAGGCGCAGGCCGACCAGATCCGGCACCGCATCGCCCAGGTCTTGGGTGCCTCCACTGAGGACATCGCCCTGACCCGCGGTGGTACCGAGGCCCTGCAAGCCCTTATCGCCGGGTACAACCGTCTGCGTCCGGGAGATGCCGTCATGTACGCCGACCTGGACTATCACAGCGCCCAGTACGCCATGAACTGGCTGCCCGACCGACGCGGTGCGCGCGTCGAGCGGATCACGATCCCCGAACCGGCGACGTGTCAGGCGGTGTTGGACACCTACGAACGTGCGCTGGAGGAGCACCCGCGGGTGAAACTGTTGCTGCTCAGCCACATGAACAACCGCACCGGACTCGTCATGCCGGTGCGTGAGATCCTCGCGATGGCCCGCCACAAGGGCGTTGACGTGATCGTCGACGCCGCCCATTCCTGGGGCCAGCTCGACTTCGGTATCGATGACCTCGACACCGACTTCGCGGTGTTCTCCCTGCATAAATGGATGGGAGCACCGCTGGGATCAGGCTTCGTGTACATAAGAAAGCACCGCTTGGCCGACGTTGACATGGCCTTCGCCGACGAGACCTACCCCGCCGGCGACATCCGCTCGCGAGTGCATTCGGGCACCATGGACGTCGCTCCCATCCTCACCGTTGGCACCGCCCTGGACTTCCACAAGGCGCTGGGCGCGGCCAACAAACAGGCCCGCCTGAGGTTCCTACGCGACCGCTGGGTCCACCAAGTGCGCGACATCAAAGGCATGCAGATCCTCACCCCCGACGAGCCCGCCATGTACGGGGCGATCACCGCGTTCCGTTTCGCCGGCCGGGCTCGCACTGCCGACAACGTCGCCATCGCCGACCATCTGCTGGAAAGGCACCGAATCTTCACCGTGCAGCGCAGTGGAGTGACAGCCGGCGCCTGCGTGCGGGTCACCCCTGCTCTGTTCACCACACCCGACCAACTCGACCGGCTCGCCAGTGCCTTGCGCGAGCTACCTTCGGCTCTGCGCTAGCGCACTCGAGTTTCGCCCCGAACGGTCCGCCGGGCGACGACGCGACCAGGAGCAGCGCTATGAATGACGCCGCAGGCAGGCTGAACAGCGCGGCGATGCCCCAGCCCAGCAGCGGGATGATTAACAGGTTGGCCAGCAGCGCCAGCAGGAGCAGCGGGAGATCGGCGAAGATGGCGCGCAATGCCGATAGCGTGGCTCCGAGTCCGGCGCCGAACATGGTGGTCGCGATGAAGATCACGGTGACCGCTTTGAACAGCAGATGCAGCGTGTCCATATAACCTCCCCTGGTCGTCGTGCCAGGGCGGCAGCGTGGCCGTGCTTCAGTCTCGGAGATCGCCGAGCCAGCGCAGGGCGCTCAGTCCGGGCATGAAGCAGTATTCCCCGCCGCGCGTGACGACGAACTGGGGCAGTGCGTGCAGGCGCTCGGCCGCGTTCAGGAGGCGCCCGAACGTCCACGAGCGGGGGTCGACGCCCCTGAGCGCGAGCTGCCCGTCCCACGAGCCCCAGCAGTCGGCGATGGAGTGGCAGAGGCGGACGACGACATGATAGGGCGCTGGCCGTACACCTCCGACAGCCACTGCACCAACTGCAGATGGATCCGGTCGGGCAGCCGCAACCCCACGTCGACCACCCTGGCGTCCCCACCTTCTCGGCGTGCCGGGCCGCCTCATCGGGGTCACCCGACTCGAACACCACCGTGGCGGCCGGGTCGCGCACCTCCCACCAGGCGTACCGTTTGGCCGACTCCGGCAGCATGAACCCGGCAATGTACCGCCGCACCGCCGTGCTGGCCGTCTTCAACGTCTCCGCCGAAGACCCCCGCAGGTTGCCCTCCTCGACGCCCAGCTTGCGGTACGTCTCCTGCAGCCCCTCCCACGCATCCAAGTACACGTCGCCCATCACCTCGGGCTTGAAGAACAGCTCGATATCGTCGCCGACCTCCGCGACGTGAGGCTCCTTGTTGATCGTGAACTGCTGCCGTGCCACAGGCGCTCCCGTTAACCCTCATGCTGGTGCCCGGCCCACAACCAGCGGCACAGCCAGGAGCCTACGCGCTCCACTCTGTCCACCACTCTTAGCTCATGCACAACCCTTACTCGACCGCCACATTCAGCAGGTGACTGACAGTTGGATGTACTCCGGGCGGGAATTGCATACCGCTTCTGAATCGCTCACGCTAGGAACACGAACGACCCCCACGCTCAAGCTTGAAGGGTTCGAGCGTGGAGGCCCTCTCTTCACGGCCCTGGCGGCTGCTCCCCAAGAGCGTGTACCAGGGCCGTCATCCTGTGAAGAAGTCCAGGATCACCCGGAGCGTCTCGGCATAGAGCCGAGCGAGCAGGCGGAGCCAGAGCGGCTCATCCGGTTCTGATACCTCAGAGCAAGGCACCTTGGTCATGGTCCCCTCCCTTCATGCTTGCGGTTTGGACCGGCCGCGGCGACGGTTCAAGCTGCAAAGCACGTCGAAAGGTTGCCTTCAAACTAGGGCGGCGCGCGAGAAGTGCCTAGTGGTGGCTAGTTCATACTTTTGTGGCCACCCATCCGGGTCGGTAACTCCCCAAAAGTGGGTATCTCAGAGTTTCTTCTGTAGAGAGGTCGCCGGAAGGACGCGCACGTACAGATTCTTCCCAGTCCCACGGCAGCGGAACGCCGATCTGGCCGAGGCACTACCAGCAGCTGGGACCACTTCGACTAACCAAAGATCTGCCGCAGAGCGTCCGCCAGGAACGGCCGCGCCCCCGCCTTGGCGCGCACGATGCGGCCGGTGCCGCGACGGTACTCCCGTTCCCCCCGGTGGATCCACATCGCGTAGGCGACTGCGGCGACGATGTCCTACCCCGTCGTCGACTCGCCCCGCCGCGGACCCTCGATGAAGATCCGTGACCGCAGGGTGCCCGTGTCGACCGGCGGGAGCACCTTGCTCAGCGCCTGGTCTGCGCGACGCGCGCGTGCACCTGGCGGCCGATCTCCTCGCCCGGGTCCAAGGCCAGGCGCTTGAGCGCGCGTTCGTCGATCCGGACGGTGACCCGTACGCTCACGACACGTCCCCCGGGCAGGGGGCGCACCCGGGCAGCGCCACGGTGACCCGCTGCTCCACCCCGGCGCACCCGCCCTGCGGGCCGAGGATCTTTTGGGTGCCATGACGAACCGGCGGCCGCGCGGCCCGGCCGTGTGCGGCAGGCAGCACATCAGCGCGTTGTACACCGTTACCGCGTCCACGTACGCCACCCGCGCCGCCGCCTCCAACTCGGCGCACGCCAGCGGGCAGCCCCGCTCGTCGAGCGTTGGGACGCAGCGCAGCAGGGTGACCACCATCTCGGCAGCGGTGGTCGGCGGCGGCACGCAGTTGACCAGGCCGCGCACCGTCCGGTCTTCCTGCGGGAACTGCTGGTTGGAGGGGTAGAGGCGGTAGACGTGCACGGTGAGCTGCCCGCCGCCCTGGGCGTCGGTGCATGGGTCGGCGCACTCCCAGGCCGGCGCCCCCGGCGTGACGCACACCCGGCGCGGGCAGCCGGGCTGCCCATCCACCGCGGCGGCGGTGTCCTCGAGCGCCTGGCACACACGCCAGCACCACCGACGCCAGGTCGTACACGCCGAGGACGGTCAGGGCCATTGGGTCATCCTCGGCCACTGGTAGTCGGGGGACATCACCCGCGACGCCGACTCCAACCGGTACGGGTTCACCGTGGACAGCCACAGGTCGACCAGGGTGAGTCCGGTCCGGCCCTCAGAGAAGATCGTCGTCGGGTCTGCGATGTCGACCTGCACCCCCTGACGGATGACCCGGGTCACGTTCCCGGCAGCCTGCAGGTGTCGCAGCCCTTCGTCCCGGGCGGCAGGCAGGCGAGTACCAGCTGGCAGGTCAGCTCGCTGACGGCGGCGATCGCGTCCTCATCCAAAACAAGCCCGGTCCGGTAGGTGACACAGAACGCCCCAGCCTCGCCGCACGGCGCTGTCATGTCTGAGCAGTCGGGCCAGCAGCCGCCGTCGACGCGGGTGAGCAGGCCGGGCACATCCCCCCGGTACGTGGCGGCTGGCAGCGGCCGGCAGCGCCTGGCCGTCGATGACCACCTCGACGACGTCGTACACCGGGCCCTCCAGCTGGACCTCGCACAGCTGGGTGCACGAGGAGGACGGGGCGCAGCCGCACACGCTCGCGTTGTACCAGCGGCCCGCCGAGATGTGCAGTGCTCCGGCTGGCCAAACAGCGCTTCCCGGTGTCGCCGGTAGAGTAATTGTCAAGACCCGTGGATTGGCGACCCAGCGGGGAGACTGGGGTTGAGTCTCCCGTAGGGGGAGGCGCGAGAGTGCGGGCATGGACGGCGACACGCTCTTCACGATCGGTGACCTGGCCCGGCGGACCGGGCTGACGGTCAAGACCATCCGGTTCTACTCCGACACCGGGATCGTGCCGCCGACAGACCGCAGCCCGGCTGGCTACCGGCTCTACGACATCGGCGCGCTCACACGTCTGGATCTGGTGCGCACCCTGCGTGACCTGGGCCTCGACCTTGCCGTCATCCGGCAGGTACTGGACCGGGAGGTCTCGGTGCCCGAGGTCGCGGCCGCGCACGCCGATGCCCTGGAGGTGCAGATCCGCACTCTGCGACTGCGGCGCGCTGTGCTGCGCGCGGTGGCCAAACGCGGCTCCAGCCCCGAGGAGATGGACCTCATGCACAAGCTCGCCAAGCTTTCCGACGACGAACGCCGACGCCTGATCACCGACTTCATCGACGACACGTTCGGTGGGCTCGACGCCAACGCCGACTTCGTCGACATGATGCGCTCGGCCATGCCCGAACTGCCGGACGACCCCGAACCCGAGCAGGTCGACGCCTGGGTGGAACTCGCCGAACTCACCCAGGATCCCGACTTCCGCGCCGCCGTGCGCCGCATGGCGGAGTACCAGGCGGCCGAGCGCGCCCGAGGCGACCGCACCGGCTTGCACCACGATCTCACCGAGACCGTTCGGGACAGCGTCGGCCGCGCGCTCGATGCCGGCATCGGTGCGGCCTCGGCCGAGGCCGCACCGATCATCGACGCCCTCACCGCCCGCTACGCGCAGACCTTCAGCCGCGCCGACGACGCCAACTTGCGCCAATGGCTGCTGACCCGCCTGGAGATCGCCGGCGACCCCCGCGCGGAACGCTACTGGCACCTGCTGGCCGTGATCAACGGATGGCCCGTCCCGCCCAGCCTGGCGCCGGTGTTCACGTGGTTCGCACAAGCCTTGCGCGCCCGCACTGGGCAGCAGTCCCGCGTGGAGTAGTCCCGCGCCTGGCGGCCAGCCCGGTCCTCGCGGCTTTGATCAGGCCGCGAGGGTCTCGGGGCGTTCGACAAGGCGGCCGGCCTCGAAGCGGGCTCCGGTGCGGACGAGGGCGACGAGGTGGGGTGCGTTCACCGCGCGCCACCGCTGTTGGGCGGACTCGACGAGTTTGAAGACCATGGCCAGGGCAGCGGTGCGGGAGCCGGCACCGCGGGTGACCTTGGTCCGCAGCCGGACGGTGGAAAAGGTCGATTCGATGGGGTTCGTGGTCCGCAGGTGGATCCAGTGCTCGGCCGGGAAGTCGTAGAACGCCAGCAGTTGGTCCTGGTCGTCGGTGATCTTCTTGACGGCCTTGGGGAACTTCGCGCCGTAGAGCTTGGCGAAGGTTTTGATCGCCTGTGCCGCGTGGTCGCGGTCCTCGGCGTTGTAGATGTCCTGGATGGCCTTCTTCGCGCCCGGCTGCGCGGACTTCGGCATGGAGTCGAGGACATTGGCTGTCTTGTGAACCCAGCACCTCTCCTCACGGGTTTCGGGGAACACCTCGGCCAGGGCCTTCCAGAAGCCTAGGGCGCCGTCCCCGACCGCGAGCACCGGGGCGCGCATGCCCCGGCGGGCGCAGTCGCGCATCAGATCAGCCCACGACTCACCGGATTCGCGGTAGCCGTCCTTTAGCGCGACCAGCTCCTTGGAGCCGTCGGCGCGGACCCCGATGAGCACGAGGACGCAGGCTTTGGCCTCCTCCAGGCGGACGTTGAGGTGGATGCCGTCGGCCCACACGTACACGTAGTCGACGTCAGACAGGTCGCGGTCCATGAAGGCGGCGTGGTCGGCCTGCCACTGCTGGGTCAGCCGGGTGACCGTCGCCGGGGAGAGCCCGGCGGAGGAGCCGAGGAATTGCTCCAGAGCCGGCACGAAGTCGCCGGAGGACAGGCCGTGCAGGTAGAGCAGCGGCAGCACCTCGCTGATCTTCGGCGACTTGCGGCACCACGGCGGCAGGATCGCGGACGAGAACCGCTTGCGCTCGCCGGTGGCCTCGTCGACGCGCTTGTCGTTCACCCGCGGCGCCTGTTCAGAGAGTCCCGACTGAAACAATGGGATCACCATGACGACCGCTGCCCTCCTCGACGAACCCGCCATATCTCCGCACCCGGATGGTGGCATTCTGTGGGCGCCCCGCTCGCTGCCCGTTGCAGGACCTTTAATGGTCAGTCGGCCCTCCGGCGCTTCTCGTACCAGTTCCTGTCACGCGAAAGCCCCAGCACGACGGCCAATACGATCGCAATCGCGATCGCGGCCTTAATGTCGAGCAACATCACGGCGACGGCGAATACCACCGCATAACATAAGGCTATGATAACTACCTCGACCAGGAGCTTCCTTCGCTTGCCCGGATTCAAAGGCGTTCCTTTCCGCTGGAGAGTCGAGCGCATTCTCACATCGTATGCCCCGCAGGCCCGCCAGGTCGGCCGAAGCCGGCTGTACGGCTGGGTCGGCGGGCCGGCGATCGGAGCACCGTAGGCGACGGCTGTGGTGAGGTGTCGGCCGGTTTCCCGATGAACCGGCCAGACGGCTGGAGAGCAGGCGTGGGGACCCTTCGTTCCGGACTCCCCACGCCTGCATGCAATCCGAGGTGCCTACCTTCGCTTCCTTTGCTGTGCGCGAATGTACGACTCGGTGAGCGCCCATTGAGCGGCCAGGTAGGTCAGGAAACTGATCACCTTCGCGAACCTGGCTCTGTTACGGCTGAGGAAGCTGACAATCGATTTCAATGCCTTGGGGAGTAACGTCCTCATTCCGGGCACGAAACCACCGACCGCCCCGACGGCGAAAGCGATGACCTTTTTCCAGTTCCATCCGTTGGCCACCCATTCATAGACGGCTCCTCCCACGCCACCGGCGATGACATCGCAGGTAGGACCAAGTGCTCGGAGGAAGGGAACAGCACTGCAGGCGACCCAGCTCGCCACGCCCGCGGCGGTGGCGGCGGCGAGTGCCACCCACCATGGTGCGCGGCCGTCGAGGTCATAGCAGTTGATGGGGTCGGCGTTGCAGTAGTCGTAGGCGTTGGCGCTGGCTCCGGGGATCGGATCGACCTGAAGGAACCTGCCGGTGATCGAGTTGTATAGGCGGACGCCCATAAGGGTTATGTCGGCCAGCGAGTCGGTGGAACGCTGGGCGTTGCCGAGCCAGCCGTACCTGCTCGGTTTCGTGATGTTGTCGGCGCGTGGCACGCCGTACTCGGTCTGCTCGAAATACGAGGTGATTCCAGTGGCGGTCGCGCTGTTGCTCGCGGTGGCGACGACGTCGCCGTGAAGGTTGGCGAGCTGGAAGGTGACGGTGCCGTCGCTGGACTGGGTGGCCGCCAGGCCGGTGAAGCCGGTGATGTTACGGGTCCAGGTGCCGTTGATCTCGGCGATCCAGGCGGGTGAATCCGCCGTCGAGGCGTAGTGGTTCACCATCGTGCCGGATGCGATACCGCCGCTGCTGGTCATGGTGCGGATACGGCCGAGCGGGTCCAGGGTGAATTCGCGGGTGTGCTGGTGTAGGTGGTGACCGAGGAGTTGCCGTCGGCGTCGGTGATCGTGGTGACACGGCCCAGGGCGTCGTAGCCGGTGGTGACCGTGGCGCCGCCGGCACTGGTCGTGGTCGGAAGTCCTGTGGAGGAGTTGTAAGCGAAGGTGACGTCGGGAACGGCGGAAGAAGGGTTGGCCGTGATCACCCGAGTGGCCTGGCGGTCGGCGCTGTCGTAGGTGAGGGTGAGGGTGCGGGTCGCCGAGCCTGAGATTTCGGTGCTGGTGGTCTGTTGTCCGTAGTACCCGTAGGTGACCGTGGTGGTGGGGATGGTCTGGCCGCCGGGCTGGGCGGCGGGGGCGGTACGGCAGGGCAAGGTGGCCCATTACGGTTTGTTGCCGCAGGCGGACACCGATGGATGGGTTCCGGCCGTGAAGTAACTGGTGATGGTGGTGCCGGCATCGGATCCGTTGGAGGCGGGCATGCGGCGTTCGATCTCGCGGCCCGCCGCGTCGTAGCGGGTGCGCTTGACGATGTCGGTGCCGCCGGGCATGACCGTGGTCTGGGTGGTGGGGGTGAACAGATCCCAGCCGGAGGTGTCGCCGGACACGATCGGGTTGTAGCCGGCCTTGGTCGTCCGGGTGTCGGCAGTGCCCGGAGTGGCGGTGCCGTCGACCACCAAAGGCTGCACCGTGGTGGTGGTCACCAGGTGGTAGGCGATGTTCGGGTCGAGTTTGCCCTCGTCGTAGGTGTTGCCGGTCCGCTGTCGCGCCGAGACGACGGCTCCGGAAGCCAGCTTCACCTGGTGTACCGGCCCCTCCTGGGCCAGCAGATCACCGTCCTCGTTGTAGGTCGCGGTGGCGGCCAGCAGGTCGGCGCGTGCGGCCGAGTTGGTGAGCCCGCGGACGTAGGGGTCGATGTCGGCCGTGGGGGTCCGTGCCTGGAGGCGGTTGCCGGGGGTGAGCTCCCAGATGGTGGTGCCACCGGTCAGGTCGATCGGAGAGGTGGTGGGGACACCGTAAACGACTGCCTGGGTGAGGTCGTTCGCCCCCGCTTCTCGCTGAACGTGCGCCAGGCGGCCAGAGGTGTCGTACTCCATGCGCCACGGGTTGAGGCCGGGCGGGGTCAGCTGCGAGATCCTGCCCTGGCCGTTGTAGTCGTAGGTGGTGGTCAGGGTGACGCGCGGGTCGGTCGCGGTGCGCAGGTGTCCCGTGGAGTCGTAGGAGTAGCTTGCGACGGTCGCCGTCTTCATCGCCGAGGTGGCGGGGTCGTAGGCCGTATATGCGATCAACTTCACCTGGCCGGCGTAGTCGCCCCAGCCGGACGCGACACCCGTTGCGGTGGTGGCCGTGGCGTAGCTGATGTCCAAGGCCCGGCAGCCGACGACCATCGTGGTGCAGGTGACGCCGGAGGGGACGGGGGCAAGGATCCGGGTGACGCGGCCCTGGCCGTCGCGCGTGTAGGCCGTGGTGTTTTCGCTGCCGGGTTCGTCGATGGAGCTGACGCCCCACTTGCCGCCCGCCAGGGTGAAGACGGTATTGACGCCCTCTGTATCGGTGTGGGTGAACTGTGTGGCCGAGTCCTTGACCACCCTGGACCCGTCGCTGGTGTCACTGACCCCGGTGAACGTGCCGCCGGCCTGGACTGAGTAGTTCAACTGGGAACCGTCCGCACCGGTGAACACCACATACCCCTGCGCGGAGTGGTCCTCGAAGGTCATGCCGGACACCGTCGAGGCGCTGCCCGGGAAGGAGGCGGACCAGCCGGGGCCGAACACCCCGTTGGCGCCGGAAGCCGTCGCGGGCGCCAGGGTGGTGAGACCACGGCCGACCGACAGCCCGAAGGCGTTGACGTCGGTGGCGCTGACCGAGTAGTCGCCGGTGAGCAAGGACACGGTTCCGGGGCCGAGCTGCGAGGTGGCGTAGGAGGCGTAGGAGGCGGTGGCCTCCAAGGTGATGGTCACCGGGTCGGAGCGGTTCTCCACCGTGCCCGTCGTGAAGCAGGCCCGTAGCTGTAGGGGGCCATCGCCGCGGGAGGCGGCGGTCATGGTGGCGGCCACGTCCCAGACCAGGTCCGCGAAGGGCTGGCTGGTGTTGGCGCGGGTCTGGGGCCAGGCGGAGATCGGGGTGCCCTTGGCCGACCACACACCGGAGGCGTAGGAGGCGCAGGTAACGGTAGGCGTGGGGGGGCGGTGGCGTCCACGGCCAGGGACTGCCAGCCCGACCAGGCGGAGTAGGTGGTGCCGTCGTAGGCGCGGGCTCGCCACCGCACCTTCCACCCATCGGTCAGGGTGCTCGCCGGGATGGTCACCGAGCCGGTCGTCCCGGCCTGCACGCCGGTGGCCGAGCCGGACCAGATCAATCCGGTGCCCTGGGCCGGGACGGCCGGGTCGTGCTCGACCTGGAACTCGCCGGTGAGCACGCCGCCGTCGGCGTCGTTGAGCTGCGCCTTCAGGCTCGGGGTGAGCGAGGAGGTCTGAGATCCGGCCGACGGCGAGACCGACAGGGCGCCGAGGGTGGGCGGGGTGGTGTAGGTGATCGCCAGCTTGGGCGGGGAGTTAAACTCGATCGTCTCGTCGGAGGAGGTGAACACGCGGTAGTTCGCGGTCGCGGTCTCCGAGGCGGCGCGCAGAACCAGGCCGTGGTTGGCGGCGCCGCCAGCCCACGCCTGGACGATGCCGGTGACGTTCCACTTCATGTACCCGCTGCCGCACACCCCGGCCTGGGAGCCCTCGGTGCTGGTGACGGCATTGGTGGTGGTGTTGGTCGGCTGGGGGGACCAGTCGATGAGCGAGCCGTCCCAGGCGCTGGTCACCTGCCGGACCTGGATGCCCGCTCCCACGGTGGGGCCGCAGGAGGGGGCGTCCACGTTGCGAAGCACGAGCTGGGCGGCGGTGACGACCGAGGGCAGGCCGGTGGTGTTGAACCGCAGGTAGGCGCGGTCCTTGTCGCCGGTGGCCTCGGTGCCGGCCTTCGAGTGAAACCTACTGTGACCGGCACTTCCACCCGCCCCACCTGACGGGCCTGCCCTACTGGTTCTTCTGCCGGCTTGAACCCGGCCACGACGGAGACTGCGACTGTGAAGCAGCCCACGAAGCAACGAACACGACGGACTGAGGGCTATGGGATCGATGTTCCGCAGCTCAACGCCACACACTTCGGGGCGGCACTCGCCGACTGACCGCAACTCGGCATGAGCGCGTCGGTCAGCGGCAGATGCGGATGGCGGACGGGCGGAGATTCGGCTCTATCAGTGGCTCACCGCGAGTCCCATCATTCGCGGAGCATCATGCCACCGCCTTGCCGCGTCTCTGCGGGCGACCGCGCGCCGCGTACTTCCTTGAGCGCTAGCGGAGCCGCAAGCCTGCGATGACGAGTCCGACCATGAGGCGCGCGTCGTAGCTAGGGCTGTCGGCGCCGATGCAGAGATTGCCGATGCCGTGCATCAGGACGAGGGCGTCCATGTCGGGGATGATCTCGCCCGCCGTGGCTGCGGCGTCGAGCAGCTGGGCGCAGACGGGGACGAGGCGGTCGAGGAAGTAGGTGTGCAGCGTCTGGAAGGCGGCATCGTCGGACCGCATCGCCTCAGCCAGGCCGTGCTTGGTGACCAGGAAGTCGACGAAGAGGTCGATCCAGCTCGCCAGGGCGGCGTGCGGTGTGGCGCTCTCCGCCAGCAGCGCCGGGCCGGCCTCGGCGCACGCCTCGACCTGGTGCCGGTACACCGCGACGATGAGATCGGCCCGCGTCGGGAAGTGGCGGTAGATCGTGCCGACGCCGACGCCGGCCCTGGCGGCGATGTCGCGCACAGGCGCATCGACTCCGGAGGTGACGAACGCCGCGGCGGCCGCCTCGAGTAGCGCCTCCTCGTTACGGCGGGAATCAGCCCGCTGCTTTCGCGGGGCACCCGATCCGCTGCCCGTGCCGGCCACCGTTACCTCCGTCACATCCACTTGAAACCGGAACCGTGTTCCGTATAGGTTAACGGAACCAAGTTCCGCATTGGCAGCATGCCAGTACGGCAGGCCAATGCCAAGTCACGAAGGAACGACCATGCACGCAATGCCAGAGCCCACGCCGGTCGTCTCGGTGCACCCCATCACGGTGCTGGCCCCGGATCGCGGCGACGATCTGCAGGTACGGGTCTCCGCACCCACGACCGGCCACGAACTGCCCGTCATCGTCTTCTCGCACGGCTTCAGCCAGTCGGCGATCAACTACGACCCGCTGGCCGACTTCTGGGCCTCCCAGGGCTTCGTCGTCATCCAGCCCACCCACCTCGACTCGCGGACACTGAACCTCCCGCCCGACGACCCCCGCACACCGCTGATCTGGCGAATCCGGGTCGACGACCTGAAGCGCATCCTCGACCAACTCGACCTGCTGGAGTCGTCCGTCCCCGGCCTTGCTGGACGCCTCGACCGCACCCGCATCGCCGTGGCCGGGCACTCCTGGGGCGCCCAGACGGCGAGCACGCTGCTGGGGGCGCGAGTCCTCGACGCCGACGGCAACCCCGGAGAGGACATGTCCGACGCACGGATCAAGGTGGGCGTCCTGCTAGCCGTGACCGGCCGGGGCGGAGCCGACCTTTCCCCGTTCGCGGCCGAGCACTTCCCCTTCATGAGCCCGAGCTTCGTGGACATGACCACCCCGGCCCTCGTCGTCGCCGGCGACCAGGACGACTCCCCGCTGTCAGTCCGCGGGCCGGACTGGTTCACCGACGCGTATCACCTGAGCCCGGGCAGCAAGAGCCTGCTCACCCTGTTCGGAGCAGAGCACTCGCTCGGCGGCATCTCCGACTACGAGGCCAAAGCGACGACGGACGAGAGCCCCGAGCGGGTTGCCCTGATTCAGCGGCTCACGTGGGCCTACCTTCGCGACGCCCTCGGCCTCAAGGACTCCATCTGGCCGGCACCGGTCGAGAGCACCCTGGGCCGCCTCGAATCCAAGTAAAGACAAGCGGACTCCACGCGTACCCGAATGGGTGAACTCTCCGTGTTCCGCGTGCGGCGGCGTGAAGACCCGCACCACCCGCATGGTGTGGTGTCGGCCGCACCCGGAACACGGAAAGGGCACAAGGGAAGACGCTCCCTTCTCGCCGCCGCGCTGCTTGCACTCGGCCTCGTTGTCGCCACCACAGCACCGATCCCCAACGCGCAGGCGGCCACAGGCAAGGGCCGCCAACCAGGGCCTGTAAATCTCGCCTGGTGGGGACAATCCAATGGCGGTCCGGACGGGTCTGAAGCGTCGCTGGATCCGCTCCGTATAGCTCGCTTCTGCAGCGAGGTCGAAGACGGCAGCCCACAGGGAGCGCAGGTCGTTCTGGGCACTCTCATCGGCTACTTCGCTCGAATGCTTGATCCCCTCTCGCGTAGCGACCACGTTCGGAGTCCTCAAAGCGGATCGTCGTGTGGCGGCATCTCGTCGGCGAACATGCCGTAGGGCGCGCCGCCGGAGGTGGAGCCCGCCACGAAGAACCACCTGCCGTCCGGCATGGTCGACCACTCGTCGTCGACCTGGCTGACGCCGCGCTCGACGGTACGGCGCGGGGTCGTTGGCGGGCGCTGCCCCCACTGCCGCGCTGATTCTGGCAATGCGAATCCGAGCGCGGTCAGGTCGTCGCAGGCGGTGTACCGGTCGACGCCGTACCGCTTGGCGTAGCTCTTCACCGTAACGGCCGCACCGGAATTGATCCATTCCTGTGCTGAGTCACGGCGTTGCCGCTGGCGCATCCGGTGACGTCGCGGCTGCATGCCCGGATGCTACCGGCGACCGGTGTCCGTCCTGCCGTACAGGTGGGCGAGGCCCGGTTGTGCTGCCCGGCGCGGAGGTGTCACGCACGGCAGCAGCGAAGTCAGCAACGTAGCGCCGTCCAGCACGCGAAACTTGGGGCGGAAGCAGGAGCAAGCGCAGCGCGCTGTCGGCGGCATGAGAGTGAATCCTTGCTAGTCGCACGCAACCTCGTGGCGAGGGTCATGATCCGAGTAGATCGAGGTCACGAACGCAGAAACCGTGGTGCGCCCACTCCTCGTCCAGTACCACCTGAACGCACTCCAGCACCGACTTTCCCCTGGCATACGGCGGCCAACCCGGGCCCGCCGGCACTGGCGCGGGCGCCGAGAGCTGATCGGCCGTCACCGTCGACAGCCAACGCTCTAGCTCAGCGCCTTGCACGTCTCGCGCGGCCAGCACCTTGTCGAGACTGGGGGCCGCCGCTCGGTCCAGGCCCTGCTCCTCCTGGTCAGGGACGAACTCGGACGCCAGCCCGATCGCAGTGAACGGCTCGGTCGATCCCAGACAGCAGCGGCGGAACCACGAGTCGTGCACGAACACCAGATGGCGCTGGGTCTCTAGCGCCGACCATTCGCCGCCGACGCGCTGCTGCTCCGAACCCCTGGGCATCGCTCGCAGCCGCTCGATCGTCTCCGCCCAGCCGGCCCGCAGCTGCCGGACAGCCTGCAGCAGGTCCGCCGGATCGGCTGAGCGGAGCAGCAGCCGCACCGGATACCGGCGGTCAAGCTCGGCTTCGACGTACGACGTCACCTCGACTCCGTTGACCACCAGATTGGTGACCAGCCCGTCGATCACAGCGTCCTGCATTACCACCCCGATCAGACGAGCGCGGGTCAAGTCACACTCGCGGAACTCGGCATCAGTCAGGTCCTGGTCCTTGAAGCTCGCCATGCCGGGCAGTATCCACCGGCGTACCGACAACCGCGCAGTTAACGCGCCAGCCCAAGGTCAGGTGTCCGCTCATCGGCAGAGTCGGATGTCCTCCCGGTACGGAACGACGCCACTCGGCGCCAGATGGGGATGCCTGATGCGTACGCGGTCTCGACGTAGCGTGATCGTTTAGTTGCCCTCGTCGAGTCCGGCTACGCAAGCTCGGCTTGGTGGTCCGCGGCCCACTGAGCGAGGTATGCGAGGGGTCCATTCGCGAACGACTCGCCCAGTAGGGAGAGCTGATAGACCGCGCCCCCCACGCCCTGACGGCGGCTCGGCACCGAGGACTCTCGTGACGAGGGCCCGCGCTTGCAGGCGACGGAGTGACTGACTTCGCATCTCAGGTCGACGTGGTGGTGGTTGCGGTTGCCTGGGACGGGCTGGAGGCGGCACTGACCCTCGTCGGCGCCGGCGAGGGTTCGTTGGCCGGCAAGACCGTCATCGACTGTACGAACCCGGTCGAGCGCACTGCCGAAACCTGCCCGCACGGACGGCCCCTGTCCTGCACGGTCCGGCACGGTGCCGACGAGAAGGTCCTGGGCGAACCGCTGTGCCCGGACTGCTACGACTACACCGGCTCGGTACTGTTCAACGCCGCCGCCTCCCTGTTGTGGGCACGCTTCGCCGACGCCCTGCGCCGCAGACTGGCCAACGCCGGCGGGCTCACCCTTCGCGAACTTCGAGAGCATCTGGTCGTCTCGTTCGCCAAGGTCGCCGAATACCAGCGCCGCGGCGTCGTCCACCTGCACGCCGTGATCCGCCTCGACGGGCGCATCCAACCGCTGGAAAACCTCGGCGCCCTCGGCCTCCGCGAGCATCCCCGGCGACTGATCGCCGAATGCTTCCGCCTCGGCACCCTGTCCTACCTGGCCAAGCTCCGCCTCACCCACTGGGCCCACATGCTCGGCTACCGCGGCCACTTCTCCACCAGAAGCCGCCGCTACTCCACCACCATCGGCAAACTCCGGGCGCTACGTGTCGACCACGCCCGACAGCACGAGATCACCACAGGCCGACTCCCGATCCTGCCGGAGGACGTTCCCGTCAAGATCACTCATTGGAGGTATGCCGGACGAGGGTTGTCGGCCGGTGATGCAGCCCTCGCTGCTGCCCTTGCCGGAATGCCTTCCGCGGTGGACGAGGGGGTGAGCGCGTGGCGAAGCTCCTGCTGACCGTCCCCGAAGCAGTGGAAGCACTGTCGATTTCCCGCGCCAAGCTCTACCAACTCATGGACTCCGGCGCCGTCCCTTACCTCCACATCGACCGGTCCCGGCGTATCCCGCTGGTCGGCCTTGAGACCTACATCGCTGATCAGTTGGCCAAGGAGAACGCAGCATGACTGGGAATCTCGTTGCCGTGCCGGGTAGCCGCGATGGGGCCAAGTCGGCCGACAAGAAGAGGGGCACCAAGGGACAGCC
Source organism: Sphaerisporangium flaviroseum (assembly GCF_039537005.1). Taxonomy (NCBI): domain Bacteria; kingdom Bacillati; phylum Actinomycetota; class Actinomycetes; order Streptosporangiales; family Streptosporangiaceae; genus Sphaerisporangium; species Sphaerisporangium flaviroseum. The sequence goes on along the minus strand of NZ_BAAAZR010000001.1, from coordinate 91,808 downwards.
CAAGCTTCGTGATGGGGTCATGAAACGCGGGGCCACGTGGTCGTACGTCATCCGCGTTAACGACCCCGAGACCGGCGTCAGTAAACCGAAGTGGGTCGGCGGCTTTGCGACCGAGAGCGACGCCAAGGAAGCACGCGACGAGGCGCGTGTGAAGGCTCGTCGTGGAGACTATGTCGACCGAAACAAGATCACCGTAGGTGAATACCTGGATGACTGGATTGAGACTCACGCGATGGAGATCAAACCGCGGACCCTGAAGGACTACAAGATGATCATCCGGCTGTACGTCCGGCCGAGCATCGGGAACATGCGGCTACAGGCGGTCCGGCCCAGCACGATCACCAAGCTGTACGGTCACCTACGCGCCAAGGGAAGCAAGGACGGAAGGCCGTTGTCGACGCGGTCGGTGAACCACGTTCATGCCGTGCTCCGTAAGGCATTCGGCGACGCGGTCAAGGTCGAAGAACTGCTTACCTCCAACCCGGTCGAGCGGGCGAAGCGGCCGAAGCACACCTATGCCGAACCGGGCAGCGTCTGGACTCCTTACCAGCTCCGTACCTTTCTGACCTTCGCGCGGTCACATCGGCTCTTCGCCTTCTTCCACGTTGCTGCCTACACCGGGGCCCGTCGCGGTGAGCTGCTCAACCTGCGCTGGTCGAACGTGGACCTCGACGGCAAGGCAATCACCATCGCCGGGTCGGCCGGCATCGTCGACGGAGTGCGCATCGAGGGCACCACGAAGAGCGGGCGGATTCGCGTCGTCAGCATCGATGACGAGACCGTCGCCGTGCTCCTCGACCATCAGGCGCGGCAGAACGTCGACAAGCTCACCGCGGGGGATGAGTGGGTCGGGGACAAGGACCCTCACGTCTTCACGACAGGCCTCGGGCGGCTGATCTACCCGGACACCGTCACCCAGCTCATCAGGGACCTCGTGAAGGCCTACAACGCCCCGTCAAGGGGCAGGCGCCGGCGGTACCGCTCCCGTTCGCTCGGCTGCACGACCTTCGCCGCGTCCACGCGACCACGCTTCTCCTTGCTGGCGTGCCGGTGCACGTGGTCGCCGCTCGGCTCGGCCATGCCGACCCGCGATCACCCTGAGGGTGTACGCCCACGTGATCCGGGCGGCGGAAGCCTCGGCGGCCGACGTCTTCGCTCAAGCACTGAGACCGGCCCCGTAGGCCGGTGTTAGCAGAAGTGTTAGCAACACCCTCGGACGAAGATCGGTCCGGGGGTGTTTTTGCTGGTGGGCCGCCAGGGACTCGAACCCTGAACCTACGGATTAAAAGTCCGCAGCTCTGCCATTGAGCTAGCGGCCCAGCTGGTTTGCAGGGTACTGAGCGTACCGCGCTCCGCGCGACCGGCTTGCCCTGGCCGTCCGCTGGATGCGGGCTCTGAGTCGGGCTGCGCCGCCGTCACCCCAGGTGGTTCCCTGTCAGGGTGAGGCCAAGCGGTTCCTTGAACGTTATCAGGCGTCAGGGCGTCACCAGGGTCGTGCCAGGGGGAATCCCGATGTGCGGAGGAGTGCCTCCAGGGCAGTCTGAAGACATGAACGAGATGAACATCCAAGGCCCCTCCACCTCCAAGGAATTCCGCCGCACACGCGAAGGCCGCATCATCGCCGGTGTGTGCTCCGGTGCCGCTGAGTTCATCGGCATCGACGCCAACATCCTTCGGCTCGCGCTCGCCGTGGCGACCTTCTTCGGCGGCCTCGGTGTCGGCATCTACGCCGTCGCGTGGCTGCTGATCCCCGAGGAGGGCAAGCAGACCTCGATCGTCCAGGATCTGATCAACAAGCAGAAGGACGGCTCTGGGTCCGCCTGGCAGCAGGTGTCGAACTACTGGCCGCAGTCGGCGCGGGCACCCCACGCCGACCGCCCCGGCTACGCCGACCAGTCCCCGTACGCGGACCAGTCCCCGTACGCGGACCAGTCCCCGTACGCGGACCAGTCCCCGTACACCGACCAGTCCCCGTACACCGACCCGTCTCGGTACGCTGACCGGCCCGCCCCCGCGGACCAGTCTCCGTACGCCGACCAGCCCGCCCCCGCCGACCAGTCGCCCTACTCCGCGCCGGCCGCCCAGCCCCAGCCCCGGCCTCAGACGCCGACGAGCCCGCCGCGGTCGCCGGTGGACGAGCCCCCCACGAGCGCCTAGGTCACCTGGGTGCGGACCCTGGTGATTATCTCGGCACGAGACTCGGTCCAGAGCATGGCCAGCAATGCGGCCACGGAGAGTCCCCCCGCTCCGGCGAGGGCGACCACCGGCTCTGGTCCGAGTACTTGCGCGGCGGCGCCGCCGATGAGGATCCCGATGCCCTGGGCTGCGAGCAGCCCTGACTGTACGAGCCCGAAGGCCTGCCCTCGGCGGTTGGCCGGCACACATTGCACGAACGCGGCGTTCGCCGCGAGCTGGTAGGCCCCGCCGATCCCGGCCAGGATCCACAGGCCAAGCACGACGGCCAGCGGAGGCCTCATCACGCACCCGATGAGCGGAGCGCAACTGAGCATCGCCATCCAGCCCATGGCCCGTAGCCGCCTGGTCGGTGTCACGAACCGGCTGAAGGCGAAGGCCCCGAGTACCGTCCCCGTCGGCATGGCAGCCATGAGCAGGCCCGTGATCAGCGTGATCTCGCGTGGATCATGGCTCAGCGTCGCGGCGTACGGCACGGCGATGCCCTCGGGAAGCACGTAGAAGCCGCAGAGCCAGGCGAAGAGCACGAGCATGCGCAGCCGCCTGTCACCGAATACCAGACGAGCCCCGGCCTTGGTCGTCGCCCAGATGGACGTGTGGACACCGTCCTCAGGGTCCGGCGGGGGGCGCCGGCGCAGGCCGACCGCGAGGATCAGCGCCGAGGCGACGAAGGTCACGGCGTCCAGCGCGAGGCCACGGTAGGCGCCTATGGTCGCGATCACCCCGGCCCCCGCGGCGAAGCCCAGCATCTGCACAGCCTGGTTCGTCATGTTCTGCAGCGCAGAGCCCGCCACGTACCGGTCACCCTCGAGGATCTCCGGCAGCAGTGCCGCTCGTGCGGCGGTGAACGGCGAGCTGAGCAGCACCACGCAGAACACCAGGGCGCACAGCACCGGGAAAGGCATGCTGGGGATGGCCATGAGGCCGATGAGAAGCGCCCGCACGATGTCACACACGATCATGACCTGGCGTCGCGCGTACCGGTCGGCGAGACCGGCCAGCAGCGGGCCGCCGACGATCGGTGGGAGGTAGGTCAGGGCGTAGACCGCGGCGGTGGCGAGTGGTGAACGGGTTCTTTCGAAGACGAGGAGCGCCAGTGCCACTTGGGCGAGCTGATCACCGAGGAGGGAAAGGCACTGACCGACCCACAGCGCACGGAACTCGCCGATGGCGATGACCTCGCTGTACGTCGCTTGGCTTTCGGGCGAGCGGCGGTGCCGCCCGGGCAGCCGGCCGGGCCTCGTGGCCGCCATATGTCTCCGCTGGGCTCGCTGGGCCGTTCCTGACAGACCGTGTTCAGTATGTCACCTACGGTGCCCGGTCCGCTCGCGGTTGCGCAACCCTGCTGACGGTCGGGAGTCGTCCCAGGTCCGATATTGCGGCTTTGTCCCAGTGAAGGCTTACCTGGTCAAAAGATGATCGGTGCCTTGCGGTCTACCACCCCAACTCATGCAGGCGATCATCGTCGATCCCGAAATGGTGGGCTATTTCGTGGACAACGGTGATCTGCACCTCCTCGACGACTTCGTCCTCCGTCTCGCAGATCTCGCAGATCGAGTTCCGGTAGATCTCGATCCGATCCGGGAGGACCCCTGAGTACCACTCGCCCCGTTCGGTCAGTGGGATGCCGGTATATAGCCCCAGAAGCCCTGACTCGGGTGGGTCGTCCACGACGACCATCACCACGTTCTCCATCACATGGGCCAACTCAGGCGGGATCGTGTCCAGCGCCTCGGCCACGAGCTCCTCGAACTTCTCCCGCGAAACATCGATCACCGGTCAATCGTGTCATCGCCACCGTGACGGTGCGATAGCGCGTACCGCCGGGGAGGCCCAAGGCCGGCGAGAGGCATTCTTGACCATCACCGACACTCAGGCTGACTTGCGGAAGCTATGAGTGTCGCCATGTTTTCGGGTAGGCAAGACGACGATGAATTTCATGCGCTGGAAGGAAGCCGCCCGGCGGCTCAACGAGCGACGTGCCGCGCGCCGGACCGCGACCGTCCTGCTGATCGGCGTCGTCGCGTTGGCCGGAGCCTGGCTCGGGATCGCCATCGGCGCCCACGTGAGCACCGCTGTGGGGCCCGCGGAGATCGGGATGAGCCTGCAACCGTCCTGGGTCGGCCAGACGGTCGTGGACATCCGTCCCCTGGGCACCCTGAGATTCGACTCCCATCACGGGCCGCTACGGCTCAGCCTCAGTTTGGACGGCATTCACGCCGACCTCGCCCAGCAACTCCTGGAAAGCCCTCGCTGGGCCGAGACCCTGCCCAACCTGATCGAGGCCGACCTCCAGGCCGGTCTGCGCGAGCTTCTGATCAGAGCGGTGGCCTTCGCCGTCGCCGGCGGCCTGCTGACCGGACTGGTCGTCTTCCGGTCGTGGCGGCGGGCGCTGTGGACGGGGCTGGGGAGCCTGGTGGCGGTGGCTCTGGTCGCCGTGCTGTCGGTGGTGACCTTCAACCCCCGCTCGATCGCCGAGCCGCGCTACACCGGCCTGCTGACCGGTGTGCCGTCGCTCATCGGCAGCGCGGAGTCGATCGTCACCCGCTTCTCGGAGTACCGGGGCCAGCTCGCCAAGCTCGTCACCAACGTTTCCCAGCTTTATCACGCGGGGACCACGCTGCCGGTGTACTCGCCCGACCCGAACACCCTGCGCGTGCTTCACGTTTCCGACATCCACCTCAACCCGGTCGCGTGGAACATGATCCGCTCGCTGAAGGACCAGTTCAAGATCAATGTGGTCCTCGACACCGGTGATATCGCCGACCATGGGACCAAGGCGGAGAACAGGTTCGTCGAGGAGATCGGCAAGCTCGGGGTGCCGTACGTCTACGTACGAGGCAACCACGACTCGATCGCCACACAGCAGGCGATCGCCCGGCAGAAGAACGCGATCGTGCTGGACGGCGCTGGGAAGACCGTGGAAGGCCTGCGCATCTACGGGGTCGGTGACCCCAGGTTCACGCCCGACAAGACCGTCGACGTCAAATCCGACGCGCAGATGCTCGAGGATCTCGGACGTGCGCACGCCCTCCGTCTGACGCCCGCGAAGGACGATGCCAAGCCGGCCGGCCCGAACGCCCCGGACGAGGCGTCACCACCGGCCTCCGCGTCGCCTTCGCCCCAACCGTCCGCGACGTCCACACCATCGTTGAAGACCGCCACCACCGGCGCGGCCGGTTCGGAGGGCTCGGCCGGCAAGAAGATCGCCGTCGACGTGGTGGCCGTGCACGACCCGACCATAGGACGGGCGTTCGGCGGGGCCACGCCGCTGGTCCTGTCCGGGCATGTACACAAACGGTCGACCGAGATGCTCCCGTCCGGCACCCGGGTGATGATCCAGGGCTCCACGGGAGGGGCCGGGCTGCGGGGCCTCGAACACGATGAGCCGACGCCGATCCAGGCGTCCGTGCTCTACTTCGACATGACCTCCCATCGCCTCCAGGCCTGGGACGAGGTCACGCTCGGCGGCCTCGGGGAACAGTGGGTACAGATCCAGCGGTACGTGGAGCACGAGCCTGGCCGTACAATTTCTCCGGAGCCGATTCCAGCCTCGCCGCCAACGGGGCAAGGCGCCGGCACTGTGACGCCATCCAAGTGAAACGACTTTGGCATCGAGGGCTCGTGTCCCCTATGCTTCAGGAGTCCCCGACGGAAGGCGTCACGGATCCAGGGCGAGAGTCCTGAGCCCCCATCGTCTAGCGGCCTAGGACACCGCCCTTTCAAGGCGGCGGCACGGGTTCGAATCCCGTTGGGGGCACGCGTGAGCTCAGGCTCGCCAGGTAGGCCGGAGCGAAGATCTCCGGAGAGCTGGTAGGCTAAGCGAGCGCAAAGGGCCGGGGGCCACAACTCCCGGTAGCAAGCAAGGTCCTGTAGAGCAGTTTGGAGTGCTCGCCACCCTGTCAAGGTGGAGGTCGCGGGTTCAAGTCCCGTCAGGACCGCTCTGGAAGGTGTCGAGTTCACCTCCGGGTCAGGTAGCTCAGTCGGTACGAGCGTCCGCCTGAAAAGCGGAAGGTCGGCGGTTCGACCCCGCCCCTGACCACATCACCTGAACAGCACAAAGCGCCCCGAGCCATCCGGCTACGGGGCGTTTTTGATCTCCACTGACAGCAACCGTCCTTGCCTTTAGGCGGGAGGCCATGGACAGCAGGGCGGGTTAGGGTTTCGGGCCGGTTAGACGCAGAAGCGAACCACCCGGCGGCTTGGTCGAGAGTGGTGCTAGTAACAGCGTGCCTAGACGGCCGTGGACACTCAGAGAAGTTGATCACAGGGATATGCCCTCCCACCAGGGGTGAAGAGGCACCGAGAGATGCTCGTAGACGACCACGTTTTGACTCGTAATGCGTAGGTCAAGGGTTCGATTCCCTTAGGCGGCTCCCATTAGAAGCCCCAGGTCGCTATCGCTGACCTGGGGCTTCTTGCGGTCTCGGATTATTTCCGGCTGATGCGGTTGATGCTTGATCATTGATCGTGGACCAAGTCGTGGACCGTGAGGCACTTCAGGGGCTACCTTTGCCGCCATGGCGAAGGGCGAATCTGGCCGCGCGAAGGGCCATGTCGAGCAGCTGCCGAGTGGCACATCCGCCCCGTCCTGGGACACGTGAAGATCGGCAAGCTCCGGGCCGACATGCTCGACTCGCTGTACACCCACCTCAAGCGATGCTCCCGGCTGTGCGAGCGACTGCCGAAGATCGAGCACCACAGCGACGGGGAGCACGTCTGTGACGGTCGGTGCGGGCCGCTCAAGGATCACCGCACCCCTCGGCAGCACGCCTGCGACAAGCGGTGTACGCCGCACCGCTGCAAGCCAATGGCCGCCGGCTCGATCCTCCGCATCCACGCGATCATCTCGGCGGCGCTCAACCTCGCCGTGCGGTACGAGTGGCTTGACCGCAACCCCGCGGAGATGTCAATCCCCTGAAATCGTAGAGACGGTCCTATGCCACAACGGCCCTCAGCAGGGCCGTTGACGCTTGCCTCTTCTCTAGCGCGCACCCCACCCGGCCCATCGACTGCATGACCCCGTGCTTGCGGCATTCGGCCTGGTAGCGGGCTGCGGTGTACTCCGACCCGCGGTCGGAGTGGAAGATCACCCCGTCCACGTCTCCGCCTCTGGTGGCCACCGCCATCTGCAGCGACGCAACCGTCAGCGCCGCATCGTGATGCGCCGACATCGCATAGCCCAGCAGTCGGCGGGAGAACAGGTCCTCGACGGTGGCCAGGTACAACAGCCCCTCATCGGTGTCGATCATCGTGCCGTCGCCCACCCACAGCACATCCGCGGCGACTGCGGTGAACTTGCGCCCACTAGGTCCGGCGCGGCTTTGCGCCTGCCTTGCCGGGTCAGCGACCGACGCGTCTTCGGCGGGCGACCCGCCAGCCCGAGTTCGACCATCCGCGCCGCGACCGTGTTCTGCGACACCTTCCAGCCGGCGGCGTGCAGGTCCTGGGTGATCCGGGGCGAGCCGTAGGTGCCGCCCGAGACTTCGAACAGGCGCTTGATCTCCTCATCCAGAGCTGCCCGTCGCTGCTCGCGCGCCGTCGGCGCGGCCTGGCCGATGCGCTTCCTCCACTTGTAAAACCAGGGCTGCGACACACCCAGCGCCCGGCAGGAGACGATGTAGTCGAGGCCGTACTCGGTCTTCTGGGAGCAGATGAAAGCCGCCACGCTCACCGGCCCATCGCCTCTTTGACCCACAACACCACGGAACGCTTGAGGACATCACGCTCGTCTTCCAGTTGCTCGCGATCCTTCTCCCACGCGGCCCTCTCACGTGCGTGCTGCTTGACCAGCTCGGCCTTCCCGCCGCAGCCGGGCCAGCTCCTCCTCCGCCGATTCCTTCAGCGCCGTGCTCCTCGTGCTGTCGCCGCCGTCTTCTCCGGTGGCGAACCGATCCATCTGCACCCAGTTGTGCAGCGTGTATGCGTTGATACGAAGGTCTCGCGCGACATGCGAGACGGGCTTGCCGGTCTCCTTGACGATACGCACCGCGCCCGCCCGGAACTCCGGATCAAACCTCCGCCTGGTGCCTCCCACGACCCAACCTCATCTCGGGTACGGTCTCTACGCTACGAGGGGAAGCACAGACTGGATCTCCTCAGGCTTGCCGGGAGACGAAGGTCCCGCCCTGCCGTGCGCCCTTAGATGAGCGGTGACCCCCTGGCTTGACCTTGACGTAAGGGCAGGGGTTCTACTGTTCGCCATGTTGCTGATCGGCGAAATCGCCAAGCTCGCGGGCGTGACTCCACGGACCGTACGTCACTACCACCGGATCGGACTGCTTGCCGAGCCGGAGCGTAACTCCAGCGGTTATCGAAGCTACGGACTGAGCGCGTTGAGCCGCCTGCTGCAGATCCGCAAACTCACCGCACTTGGCATGGGACTCAGCGAGGTCACCGACGCTCTGGCGGAGACGGACACGGGCGCGGTGGACGTGAAGGAGATACTGGTCGAGCTGGATGCGGAGCTGGCAGACGGAGAAGCGGATATCCAGCGCCGACGTGCCGTGATAGCGCGCCTGCTCGAAGACGGGGACGATCCGACGCTGTCCCCCGAACTCGCCGCGGCCGTCCGCGGCCTGGAACTGCCCCCGCGCGAGATCGGCATGCTCCGGGCGGCGGAGGTGGCGTTGCCGGAGTTCGTGGACCCCTATCTCACCGGCGCCGGGCAGGACTCGCCGTGGCAGATATGGGACCAGAAGCTGGCCGCGCTGGCGGACGCCGAAGCTAACGACCCTCGCGTCGGCGAGATCGCAGGCGAGCTCTACGCCATGCTGCCGGAACTGCTGCCCGCTGACGTCCCCGCCGAGCTCACCGCGGACCAGACGGCCACCGTCGCCGCCACGGCACGGTTCGGGCAGATGATGTTGAGCGATATGAGCCCTGGCCAGCGGCGGGTGTTCGAGCTCCTCGTCGAGTACGGACGACGGGAGCCGGAGAAATGGGGACGGTGATCGACCGATCGAACGATCCCGTTCCAGACGACCGTCCATGATCACAGAGGGATAACGACCGCCAGGAACTCTGAAAGGTGGCTTATGGCCCGATCATAATTCCTCCGACCGCATTGCCACACAAGGGGGATTGCATGAAGAAGGTCCTTGCGGCCTCGGGGCTCGTCCTCGCCGGCGTGATCACGGCGCTCGCGCCCTCACCCGCGCTCGCCTCGTCGGCGGCCGCACAGTCGACCGCCGGCGTCTCGGCCGCCTCGGCCGGCTGTCAGACCCGCGCCATCAAGTCGCTGGCCAACGGCAGGTACGTCTCGGCCGAGTTCGGCTGGTCCGGAAGCAACGACGGGATGCTGCGCGCCCGCGCCACCAAGGTCGGGCCCTGGGAGAAGTTCAGGATCTGCCAGGGCCTCTTGTACGACTCGATCTGGTCGACGGAAGGGAACTACGTGTCCGCGGAGCTCGGCAACACGGGCGCCACCAAGGGGATGCTCCGCGCCCGCGCCTACAAGGTCGGGCCCTGGGAGGAGTTCCGGATCATTTCCTGCGGGACGGGCTGCGTGGCGATCCGGCGCGCCAACGTCCAGACCTACGTCTCCGCCGAACTGGGCAATACCGGTGACCGGTACGGGATGCTGCGCGCCCGCGCCGGCTCCATCGGGCCCTGGGAGAGGTTCTCGCTCCAGTAGCAGTGGACGGCACCCGGTCGCACCCTCTCCCGGCAGCGCGGGAGAGGGTGCGCCATCCCCGGGCAGAAATGTCCAGACTCGCGCCCGATCCGCAGGGAGCCCGCGGCGATCCGGCGATCCGGCGAGCAGGCCGGAGTCAGGGAGCCTCGCAGGAGGCGTCCCAGGGTCGCAAGGCGGAGGTCGAACCGCGGATGACCAGTTCGGTGGCGAGCTCGATGTGGCTCGATTCGATCCTCTCGCCGGCCTTCGGTTTCGGTAGAGCGGCCGGCCGCTATGGCACCAGTACTTGGCCGGGCGGTCAGCGGCCGTACGTCTCCAGTAGCCGTAGCCACACCTCGCTGACCGTGGGGAACGCCGGAACCGCGTGCCATAGCCGGTCCAGCGGTACCTCGCCGGGGACCGCGCTCGCGGCGGCCGCCTCCCGGCTGGTCCACGGCGCGGACTTCGCAAACCGGGAAGGTCCGGCAGCAGCGCGCCGCTTCCGGTCGCGATGGCCGCCAGCCTTTTATGATCGGCCACTGCTCGTCCTTCCAGCCGGCGATGGCCTGTTCATCGCGTTCGGCGGCGCGCCTGGCGGGTGCCTGCCAGCTCCAGCCCAGCCGGTGCAGCAGGTAACACACCCCGCCCAGGGTGTAGCCCACCTTGAAGACCTTCTCGATCACCTCGGCGATCCGGGCCAGGGTCCAGCACTGGTCCGGCCAGCCGTAGGTCATCGGCCCCGCCTCCAGGACCTGCTCCAGATGCGCCAGCTGGGCATCATCCAGCTTGCACACCGCCCCGCCGGCTCCTTTGGACACCAACGCCTGGCGTCCGCCGTTCTCCAGCGCCCGCCGCCACCGGCCGGCCGACATCAGCGAGACCCGGAACTCGGCCGCCACCTGCGCGTCAGCGGCACCCTGGGCGAACCGGTCCGCCGCCCGCATCCGCACCTGCTCCCGGCGTAATCGCTGATCGGCGGTCAACCCACCACCATCGGGATACCTCATGACCCGGGCATAAGGCCTCAACAACCGGCTGCCAGCTCACCCGCAGGTGAGGACACCTAACCCTCACCTTTGAAGCTCTCTAGCGGGTTTACCCTCCAGATACGTCTTGTAGTGGCGCTCCCCCTTGGGGTCCAGTCGGTCTCCCGGCGGAAGCTCCACAAGTGGCCGCCAAACGATGTCGACGTAGCGAAGGGCCACCCGAGCCTTCTACCAGGCGGTCGACCTCACCATCGAGGACGCGCCCCACCCGGAAGAGATCGCCATCGCAATAGCCGTGACGTCCGGTCCCCGGGTGCACGCACGCGTCGGCGACCTCACGACCGACGCAGCGTGGGCCAGCCGCCCCTGACCTCCGGATTCCCTCGACGCATGTAGGTGCCGGAAACTTGGCCACCGGTCGTGACCGCGATTGGGGTGATCCGTCCCCGGCACAACTGGAGGTCGCGCAGGGCGAAACCTCACTCTGCGACGGCGACTCGCTCGATACGAGGCGGACTGACTGCCCGCTGCGTTGCCGCTGTTTAGGCATGGCCGCGCGGGGACCTGCGGTCCGGCGCGGCTATGCCACAGACGATGGGTGAACGAGCCCAGAAGATCTCGCCTCAGTGGGGAGCTGTGGCCACAGTGTCCAGGGCGCGCTTGATCTCGGCGGCCGGAAACCGCGTCCGCTTGCTCTCTACCAGCAGACGGCGATGGAACTCGTCCAAGATGACGGCGGCCCGAGCATGCCGGTCGATGATCGCGGCGATCTCGAGCGAGACGCCATCGGGCTGCTGGCCCGTGACCCACTCACGCAGGTATGCCTCGTGACCCGTATCGCCGCGCAGGCCCTCGAGCAGGTGGTAGCGGAGGAGATGACTCGCGGTGTAGCAGCGGTCGTAGGCGAGATGGCTCGACAGGAACTCGGCCTCAGCCGCTGACAGTTCGAATCCGGAGCTCAAAGCAAGTCCGAAGTCCGCGAAGTAGAGAAGTCTGCCGTCGGTCAGGACATTGGAGAAATGGGCGTCGAAGTGGACGAGCCCACGAGAGCTCATGAAGGCGCTCCCGCGGGCCAGGGCTTGCTCAACCCACGGGTAAGGCGAGCTGCCCCCACGCTCGGTCGCAGTATCCCGGTGGTCGTCCAGCCATGCGGCGAGTGTCTGCGGTACGTGTTCCAGGAAGAGCACCAGGCTGGACGAAGACAGGCTGATGGCCTCCAAGCGCTGGCGAACAGCCGACGAGCCCTCCCAGTGCGCGACCGTCCCGTCGACACCCCCGAACTCGTCAGCGAACCCCTCGGGAGGAGAATCGGGCAGGACCCGCCAGTGGTACATCAGCGGAAAGCCCTCGTACTCGTTCCCGAGAACCCAATTGGTGGTCATGCTGTGTACAGCCAGTTCGCGCCAAGCCCCGAACCCGGCCGAGCCCACCCCGTACTGATAGAACATCGGCAGCCCGAAGAGGTTCGCCGTCGACCGTGCGTTCTCCGGCCGCAACTCGACGTCCGTCAATGGGACCCGCTTGACGAAGACCCGCGTCCCATCGATATCCAGCTCCACCGACCTGCCGCCGATGCCGGACCCGAGCGGGGCGGCGGCGGCCACAATTTCGGCGAGCCGGCGGTCACTCAGCAGGGACAGGCGTGTGGCTACGGTCCCATAAGCAGCGAGGCGCGCGGCATGCCGCAGGTCTGAGCGGTGCACCATCGACGACCCCTCGGTGCCCCAACCAGGGCGTCGGTGATCTCGCGAACGAGACCGACCGTATCAATCGAGGCCGTACTGTTCAGTCGGCGGCCGCCGTGCTCGCCCGAGCAATGATCGAAACCTGTGGATCTTCCCTACGGGCCGTCAGAAGGTGCCTGGCTGGTGTTCTGCTTGTCCCGGCTCCAGATTTCGGTGCATCGAGGAAGGTCCTCGATGCCTCCGCCTTCAGGGATCATGCCCCAGAGGAAGGGGATCAGGTACTGAGGTGGTTCGGCTAGGAGTACGGCTAGTTCGTCCTCGGCGACGGTGAGGGTGAATGCCGAGCCCGGTTGCCCAGGGTTCCATCCCTGTTCGATGGCCCGCCGGATGCATCCGGCGACGAGGATGGGGCGGACCGCGATCGTCCGTTCTCCGAGCCAGTTGTCCGGCCGAGCGCAGGGAAGTGACACCACGAGAACACGCCCCGGCTTCTCGGTCCGCTCAACGGTGACGGTGAGGGGACTCCAGCCGTTGCCCTGGCAGTAGGTGGGCCTGTGCCGGATTCTGCCAGCGAAAGGCGGTGCCGTCGACGCTGATGAGCCGTGAGCCCTTCCTGGGCATCGCCACGGGCGCCTCCAAGCTTCTGCTCTGTTCCGTCGCTGTTCCGTGGAAGTACCAAAAGCAGCGAGAAGTGACGCGAGATGCCCGCAAGCGTAACCGCTGCTCATCCCCATGATCGAGCTGTTTTCGCAGGTGGCTTGATCACGCATCGGAGATCACCCAAATCTGCGAGGGCAGCACAGGTCGCGGGTGTCTGCCTTCCCCTACGGGAGCGTCAGAAGGTTACGGGTTCAGAAGGTCAGGTTCTCTAGGCGGTCGAGCAGGTCGAACTAGGGCTGTTGCACCGGTATCGGCACCTCCGAATCAAGAGCCGGGCTCTCGTGCTCGAAGCGACAATCCAGGGCCCCTTGGGCGGCTCCCGGCGTCAGACTGAAAACCGGCCTCGACCAGGCACCAGGCGGAATCGACGTCGGCGGGCAACCACCCCCGATTTTCATGCCCGCAGGGCGTGCGCGCAGCCACATCAAGGACTGAAAAGCGGAAGGTCGGCGGTTAGACCCCGCCCCTGACCACATCACTGAACAGCGCAAACGCCCCGTGCAGACTATGTACGGGGCGTTCTTGTTTGTATTTGACGACAACGTGCCGAGCTACAACTGACACAGCACCTGCATGGCGTCCTTCTCGATGCGTGAAAGATCGTGGAGGAGGACGCCGGCCTGTTTGAGGTACCCCGCGTCGCCGTTCTCTCCAGCCTTCGCGATCAAGGTGGAGACATCCGTCCACAGGACGGCGGCCTCGGTGTACAGCCTGTGACCGGCGCGGAGGTTGCCGTCGTCGATCAGCCGGGTGCACTCGTCGAGGAAATCGCGATAGAGGGCGCGAAACAGGGCACCGCCGGTGCCGCCCTTCTCCATGAGGAGAGCGGCCTGTGGCAGGTCCTGCTGCGGCTCGCCGGCGCGTAGCAGCCATTTGGGCACCTGTTTGCCGGCTTTCTCGATGCCGCGGTGGCCTAGGTTCGCGATGGGAGCGGCGAGGAATGCGTCGGCGCAGTCTTTGATGGCGGGGATGATCTGGTCCTGCCAAGAAAGCGGGTGAGCCGGCAGGGTGATGGTGAAGGATCGGTTCCTGGCGGTCATCGGGCCGCGTTCGGCGCGTGCCATGGCGAGGCTGGCCCGGCTGGTGCGCACCGCTCCTCCCTGCTGGTCGGTGTCCACAAGGTAGGCGTCGTGCTCGTCGTAGCCGTACATGGCGACGACATGACCGCCGAAGTGCACCTTGGAGCGGAAATAGTCCAGGTGGTAGCAGTCGAGCTGGAGGCCGACCGGCCGACCGGCGTCGATGGGGGCGGCCACGTTCTCCCACGCCTTGCGCGGTGAGGTGGTCTCCTCGGCCACTAACGTCAGTCCCAGCCTGGCGGCCAGGTTTCTGGTGAGGTCGAAAGGCTTGACGCGGCCTCCGAGAAAGGGAAACGCCATGCCCTTGCTGTCCCAATAGATGAATGACAGGCCCGAGCCCAGCCCGAACAGCATGGGCTCGGATAAATCAAGTCCCTCATGCCGCAACAGCACCCCCAGGGCCGTTGTCTCGCAGTGGTACATGCCGCGGGTCTCGATGTCCTTCACGATGGTCATGCGTCGCTCTCCTCAGGCTGACGCGGCGAACGGTCACACCGTTCCCACCTTTAATATTTTCATGATCAACGACTGGGGACCGCTGGGAGCAGCATGAGGCCTCCCATAGTGGGAGAGTCCAGGGACTCACCCTCAACAGTCGGGCAAACCCATGACCGACTCCTACGAATGCAACCTGTGTGCTGGCCACGCGGGTGCGCTTGACGATAACGTCGGCGCGGCCGAGGACCGTATCAAGGCCGCCGTCGAATGCTGCACCGGTTCGTCTACGCCGCGTCACGTCGCAGAAGGTTTGCGATCAGGTCGCGAAAGCCGCCAAGTGGCCTCACGTTGACTAGCCTCTACCGGCATGCCCCTTGCCTCGATTCCCAGCCCTTCCGAAGGGGTCTGGTATCTCGGATTCATCCCGATCCGGGCCTACGCATTGTGCTTCGTCCTCGCGATCGCCTTCGGCATCTGGCTTAGCGAGCGCCGCTGGCGCGCCCGTGGCGGCGAGAAGGGCACGATCAGCGACATCGCGCTCCCCGCAGTGATCTTCGGTCTGATCGGCGCTCGCCTCTACCACGTCATCACCGACTGGCAGACCTACTTCGGCCCGCGCGCGATCAAGGAGCCCTACCGGGCACTGTTCATCTGGGAAGGCGGGCTCAGCATCTGGGGCGCGGTCGCCCTGGGAGGCGTGGGCGTGTGGCTGGCCTGCCGGCGCCGGGGGCTGTCTTTGGGCGCCGTGGCCGACACGGTCGCGCCCAGCATCGCGTTCGGGCAGGCGATCGCCCGCTGGGGCAACTGGTTCAACCAGGAGCTGTACGGCAGTCCGACCACGTTGCCGTGGGGCCTGGAGATCGACCAGGCGCACGGCGGCGAGCCAGGCGTGCTCTACCACCCGACGTTCCTGTACGAGTCGCTGTGGGACGCGGCGCTCGGTTTCGCGCTGATCCTGGCCGGCAGGCGGTTCACGCTGCGCCACGGCCGCCTGTTCGCCCTCTACGTCGCCGGCTACACGTTCGGTCGGTTCTGGATCGAGGGGCTGCGGATCGACCCGGTGGGCGGAGTGGACCACGCGGTGACGCTCCTGGGGCTGCGGATCAACCAGTGGACCTCGATCGTGCTGTTCATCGGCGCGCTGGTCTATCTCTGGGTGACTCGTAACAAGGAAACCGAACAGATCGTGGTGCCGGCCTCACAACACAAGGCCCCGCACGAGGAGAACGGCGGGCAGGCCTCCGATCCGATCGAGAGCACCTGACGGCCAGGCTGAAGTTCTGACGTGCTTTCCCGCCAGGAGTCCACGTCAGAGAGGCCGTCAGTTCAGCTGGGAAGTCATGTGCCGGGATGACGTCAGGTCCCTTGCCTTTGGAGGAGAAGGGGCGTACCGACCGCCTTTGGAGGAGAAGGAGCGTACCGACGGAGCCCGGCTGCGCAACGAGATCAAGGCTCAGGGAGCGACCGCGCAGGTCCGGAGTCGGTCGGCAAGGGCGTTGTCGTGAGGCAAGCTGATGACGTGAGTGTCCATGGACCTTCGGACGATGGCGGAGCCCCACGGGCGCAGGTCGGCCCCAACCCGCAGCACCTGCTGGCGACCTTGCTCGGTGAGTACCTCGACTCCTCGGATGCCGACCTTCCGTCGGTGGCGGTGGTCGCGATGCTCAGGGAGTTCGGCATCAGCGAGTCCAGCGCGCGGGCCGCGTTGTCCCGGCTGACCAAGCGTGGCCTGATCGCCGTGCGGGGATCTGGACGGCCGCCCGTGTACCACCTCACGCCTCAGGCGATCGCCAGGCATCGCTCCCGGATGGATCATTTCCTGAGCTTCGGCGCACGCCCGCCGCGGTGGACCGGCGACTGGGTGACCGTCTCCTTCTCGATCCCCCAGTCCGGCCAGGCCCCACGGCACGCGGTCCGCAAGGCTCTGGGGTCGCTGGGTTTCGCGCGGCTCTACGACAGCGTGTGGATCCGGCCCGGTTCCGACTCCGGTCCGGTGACTCAGGCGCTGCACGACCTCCTGGACGACGTCGACGGTGGTCGATGGTCGGTGATGCACACCCGGTTCGACGAGGAGGCGGGCCCGCACGGTCCGGCCGCCGCCTACGATCTGGCCGGCCTCGCCTCGGCCTACGAGGCTTTCATCGCGCAGTACTCGGACCTGCGGGTGGACGTCCGCAACGGGGAGATCGACGCGACGCGGGCGCTGGTGGCCCGCACCTCCGTCATGGATTCCTGGCGGAAGTTCCCAGACGTCGACCCGAACCTCCCCGGGCACCTCCTGCCGGCACCGTGGCCCCGCCAGGCCGCCAGGGACCTCATGCTGGAGATCCATTCCGCTCTCGGCTCGCTCGCCGAGGCGCGGCTCATCCAGGTCGCGACACCGTACTGGCCGGACGCCGCGTCCTGGATCACCCACTTCCAGGCATCGGAGAATTTCGTTTCGGTCCCGGCCGGCGGGGACGGCTAAGGAAACTTTCACTCACTCGAACGACTGCCCGGCCGCCGTGGCGCGTTTCGCGACCGCCGCGGCGCGCCGGCTTCTCGACTGGCCGACGCCCACCGAGACCCCACCGGAGCGTCAGGCCGCCAGGCATTGTGACCTGCGCCGGAGCCGCCCGCACCGGTCCGTTTCCCGGGGCCGGACAGGGCACCGGTGCCGCCATTCCCGAAGGTCGGCGTGATCGGCCGGCCCACGCCCGGACCCGAGTGCGTCAGGGGCGTTCGCGGTCTGCGCGCGCACCGCTCGACCGACCCAGTGCGGGTTGCTTGACACTTTATATAACCGCAGTGATAGTAACTGCACGTTGGCTCTCATCGGCTCGTTTCCGCCTGACACGAGCGCAACTTGCGCTCTCAAGATTCCGTCGGCGCCGACCAGCCTGGCCGCGGTGGGAGTGGTTGTGCCGTTGTCGGGCTCCGTCGGCGTGCGCCGCCCATGCCACATCCGACATAGAGCGCCGTCGTGACACCTTCGGAGGGCGAAATGAGAAGACGCTCGATCATCAGCGCAGTACTGGCGGCCGCGGTCGCTCTGGTCTGCGCCGGAACAGTGGCGCTCACCACGACGCCGACCGCCGCGGCGGTCGGCGGCTCGGGCCCCTACCCGGCTGATTACGAGACCTCCACCGGCCTGGCCAATCACACCATCTACCGGCCCGGAACCCTCCCGCCCGAGAAACTGCCCATCTATGTATGGGGCAACGGAGGCTGCTCCGCCAACGGGACGTCGCAGCTGAACTTCCTCCGCGAGATCGCCTCGCACGGGTTCCTGGTCATCGCCAGCGGCAGCCCGAACGGCTCCGGCTCGACGACATCCCAGATGCTCACCCAGTCCATCGACTGGGCGGTCGCGGAGAACGGCCGTCAGGGCGGCAAGTACTACGGCAGGCTCGACACCAGCAAGATCGCTGTAGGGGGCTTCTCCTGCGGGGGGCTGGAGGCCTATGCCGTCTCCAACGACTCACGCATCACCACGACCACCATCTTCAGCAGCGGGTTGTTGAACGACTCCGACGACTACCAGCTACGCCGGCTGACGAAGCCGATCGCCTACTTCATCGGCGGGTCCAGTGACATCGCCTACCCGAACGCCATCGACGACTGGGGCAAGTTGCCGGCGGGGCTGCCCGCGTTCATGGGCAACCTGAACGTCGGACACGGCGGCACCTACGGCCAGACCAACGGCGGCGAGTTCGGCCGCGTGGCGGTGCTGTACCTCAAGTGGCGGCTGAAGGGCGACACGACGGCCGGCACCAATTTCGTCGGCCCCAACTGCGGCCTGTGCAACACCCAGTGGCAGGTCCAGCAGAAGAACCTCACGCTCGACGGCGGTACCCCCACCCCGTCGCCCAGCGTTACCCCGTCCCCGTCCCCGACGCCGACGCCCACCAACGGCGGGCCCCAGGGCTGCTCGGCGGCCTACTCGGTGCAGGACCAATGGGCCGGCGGGTTCGTCGCCGCCGTCAACGTCACCGCGGTCGGCAGCGCGATCAACGGCTGGAGGGTCGCGCTCACCCTGCCCACCGGAGCCACGATCACCTCCCTGTGGAACGGCATCAGCTCCGGCACCAGCGGCAACGTGACCGTCACCAACCAGAGCTACAACGGGCGGCTTTCGGCCGGCCAGAGTGCCGGCTTCGGGTTCCAGGCCAACGGAACCGGCGCCGGAGCCACCGTGACCTGCACCGCCGGCTGATCCCGACCCACCTTGGGCAGGGCCCGCCACGCTGCCAGGAAGCAGTGGCGGACCCTTCTGCCGAAACGTGGTCACCAACCGTCCCACGAGGGCGTCACCGTCCCCGGCCGGCCCCGGTAGGTTCGAAGCCGTGGACGGGATCATGGGGACCATCGGCACCGCGGTCGGCATGTTCGCCGGTACGAATGTCGACGACATCATCGTGTTGACCGTCCTGTTCCTGTCCGCCCGTGCGAGCGGTATTCCCAAGCCCTGGCAGATCTGGGCCGGGCAGTATGGCGGGATCGCCGCCCTCGTCGTCGTTTCGGTGATCGCGGCACTCGGGCTGACGATCGTTCCTGATGACTACGTGGGCTTACTCGGCTTCATCCCGTTCGCGTTGGGGGTACGCAGTCTCATCAAGGCCATTCGCGCCCATGGCACAGGCGAGGACTCCTCTCCAGCCGTGGCTACCGGCCTGGCCTCGGTGGCCGGGGTGACGATCGCCAACGGCGCGGACAACATCTCGGTGTACACCCCGGTCTTCCGAACCATCGGCCCTGCCGCGACCATCACCACCATCACCGTGTTCGCGGTCGGAGTCGCCCTATGGTGCCTCGCGGGGTCCTGGCTCGGCTCCCACAAGCGGGTCATCGAGATCATTGAACGCTACGGACAATGGATCGTCCCAGCGGTGTTCATGGCCATCGGGACGCTGATCGTCATCGAGTCCGGAGTCATCGGCAAGATCCTTTGAATCATGGCGTGAACGGCGGCGCTTTCATGTCACCCGGAGGAGCGGCCACCATCGAGTACGCCGGCCCTCCATACCTCCGGCGGGATGCTCGGCGCCGGGATGACGTCCTCACCCCCTGCAGGCCGGCTCACACGGTAAAAGTGAGCTCACCGATCGGGCCCCCTACTCCTGAACGCGGAAGGTCGGCGGTCCGACCCGCCCCGAAAACCAGGTGACGACCCGCATCGCTTGCCGCAAGGCTGGTAGTGGTCGATGAGTTTTGTCGGTGGCGGCAGTCAGTATCTGCTGCATGACTATGACTGCTCGTGAGACCGGTGGCTGCGACGCCGGCCATGACCACCTTGTGCTCGCCAACCCCGAACGAGGTTCCGTGACCAGTCCACAGCTCGACTCACTTGCCGAACCCGCGGCCGTCGTTCCAGGTCGCACCCCGGCCGTGATCCGACTGCTGGTGCTCGCCACCTTCGTGGTCATCCTCAACGAGACGATCATGATCAATGCGATCCCGCAGTTGATGGGGGCGCTGCACATCACCGAGCAGACCGCGCAGTGGCTCTCGACCGCCTTCATGCTGACCATGGCGGCGGTCATCCCGATCACGGGGTGGTTCCTGCAGCGGGTGTCCACTCGCCATGCGTACGCCACGGCGATGGGTCTGTTCTTGCTCGGGACGGCGTTGGCCACCGCCGCGCCGTCGTTCGAGGTGCTGCTGGGCGCCCGGATCATCCAGGCGTCCGGTACGGCCGTGATGATGCCGCTGCTGATGACGACGCTGATGCAGGTGGTGCCAGAGAATGAGCGGGGCCGCGTGATGGGCACCGTCAGCCTGGCCATCTCGGTCGCGCCCGCGATGGGCCCGGCGATCTCGGGGGTGATCCTTCAGTTCGGGTCTTGGCGCCTGCTCTTCGCCGTGGTGCTCCCCATCGCCGCCGCGATCACTTGGGGCGGCCTGAGGCAGCTCAAGAACATCGGCGAGCCCGAGTTCAGCACCATCGACTGGTTCAGTGTGGCGACCGCCGCCGCCGGCTTCGGCGGTCTGGTCTACGGGCTTAGCCAGTTCGGCAACGGCAACGTCGGCGTCGCCATCGGAATCGTGGCGGCCGGCCTGGCCACCATCGCCGTCTTCATCGTTCGCCAGCTGTCGTTGCAGAAGCGCGGCGTGCCGCTGATGGACCTGCGGACCCTTCGGCACCGCACCTACACGATCGCGCTGATCCTGATGTCGGTGGCCTTCATGGCGATGCTCGGCTCGATGATCTTGCTGCCGCTCTACCTGCAGAACGTCCGCGGGCTCAGCGCCCTGGAGACCGGGCTCCTCGTGATGCCGGGCGGCCTCGCGATGGGCCTGCTCGGTCCGACCGTCGGCCGTCTGTTCGACAGGTTCGGCGGCCGGGTTCTGGTCATCCCCGGCGCGATCGGGGTCACGCTGGCGCTCGCCGGCTTCACCCAGGTCACGATGACCATGCCGTACTGGCAGCTCCTCGGTCTGCACGCCCTGCTGATGGTGAGTCTGGCCGCGACCTTCACCCCGGTGTTCACCCTCGGGCTCGGAGCGGTTCCCTCGAACCTCTACTCCCACGGCAGCTCGATCCTGAGCACACTCCAGCAGGTCGCCGCGGCCATCGGCACCGCGCTCGTGGTCACCGTGATGAGCGCGCGAGCGGAGACCCTGAAAGCCGGCGGAGCCACTGAGGCGCTCGCCAACCTGGGCGGCATGCGGCTGGCCTTCATCATCGGCGCGGTGCTGTCCGTGGCCGTGGTCGTCACCGCCCTGCTCCTACCGGCCCGGGCGGAGAGCACCGGCGAGCATGGGGGACACGGCCTGTGAAGCCGGCGTGATGGCGGTGGAGCGGGACGCCGTGATCTCTGTTGCCGGGCGGGCCGGGTCTGCCCGGCGACAAGCAGAACAAGCTCGCCGCCGCATATTCCGGGGTCGCCACGCCCGGCCCGCCGGACTCGCGATGACTTCGGCAATCCATTGATTTGCCCTGGGTCTCACAACGCAAGAACTCGGTCAGCCCTGGGATCTATCTCCAAAGGCTTCGCATTACTTTTCCGCGGCAGCGATCTTCGCGTGGCATTCCATTATGCTTTCTTCTCTTGCGCGAGATTTTAGCAGGAGGGTAACGGCCGGCCTCCGGCCCGCACGAGCCGGGGATTCAGGAGGATCGGCGTTCACCGTCGAAGCGACGCCTGTGTTTATCGACCGCAGGCGGGGGGATGGCTGAGGTGGTAAGCGCCCATTTCGGGCGAATCAACAGATCCGGGAGGCTGGCATGAATGGATACCTACCGTATCGTGACTCCACTCCGACTGCTCGCATCGGGGCTGTACGCGGCTGGCAGGCGGACATTCTTCGCGGTCAGTCGTAGCTGAGTCAAAAGAGGTGCTGCGGTGCGTATAGGCCCGCAGTGCCTCTACCTGTGTTGGGCGGGCTATGCAACGGGGGCGTTTGTGGCGCGATTGTCGTACCCTGCCGCTTGGCGCAGCCATGTGGTGGAAAATCTGTTCGGAATCGCGGTTTCCGATCCCTACCGGTGGTTGGAAGACGGCAATGATACGCGCGTGCAGGACTGGGCCGCGTCCCAGGATCGTCTCTTTCACGCAAATCGCGCCGGATGGCGTGAGCGGCAATCGTGGGCGTCTTTGCTGGATCAGGTGTCATCCTTCGGCGTGTCGGAGCCTCCGATGGTGCGTGGTCCCTTCATGTTCCTTGCCGAGCAGCTCCGTGGCGATGAGCAACGGCGCCTGCTGGTCGTTGACGCCGAGGGGGAAAGGCGGGTGCTGGTCGATCCGGTAGAGATCGACCCGTCCGGCCGTACCGGGCTGTATGCCTGGTGGCCATCGCGCGAGGGCGAACGTGTGGCCGTCCAGATGGAGGTCGCCGAGCAGCCTGGTAGCGACATCATGGTGCTGGACGTGCGTACCGGCGAGCCGATGGACGGGCCGTTGCCCCGCGCCCGTAACACTTCGCTCGCCTGGCTGCCGGGGGGTGAGGCGTTCTACTACGTCAGCCGTGTTCCCGATGAGGAACTGGCCCCCGGCGACATGCGTCTGCAGCGGCGGGTGAGGTTGCATCGGCTCGGTTGGCCCTTGGAGACCGACGCGGTGGTGCTCGGCGGCGACGACGTCCCAGACCACTATTACGGGCTCACGGTCAGCGCCGACGGCCGTTATCTGGCGATCACCGCGATGGTCGGGCCCGCCTCGCACAACGATGTGTACGTGGCCGAGCTCATCGATCCGGAGGCTCCGCATTTCATCAAGATCGTGGACGGACGCACCACGCGCGCCCGTGTTCTCCCACGCTTCCTCGCGGACGACGATCTGCTGCTGGTCACCGACTACCAGGCCCCGTGTGGCCGCATCTGTACGGCGCACCGGCACGATACCGATCCGGCCGCATGGCGCGCGCTGGTAGCCGAAGACCCCGAGGCTCCCTTGGACGAGTGTGTGGTCCTGGACGGTCCGGCACTTCCACGGAGCCTCCTGCTGGTGGCACGCGACCGCCACGGCATCTCCACCCTGACACTGCACGACCTGGCCAGTGGCCTGCTGCTCACCGGTCTGCCCCTTCCCGGCGCGGGCGTCGTGTCATCCCTGCGCACCAGCCCGAACGGGCATCGCGCATGGTTCAGCTACTGCGACGTGACCACACCCCCCACGATCTATCGCTACGACGCCACCAGCGGGAAGATGGAACAAGAAGCCGGCGCCACCATAGCCGGACATACTCCAGCAATCCGCAGTCGCAGCGTTCGTTATCCCGCCGGCGACGGTACCGAGATCACGATGTTCCTGTTCACCCCGGCTGAAGAACATCAGGGCCCCCGTCCCACCCTGCTGTACGGCTACGGCAGCTTCGGCATGCCGATGCGTCCATGGTTCTTCCCCGCGGCAGCCGCATGGGTCGGCGCAGGCGGCACCTACGCGGTCGCCTGTGTACGCGGAGGCGGCGAAGAAGGCCAACGTTGGCACGACGCCGGCCGCGGACCACACAAACACCGCGCGATCAGCGACTTCAACGACGCCGCCGTCTGGCTCATCGACACCGGTCGAACCACCAGGGACCAGTTGGCGATCTTCGGCCAATCCGCCGGCGGGCTACTGGTCACCGCCGCCGCCACACAGCGGCCAGATCTGTACGCCGCCGTAATCGCCGAAGGCCCGCTATGTGACATGGTGCGCTTCGAGCACTTCGGCCTGGGATGCACATGGACCGACGAATTCGGGACCGCATCCCAAGCCGAACCACTTCGCTGGCTACATACATACTCCCCCTACCACAACATCACGCCAGGAACCCCCTATCCCGCATTCCTTCTCACCGGCGCGGTAACCGATCTGCAGACCGGAGAGGCCCACGTCACCAAAATGTGCGCGGCCCTCCAACACGCCACCAGCAGTGACCGGCCCATCCTCATGCGTCGAGAACCCGGCACCGCCCACGCCGCCTCCCCGGCGAGCAAAGAGCGCGCCCTGACCGCGGATATTCTCGCCTTCGCCGGAAAGTACACCGGGCTGTCACCGCGAAAGACGACCTTGCGTCTTCAGGAGACCGCTGCAGAGCCACACTGAGGTCAGCGTCTCAGCGCGGGCCGGGCCGCGGCCCAGAGGGCTCGGAGAAGAGTCCGGGGATTCATCAATTCGCCCGCGGAAATGGCTCGCATGGAGAACAGATAGGCACGCCGGGCGAGCTCGGGATCGCGGTGAACTCCTTTGGTGACCAGTCTCTGCACCGGGTTCGTGGGCCGGGCCAGCGCGTCCCGCCGGCCGAGCCGGTCATGCCCCACGACGAAGTCGAGCGCTTTGCGATAGGCCGCGAGGCCGGTTCTGAGGTCCCCACCGTCGAGCAGCGCCGGAGCCGTCGAGTCCACCAGCCACTCGGCGGCGCGGAACGCCCAGCCGCAGCCGACCGCGGGGGTGGGATCGCCGGTGATGGCCGCATCCCCCACCAGCACGAGCCCGGGCCTCGGGGCAGGCTCGCGTCTCACACAAGGGTAGTCATTCGTGCCGATCACCTTGGAGACCCGCTCCGCCGAGGTCAGGTCCGGCCCATCGGGAAGGGACGCGATGAAGCGCTCCAGCTCACCGGCCCGGTCGGCCTGGAAGTCGGCGAGCCTGGCCTTGGCCGGGAACGCCACCAGCATATGAAGGTCATCGTCGGTCCGGATGAGTATGCCGACGTCAGGGTCCAGTGACCATACCTGGTTGGCAGCCGGGCCACGGGGGACGACCCCGCGATAGTACGCCCACAGCCCGAAACGCTCGTTGGGCGCGGTGTCCTCGGTGACCCCCGCGAGCTGTGCCACCGGCGACCTGTGCCCGTCCGCGCCCACGACGAGCCGCGCCGGGACCTCCTCGTCACCCACGCGCACACCGGTGATCCGCTCGCCCGATTCCAGCAGCCCGGTCACCGTACGGCCAAGGAGAAGATCGACACCGGGTGTGCCGGCCGCGATCGTCCGCAGGAGCGGGTCGAGCTTCTCCCTCCGCAGGCTGATGCACTCGGGAGGGCCAGGTTCGGGCACGAACCATCCGGCCGTGGTCCAACGCGCGATGTCGCCGACGGCCGCGCCCGCGTCGGCCATGGCCTCCCAGAGGCCGGTACGCCGCAGCATCGGCTGCGTCCCGCCGAGCACGAAGTGCCCGCACAGGGCCTTGTGCGTCGAGATGTTGCGGTGCTTCTCGATGATCGCGACGCGCAGGCCGGCTCTGCCGTACAGGATCGCGGCGGTGCATCCCGCCACACCGGCGCCCACGATGACAACGTCGTATGTCATGCGATTACTGTGTGGCGCGTCCGAGGCCATTACATCGGTAATGGATTACTGCATTCTCGGCGAACGGCGTGGCAGTACTCTGCGGCTATGAGCTCCTGGCCACTGGTGGGGCGCGAGTGCGAGCTCGATCGCATGGTGGCGGTCATGAGCGGACGCGCCGTCTCGGGTCTGGTGGTGACCGGCCCGGCCGGCATCGGCAAGAGCCGGCTGCTCTTCGAAGCCCGGTCGAGGGCCGAGGCCGGTGGAGTCCGGGTGAACTGGGCTTTCGCCACGCCCGGCGGGATCCCGCTGCTGCCCTTCGCACACCTGCTGCCTCCGCGGGTCGTCGATGGCGAACTCACACGTACGTTGACGGCGGCGGCCGCCCACGTCGCAGGCTCAGGCGCGCTGGTGATCGACGACGCCCACCTGCTCGATCCGGCGTCGGCCGCCCTGGCGAGGCATCTTGTCGGCGCCTCGATTCCCGTCGTGCTGGCCGTACGAGGCGAAGGGACCGCAGGGTGGTGGCGTGACCTCGAGCGAATAGCCCTGGAGGGGCTGACAGAGAGCGAAACGGCCGAGGTGCTCTCGACCGCGCTCGGCGGTCAGGTGGAGTCGACGCTGCCTGCCCATCTTCGGCGGCTGAGCGGTGGGAATCCCCTCTTGCTTCGCGAGCTCGTGGAGGCGGCGACCTTCACCGAGATGGACGGTGTCTGGCGGCTCCTTCAGCCCATCTTCGAGGACACGAACCTGCCCGCGACCATCGCCGCCCGTCTTGACCGGCTCGCTCCCGCCGTACGGGCCGCGGCCGAGCTCGTGGCCCTCGCCGAGCCGGTCGGCGCGGAGATCCTGGAACGTCTCATCGCCTCCGAGGTGATCGCGGAGCTGGAGTGCGAGCGGCTGCTGACCGCCCTTCCCGACCGGCGGCGGCACCTGGTCACGCTCGTCCATCCCCTGTACGGCGAGGCGTTGCGGGCGACGCTTCCTCCGCTGCGTGCCCGCGACCATCGCAGGCGGCTCGCCGACGCGGTCGAGGCCACGGGAGCGCGCCGGCGGCGTGACCGGGTCAGGATCGCGGTGTGGCGAGTCGAGGCGGGCGTGGCCACTGATCCCGCGCTGCTTCGCGAAGCGGCCGGGGAAGCGTCAGAGGCGCTGGACCACCAGCTTGCCGGGCGCCTGCTCCAGGCCGCGGTCGATGCCGACGCATCGTTCGAGTCACGTCTCGCGCTCGTCGCCGAGCTGCCCTACCTCGGAGAGGCCACGCGGGCCCTCGAACTGACCCGGGAACTGGAGGTGGACGCGCCGGACGACGCGTCGCGTGCCCGGGCGCTGCTGGCGCGGGCGCGCGTCCACCTGATCCGCGGCCAGGTCGGGGAGGCGAGGAACACACTGGCGTCCGCCGTGCTGACGACGGCCGACCCACGGGTCAGGCTGCGTCTGGAGATCGGGCGGGCCACCCAGGCGCTCGCGGTCGGGCATATCGGTGAGTCGGTGGAGCTGGCCGATCGGATCCTCCGGCGGCACCCTGGGGATCGCGAGGTGCTCGCCGCGCTCGCGGTCTCACAGGTACGCGCGCTCGCGTGCGCGGGACGTACTCGGGATGCCGTCGAACTCGCCCATCTCGCGCTGGACGGCATTGACGGGCCACGCGCGGAGCTCACCCGTATGGCCCTCCTGCAAGCCCTGGCCCTCGACGGTCAGATCGCGAATGCGATCGAACTTGGTCAGTCCGCCCTGGCAGCGGACGCGATGGGGAGTGCCGCGACGTGGCGTGCCTACTGGGCTCACGATCTCGGGCAGGTACTCCTGCTCTCCGGCCGACCGGCCACCGCCCGGCGCTGGCTGCGGGAGGCGCTCGCCGTGATGCCGATCCAGGGCATCGCGGCGAGCGCGCAGATGTGGGGTCTGGACGCGCTGAGCGAGGCGGAGTCACTGCTCGGCGACACACACCAGGCGGGCAAGGCCATGGAGCGGCTGCGGGCGGCCATTCCCGGAGGATTCGCGGCCCCGCGCCGGAGCGGCTCTGTCTGGACCAGGTACGCCGAAGGGGATCTCACGGCCGCCGTGAATCTAGCGCTCAGACAGGCCGGAGAGCTGGAACAGGTCGGGGCGCTGCTGATGGCGTCCTGGGTGCTGCACGACGCAGCGCGGCTCGGCGCCGCCGCAGCGGTCGTCGACGATCTGCAGCGTCTCGCCTCATCCAGCCAGAGTGCTCTGCAGGCGGTCATGGCCAGGAACGCCGCCGCCTTGTCCCGGCGGGACGCGGTGGCCCTCGACGATGTGTCCCGCGAGGCCGCGGCGACCGGCTGCGTCTTGTGGGCCGCCGAGGCGGCGGCGACCGCGAGCCTGATCCATCGGGCCGAGGGCCGCCTCGGGTCGGCAATGGCGTCATCGGCCCGGCTCAAAGATCTGTCCAAAGCGTGTGAAGGCGCCCGTACGCCTGGCCTCTCCTCGCCACCTGCGATCCTGACCCGCAGGGAATACGAGGTGGCCGGACTCGCCTCTCGCGGGCTCTCTGACCGGGAGATCGCTGAGCGTCTGCACCTTTCGGTGCGGACGGTGCACAGTCACCTGTACCGGATCTATCGCAAGCTGAACATCGAGCACCGGAGCCGGCTTCCCGACATACTCGCTCCGTAAGCCCGCCCCTCGACACGGGGTTCGGGCGAGGGGGCCACAGCGACATGGCAGGCTGAGTCCGTGGACGAGTCGACGCTTCAGCCGGAGGTTCCCCAGGCGACCTGGGCCGACGACAGGCGGTGCCGCCGCCGGTTCGTCTCGCGGGTAGGGAGGCGCGGCGAATGAGCGAGCCGGTGATCTGTTCGGCGAAGGGCTGCCGCGCGGCGGCATCGTATGCCGTGATCTGGAACAACCCCAAGATCCACCCGCCGGAGCGGGAGAAGGTCTGGACGGCCTGCGAGGAGCATCGCCAGTCGCTCGCCGACTTCCTGGACGTGCGCGGGATGCTGCGCCGGGTGGAGAAGCTGTAGGTGCCGGACGCGAAACCGCTTGACGTGAGGTGGATGGAGGAATGTTCCCACCATGTCAAGCGTCGGTGACCTGGCAGCGCATCCTGTCCGGGTCGTTCAGAGGATGACGCGGCACGTGCGCCTGCTGGCCGAGCGAACACCGCCGCACCGGGAGCGCTATGTCGACCTGATACGTGCCCTAGCGATCACGGCGGTCGTCGTCGGGCACTGGCTGGCGGTCTATGTGACCCGCGGCGGCAAGGGTTTCCAGGGCGGGAGCATCCTCGAGGTCGCCTCGTGGACCCGTCCGCTGACGTGGCTGTTTCAGGTGATGCCGCTGTTCTTCCTGGTCGGCGGCTACGCGAACGCCATGTCCTACACCTCACATCTCAGCCGGGGTGGCAATGTCATGGGCTGGGTGCTGGGCCGGACCGCTCGGCTTCTGCGCCCGACGACGATGCTGCTGGGCGGACTGGCGGTGGCGGCTCTGACGGCCACGGTTCTGGGTGCCGAGCCCGCTCTGGTCGACGTGGCGGTCTGGCTGGCCTCGATCCCGTTGTGGTTCCTGGTCGCCTACATCGCCGTGATGGTCCTCACCCCGCCGATGTACGCGCTGCACCGGCGTGCGGGTCTGGCCGTGCCGATCATCCTGGCGGTCCTGGTCGGCGGGGGAGACCTGGCCCGTCTGGTGCTGAAAGTTCCCTATGTGGGCCAGGCGAACTACCTGCTCGCCTGGCTGGCCGTGCATCAACTCGGCTTCTCCTGGCAGGACGGGCGCCTGCCGTCTCGATGGAGCGTGGCTCTGCCGATGGCGGCGGTCGGGTTCGTCGCCCTCGTGCTTCTCACGGTGGTCGGCCCCTACCCGGTCAGCATGGTGGGGTTCGGGGGGGAGGAGATACGGAACACCTCTCCACCCACGCTGGCCCTCCTGGCGCTGGCCGTCACGCAGACGGGAATCGCCTTGTGCATGCGTGGCCCCGGGAACCGGTGGCTGCAGCGGCCGACCCCGTGGACCGTCGTCGTGGGCGTCAACTTAGTGATCATGACGCTTTTCCTCTGGCACATGACCGCAGTCGTGATCGGCGTCGTGGTGCTCTACGGAACGGCGGTGATGCCCGACGCCGTGCCCGGCTCTGCGCCCTGGTTGCTCCTACGCGTTCCCTGGCTCGTCTGCCTGGCGCTGATTCTCGCCCTTCTCGTCGCGGTGTTCGGGCGTTTCGAGCAGCGTACGGGGCCGCGGGCCGCTCCCATGGGCACGGTGAAAGGCATGTGGCCGGCCGTACTGACGATCGCCGGGGTCGTTACCGTGCTCGCCGGGCTCCTCGCTCTGGCTCTGGCCGGCCGGGGCTACCACGGACCGGTGGGCCTACCCGTGAAGGTCTTGGTCGCCTACTTCTGCGGTGTCGCCGTCCTGGGCTTCGTCCGCTGGCGGTATTCGCATCCGGCGCGGGAGCGATCGGGGTAGGCAGCCTGGAGCCACCAGGTCGCGCCTGGTTCGCCGAGGCGGCGGCTCAGAGCCAGAAGATCATCAGGCTGGTGAGGCCGAGGCTCAGCGCCACCAAGCGGAGCGTTCTGGGGTTCAGGGCGGCCTCCCGCCGTGAGGAGGTCACCAGCACGGCGCCCAGGGCCAGTGCCGCCAGCAGGTGCACGCCGTACCACCAGGGAATGGGCAGCCTTCCCAGGAATGTCCCGCTCAGTAAGTCGTCGGCGGCTCCGTAGCCGGCCAGCCCGCCGAGCACGCCGAGGCCCAGCGCCGCGAGTGCGTACCGGAACCGGCCGAGCATGGCCCACACGACGGTCCCGAGGACGAGCAGGACCGAGGAGTTGTGGTGCAGTTGCCGCATGAAGAGGCCACCGCGAACCTCATAGCCGATCTTCAGTGTCGAGTCGTAGGCGGCGCTCATGGGGACGCCGCGCAGCGGCTCGTAGGCGCCGTTGTAGGACACCATTTGGCCATCCGGCGTGTAGTAGAGCGCCAGGAATCCGCCGGTGAGCAGCACGACCAGGAAACAGTAGATCAGGATCTCTCCCATCAACTGCCTCATCAGTCCCATCCGCATATTCCACCACAACGGGGGGATAGCGGCAGCGCCTCAGCGGCGGCCCCGATGGTAGATGTCCGCCTCCAGCAATGCGCGGATCCTGTCCCAGTAGGGCGCCAGTGCGAGCTGGCCGTCGGCGGGCCCCTGTTCGGCGCCGCTGAGGATTCGGCGATCTCAACGCGCTGTTCGGTCGTTGAACGAGGCGCGTTCGTGCCCGGCCGTCGTCCAGAGTGCCCTGCCGGCCGGGCTGGGTGGGGTGCGAAGGGCCCGGCCGGCGGGAATCGGTCAGCGCTGCCGTCGAAGGGCCTTGCGCTGCTTGATGTAGCGGCCGCTGGCAGGCAGCCAGAGCAGCACGAGCCCCACGAGGGTGACGACGAGTCCGACCGCGTCCAGCGCGAGGACCGGCGTCGGCCCGATGTCGGTGATGTCGAGGAGCCAGACACCGCCGGCCAGGAGCACGAAGAGGATCAGGGTGATGCGGGCCCAGTTGCGCCCCGCCCGTGCGAGCAACGCGAAGCCCAGCGCGATGAGCCCGAAGACGACAGAGACGATGGCGCGCAGCCACAAGGTGTCGTACCCGCTCTGGAGGGTGGAATCGATCAGCGCGGATGACTCCTTGGGCACGAAGCCGAGTTCGCTGACGAAGATGTCGTTCACGATGGGACGTAAAGCCTCCTTGCCCTGGGACATCAGCAGCACCAGAACAGCGAGGGCGGACAGCGCGCCAAGGGCGATGCCCAGCACTCCGGCGTTCACCGTCATGGGGACACGGACGGGGCCGCCGGTCTGTAAGGGCTCGCCGCCTTGGGCGAAGGCATGGTGGGGTCCGTTGTCGGATGACCCCGCCATAGGCGCGTGCGATGAGGTCACGGAACACTTCCTTGTTCAAGGGGTGAAGCGGTCGACTGTGCGGCCGAACGCTGACGGCTACACCCCTTTCTGCGTTCCACCCCGTTCCACCCCGTTTCCCTTTGGTTACCTGAGCCGTACGCCAGGTGGGTGCCGAACCCGCAGGACCGACCGCGACCTCTTCGCGTTTCACCCACGGTGGCCCTTGCGGGGGACCGTCAGTGACTGCATAACGTCAGACCTATGACTGAGACAATGCGCGCGGTGGCTTACCGCAAGTCGCTCCCCATATCAGACGCGGCGAGCCTGGAGGACGTCGAGCTGCCCGTACCCTCGCCCGTCCCGCGTGATCTGCTCGTGCGGGTCGAGGCGGTGTCGGTGAACCCCGTGGACGTCAAGGTGCGTGCCGGCGACGATCCCGGCGGCTCGCCCAAAGTGCTCGGCTACGACGCGGCCGGCGTCGTGGCCGCGGTCGGCCGCGGGGTCACCCTGTTCGACGTGGGCGACGAGGTCTACTACGCCGGTTCGATCGCCCGCCCCGGCACCAATGCGCAGTTCCACGTCGTCGACGAGCGCATCGTCGGCCGCAAGCCGGGCACGCTGAGCTTCGCCCAGGCCGCCGCGCTGCCGTTGACGACCATCACCGCCTGGGAGACGCTGTTCGACCGCTTCCGTCTCGCCTCTGACAGCCGGGGTACGCTGCTCGTGCTCGGCGCCGCCGGTGGCGTCGGGTCGATGGTCGTCCAGCTGGCCCGCACACTTACCGATCTCACGGTCGTCGGCACGGCGTCACGGCCCGAGTCGAGTGAGTGGGCCCTCGGCCTCGGCGCCCACCACGTCGTGAACCACCACGACCTGGTCGCGAACGTCCGTGCCGTCGCGCCGGATGGGGTGGACTACGTGTTCTCCCCGAAGACCGGCGGCCAGATCGAGGCGTTCGCGGAGCTGCTGCGGCCGGGCGGCCACATCACGGCCATCGACGAGCCCGAGGGCTTGGAACTGCTCCCGTTGAAGTCGAAGAGCATCGGCTTCCACTGGGAACTCATGTTCACCCGGGCGCTGTACGAGACCGACGACATGATCGCCCAGCACGACCTGCTGGAACGTGTCGCCGGACTCGTCGACGCCGGCACCATCCGTACGACGCTCACCACCGAACTCGGCCCCATCGAGGCGGCCACGCTACGCCGCGCACACGAGATGGTGGAGAGCGGGCGCATGGTCGGCAAGGTCGTCATCGCAGGGTTCTGACGTCAGCCCTCGCGCTCCCCGCGGTCCCGTCCTTTTCCGGGAGCCTGGGCCGGTGATCAGAAGAGCGTCGGCGGGTCGTCGACGTTCGCCGGCTTCAGCTCGTGCATCGGCGGGTCGCCGGCGTTCGCCGGCTTCGGCTCGTCCGGCTCCAGTACCCGGATCACCCCGAACTCGCCGTCGTACCCGGGCTCCTTGGTCACCTCGCCCCGCCGCAGCCGGCCGACGGCCTCCGCGAGCCGCGGCGAGTGGACGGCGATGTCCTCGACCGGCACCTCTTCGAGGATCGCCAGCTCGGGCCCCATGGCGGTGGTGAGCCGGTCGACCTCTCCGCGGACCTTCTTGCTCTTGGGCCCCACGCGAAGGATCTCGCCCACGATCTCCGGCAGCGGGACGAGGTTGCGGAAACCGGCGGCGCCGTCCGGACGGCGCCCCGCGGGCCGATCGGCCAGGTCCTCGACGCGGCTCAGCACTCCGACCGTGAGCTTTCTCCCGCACATGGGGCAGATCCCACCGCGCTTCTCGGTCTCCTGGGGATCCATCCGGACGCCGCATTTGCGGTGCCCGTCGACGTGGTACTTGCCCTCCTCGGGGAAGAACTCGATCGTCCCGGCGTGCCCGGTGCCGGTGCGCAACGCCTCGAGGATCCCGAAGTAGTCCAGGTCGGTGTCGAACACCGTGGTCTCACGGCCGACGATGGGCGGCGAGTGCGCGTCGGAGTAACTGACCAGCCGGTAGCCGTCGAGGCCGGAGACCCGCCAGTTCATGGCCGGATCGCTGGACAAGCCGGTTTCCAGGGCGAAGATGTGGTCGGTCAGGTCGCCGTAACACTCCTCCAGTGTGTCGAAGCCGGATTTGGAGCCGAACACTCCGAACCACGGCGTCCAGACGTGGGCGGGCACCAGATAGGCGCCGTCGCCGCTGCTCAGAGTCGCCTCCAGCAGGTCACGGGAGTCCATGCCGACGATGGGCCGGCCGTCGGAACTCAGATCACCGATCTGCCCGAGCTTGCCGTTGAACGCTTCGGCGCTGGCGAAATCCGGCATGTACACCAGATGATGGATCTTGCGGGAGCGCCCGCCCTTGCTGTAGATCGTGGAGATCTCCACGGACAGCATGAACCGCACTTTTCTGGCGGCCACGCTGTCCGGCAGCGTACGGGAAATGTCCCGGTCCATCTCATCGCGTAACCGGAACAATCCCGGCTCGGCCGGGACGAGGTTCTCGCGGAGCCGCTCGAACCACGCTGGATGCGTGAAGTCACCGGTGCCCATTAACGTGACGCCCTTGCGCCGCGCCCACCAGGTCAGATGCTCCAGATCGCTGTCCTTGCTACAGGCTCGCGAGTATTTCGAATGCATATGCAGATCGGCATGAAAACGCACCGCGACATTGTGCCACAGGCCGGATATATACGCAGCGCTATCGTTTCAACCGGCCGAATCCGAACTGGTCAGGCCTGGAAAAGTCAATCGGACCTGGAACCGTTGGCCGCCGTATTCCTGGTGACCGGCGCGCCGGTCGGCGGACACGCTGGATCACAACGGACTTGGAGCCTGGCCGGCGTCGCGGGAGCCGTTGCACCACGACGATGGTCGTCCGGAATCGGCGCCGACTGATTGCGATGATCGTCAATTTAGGACAGAAACCGGCCGCATAGGCCCGTAGCGTCTTCTTCAGAGCCCAACGAGCTTCAGAGCCCAACGAGCTTCAGAGCCCAACGAGCTCCAGAGGCCAACGAGCTTCAGAGGCCAACAAGCGGAGGAGATCCACATGACGATTCTCGTAACCGGAGCGACCGGGACCGTCGGCCGTCACATCGTCGACGAGCTTGTCCAGGCCGGTCAGCGGGTACGTGCCCTCACCCGCCGCCCCGCCGGGGCGGGACTGCCCGGCGAGGTGGAGGTGGTGGCCGGGGATCTCACCGTGACGGACACGCTGGTCCCGGCGTTTGACGGCGTCACCGGGGTCCATCTGATCAACTTCGGTGGAGATGACTACGAGTTGCTCCGCAACGGCCAGGAGATCGTCGAGTTGGCCGTGAAGTCCGGGGTCCGCAGGGTCACCGTCCTGGGCGGCTGGGACCAGGGGACGCTGGAGCCGGCGCTGAGGGCCGGCGAGCTGGGGTGGACCTTCGTGCGTCCGACGGAGTTCATGTCCAACGCACTTCAGTGGGCCGAGGTCATCCGTGACGAGGGGGTGGTGCGGGAGCCTTTCGGCGACGCCACCACCGCCATGGTCCATGAGGCGGACATCGCGGCCGTGGCGGCCAGGGCGCTGGTGGAGGACGGCCACGCGGGCAAGACCTACGGCCTGACGGGCCCTGAGAGGCTCACCACCCGCGACAAGGTCCGCATCATCGGCGAGGCGATCGGACGTGACATCACGTTCGTCGAGCTCACCGAGGCGCAGGCACGCGAGAAGATGGCGGCAGAAGGGCAACCGGAGCACATGATCGACTTCATGATCAACGTCTTCGCCAACGTGCCGGAGGAGCCGAACATCGTCAATTCCACCATCGAGAAGGTCACCGGCCGCCCGGCCCGTACGTTCGCACAGTGGGCCACCGAACACGCCGACGCCTTCCGCGCCTGACGGGGTAACAGACGGCTTACCGCCTGGCGGTGGCCGGCGAACACATCGACGGTTTCCGTGTCCGACGGGATGACGGGTGGCTTACCGCTTGGCCGTGGCCGGCGAACACGCTGCAGCTTTCCGTGTCTGACGGGTTAACGGGCCGCTTACCGCCTCGTCGTGGCCAGTACTTTCTGGAGCACGTCGGGGCGGTCGGTCATGATGCCGTCCGCTCCGAGGGCGATCAGGTCGCGCATGGTCGCCTCGTCGTTGATCGTCCAGTAGTGCACCTGCATGCCGAGCCGGTGAGCCCCGTCGATGAGCTTCCTGTCCGCCAGGTCGAAGCCGCTGCTCTCGGTGGGAAGCTGCAGGACACCGGCCTGCGGGCGGTAGAAGCCCGGCACGCCGAGCTTGTGGCTGAGCACGAAGTCCCTCGCCTCGCCCTCTCCGGCGCCCAGCGCCACCCGGCCCTCGCTCAGCTCGCTGAACCGGTCGACCAGCTCCTGGTGGAACGACACCACGACGACCTTCTTCTCCAGCTTGTACTTCTGGATCAGCGCCCACAGCTTCGCCTCGATGCCGGGATAGGCGCCCTTGATCTCCACATTGAACAGATGCCTGTCCGCGTATCTGGCGAACAGCTCTTCCAGCCTGGGGATCGTCGCGCCCTTGCCTCTGAAGCTGTACTGGCCGCGCAGGTCCCTGAAGTCGTAGCCGGCGTCGAGCTTCTTCAGGTCGTCCCAGTTGTAGGAGTCCACACGGCCGGTGCCGTCGGTCGTACGGTCGACGGTGTCATCGTGGATGGCGACCAGCTCGCCGTCCTTGGTCAGGTGAACATCGGTTTCCAGCACGTCCGCGCCAAGCGTCGAGGCCAGGTCGAACGCCGCCATCGTGTTGCTGGGAGCGAGGTTCTCGCCACCCTGATGCGCGATGAACAAGGGCGTCCGGGCATGCGGAAACGCTTGGACGGGGCGCTGCGGCCGGAACACGAGGAACATCAGCGTGTGCGAGACGAGCGCGACGCCAGTGATCACCGCCAGCGCCCACAGCACGGCAACTCGCTTCTTCCGGGGGTGGGAGCTTCGCGTCTCCGCCGTGTCCTGCACAGCACTCATTGTGCACGTAGGGACAATCGGCTGAGAGCTCCGAGCGACAACGCTCGGAGCTCTCTCGGTCCCCACACATGGCAGGTCCTAAATCCGGCAACCCACTTGGTGGTGCGTTATGTGCATCGGCCTTCGAGTCGGCTGCTGGGTGGGTGCGTTATGTCGGGGTACCGGGGTGTTGGGCGTCACCGCGTCGTGGGTTACTTCGACAGGTAGATGACCTTCCACGTGCCTGCGTAGAGGCAGTTCAGGGAGGGCTTGGTGGACTTGGGCTCCGAGCAGACCTTGAGCTCTACCTGGTAGACGTCCCGATACTTGAACGTGAAGTGCTTCGGCGTCCCGTACGAGCAGTCCCGGACGGTGTGGTGCTTGAACGGCAGGTTTCCGGAGTGGTTGAGATACGTGATGCGGAAGACGGCCAAGCCGCAGTTCGACGACTTGCGGGTCAGGTCGTAGACCTTGCCGGAGATCTTAACGCTGTCGGCGGTGGGGATGTCGGCGTGGTCCTCGCCCTTGGCCGTCAGGGAGCCGGAAGCCTTGGCGCGCTTGGCCGGGGCGTAGTAGGTGCCCCACTGGGAAGCGGCCGTCTCAGCGGTGACCGCGTCCGACGGGCCGGTGGCAGCCTGCGCCGCGGCGGGAACGGTCGCGACGAAGGCGGCGGCGATGGCCAGGCCGGTGAGGGTGCGGGTGATCGTCATCGGAGCGGTCCTCTCTTTCGTAATGACCGCAGTATGTGATCGGCTGCTTGCAACCCCCTTGATCGCCAACTGCAAACGAGTGTCAACGTTCTTGGCGGGCTGAGATGGTGGCGTTGATGCTGGAGGTGAGGAAGCGTTCGATGACCTGTCGCTCTTCGTCGGTGAACTGGTCGAAGGCGGCCGAGAGGTGGCGTGCCAGCGGAGCGAAGAACCGGCCGGCAAGAGTCACGGCCTGTTCGTGCAGGGCGAGCTCCACCTTGCGGCGGTCGGTCGAGCTTCGGTGCCGTTCGATGTGGCCCGCCTGCTCGAGCCTGTTGAGGAGTGCCGTGGTGGCCGGGGCGCTGAGGTTGAGGGCGGCGCCCAGGGCCCCAGGGCTGAGCGGCCGGCCTTCCCTGACGGCGTCCATGATGACGACGACGGCGTTGAGGTCGGTGCGGTGCAGCTTGTGGTCGACGGCGAATCCCTCGACGAACCGGTCGAGCTCGACGTTGAGGCGCCGCATCAGCGTCATCAGCTCGAACGAGCTCACGCCCTCCCCGCCTGCCGGGTCTGCCGACACGGACATCCTCCTTCGCGTTGCGGAACAGCGCCGTCGCGACCTACTCTTTCCATCAACGAAATATTCCGCGATGGAAAAGAGTTGCCTTGGCACGAGCAGAGCATATTGGGTGGGCGATGCTGTGGGGGCCTCGCGGCAAGTGGGTGACGATCGCCGTGGCGATGGTCATTTCCGGTCTCGCCCTAGCGTTCGGCGGAGCCTCCAAGGTCAGTACGGACCCGGCGGCCGCGCTTCCGAAAGGCGCGGAGTCGGCGACCGTGGTCAGGCTGCAACAGCGGTTGCCCAGCGGCCAGTTGCTTCCCGCTCTGGTCGTCTACAGCCGTAGCGGCTCACTGACCGATCAGGACAAGGCCGCGATCCGCTCCGACGCCACCCTGCTCGCCGGCCTGGCAGTGGGACGCCGGGTGCCGCCTCCGGTGTTCTCCCCCCAGGGCGATGTGGCACTGGTGTCCGTACCCCTCGCAGGCTCACTGTCCAATGCCGACCTCACAGAGGCGGTCCGCGAGATCCGGGCCGAGGCCAGGCAAGGACTGCCCGCGGGTGCACGGGTCGAGGTGACCGGCGGCGCCGGATTCAAGGTCGACCTCAGCGCGGTCTTCGACGGGGCCAACATCACGTTGCTCGCCGTCACCGCCGGCGTGGTCGCCCTTCTCCTGCTGCTGACGTATCGCAGCCCCTGGCTGTGGCTGGTGCCGCTGAGCGTCATCGGCGTGGCCGACCAGGTGGCCGCCAAGATCGTCGCCCTGCTCACCCGCACGACCGGCCTGACCGTGGACGACTCCACCCTGGGGATCACCTCCGTGCTCGTCTTCGGCGCCGGGACCAACTACGCCCTGCTGCTCATCGCCCGCTACCGCGAGCAGCTACGCCTCCACGGGGACCGTCACGTGGCGATGACCGGAGCGGTCCGGTCGGCGGCGCCGGCCATCCTGGCGAGCTCCGCCACCGTGACCCTCGCGCTCGGCACGCTCGTGTTCGCGCTGTCCCCGTTCAACCGCAGCATCGGCATGGCCGGGGTCATCGGCATCATCACCGCCGTGGCGTACGCGCTGATCGTCCTTCCCGCCGCGATGGTCCTCTTCGGCAGGGGCCTGTTCTGGCCGTTCGCACCCAAGCTCGGCCAGGCAGACCCGGCACACACTGGCCTGTGGTCGCGCGTGGGCGGCGCGGTGTCGCGGCGACCGGTCGTCATGACGGCCGTGAGCGTGGTCGTGCTGGCGGTACTGGCCCTCGGGATCGTGGGCGTGCGGAGCGGTCTGTCGCAGAGCGAGCAGTTCCGCGGCCGGGTGGAGGCCATCGCCGGACAGGAGACGCTGAGCCGGGCCTTCCCGGCAGGAAGCGCTCAGCCGGTCATCGTGATCTCCCGTACGTCCGCCGCCGAGCAGGTACGCGCCGCCGCCTCCGGCATCCCGGGTAACCCCCGTGTCACCACGGGGGAACGGACCGCGGAGGACACCCGGACAGAGGTGGTGCTGCGCGCCGAGCCGGGCAGCCAGGAGAGCTTCGAGGCGATCAGAGCCCTGCGAGAGGCCGTACACGCCATACCCGGAGCGTCCGCGGTCGTCGGCGGCCCCGAAGCCGGCGACCTCGACGAACGGGACGCCGCGGTCCGCGACCAGAAGCTGATCATCCCGATGGTGCTGGCCGTGGTGCTTCTCGTCCTGCTGCTCCTGCTGCGGTCGATCGTGGCGGCCGTCACGCTGGTTCTCACCGTGGTCGCCAGCTTCGCCGCCAGCCTGGGCGCGGGGTGGTTCGCCTTCACCCACTTCTTCGGCTTCCCGGCCCTCGATCTCGGGGTCCCGCTGCTGAGCTTCCTGTTCCTGGTGGCGCTCGGGGTCGACTACAACATCTTCCTCACGACGCGTGCCAGAGAGGAGACCCCCGCGCTCGGCACCAGACGGGGGATCGTGGCGGCGCTCGCGGTCACCGGTGGGGTGATCACCAGTGCGGGCGTCCTCCTCGCGGCCGTGTTCGCCGTGCTCGGTGTGCTGCCGCTGATCACGCTGACGCAGATCGGCGTCATCGTGGGCTTCGGGGTCCTGCTCGACACCCTCCTGGTGCGGAGCGTGCTCGTCCCGTCACTGGTCACGCTCCTCGGCGACCGCTTCTGGTGGCCCGGCACCCCGCGACGCTCCGGTGGCGATCCGGATGACACCCGGCACGCCGACCTGGCCCCCGCCGGGGAGCGGCGGTCCTCCTGATCGGCGGGCGGTGTGGTCGTCAGGGGCATCAGGCTCGGGGGGTGTGGTCCTCAGGCCGAGTGGTGTGGTGATCAGGACCGGGTGGGTGTGGTTCAGGCGAACCGCTTCTCGCGGTTGTGGGGGGTGTTCCAGTCGAGTACCGGGCCGGCGGGCACGATGCGGGTTGGGTTGAGCTGCGGATGGGTCCCGTAGTAATGGCGCTTGATGTGGTCGAAGTCGGTCGTGCCCCCGAAGGCCGGACGCTGGTACAGATCCCTGGCGTACGCCCACAGGTTCGGGTAGTCCACGATGCGGCGCAGGTTGGCCTTGAAATGGGTGGCGTACACCGTGTCGAAGCGGACGAGCGTCACCCACAGCCTGACGTCGGCCTCGGTGAGCCGGTCTCCGAGAAGATACCGGCCGGTGCCGAGGCGCTCCTCAAGATCGTCCAGGGTCGCGAACAACTCCGTGACCGCCTCGCCGTACGCCTCCTGGCTCGCGGCGAAGCCGCAGCGGTAGACCCCGTTGTTGACGGTGGCGTAGATATGGCCGTTCAGCGCGTCGATCGCCGGCCGGAGATCGAGGGGGTACAGGTCGACGGACGTGTCGGCCCACTCCTCGAACTGGGTGCCGAGGTCGATGCTGATGTCGGGGAAGTCGTTGCTGACGATGCGCCCGGTCTCGCGATCCCACAGCACCGGCACCGACACGTGACCGTCGTAACCCGGATCGCCGGCCTCGTACGCCTCCCGCAACAAAGTGAAGCCGTTGACGGGATCGGCCGTGTGCCCGGGTCCCTCGCGGAACGCCCAGCCCCGGCCGTCACGGATCGGGTCCACCACCGACAGCGAAATGACGTCTTCAAGCTTCTTGAGCGCTCTCACGATGATCGACCGATGAGCCCAGGGGCAGGCCGACGACACGTAGAGGTGGTAGCGGCCGGGCTCGGCCGGGTAGCCGCTGCTGCCGTCGGCGGTGATGCGGCCTTTGAAGCTGTATGGCGGCCGGGTGAAGGCGCCTTTGGCGCCGGTGGAGGACTTCGTCCCGTAGTCACCGTAGACGGAGAAGTCCACTGGGCTTGCGACGGCTGTCGTGTTGGTCACCGATGCGGTCCTTCCTGTGGAGAGGGGGTCCCGGCCCGGCGCCGCTCACCGCCGCCAGACCGTCCCGCTCCCTACGACTACCCCATCACCGCAACGCCTGTGGCGGCGGGGTCTCGTGCACCCCCGGGAGATCCGGTACGGACTCGGCCCGACGGGTGATGGGTCAGTATGGGCGTCATGGACTCCAGAGAAGCGGCCGGACGGTTCGCCCGCACGTGGGAGCGGGGCTGGGCGGCGCACGACGCCGATCTGATCGGCACCCTCTACGCCGATGGCTGCACGCACCGCTCGATGCCCTTCCGCCCGGTGCACCAGGGCCGGTCCGGGTTGCTGGAGTACATCCGGTGGTCCTTCGACGCCGAGCGCGCCACCGATGTGCGTTTCGGCACTCCGCTTGTCGATGGGGACCGTGCCTTCGTCGAGTACCGCGTCTTCCTGGTCGAGAAAGAGGGGGACAAGCCGGTGACCCTGGCGGGGTGCGCGGCCGTACGTTTCGGCGAGGACGGGCTGGTCACCGAGGCCCGCGACTACTGGCATGTCGCCGACGGTCACCGGGAGCCGGAAGGCGATCTCTCCCTCTGACCGACCGGCCGGCCGACCGGCCTGCTGAACCGCTGGCTGACCGGCACCGCCGGCCGGCCGACCGACCGGCTGAACCACCGGCGTGGTGGCCCGGTCCGGCGTGTCGTCGCCACCTCGGGAAGGCCCCGAACGGTACGCCAGGCCCTGTCCGCACAGTGAGGAATCTGCACATAGGCTGGGGAGGACCCCGTAGGATGTGCGTCACGCGTTCCTCGAACGGGTGATCTAGTTTGCCTGTGACGCCACATGTGTGTGCGGGGTCGCGTTCACCTAACTTCATCCAGTAGTAGCGGAGCGAACTGATCGCTCGTCGGGGCCCCACGCCTGCCCGTGCCACAACCGCCCGGGCCAGGTCACGGAAGCCGTTCAGCCGAGGTCAGAACCGTTCGACACGCTGATTCTTTCGACCGGGTGCGCCAACCACTTGGCCAGAGTCATCGTGCCGCACTACGCTTTGTCGCAGATCATTCCGCCCTGTGTCCGCGGAGCTTCCTCAAACGGAGGTGGCACCGCCATTGGCACGGGCGTTGACCATGTCAAGCGCGCTGTGGCCGTTGATGTCGGCCGCGCGCGTCGATTCTTCCCGTCCGACGGACGGTGTGATCGGTGTTCCTGATTTCGCCCCCTTGGCCGCCATGCGGCCCTGGTCGTTCGGGCTGTCACTCCCCGGCGTCCGCGAAAGCGTGACTGTCATGCCCGAAATCGGGCAGAAGTAATGCGAAAACGCATGCCTCTCCATGACCACGCCGGCGC
Source organism: Sphaerisporangium flaviroseum (assembly GCF_039537005.1). Lineage (NCBI taxonomy): Bacteria > Bacillati > Actinomycetota > Actinomycetes > Streptosporangiales > Streptosporangiaceae > Sphaerisporangium > Sphaerisporangium flaviroseum. The sequence continues at coordinate 49,796 of NZ_BAAAZR010000001.1, read as the reverse complement.
AGGGGTGAGGTTCTCAAGAGGATGGGAAATGACACGTATAGATCCTGAAGCCTTGGTCGCAAGCCTCAGGGGCCTGCAGAAGGACTCCGAGGCCACTGGGGTCGTGCACCACTTGGAACGTATCGTGCGCGTCGTGGACCGGTTGTTCGGTTATGCCGGAGCCGGCCTGATGTTCGCCGATGAGGGCAAGGCGTTGCGTTACCTCGTGACGACGGACGAGGCGGGACGCAGCCTTGAGCACGCCCAGGCGGCGATCGGCCGCGGACCGTGCGTGTCGGCGTTTTTCAGCAACGACGCTGTGACCACTCGCGATGTGCGGAACGACGAGCGGTGGCCCGACCTTGCCGAACTGTTGCATCCGAGCGTGCGGGCCGTGGCGGGGGTCCCCGTGAGGCTTGGTGACGGGCCGGTGGGCACGCTCAACGTCTACCAGGCCGAGCCCCACGACTGGGAGGAGTCCGACACCCAAGCCCTCCTCGCATATGCGCATGTCATCGAGGAGGTGCTCGCGGCGGCGGTGAAGGCGGAGGAGAAGAGCGCGCTGGCCGACCAGCTGCAGTACGCGCTGGACTACCGCATCGTGATCGAACGGGCGATCGGGTATCTGATGGGCAAGCACGACCTGACCGCCGCCCAGGCCTTCACCGGCCTGCGGAAGCGTGCCAGGGACAGCAGGCGTCGTGTCGCCGATCTCGCGGCGGAGATCCTGGGTGAACAGGCGCCGCCGGGTTGAGCGATCGGCCGACGGTGCTCATGATCGCACCATACGATCTCCCGCCCAGGTCCGTGATGGGGGTGACTCTCCACGGCGACCTCGACTACGGGGCCGCCGGGGAGTTGCGCCGCTCCTTGTCGGTGCTGCTCGCCCGTGGCGAGCGGCTTCAGATCGATCTGGACCTCGCCCATGTGACGTTCCTCGACTGCTCGGGGGCCCGCACGCTGAAGTGGCTGGATCGTTGTATCCAGGGAGGCGGCGGCCGGCTCACGATCGTCCGGCCCTCCCGGCGGGTCCTGCGCCTGCTTCAGTTGCTGCGGTTCGACGACGTGCTGGGCATCTGCCAGGAGGAGAGGAACGAGGACGTTCTCCTGGATGACTGGCGGATCATCCGGCTCAGGTCGCTGTGCCTGGACCCCGCGCCAAGCTCCAGCTGATCCGGGCTACCCTGATCGGTGATGTATCGACTGCTCTTCGCGCAGGTGCTCCGGCGGTTCGACGCCGAGACGGTGCACCACCTGACCATCCGCGCGCTACGGGTCCTTTCTCTCGCTCCCATCGTGAAGCGCCGGCTGTACAACCGGCTGGCGCCACGCGACGAGGCGCTACGCATCCAGGCGTTCGGGGTCCACTTCCCGAGCCCCTTCGGGCTCGCGGCGGGCTTCGACAAGGACGCCGCCTGCGTCGAAGGCCTGGCGGCCTTCGGCTTCGGTCACGTGGAGGTCGGCACGATCACCGCCCACGCCCAGCCGGGCAACCCCCGGCCGAGGTTGTTCCGGCTGGTCTCCGACAGGGCGATCGTGAACCGCATGGGGTTCAACAACCGTGGCGCCGCGCAGGCCGCGCGGCGCCTGCGGCGGCCCCGGAGCCTGCCGGTCGTGGTCGGGGTGAACATCGGCAAGACCAAGGTCGTTCCCGAGGAACTGGCGGTGCGCGACTACGCCACCAGCGCCGCGAAGCTGGCCCCGCTCGCGGACTACCTGGTGGTGAACGTCAGCTCTCCTAACACCCCCGGCCTGCGCGACCTCCAGTCCGTCGAGAGGCTCAGGCCGCTGCTGGAGGAGGTACGGCGGGTCGCGGGGCGCACGCCGCTCCTCGTAAAGATCGCTCCCGACCTGGCCGACGAGGACATCGACGCCGTGGCGGACCTCGCGGTCGATCTCGGCCTGGCGGGCGTCATCGCCACCAACACCACCATCGGCAGGGAAGGCCTGTCCGCGTCCGAGGCGGCCGGCGCCGCCGAGGCGGGTGGCTTGTCCGGCCGGCCGTTGAAGGCCCGCTCGCTCGAGGTGCTGCGGCGGCTGCGCGCGCGGGTGGGCGACCAGGTCGCCCTGGTCTCGGTCGGTGGCGTCGAGGACGTCGACGATGTGTGGGAGCGCCTGCTCGCGGGCGCGACCCTGGTCCAGGGCTACACCGGGATGATCTACGAGGGCCCGCTGTGGGCGTGGCGGGTCAACCGCGGGCTGTCCCGCAGGCTGCGTCGCCACGGGTACTCGTCGGTCCGCGAGGTGGTGGGCCGGGTGGGCGTCTAGCGGTCGTCGTACCATACCCTGGCTAGGTACACCGGCCAGAAAGGACGACAAATGACCACGAGCACGTACACCGTCACCGGCATGACCTGCGGACACTGCGTCAGCTCCGTGAAGGAGGAGGTCGGCGAGGTGCCCGGTGTCACCGGCGTCGAGGTCGACCTCGGCAGCGGCCGGGTCGAGGTGTCCGGCTCCGGCACCCTCGACGACGCGGCCATCCGCGCCGCGATCGAGGAAGCCGGCTACCAGGTGGCCTGAGAGCGCCCAGGTCCCGGCCTCCGTGCCGCGATCGAGGAACCCGGCTACCGGATCGCCGGAAAGCGTCCGAGACCTTCGACGCGGCCCTCCGTGCAGCCGGTCTGAGGGCGCCGCCCGGCCCCTGGGGTCGTCAGCCGAGGCTGGGGCGGGTGGAGTCGGGTTCGTGGGTGAGCTCCTCCAGATGGCGCATCACCTGGCTCACCGGCACCGCGCCCGGGTGGTGGCGCCGCGTGCCGGTCCCGCCTCGCTGCCACGGCCGGGGACCCTCCGGCGGCCGGTATTCCACGCCATAGGCGTCAAGCCGGTGGAGATGTGCGGGCAGCGCGCCGGCGAATCCCTCGCCGCTGCCCGACCACGCCACGTGCGCCATGGCGCAGCCGCGCGGCCAGGCCCGGTAGTCGAGGGTCCGCCCATCGGGGATGCGCTCGGTCCACAGCTGGAACTGCGCGCCCAGCACCCGGCCCGCCTCCTCGGCGGTCCAGGAACCCGGCACGGGCCGGAACGCCGTCACGTCGCCGACGGTGATCGCGTCACCGATGGCTACGGGCTCTTCCGGCGACGCCGCCTCGGCGTAGTCGAAGTACAGCGGGAACACCGAGGTGGCCACGATGTCGTGACCGGCCGCCGCCGCGCGCCGCCCGACCTGCACGCCCCGCCAGGGCATGACGATCGTGTCCTCACGGAGCATCCCGCTCACGAAGGCCTCGTCCCACACCACCGCCCGGGAGCCGAGGCCGGCGAGCTCGTCGGCGAGCCTTCGCAGGAACCACGCGTGCAGGTCGGCGGGGGTGGCCAGTCCGAGCGACTGCCGGTGGCCCATGATCTCGGCCGAGGCCGCCCAGTCGTCGAGCACGCACTCGTCGCCGCCGATGTGGAAGTACGGCAGGTGGCCGAGCGCCTCGACGATCTCCGCGAAGACCGCCGTCAGGAAGTCGATCGTGCCCGGGAGCGGAGAAAGGATCGCCTGGGAGATCCCCCAGCGGTCGAGCACCTCGTACCGCCTGGACGGGTCCGCACCAAGCCAGGGATACGCCGCGAGGATCGCTGATGCGTGCCCGGGGACGTCGATCTCCGGCACGATCGTCACGGCCCGTGCGCGGGCGTAGGACGCGATCTCGGCCAGGTCCGCCAGAGTGTAGTGACCCCCGTGCGGAGTGCCGTCGAACGCGGCCTCGCCCCTGAAGTGCTTCGTGGTCGTGCGGGTGCGGTGCGAGCCGATCTCGTGCAGCAGGGGGTAGGCGCGGCTCTCGACCCGCCAGCCCTGGTCGTCCGCCAGGTGAAGGTGAAGCCGGTTCAGCTTGTGCACGGCCAGCAGATCGATCATGCGCAGCACTTCACGCTTCGGCATGAAATGCCGGGAGACGTCGAGATGGGCGCCTCGCCAGGAGAACCGCGGCGCGTCCTCGATCCGCCCGCAGGGGATCGTCCAGCGGGCACCGGGCAGGGGTACGGACCGGAACGCGTCAGGCGGCAGTAACTGCCGCAACGTCTGACCCGCGTACAACGCGCCCGCCGCGTCACCCGCCACGATGCGTAGGGCCTCAGGAGTCACGCTCACGGCGTAGGCCTCGGGACCCAGGCTCTCGTCCCGCTCGACGCTGATCGGTGCCTGGCGCGGCGTCACAGGGCCGCCGGGAACCTCGTCGCCCTGCCTGAGGTCGAGCACGGCCAGCGCCCGGCGTACGGCGCCCGCCAGATCGGCGGGACCCGACACCACCGCGTGCGGGACGAACTCGAAGGATCCTGGGGCGGCCTCGATGACACGCGGGCGCGGGATCAGGTCGGTCATGGTCCGGATCAGGTCAGTCGAGGTAGTTCTGCAGGCCCTCGGTGAGGGAGGCGGCGATCCGCTGGCGGAAGCGCGGGTCCTTGAGCTTGGCGGCGTCGATCGGGTTGCGCATGTTGCCGGTCTCGACGAAGACCTTGGGCACCGTGGAAAGGTTCAGCCCGCCGAGGTCGTTCCGGTAGTCGAGCGCGTTCTTGCCGATGTACGTGGAGTAGGGCATGCCCGTGCCCTCCTTGTACGCGTCGCGCAGGGCCAGGCCGAGCTTCCGGGACGAGCCCACAACGGGGTCGACCGGTCCGCCGATCTTCTTGGGCATGATCACATGGAAGCCGCGCGCGGACTCGGCGGCTCCGTCGGCGTGGATGGAGACGGCGGCGTTCGCGTGGGCCCGGTTGCCGATGGCCGCACGCTGGGTGATGCACGGCCCGACGCCGGAGTTGCCGTCACGGGTGAGCTTGACGGTCGCGCCCTTGGCCCTGAGCAGCTTGACCATGCGGTTGGCGACGTCCCACGCGAAGGCGGCCTCGGAGTAGCCGTCGTTGGTGGCGGTGCCCGTCGTGTCACAGGGCTTCCACTGGGTGAGGACGTTCACCTTCTTGTTGATGGCCTCCGGGTGCCGGTAGTTGCCACCGTTGTGACCCGGGTCGAGCACGATGACCTTCCCGGCCAGCGGCTTGGCGAGGGACGGCTTCCCCGCCGTCGCGGCGCGGGCGGAGGTGGACGCGGGCTCCGCCTGCACGCTTTTCATTTCGGCTGTACTGGCGGCCTGGGGACTCGCCGCTGCGCCGCACGCTGAAGCGCCGAGCCCGCAGAGGGCCAGGAACGCTGCGGCAACTGCTCGACTCGGCACGATGAACCCCTTCGCAGGCGACCTTTCCGTGTCCAACTTACGCGTCTTCGCGCAGTGGGCCGGCCGGTACCCATAACAGAGGCTCAAATGGATGGCCGACGGCGGGGATCACCAGGCGGGCTCGCCGAGCTCCTGCTTCTGGAGGAGGGCGGCGAGTTCCCGCGCGTCCTCGGCATCGAGGCCGAGGACGACCCTCGGACGGCCCCACGGATGGTCGATGGAGTGGGCGACGTAGCTGGCGACCGATTCCGTCGCTCCCTCGTCGTCCTTGCCCCGGGTGGCCCGCCAGTGCGCCCACGCACGTTCTAGCTCGGCCGCCGCGCGCTGCGCGCAGGAGACCAGTTCCGGATCACGCATGCATACCCCCCGGTCCGGCGCCGGCCGCCTGGCCCGGCGGGCATTGCCTGCCCACCCGCTGCCCTCACGACAAGCGAGCGTTCCAGCCGTTCACGGCCGGTCCGGCACGCCGGAGGGCCGGCGCCTGTTCTGAGTCAACACGGAGAGGGCGCCGATCCCGCGGATGTTGACCTAGCCTTGAGGATCACTTGGAGCCGGGCCGGTGCTGTGCCGTACCACCAGGCGGGGCGTGACCTGGCGCAGCCTCGCCACCTTGCCGGGGTCGGTGATGCGGTCGCTCAGCAGCGCGGCCGCCGACCTGCCCATCGCCCGCCGTGGCTGGTCGAGGGTGGTCAGCGAGATGTGGTGCACGGCGGCCAGGTGGGTGTTGTCGTACCCCACGACCGACAGGTCCTCGGGAACGCGCAGTCCGAGCTCGCTGGCCGCGATCAGCACGCCGAGGGCGACGACGTCGTTGGCGGCGAAGATCGCCGTGGGCCGGGGGTCGCGCTCCAGCAGGGCACGGGCAGCCCGCCGGCCGCCCTCCTCGGTGAAGTCGCCGTGCTCGACCATGATGTGCGGGGCCAGCGCGTGCCTGCGCATCGCCACGAGATAGCCCTCACAGCGGAAGCGGGCCGACGACGACGGGGTGCCCTCGATGTGGGCGATGCGCCGGTGGCCGAGCTCGACCAGGTGGTCGACCGCGAGCCGGGCGCCGAGCTCGTCGTCGTCGACGACGATGTCCACGCTGTCGAGCTCAACGTCGCGCTCGCCCACGACGACCGTGGGGGTGTACGCCGCGGCCTCCGCGAGGGTCTCGCTGGAGGGGGCGACCCCGAGCAGCACCAGGCCGTCCACCCGGAGCTCCAGGAACGCCTCGACCGCCTCCTCCTCGAAGGCGGGGTCCCACCGCCCGCTACCGATCAGCAACCGCAGGCCGTCACCATGGAGGCTTTCTTGCAACCCGTCGAGGAACTCGGCATAAAAAGGGTTGTGAAGGTCGGCCACGAGCGCGCCGACCAGGTGGGTGCGCCCTTCCACCAGGCTGCGCGCGACCGCGTTGGGCCGGTAGCCGAGCTCCCTGGCCGCCTGTAACACCGCCTCTCGCCGGTGCTCGCTGACGTGCGGGGACCCCCTCAGCACCAGGGACACCAGCGACTTGGAGACGCCCGCGCGTTCGGCGACGTTCCGGATCGTCGGCCGGGGGCGCGGGCCGTGGGCATCACCAAGGCCCGACTCGGCCGCGCCTGGATCGGTATACCGAGCGGACGTCTGCATGGACGGTCCTGACATGGTTCTCCCCACGATGAGTGGATGGGCACCTGTCAGACCAAACGATCGAGTCGCGTTGAGGGTACGGGTGTGTTGTGCGCCTCGGCAGATGGTCATCGGGGCTGCGCTTATTGGGCACCGCCTCCGATAGTGTGCGCTTTGTGGGTGCGACTTCAAGGGCCCCAGGTGAGCGGGAGAGCGACGACCCTGGCGACGTGCGTCCGGTACGACGAAGACTGACCGTGGATCGGCGCCGCGAGGAACTGATGGCGGCGGCACTGGAGCTTTTCAGCAGACACGATGCCGAGGACGTGTCGATAGACGATGTCGCCACGGCGGCCGGTGCCTCCCGGGCGCTGGTCTATCACTACTTCGGTGGCAAGCAGGAGCTGTACGTCGCCGCGCTGCGCAGCGCGGCTGCGGAGCTGGAGGAACGGCTCCGGCCGGTGAACGGCGGCACCGCTCTGGAAGAGCTGGCCGGCGGCCTCACGCGCTACTTCGACTTCGTGGAAGATCACGCGGCCGGGTTCGCCGCGTTGCTGCGCGGCGGTCCGGCGAACCGCACGGGCGACGTGGGGGAGATCGTCGAGGGCGTGCGCCAGCGCCTCTTCAAGATGATCATGAATCAGATGCATGTGGGCGAGCCGAGCCCGGTGCTGCGCACCACGCTCAGGTCGTGGATCGCGTCGGTCGAGACGGCGGGGCTCGACTGGCTGGAGAACCGCGACATAGATCGCCCGACGCTCGAACGCCTGCTGGTCGACCAGATGGTGGCTCTCCTGGGAGTGGCCGCCGGTCACGATGGCCTGGTCAACGGTGTGCTGATGGAGATCGAGCAGGGGGCGGCGGGGCGCGAGGCCGACGCGTAGGCCCGCTGCCCGCCTGGTGGCCGGCTGAACCGGCGGAGACCGGTGGATAGGGCTTCCGTGCGGCGGAGGCCCTAGATCCGTTACCCACCGGGACGCACCCGCACGGGCCTGGCGAGGTGGCGCCGGGCGGGCGGCGCCTCCCACACCGGGCCCATGGCCTCGGTCACGGTCGCTCGGGCGCGCAGCAGGGGCACATGGCCTCTCGGTAGCCCGGGTCCGCCTCACGTGGTCATGGGTGTGTGGTGGACGCGCTCACATACGTGACGCGAGCGCGCCGGTTTTCCCCCCTAGGTCCGTGACGGTCCCCGCCTCACTCCGACCGCTGCTGCGGGATACCCGCGAGCAGCGCACGAACCTCGGTCTCCCGGTAGCGCCGGTGACCGCCTAGGGTGCGGATGGACGTCAACTTGCCCGCCTTCGCCCACCGAGTAACGGTCTTGGGGTCGACGCGGAACATGGTGGCGACCTCCGCCGGGGTGAGCAGTGGCTCGGCCTCGGGTGTACGAGCTGACATTTGTGCGGCCTCTCCTCCGTGGACCGGCGACAGCGATCCTGCGACTTGTGTTGGCGCTTGTCACGGGTGTCCCCACATGGCCCGCTTCGTACGGATTTTTCTGGACCATATGTGGTATCACCCGATGTGACCATACAGCCACGTAGAGCGATTGGCGAGCCCTCTAAGTACAACGCCTTGTCCACGGGTTGATGTCACGCTCGGTGATTCTAGCGACACGTTTCGTGGTATCGCAGTGAAAACGGCAAACTACTCAGTTCGCAGAAGCGAGCTGGTGACTCCCGTTACCTACTTTTGCAGGTCACGTGCATGATTTGCGGTTCAGTTCGCCGACTCGAGGGCTTGTATTGACTTCCACCGCACGATCACGCGCTGATACATGGCGAAGGCCAGTTCTTCTTGACCCGTGTCCAACCCGGTGAGAGCGGCCGCCAGCTCGGCGGCGGACTGGTCGGCCTGGAGTGTCGCGTCGTCCATCAGGTGGACCAGACCGCCGTAGTCGAGCTCGACGAGGGAGTGCGGGTGGAACTCCTCCAGCCAGCGCCCCACCTCCTCGACCTCGGTGAGGGTGCTCACCTCGCCCACGTGCCTGCGGATGACCACAAGGGCACGCGCCACCCTGCGCCTGGCCTGCGCCATGGAGGTGACGTAGAGCAGATTCCTCGCCGGCGCCGTGGTCGTCGGGGCCGAGGGCTCGGCCGCGGGCTCCGGCTGGCGGCCGAGGACGAGCCAGCGCTCCGCCGAGTCGAAGGGCACGAACCACGGCGTGGGGATGTGCCAGGTGCTGGTGCGGATGTGCGTGCGCAGGGCGGAGGAGCTGCCCTGCTGCTTGAACCGGTCGAAGTCGTCGGCCGTCTGCTCGGCTATGGCCCGGGGAACGAACCGGTCGGCCAGCTTGATGGGCGTGGCGCCGCGGAAGCGGGCGAAGGCGAGCCAGGACCTGAGCCTGCTCTGCCAGGGGCAGACGTACAGCGTCTCCTCGATGCGCCGCAAATAGGCGTTGGCGCTCTCGCCGCCGGGGGCCGGTATCGCGGAGACCCCCAGTAGCCGTCGGACGGCCTCCGAGTGCTCGGCCTCCAGAGCGAACGCGCGGCGTGGCCGATCCTTGGAATCGGCGTACGCCGCCCAGAAGGCACGCTCGCGCTCGGTGAACGCGGACAACGGCTCGTAGACACGGAGATAGGCGGCGTAGGGCAGCACATCTCGAATGGTGCCACGGAGCGGTGAGCGGACGCGAGCGAGCCGGGGGGAGTGAACAGAGTGCCGCCGTCTCGCGGGCCGCCCGGTGTGTCGCCGTCCTGCCGATCATGGTTAGCGTGCGGGCTGCTGGATAGGGTGGATTCCTGGATCCGTCGCGACGAGGCGGCGGACGAGTATGACCGGGAGTCACCATAGTGACCGACGTCTTCGGGTTGTCCCACAAGGACACAAGCCCATCGATCGGACAGGCAAGACACGAGCAGGTCGTCTTCTGCTCGGATGACCGCAGCGGCCTGCATGCCATCATCGCGATCTACAACACCGCTCTCGGCCCCGGGCTCGGAGGCACGCGCTTCTACCCGTACGAGAGCGAGCAGGCGGCGCTGGAGGACGTTCTCAACCTCTCGCGGGCCATGGCGTACAAGAACGCCCTCGCGGGGCTCGACCTCGGCGGCGGCAAGGCCGTGATCATCGGCGATCCGGCCAAGGACAAGAGCGAGGCTCTTCTGCGGGCCTACGGCCGCTTCATCCAGTCGCTGGGCGGCCGTTACTTCACCGCCTGTGACGTCGGCACCTACAGCGAGGACATGGACATCGTCGCGAAGGAGTCGACGTTCGTCACCGGGCGCACGGTCGCCAACGGCGGCGCGGGCGACTCGTCGATCCTGACGGCCTACGGCGTGTTCCAGGGCATGCGAGCCGCGAGCGCGCACACCTTCGGCACCTCGACCCTGCGGGGCCGCCGTGTGGGCGTCGAGGGCGTCGGCAAGGTCGGTTACCGGCTGGTGGGCCACCTCCTTGAGGACGGCGCCGAGGTCGTGATCTGTGACGTGAGCGAGCAGGCGGTCGAGCGGGTCAGGAAGCTCCACCCCCAAGTCGAGGTCGTCGCGGACGCCGCGGCGATGAAGGCCGCGGACATCGACGTCTACTCTCCCTGCGCCCTGGGCGGTGCCCTCGACGACGACGCGGTCGTGGAGCTGCGGGCCAAAATCGTGTGCGGGGGGGCCAACAACCAACTGGCCCATCCCGGCGTGGAGAAGCAGCTCGCGGAGCGGGGGATCCTTTACGCTCCGGACTACGTCGTGAACTCCGGGGGCGTCATCCAGGTCGCCGACGAGATCCAGGGCTTCAACATGGATCGCGCCCGGGTAAAGGCGACGCAGATCTTCGACACAACGCTGAAGATCTTTTCGATCGCTGAGGAGGAAGGGGTCCCGCCGGCTGCGGCTGCCGATAGGCTGGCGGAGCGCAGAATGTCGGAAGTCGGTCGGCTTAGGGGTATTTGGCTGGGCCGCTGACCGCGGACGCCCATACGGCGTACCGAGCGGCGCGTAAAACAGGTACGGTTGTAGTCGAACGAGAGCTGACGCCGGAAGTCAGGCGGCGTCAGCGCGTGGTGCGTTAGCGACGAGGGGTCGGGCACGACCCCGCATGAGGGGGTCGAGCCGATGGGGCGCGGCCGAGCCAAGGCCAAGCAGGTGAAGGTTGCACGCCAGCTCAAGTACAACAGCGGCGGCACCGATCTTGACCGTCTTCGCGAGGAGCTCGGAGTCAATCACGACTCCAACCAGACCGATGATGACGTTGTCGACGATGAACTGGCCGATCGGTACGCCGATTACGCCGGAGACGTCGACGACGATGACGAGGACGACAGGTCCCGTCGCCGTTAGGCGATTTTCGGGTTGACGCAGGTAGGGCACCCGGTGAGCAATGGCTCGCCGAGTGCCTCACTTGCGCACCTGGAAGAGCTCCTTGCCATCTCGCATGGCAAGGAGCTCTTCGTCGTGTTTCCGCACCCACGGTGCCGTCAACGTGTGGACGGCACGTCGGCGGATGTGATGGATCTCACGGCCACCGACAAAGGCCGCGCAAAACGCGATCATGGCGTGAAGCCCGACCGATCCCAAGTCGTTAAGGCCGATCAGGTCGTGAAGCGTGCCGCGCCCGTGCCGGGGACGATCTCGCCGAGGATCCACGCGTGCTGGTCACGTTCACGCAACGTGTTGAGGGCCGTGTCCACCGCTTCCTCGGGCACGATCGCGCACATGCCGACACCGAGGTTGAACGCGCGGTCCATCTCCTCCTGCGGCACCTTGCCGTACCCGGCGATGACCTCGAAGATCGGCTGTGGCGACCACGACGAGCGGTCGAGGACCGCGTCGGCCGAGCCGGGCAGCGAGCGCGCCAGATTGGCCGTCAGCCCGCCCCCGGTGATGTGGGAGAAGGCGTGGACCTCCGCGTCACGGATCAGCTCCAGGCAGCTCAGCGAGTAGATCCGCGTCGGCTCCAGCAGTTCCTCTCCCAGCGTGCGGTCAAGCTCGGGAAGGGACGCCTCCAGCGCGAGATCCGCCGTACGCAGGACGTGCCGGACCAGCGAGTAGCCGTTGGAGTGGACTCCTGAGGAGGCGAGCCCGAGGACCACGTCCCCTGGCCGCACGCGGTCGGGACCCAGCAACTCGGAGGCCTCGACGACGCCCGTGCCCGCCCCCGCCAGGTCGTACTCGTCCGGGCCCATGGCTCCGGGGTGCTCGGCCGTCTCACCGCCCACCAGGGCGCAGCCGGCGAGGCGGCAGCCCTCGGCGACCCCGCCCACGATGTCGGCGATGCGCTCGGGGACCACCTTGCCGCAGGCGATGTAGTCGGTCATGAACAGCGGCTCGGCCCCGCAGACCACGAGATCGTCGACCACCATGCCGACCAGGTCGATGCCGATCGTGTCGTGCTTGCCCAGCGCCTGGGCCAGCATGACCTTGGTGCCCACACCGTCGGTCGAGGTGGCGAGCAGGGGCCGGGTGAAGCGCAGCAGCGCCGAGACGTCGAACAGCCCCGCGAAGCCGCTGGCGTCGTCCACGACCTCGGGGCGCCGCGACCGCGCCACCCGCGACTTCATCAGCTCCACCGCCCGCTCGCCGGCCTGGATGTCGACGCCCGCCGCGGCGTAGCCGGTCATGAAGCCTCCTTCGCCGGCCCCTGGATCAGGACGCCGGCCTCGCTCCGCTGGGTCACGCCTTGGCCTCGAGGACGAACTTGCCGACGTTGTCGCGGTCGATCGGAATCGGGTAGACGCCGTCGAAGCAGGCCCGGCAGAGCCGCTCGGCCGGGAGCGTGGTCGCCTCGGTCAGCCCTTCGAGGGAGATGTATCCCAGCGAGTCGGCGCCGATGGATTCGCAGATCTCCTCGACGGTCCTCGACCCGGCGGCCAGCTCCGCCTTGGTGGCGAAGTCGATGCCGTAGAAGCAGGGCCAGGACACCGGCGGCGAGGAGATGCGCACGTGGACCTCGGTGGCGCCGGCCTCGCGGAGCATCTTGACGATCGCCCGCTGGGTGTTCCCGCGAACGATCGAGTCGTCGACGACCACCAGGCGCTTGCCCGCGATGACCTCACGGAGGGGGTTCAGCTTGAGACGGATGCCGAGCTGGCGGATGGTCTGCGACGGCTGGATGAAGGTGCGGCCGACGTAGGAGTTCTTGACCAGGCCCTGGCCGTACGGGATGCCGCTCTCCTCGGCGTAGCCGATGGCGGCGGGCGTGCCGGACTCGGGGGTCGGGATCACCAGATCGGCCTCGACCGGATGCTCACGCGCCAGCTTGCGGCCGACCTCGACCCGCGTGGCCTGGACGCCGCGCCCGGCGATGGTGGTGTCGGGACGGGCGAGGTAGACGTACTCGAACAGGCAGCCCTTCGGCTCGGCCAGCGCGAACCGGCGCGAACGCACCCCGCGCTCGTCGATCGTGAGCAGCTCGCCCGGCTCGACCTCGCGGACGAACGTGGCGCCGACGATGTCGAGCGCTGCGGTCTCCGAGGCGACCACCCAGCCGCGCTCGAGGCGGCCGAGGACCATCGGGCGGATGCCCTGCGGGTCACGGGCGGCGTACAAGGTCTTCTCGTCCATGAAGACCAGGGAGTAGGCCCCCTTGACCTGTGGAAGCAGATCGGCGGCGGCGTCGTCGATGGACTTGCTGCGATCTTGCGCGAGCAGGGACGTCAGCACCTCGGTGTCGGTCGTCGCCCTGATCACGCCGGTCGGCAGCCGCTCCGCGAGCTCAGGCGTGTTGATCAGGTTGCCGTTGTGGGCCAGCGCGAGGCCACCCTCTTGTGTCGAGCTGAGAGTCGGCTGGGCGTTCTCCCACACGCTGGAGCCGGTCGTGGAGTAGCGGCAGTGCCCGATCGCCAGGTGGCCACGCAAGGTGCCCAGCACTGACTCGTCGAAGACCTGGGCCACCAGGCCCATGTCCTTGTAGACGAGGATCCGGCTGCCTTCGCTCACAGCGATGCCCGCGGACTCCTGCCCGCGATGCTGCAACGCGTACAGCCCGTAGTAGGTGAGTTTGGAGACGTCCTCCCCAGGAGCCCATACGCCGAAGACACCACAGGCGTCTTGCGGTGCGCGGTCCTGGGGGTCAAGGTCATGGCCAAGCCGGCCGTCGCCCTTTAGCACGTGCTTCATTCTAAGTTGGACGTGTCACTGCACGGTAATCCGGGTCCGATTGGGTTGGCGGCGGTGGCCGGGCCGATGCCTGTCCTGGCGGTCATGGGGCAAGATTCCCCAGATTTTGCCGTGTCGGCTCGGTGCCTCGGAGGGTGCCGGGGGAGAGTGGGGCTTCCGGCATGCCCATACAGGTCGAAAGAGCAGACCGTGACGACACCTGGCGATCCGAATAAATCTCACTCGTGGGCGGATGACCCGCGGGGCCGTCATGCGTCCAGCCAGACGCCGTACGGCGAGACCCCGGGAGGGCGGCCTCCATCGGGCGAACCCCCCGGCGGGCAGCCTCCGTACGGTGAGCCGCCGGGGGGATACCCGCCTGGTGGGCAGCCTCCGTACCATGAACCTCCAGGAGGGTATTCCGGGGGCGGGCAGCCCCCCTATGGCCAGCCCCCATACGGCGGCCCGCCTCCGTATGGACAGCCGCCTCCCGGTGGCTGGCCGGGCGGGCGGCCCAAGGGCGGGCTCGGCACGGCGGCCCTGATCCTGGGCATCGTCAGCCTGTTCCTGCTTCTCGTCTGCGGTCTCGGCGTGCTGACGGCGATCGCCGGTCTGATCGTCGGCTTCATCGCCGTGGCCAAGAACGCCCACAAGGGCCGTGCGATCATCGGAATCGTGCTCAGCGCGCTCACCCTGGTGCTCGCGGTGATCGGCTTCACCTGGTTCGTCAACAACTTCCAGGAGTGCTTCAACCTGCCGACGCAGAGCGAGGCGCAGCAGTGCGTGGAGCGCAAGCTCGGGGTGAACGTCGAGTCGCCGTCCCCGTGATCCGCCGGCCTCGGCTCAGCGGAGGGGGAGGTGGTCGGAGAGGTCCGCGCGGGTGCCGCTCGCGCTGATCTTTCCGGCGTTCATCGCGTCGTCCCAGGTGAGACGGCCGGTGGCCAGCTCCAGCCAGGTGCGCGGATCGGTCTCGACGACGTTGGGCGGGGTGCCGCGGGTGTGCCGGGGGCCGGCCACGCACTGCACCGCGGCGTACGGCGGCACGCGTACCTCCACCGTACGGCCCGGGGCGCTCGCGGCCAGCCGGTCGAGAAGGTGGCGGACGGCGAAGCGGGCGACATCGCGCTCGGGACGCAGCCCTTTGCCGTAGACCCGGAGCACCACCTGCACGGCGGCGTCCGGCAATTCGGGCACCGGGCCGTCATAGGGGTGCTCCCCCAACTCGGAAAGCTGGGAGTCCAGCGCGGCACGGAGTTTCTCGACATCAAGCTTGCGACTCGCCACCCCCCTATTTTGCCCGCCCGGCGCTTTCCAATCTTGCCCGTTCACAACCGAAACGGTTCACTTGGCTGGCAACCGTCGTTCATCTTCTGGGCATGTGCGGTTCATCTCTTGTTCTGCGCTGACGACCGTGCGATCCCGCACGAGAACGTTGTCCGGCCGACCTAGGAGGACCCGTGGCGAACCCGTCGCCCCGCAGGATGCTGCCGCTGCTCTCCGCACCGCGCGGGGGCGGCCGAGACGCCATGACGTGCCGGTTCCGGTGTGGCAACGCCTGCTCGCACGAAGTGGCCAACACCAGCGACAATCCCTACTTCAACGACATCCTCGCCGGCATGCTCACGCGCCGGGGCGCGCTCCGGACCGGCGCGCTGGGGGCGCTGGTCGCGACCATCGGGGTGTCCGGGGCGGCGGCGGCCGTACCCGCCGCGGCCGGGACCCGCGGATACGGAAACGATGAGGGCGGCCTGCTGTTCACCCCCGTGGCGCCCAACACCGAGGACGCCGTCATCACGGCCGGCGGCTACACCTCCGCGGTCGTGGTGCGCTGGGGTGACCCGGTGCTGCCCGACGCCCCGGCGTTCGACTTCGACCATCAGACGGGTGCCGCGCAGGCCAAGCAGTTCGGCTTCAACTGCGACTTCGTCACCTTCTTCCCGCTGACCTCCTCGCGGGGGCTGCTGTGGGTGAACCACGAGTACACCAACGAGTTCATGATGTTCCGGAACATCACCGGCGGGGACAGCCTGACCCCCGAGCAGATCAAGGTGGGGCTCGCCGCGCACGGCGGGTCGATCGTCGAGATCGAGCGCGTCGGCACCACCGGGCAGTGGAAGCTCGTCCGGACGGGAGCCCGCCGCTACAACCGGCGGATCACCGCGGACACCCCGATGCGCCTGTCGGGCCCGGCGGCCGGCTCCAACCTGCTCAAGACCGCGGCCGACCCGAGCGGCACCGCCGTGTACGGCATGCTCAACAACTGCGCGGGCGGCACGACCCCGTGGAACACCGTGTTGACCGGCGAGGAGAACTGGAACCAGTACTTCATCGGCGGCAACGGCGTGCCGGAGGCGCAGAAGCCGTATCTGGCGCGGTACGGCGTGAGCACGACCACGGCCATCCCGGTCGAGAGCCGGCGCTGGGACCGGGTCCAAGAGCGTTTCGACCTGGCCAGGCACCCGCAGGAGATCAACCGGTTCGGCTGGATCGTGGAGGTCGACCCCTTCGACCCGACGGCGACCCCCATCAAGCGCACCGCGCTCGGCCGCATCGCCCACGAGGGCGCCACCACCACGCTGGCCAGGGACGGCCGCGTCGTCGCCTACATGGGGGACGACACCCGGTTCGAGTACATCTACAAGTTCGTCTCCAAGAACGCCTACATCCAGGGCAACGACCGGCACAACCGGACATTGCTGGACGAGGGCACGCTCTACGTGGCCAAGTTCACCGGAGACAGCCCGGCGTCGGAGATCGACGGCACCGGCAGGCTCCCCTCAGACGGCGCCTTCGACGGGACGGGCACGTGGATCCCCCTGGCCAGTGGCGGCACGTCGCACGTCGCCGGAATGACCGCCGCGGAGGTGCTCGTCTACACCCGTGTGGCAGCCGACAAGGTCGGCGCGACCAAGATGGACCGCCCGGAGGACATCGAGCGCAACCCGATCACCGGCGCCGTCTACGCCGCGCTCAGCAACAACTCCAACCGGACCGTCGCCAACGTCGACGAGGCCAATCCCCGGGCCTCCAACCGGCACGGGCAGGTCGTGGAGATCCTGGAGCAGAAGAACGACGCGGGCGCGACGTCGTTCACCTGGAGCCTCCCGCTCGTCTGCGGAGACCCGGCCGATCCTTCGACGTACTACGCCGGGTACGACAAGACGAAGGTGTCGCCGATCTCCTGCCCCGACAACGTCACCTTCGACCCCCACGGCAACCTGTGGATCGCCACCGACGGGAACGCGCTGGGCTCGAACGACGGCCTGTTCGCGATGCCGGTGGCGGGGCCTGAGCGGGGTCACGTCCGGCAGTTCCTCACGGTGCCGATCGGAGCCGAGACCTGCGGGCCGCTGGTCACCAAGGACGAGCTCAGCGTCTTCGTGGCCGTGCAGCATCCCGGCGAGGTCAGCGGTGCCACCCCCGACACCCCCGCCAGCCACTGGCCCGACGGAGGCACGAGCCAGCCCCGCCCTTCCGTCGTGGTCGCCTGGCACAAACTAGGCAAGAAGATCGGCTCCTGACCGGCCGAACGGACCACAAGGGCCGGTCCTAGCGGGGGTCCTGGGTGGGGGGTGGGGTGGGAAGGGCGCTGCCCTTCTTCCACTGGGTCCAGTTGAGCTGCCAGAAACTCCAGCCGTTGCGCCAGTCGAGCTTTCGCTTGGTGCCGGTGACCTGGACGACGTCACCGCGCTTGGCGATGCCGTAGAACCACTTGGCGCCGGCGGGGGTGGCGCGGACGCAGCCGTGGCTCTGGTTGGACTTGCCGAGGAACTGGTAGTCGCCCGCGCTCTGGTGGACGTACTCGCCGCTGTCGGAGATGCGCACCGCCCAGGGGATCTCCAGCTTGTAGTACAGCGGGTCCTTGGGGTCGGTGATCCCCAGCCACCCCGAGGTCATGGTCTCCACCCTCTTCTTGGCCATGGCGAGGTGGATGCCGCTGGTGGTGAGGTAGACGTCCACGCCGTTCTTGACCAGGCCGCCGCGGCCCGCGCTGATCGGGATGGTCTTGACCAGCCTGCCGTCGCGGCGGACCTTCATCACGTGCTTCCTGGTGTCGACCACGGCGATGACGGAGGCGCCGATCGCGAAGCGGCGGGTGACGTCCTTGGCCCCCTCGTTTCCGGGGATCTGGCCGAGGCGGGCGGTGAAGGTGACCTTCTGGTGCGCGGGCCAGTAGGTCTTGGTGCGGTAGACCACCTTGCGGTCGGAGATCCAGCGCCAGGCGCCGTCGACCGGCTTCTCGGCCTCGACCTGGAGCACGGCCTCGGCCGCCGCGCGGCTGCGGACCGCCCTGTCGAAGGTGACGATGATCGGCGAGCCGACGCCGATGGTCTCCGTCTTCTCTCCCATCGGTGTGATGTCGGTGATGCGGAGCCGTGCCTTGCCCGTGCCGACACCGGTGGCCGTCTCCCCTTGGCTGGCGGCCCTGGCCTGTGGGGCGGCCTCCGCCGTGGCTGTGGCCGGTGGTGAGGCCTCCGGTGTGGCCGCGGTGGTGGCGGCCGGCCGTTCCGCCCGGCCGGGTGCGGCCGAGCAGGCGTTCACGGTGGCGAGGGCGAGGAAGGCCAGGGAAATGCCGGCCGTCCGCTTGAGGGGGTTCACGGTCTACTCCTGATATACGCGCTTCGCACCGGTTTACCGGTGCGCTCCATAAGTGAGACAAATGAACAGCCCTATAAGTGCAGACTCATCCCGTAACGAGTTAGTAACGCCGTTCGTCGGGATTGTTGCTGGTGTGGCGTGCTCGCTAGCGGCGGGGGCGGGCACAGAGGGCGGTGACGACACCGCCGAGCGCCACCAGCGCGAGCACCAGGTACGTCCGCTGGAAACCCGACATGAGCTGATCGACGGCCGCGGGTGAGAGGCGTGAGAGCGTTCCGGCGTAGACGAGGTCGCGCAGAGCGGGCGAGAGTGCGCTGGTCAGCACGCTGAGGGTGGTGGCGACGCTCAGCACGATGCCGACATTCATGATCATCAGCCGGAAGCCGTTCACCACGCCCAGGCTCCCCGGCGGCAGCGCGCTCATGACCTGCGTGGTGTTGCCCGTGAGGAACATCCCGTTGCCGCATCCCGCCAGGAACAGGCCCATCGCGATGATCCAGTACGGCGTGGCGGTGCCGGTCGAGAGCAGCAGGCTGAGCAGCCCGGCGAAGTTGAGCACGCACCCCCCTACGGACAGCACGTACGGAGAGATCCGGCGGCCGAGGGCGCCGGCGATCGGTGAGGCGAGTGCCATGCCGATCGGGACGGGCAGCACGCCGAGCGCCGCCGAGAAGGCGTCGAGCCCGCGTGCGGTCTGGAAGTAGAGGGCGACCAGCAGGACCAGCGCCGACCGGGACAGGGCCGTGCAGAAGGAGGCGAGGTTGGCGAACGTCAGCATGCGCTCGCCGAAGAGGCGAAGGTCCAGCACCGGGTGGGACGCCCGCCGCTCGACGACGACGAGCAGCGGCACCAGGACCAGGAAGACCAGCCCTCCGGCGATCACCACGGGGCTGGACAGGCCGCGCGAGCCGGCTTCGGAAAGAGCGACGAGCACGGCGGACAGCGCGGCGAAGACGATGAGGTTCCCGGTCGCGTCGACCGGCGTGCGCGGCCCGGTGGGAACCCGGCGCAGCGTCCGCCATCCCCAGACGAGCGCGATCACCCCGGCGGGCACGTTGCCCCAGAAGACCCACTGCCAGCCGGCCGCGTCGGCGATGAGACCGCCCAGCGTGGGCCCGGCGAGCTGGGCCACCGACAGCGTGCCGATGTACACGCCCATGCCCTGGCTGAGCCGGTCGGGCGGGAAGGCGTCGGTGATGATGACGGTCCCGTTGGCCAGGATCATCGCGGCGCCCAGCGCCTGCAGCGCCCGCATCGCGATCAGGAAGGCGACTCCGGGGGACAGCCCGGCCAGCAGCGAGCAGATGGTGAAGAGCGCGAAACCGATCAGGTAGACCTCGCGGCGGCCCAGCAGGTCGGCCACCCGGCCGAAGAAGACCAGCGTCGCCGTGTTGACGAGGAGGTAGGACAGCAGGATCCAGGAAGAGGCGAAAGCGTCGGCCCCAAAGTGCCGTACCACCGCCGGTAACGCCACGTTCAGCGTGCTGGCGTTGATGCCGATGAGGACGAGGCCGAGGCTGGTGACCGAGCAGACGCGCCAGGCGTAGCGGAGTTCCTTCGCGTATTCGGGGGTGCCGGGCCGGAGGACGGTGGTCTGGTGTGGGAGGGCGACCATGTCCTTAGTCTGGTGTACGCCGTACGTCCGGTTTCATTCGCCGATTAGGTATACGGCCCGAACTATCACGCCATAAAGGTGCGGCCATCAGTGGATCGCCGCGCCGGCACAGGCCGGTGACCGCCGAGAACAGGGGGTCAGCGGGCGCGTTTGCGCAGGCCTTCGAGGTCGTAGATGACCACCCGCCTGCGGCCGGTCTCGATCAGCCCGCGGTCGCGCAGCGTGCGCAGGGCCTTGCTGACCGCTTCACGCGAGGCGCCCGTCCATCCCGCCAGCTCGTCCTGGGAGAGCGGCAACGCCACCCTGACCCCGCCGTTGGTCGGTTCGCCGAATCGCTCCGCCAGCTCCACCAGCCGGGTGGCCACGCGGCCCGTCGTGTCGAACGCGCCGTACTCGACCCGCTTGCGGTCGGAGTCGCGCAGCCGCCCGACCACGAGCTGCAACAGCAGGACGGCGACACGGCCGTGGGCCTGCAGGAAGCCGGAGAAGTCGCGCACGACGACGCCCTCGATCGGCTCCAGCGCGGTGATCGTGCCCGAGCGGGGCTCCCCGCTGATGAACGACATCTCCCCGAGCAGCGCTCCGGGGCCACGGATGGCCAGCACGACCTCGGTGCCGCTGGCGGTGTGCGAGGAGACCTTGACCCGGCCCGAGGTGAGCAGGAGCACCCAGTCGGAGGTGTCGCCCTCCGTCATCACGGTGGTGCCGCGCTCCCATCGCCTCTTCCGGCCGCTGCCGCACAGCGCGGTGACCTCGTCTGGGGTGAGCAGGGCCAGGAACTCGCCGTGCTCGGGTGATGGCGGTGCCGTCATCTGCTCCTCCAATATCCCGGTGACGCCCCGATTATGGCCGCACGCTTCTCGCGAGGGCACGGCCGTTTTCACGTGTGCGTCTATCCGGGCTTTCGGGTCTTTAATGCTTGACACTGCGGCAGATCACTCCGGAGCGGTGCAGATCACTCCAGAGCGGTAAGGACGAAGGCCTCGACGCTCTGTTCCTTGCCCTTGAGGCTGAGGTCGCCCAGCGACCGCACCCTGGCGGCCGGTCCGATCTGCTCGCGGGTGGTCGCCCCGATCACCACGGTGCCGGGCTCCGCCTGCCCTTCGAGGCGTGCCGCCACGTTGACCGCGTCTCCCATCGCGTTGAACCCGCGCAGCTCCGGGCTGCCGATGTTGCCCACCAGCGCCAGGCCGGTGTTGATGCCTATGCGGAACCGCGGGTATCCGGGGTTGCCCGCGGCGATCGCCTCGGCGGCCACCTGCATCTCCAGTGCCGCCCGCGCCGCGTGCGTGGCGTGCCGCTCCTGCGTGGCCGGGGCGTTGAACAACGCGAGCAGCGCGTCACCGACGAACTGCACGATCGTCCCGCCGTGCCGCAGGATGCACGGCACCGCGGCCGTGTGATAGCGGTTCAGCATCTCCACGATCTCGCCTGGCGCCACCCGCTCGGAGAACGAGGTGAATCCCTTCAGATCCGCGAACAGCGCCGTGAGCTCCACCAGGGAGCCGCCCAGCGCGGCCTGGTCGGGGTCGGCAAGCAGCGACGCCGCCACGTCGGGCGACATGTACTGCCGGAACAGCGTCTCCAGCTCGCGATACAACCGGGCGTTCTCGAGCGCGATCGAGAGCTGGCTCGCCAGGGTGGCGGCGAGCGCCTCGTCCTGGCGGGTCGTGCCCACGGGCACCTCCAGGGCCCCGGCCAGCACACCCTTGACGGTCAGCGGATGGACCACGACGCCGCCGCCGGTGATCGCCTCGATGTCCTTGAAGTCGTCCACCGCGAACCGGCGGGCGCCGATGGCCACCTGCCCGTTCGACACCAGCCCGATGCGGACGTCCCCGTAGGCCTGCTTGACCCGTTCGAGGGCTCCGGCGAGCAGGGCCGCCTCTCCGAGCCCGACGCGGGCCTGGCGCCCGACGTCGACCAGCGCCCCGAGCCGCGTCGACAGCTCGCGCTCGACCGCGAGCGCCTGCCCCGCCTGTTCCAGTACGGCGGCCTGCCCCTCGTTCAGCCGGAACTTGCCTGCCAGCCGCAGCGAGACCGGGATGCGGGAGCCGCTCTCTCCCATCTGCCGGATATGGCCGACCAGCTCCTCCAGCGCCTCGTCGTACTGAGCCTGGATGCGGCGGACCGTCGCGTTCAGCGTGACCGAGTCGAAGAGCCCCTGGCTGGAACCCTCCCGCCGGAACTGGATGTAGGCGCTGTAGGCCACGAACACGAAGGCCAGGCTCAGCAGGAAATGCCACTCCCACCACGACAGCAGCCAGTTCGGCCGGAAGAATCCGACGATCATGGACTCGCCGAGCAGGGCGTAGGCCGTCATCAGGCTCACGAGCATCGCCGAGGGCCGCCTGCGGTGGATCCGGAACATCATCGCGGCGGCCACGGCGTACAGGCCGGCGCCGATCCAGGAGAAGACGCCGATGGTGCCCCCGCCGGGAGGAGGCGGTGCGCTCAGCGGCGTCAGCCCTTCGACCAGCGAAGCCCATCCCCAGACCACCAGCACGACAACGAGGCCCGCACGGAGCAGGTCGCCCCGCGCCAGGATGGCGGCGGCCGCACGCGGTCCCAGGGGCAAGGAGGACACGAACGCCAGCACCGCCGCGACCGTCAGGCCGACCGGCTGGCCGATGTCGAATCCGTAGCTGCCCTTGTCCAGGATCACCGTGGGCGTCGCCAGCCCATGGAGCAGGAAGAACCCCGCGCTGCTGAGAAAGACCAGCGACACCAGGAGCAGACGCGCGTCCTGTCGCCGGGTGGCGGCCTGGCTGATCATCGCGCCGAGCGCGACGTTCACTCCGGCGACGGCCACGATCAGCCAGAAGTGGCTCGGAGGATGCTCCCACCGGAACCTGTGGTTCAGGTCCTCCGGGTTGGCCAGCAGCAGCCACAGGACGGCGAGGGGCGCGGCCAGGTGCAGCGCCCACACGACGCCACGTACCGGCTGTGTCGCCGGAGGGAGGTACGGCTTACGCCCGGCAGGCGCCCCACCTTCGTCTCCGGGCCCGGCCGGAGCGCCGGACCCCACCGGCGCCTCCCTACCGGGATCCGCGTCGTTTCCCCGTACCGCTCCCGTCGTCCCGTGAAGGGTGTCAGGAAGTGCGCGCGCGTGATCATTCGACGGCACGGTCGCCTCCGTATCTGCCAGTCGAGTATCCCCCGAACGTGCCGATTATCCCGTCGATCCCGGCGACGGGGTAACGGCGGCGAAGACTGACGGAATATCGAGATCGAACCGAGCCGGACATGCTTAACGGAATGACCGTAACTTCCGTTACTTTGGCGGTGCCTGGCCTCGAAGTCCCATTATCGGGTGGCCGGTTCAGGCCACGGAGGCGGTGGACCTGTGGGGGGCCCACCGCCCGATCATGAGCTGAAGGTGGCGGGCAGGGTCATCTCGTGGGTGGCGCGAAGCTCGTCCAGCGGGATCTCCAGAACGCCCTCGACCCGGAGCGTCGAGCCACCGGTCGTGCCGAGGCCGTAGCACGGCACCTGGTGCCGGGCGCACAGCTCGGCGAAGGCGTCGAAGGACTCCGGCCGTACGGTGACCAGCGCCCGCGCCACGGACTCGCTGAAGAGATCGACGAACGGGTTCCTGCCGGGGAGCTGCACCGAGCCGCCCACACCGTGAGCCAGGGCCGCCTCGGCCAGAGCTATGGCGAGACCGCCGTCGGAGACGTCGTGGGAGCCCTCGATCAGGCCCCGCGCGGCCGCCTCCACCAGAGCGGTCGCCAGGGAGCGCTCGGCCTCCAGGTCGACGAGCGGCGGCAGGCCGCCGAGGTGGCCGTGGGCGACGTGCGCCCACTCGGAGCCGCCGAACTCCTCACCGGTGTCGCCCAGCAGGAGGACCTTGAGGCCGGGGGCGGTGAAGCCGTGCCGCACGCGCTTGCGGACGTCGTCGAGCACGCCGAGCACGCCCACCACAGGGGTGGGGTGGATGGGCGTGGAACCGGTCTGGTTGTAGAACGACACGTTCCCGCCGGTCACCGGCACGCCCAGGATCTTGCATGCGTCCGCGAGGCCACGCACGGCCTCGGCGAACTGCCACATGACCTCGGGGTCCTCCGGCGAGCCGAAGTTGAGGCAGTTGGTCACGGCGAGCGGGCGCGCGCCGGTGACGGCCACGTTGCGGTAGGCCTCCGCCAGCGCGAGCTGGGCGCCCGCGTAGGGGTCGAGCCTGGCGTAGCGGCCGTTGCCGTCGGTGGCCAGGGCGATGCCGCGGTCGGTGTCCTCGGCTCCGGGCATCACCTCGCCGATGCGCAGCACCCCGGCGTCGGCCGGCATGGCGAGGACGGTGTTGCCGCGGACGTAGCGGTCGTACTGGGAGGTGACCCACTCCTTGGAGGCGAGGTTCGACGAGGCGAGCAGTGTGAGCAGGGTCGCGCGCAGGTCGCCGGGCCGCGCCAGCCGTACGGGATCGTCGGCGTTGAGCGCCGCCTGGCCCGCGGGCTCGTGGAAGGGACGCTCGTAGACCGGGCCTTCGTCGGCCGCGGTGCCCGGCGGGATGTCGACGATGACCTCGTCCTTCCAGGTCATCACCAGCCGCCCGGTGTCGGTGACCTCGCCGATCACCGTGGCAGGGACGTCCCACCTGGCGCAGATCGCCATGAAGGCGTCGATGTCATCGGGAGTCACCACGGCCATCATGCGCTCCTGCGACTCGCTCATCAGGATCTCCTCGGGGAGGAGCGAGGGGTCGCGGAGCGGGACCAGGCCGAGGTCGACGCGCATGCCGCCGGTGCCCTTGGCCGCCAGCTCGGTCGTGGCGCAGGACACGCCGGCCGCGCCGAGGTCCTGGATGCCGACGACCACGTCGGCCTCGAACAGCTCCAGACAGCACTCGATGAGGAGCTTCTCCATGAACGGGTCGCCGACCTGGACGGCGGGCCGTTTGGCGTGCGACTCGTCCTCGAACGTCGCCGAGGCGAGTACCGAGGCGCCGCCGATGCCGTCGGGGCCGGTGCGCGCGCCGAACAGCACGACCTTGTTCCCCGGACCGGGGGCGGTGGCGAGCTTGATCTGGTCCTTGCGCAGGAGCCCGACGCACAGGGCGTTGACCAGCGGGTTGCCGATGTAGCAGGGGTCGAAGACGAGCTCCCCGCCGATGTTGGGCAGGCCGAGGCAGTTGCCGTACGAGCTGATGCCCTCCACGACGCCGGGGAGCACCCGCCTTGTGTCGGGGGCGTCCAGGGCGCCGAACCGCAGGGCGTCCATGACCGCGACCGGCCGGGCGCCCATCGACATGATGTCGCGGACGATGCCGCCGACGCCGGTGGCCGCGCCCTGGTGGGGCTCGACGTACGAGGGGTGGTTGTGCGACTCGATCTTGAAGGTCGCGGCCCAGCCGTCGCCGATGTCGACGACCCCGGCGTTCTCCCCCATGCCGACCAGCAGCGCCTCGGACTTGGGCGCCTTGGTGCCGAACTGGCGCAGGTGCACCTTGGACGACTTGTACGAGCAGTGCTCGCTCCACATGACCGAGTAGATGGCCAGCTCGGAGGAGGTGGGCCTGCGGCCCAGGATCTCGCGCACCCGGTCGTACTCGTCGGTCTTCATGCCGAGCTCGGCGTACGGCTGGGGCTCGTCGGGGTTGTCCGTGGCCCGCTTCACTGAGTCGATCATGTGGTCTCCTCGCGGCCTACTCACGGCGTCTGTCACAGATTCACGAACCTCTTCAGGATCGAGGCGAAGAAGCCGCGGCCGTCCACGCTGGGGGCCCCGGTCAGGTCCTCGACGGCGTGCTCGGGATGGGGCATGAGCCCGACGACGTTGCCGGCGTCGTTGCAGATGCCCGCGATGTCGTTCATCGAGCCGTTCGGATTGCCGCCGACATAGCGGAACACGACCTGGCCGCCGCTCTCGAGCGAGGCGAGGGTCTCGGCGTCGGCGACGAAACGGCCCTCGCCGTGCTTCACCGGCAACAGGATCTCCTGCCCGGAAGCGTAGGCACCGGTCCAGGCGGTGGCGGCGTTCTCCACCAGGATGCGCTGGTCGCGGCAGACGTAGTGGAGGTTCTCGTTGCGGGTCAGCGCCCCGGGCAGCAGGTGGGCCTCGCAGAGGATCTGGAAGCCGTTGCAGGTGCCGAGCACGGGCAGCCCGGCACGCGCCGCGGGGATCAGCTCCTCCATCAGCGGCGCGAAGCGGGAGATCGCCCCGCACCGGAGGTAGTCGCCGTAGGAGAACCCTCCGGGCAGGAAGACCGCGTCGACCCCTTTCAGGTCGCGGTCGGCGTGCCAGAGTGGAACCGCTTCTCCACCGGCATGCCTGACGGCTCGCGCCGCGTCCTGATCGTCAAGAGTTCCGGGAAAAGTGACCACGCCCACACGGGCAGCACCCATGGCTCTCGTACCCCTCCACACGCGAGCGCCGCTCCGACGTCTCACTCATCGGACGGCGGTCTGCGGCGGTACCCCCAGGTTACCCGCTGGCCAGATGGGACCAGGCCCATGGTCGCGGGCTGGAGGGGATGCGCGAGGTCAGACCGCGGCCAGCATGCGCTCGTGGCAGGCGTGGTGGTCCTCGTCCCAGTCGAGCTCCTTGCGGAGGAAGACCGTGGTGCCGCTGCCGGGCGTGATGTCGAAGGAGATCTCGTCGACGACCGACTGCATGATGAGGATGCCGCGCCCGTGCTCGTCGTCGCCCGGGGGATATTGCTTGGGGATCGCTCCGAGACCGAGGCCGTTGTCGACGACGCGCAGCTCGCAGCGGCCGTGGCCGATGGCCGCGGTCACCTCGTAACGCTTGGCGGGGCCGCCGTGCCGCACGGCGTTGGCGCAGGCCTCCGAGGTGGCGAGGAGCATGTCGGATACACAGTCTTCGGTGACGCCGATGCAGCGCAGGGTGTCCCCCAGCACACGCCGGACCATCGGGATGCCTACCGCATCCCGAGGCAGAGCCAACGAGAACTCAATATCCACCGGACCCCTCCGTGGCGCCGAAAGTCACGTTGGGGAGGTTTCCCCGAAGAATCAGGGCTAACCGCAAAATCACGCTGTTGTTATTTAGTGTTGGTCAGACGCTTGCTTTCTGGTCCGTCCCAAGTTCTCTTTGCGGTGATTTGCGAAGCTTTGGGGAGGTGGAAACCCGTGCCCTCAGCCTTCCACGCGGACAGAGTAATCCTCGATCACGGTGTTGGCCAGCAGGGTTTCGGCCATCTTCCGGACATCCGAAAGTGCGGCCTCGTCGGCGGGACCGTCGATCTCCACCTCGAACCTCTTGCCCTGCCGTACCTCGCTGACGCCGGAGAAGCCGAGCCGGGGGAGCGCCCGGGCGATCGCCTGCCCCTGCGGATCGAGAATCTCCGGCTTGAGCATGACGTCGACGATGACGCGTGCCACGTGTTCCTCCCTGTTCGTGCCACAGATCCGGCGGACCGGGCCGGGCCGCCGGTCGCGCACGGCGGGACCTGGTCCGGCGGGACCAGCCTAACGGTGGCGGCAGGTCAGGGCGTCCTCGGCCCGCTCCGCGGACCTGGGGTTCCGGACGGGTGTGCACCAGGGCGCATCGGGAACGGGAGAAGTGTGGACAAGACGGTGTTCGGCCTTGCGCAGTGGCCTGTGACATCTGCCACGATGTCCCCAAACGCAGGCGTACCGCCACAAGAAGGTGCGAATGCGGGTTAACCGGCCGACCGTGGATGGCGATCCCATCAGCACGGCCCCAAACGCACAGGAGTGGCACGTGACATTCGACGCCTCTCGTGGTTCCGAGGCATCCCCCGAGCTCGTACAGCTGCTCACCCCCGAGGGCGAGCGCGTCGAGCACCCCGGCTACGACATCGACCTGACACCGGAAGAGGTGCGCGGGCTCTACCGCGACCTGGTACTGGTGCGGCGCGTCGACATGGAGGCCGTAGCCCTCCAGCGTCAGGGGGAACTCGGGATCTGGGCATCCCTTCTCGGCCAGGAGGCCGCGCAGATCGGGTCGGGGCGCGCCCTGACCGACGCGGACATGGCCTTCCCCACCTATCGTGAGCACGGCGTGGCCTGGTGCCGCGACGTCGACCCGGTGAACCTGCTGGGTCTCTTCCGTGGCGTCAACCATGGTGGCTGGGACCCGGCGGAGCACAACTTCCACCTCTACACGATCGTCATCGGCAGCCAGACCCTGCACGCCGTGGGGTACGCGATGGGCATCCAGCGCGACGGGGCCGACGCCGCGACGATCGTCTACTTCGGCGACGGAGCCACCTCCCAGGGCGACGTCAACGAGGCGTTCATCTGGGCCTCCGTCTTCAACGCGCCCGTGGTCTTCTTCTGCCAGAACAACCAGTGGGCCATCTCCGAGCCGCTGGAGAAGCAGTCCAGGATCCCCCTCTACCGGCGGGCCAGCGGCTTCGGCTTCCCCGGCATCCGCGTGGACGGCAACGACGTGTTCGCCTGCCTGGCCGTGACCCGCCAAGCGCTGAAGAACGCCCGTGAGGGACAGGGCCCGACGCTGATCGAGGCGTTCACCTACCGCATGGGCGCCCACACCACCTCCGACGACCCGACCCGCTACCGGGTGGCCGGCGAGCTGGAGGCCTGGAAGCTCAAGGACCCCATCGAGCGGGTCAAGGCCTACATGTTCAAGAACCAGCTCGCCGATCAGGAGTTCTTCGACTCGATCGACGCGGAGGCCGCCGACCTCGGCCGTGACGTGCGCAAACGGTGCCTGGAAATGCCCGATCCCCACCCTCTGGACATCTTCGACAACGTGTACACCGAGCCCCACGCGCTTCTCGCCGAGGAGCGGGAGCAGTACGCCGCCTACCTCGCGACCTTCGAGGGGGGCGACCGATGACCACGCTCACGCTGGCGAAGTCCATCAACGAGGGCCTGCGCACCGCCATGGAGGACGACTCCAAGGTCCTCGTCATGGGCGAGGACGTCGGCAAGCTCGGCGGGGTCTTCCGCGTCACCGACGGGCTCCAGAAGGACTTCGGCGAGAACCGCGTCATCGACACCCCGCTCGCGGAGTCGGGCATCATCGGCACCGCCATCGGGCTCGCGCTGCGCGGCTACCGCCCGGTGTGCGAGATCCAGTTCGACGGGTTCGTCTTCCCGGCCGCCGACCAGATCATCACCCAGCTCGCCAAGATGCCGCTGCGCTCGCTCGGCAAGCTCCGGCTTCCCGTGGTGGTGCGCATCCCGTGTGGCGGCGGCATCGGAGCGGTCGAGCACCACAGCGAGTCGCCCGAGGCGTACTTCACGCACACCGCAGGGCTGCGGGTCGTGGCCTGCTCCAACCCGGTGGACGGGTACCACATGATCCAGCAGGCGATCCGCTGCGACGACCCGGTGATCTTCTTCGAGCCCAAGCGCCGCTACTGGGAGAAGGCCGAGGTCGAGAAGGACGCCGATCCGCTGCCGTTCGACCGCGGCCAGATCGTGCGGCCGGGCACCGACGTGACCGTGCTCGCGTACGGCCCGATGGTGAAGACCTGTCTGGAGGCCGCGACGGCGGCGGCGGACGAGGGCCGCTCGCTGGAGGTCATCGACCTGCGGTCGCTCAGCCCTCTCGACACCGAGCTGATCTTCGAATCGGTCAGGAAGACCGGCCGGTGCGTGATCGCCCACGAGGCGCCCGTCTACTCCGGGCTGGGCGCGGAGATCGCCGCCAGGATCACCGAGGCGTGCTTCTACAACCTCGAGGCGCCGGTGCTGCGGGCCGGGGGCTTCTCCACGCCCTACCCGCCGTCCCGGCTGGAGGACCACTACCTGCCCGACCTTGACCGCGTGCTCGACGCCGTCGACCGTACGTTCGCCTTCTAGGAGGAGCTGTGCTTCGAGAGTTCAAGCTCCCCGATGTCGGTGAAGGGCTGACCGAGGCCGAGATCGTCAAGTGGCACGTCGCGGCCGGGGACCGGGTGGAGATCAACCAGACGATCGTGGAGATCGAGACCGCCAAGGCCGTCGTCGAGCTGCCCTGTCCTTTCGAGGGCGTGGTGAGCTCGCTGATGGCGGCCGAGGGCGAGACGGTTGACGTCGGCAAGCCGATCATCGCCGTGGACACCGGAGAGGACGCCCCCGCCGCCACGGGTGAGGGCGCCACGGGCGGGGCCACCGCGACGACCAGGGCGACGGCGCTGGCCGACGACATGGTCCCGTCCCTGCCCGCCGAGGGCGCCGGGACCAAGAAGCCGGAGCGCCAGCCGGTTCTCGTGGGGTACGGCGTCAAGCTGGGCGCCACGACCCGCCGTGTCCGCAAGACCCCCACCGTCCCGCCTTCGGCGTCGGGCACGGCCCCCGCCGCCGCGCCGGCCGGGCGGGCCGCCGTCGCTCCGCCCGCGGCCGGCGCCGTTCCCGCCCAGGGCGGGCGGTCGCAGGTGCTGGCCAAGCCGCCGGTGCGCAAGCTGGCGAAGGACCTCGGTGTGGACCTCGCCTCCATCACCGGGACCGGGCCGAACGGCTCGATCACGCGCGACGACGTGCACGCCGCCACGGAGCCGGCCACGGGCGCGGTCTCCGCGGCGCCCGGGTACGCGGGGCTCGCCTTGGTGGAGAGGGAAGAGCGCATCCCGGTCAAGGGGGTCCGCAAGGCGACGGCGGCGGCCATGGTGGCCTCCGCCTTCACCGCGCCGCACGTGACCGAATTCCTGCAGGTGGACGTGACCGCGACGATGGACGCCGTACGGCGGCTGCGCGAGCTGCCGGACTTCGCCGAGGTGAAGGTGTCGCCGCTCCTGCTGGTCGCCAAGGCGCTGATCACCGCCGTCAGGCGGTACCCGGTGATCAACTCCACGTGGACCGGCGACGAGATCGTGGTCAAGCGTTACGTGAACCTCGGCATCGCCGCGGCCACGCAGCGCGGGCTCATCGTGCCGAACGTCAAGGAAGCGCACGCGCTGTCGCTGCCCGATCTCGCCAAGGCGCTGGCCGAGCTCACCGAGAAGGCGCGGTCGGGACGGTCCCAGCCCGCCGACCTGACCGGTGGCACGATCACGATCACCAACGTGGGCGTCTTCGGCGTGGACGCCGGCACCCCGATCCTGAACCCGGGGGAGGCGGCGATCCTGGCGTTCGGCCAGATCCGCGACCTTCCGTGGGTCGTGGACGGGCAGATCGTGCCGCGCAAGGTGACGACGCTGGCGCTGTCGTTCGACCACAGGATCGTGGACGGCGAGATCGGCTCGTACGTGCTGCGTGACGTGGGCGCGATGCTCCAGGACCCGCTGCGCATGCTCGCCTGGAGCTAGCTCCGCCGGGGCGGGCTTCGCCGACGGCCGGGCCGGGGAGGGTTTCCTCCCCGGCCCTCCGTACGTGAAGGACGCTCCACGGTGGAGTCGCGGGCCACCTGCCACGGGTGCCGGCGACGGGCCGTACGCTGGCGGCTCTGGCAAGCGAAGGAGAGATGATGTTCCGGCACGTCGTGCTGTTCACCTGGGTCGCGGGAACCACCGATGAGCAGAAGGCCACCGTGGAGGCCGCCCTGAAGGAGTTGCCGGGAGCGATCCCGGAGATCCGTCGTTACGAGATCGGCTCCGACGCGGGCGTGAACCCCGGCAACCACGAGTTCGCGGTCGTGGCCGACTTCGACTCGGTGGAGGACTACCTCGTCTATCGCGACCACCCGGTGCACCGTGCCGTGATCGCCGACGCCATCAAGCCGATCCTCGCCGAACGGGCCGCGGTGCAGTACGCCTTCTAGCCGCCGCGGCCCTGGCCGGGAACGTAGGAGGTCAGACCGGGGGCGGGTTCTCGCGGTGCTGAAGCTCGTTGTCGGAGGTCTGGCCGCGGCGGGACATGAGGAGGAAGCTCAGGACCAGCCCCACAACACCGACGATCATGAAGATGACGCCGATGACATGGATGTGCACGCTGTCACCGAGTACGTCGGAGTCTATGGCGAACCTGAGAATCGCCCCGATGGTCAGGAAGAAGATGCTGACCCCGATGCCCATGGAGACCTCCGGGACTCGATGTTCAGGTAAAGAGCGGCTCGCGGCAGGGTAATACCCAGCCGCGAGCGCTCACACTACCGATTCAGCCCGCAAGCGCGCGGTAACGCCGTACCGCCAGAGGAAGAAAACGGCGATGAGCACGATCGACCACCCCAGCGCGACCACGATGGAATGGTCGCGACGGCGCCGAACGCCGCGGCACGACGGGGCCCGACACGGACGCGAAGAAGGGGAGCGAAGCCGGTTCCGGCTTCACTCCCCTTGCAGGACCCGCGCGGGCACAGGCGTCAGAAGGCCTCTTCGGGAAGGTCCATCAAGCTCTGGTCGGTGGCGGCCAGCGTGCGGCGCTCGGCGGACAGGCGGGGCAGGACGGTGTGCGTGAAGAAGGAGGCCGCGGCCACCTTGCCGGTGTAGAACGCCTTGTCGCGCTCCGACTCGCCCAGAGACTTCAGCGCCACCTCGGCCTGGCGCATCAGCAGCCAGCCGATCACGAGGTCGCCGAGGCCGATCAGGAAGCGCGTGGTGTTGAGACCCACCTTGTAGACGTCCTTGGGGTTCTCCATCGACCCGATCGCCCAGCCGGCCATGGTGTCGGCCATCGCCTTGATCTCGTCCGCGGCCTCGTCGAGCAGCTTGCGCTCCTCCTTGAGCCTGCCGTTGCCGGCGTCGGAGGCGGCGAAGTCCTTGATCTCGCCGAGCAGCGTGCCGAGCGCGGCGCCCTGGTTGCGCAGGACCTTGCGGAAGAACAGGTCCTGGCCCTGGATCGCGGTGGTGCCCTCGTAGAGCGAGTCGATCTTGGCGTCCCGGATGTACTGCTCGATCGGGTAGTCCTGGAGGTAGCCCGAGCCGCCCAGGGTCTGCAGCGACCGGGAGAGCATCTCGTACGACCGCTCGGACCCGACGCCCTTGACCAGCGGGAGCAGCAGGTCGTTCATCGCCTCGGCGGCGGGGTCCCTGACGCCCTCGAACTCGGCGAGCTGCACCGCGTCCTGGAAGGTGGCGGTGTACAGGACCAGCGCCCGCATGCCCTCGGCGTACGCCTTCTGGAGCATGAGCTCGCGGCGCACGTCCGGGTGGTGGGTGATGGTCACGCGCGGAGCGGTCTTGTCGGTCATCTGGGTCAGGTCGGCGCCCTGCTTGCGCTCCTTGGCGTACGCGAGCGCGTTGAGGTAGCCGGTGGACAGGGTGGCGATCGCCTTGGTGCCGACCATCATGCGAGCGTGCTCGATGATCATGAACATCTGCTTGATGCCCTCGTGCACGCCGCCGATCAGCGTGCCGATCGCCGGGTGCTTGTCGCCGAAGGTGAGCTCGCAGGTCGTGGAGGCCTTGAGGCCCATCTTGTGCTCGACGTTGGTCACGTAGACGCCGTTGCGCTCGCCGAGTTCGCCGGTCTCGATGTCGACGTGGTACTTCGGCACCAGGAACATCGACAGCCCCTTGGTGCCGGGGCCGGCGCCTTCGCGGCGGGCGAGCACCAGGTGGAAGATGTTCTCGGCCAGGTCGTGCTCGGCGCTGGTGATGAAGCGCTTGACGCCTTCGATGTGCCAGGTGCCGTCCGGCTGCTCGATGGCCCTGGTGCGGCCGGCGCCCACGTCCGAGCCGGCGTCCGGCTCGGTCAGCACCATCGTCGCGCCCCACTGCCGCTCGATGGCATGCGTGGCGAACCGCTTCTGCTCCTCCGTGCCGATCACGTGGAGCACGTGGGAGAAGGCGGGACCGCTCGCGTACATCCAGACGGCGGGGTTGGAGCCGAGGATCATCTCGGCCAGCGCCCAGGTCACGCTACGCGGCAGCCCGGGGCCCCCGAGCTCCTCCGGCAGGTCCAAATTGGTCCATCCCGCGTCCCGGAAGGTCTCGAAGGACTTCTTGAACCTCGGGGGGATCGTGACCGAGGAGGTGGCGGGGTCGAAGACCGGCGGGGTCCGGTCACCCTCCTCGAAGGAGTCGGCGAGCACACCGGTGGCGAGGCGGTTGACCTCGTCGATGACGCTTCGCACGGTGTCCTCGTCCACCTCGGCGAACCGCCCGGTCCCGAGGATCTCGCGGCGACCGAACACCTCGAAGAGGTTGAACTCCAGGTCGCGGACGTTGCTCTTGTAGTGGCCCATGGCTGTGCGTCTCCTCGAACCAGGCACGCGGCTTTTAGAACGTACTCGTCAGTAACCTTACCTCCAATGCTACCCGTGAGTAACCCCTAGAAAACGGGGTGAAGGTGGCATTCACCACTAATTACCTGAGGGCTGCGCCACGGTCCGGTTCCGGAGCCGGCGCAGGACCGGCGCCAACTCGGCCGCTCCCAGCGCGGCGGCCAGGCAGGCCACCGGGATCACCGGAAGCACGTAGCGATGGTCGAAGTCGAGCACGGCCACCGGGCCCACCAACAGGAACATCGCCACCCCCCAGGGCAGCGCCGCCGAGCGCCGCCCGGCCACCGCGCCGAGCCCGCCGAGCAGGAGGATGGCCGCGATCACCGGGCCCCGCAGGTACGCCGGGTACTGGTAGGCGATCAGGAATCCCGCGTACGGGTCGACCGACCGCAGGCCTCGCACGCCGGGGTCGTACTCCTCGCGCACCTTCTGGACGAGCGGATGGTCCGGCAGCCCCCACTGCCCCCGTGCGAAGCCGAAGGCGGGCGTCGTCCGCCGGGGGTGCGGCACAGGCGTCCAGGCGAAGGTCAGCGCGGTGTCGCGGGCCACGTCGGCGAGATAGTCCAGTGGCTGGGCGAGGATGGCGCGCAGGGCGAAGGACCGGGCCAGGTCGTTGTTCCCGTCGCGGCCGCCGGGCAGTCGGTTGAGGGAGGCGTCGGGATCCCACACGTACTCCGAGGCCGCGTCCTGGCGCGCCCCGTTCGGGCACAGCCCCGCCTCGGCGCGCGGCGGCCTGATCACGGCGCAGTCGGCGAACGTCATCGTGCGCGCCCACAGCACGACGCCCTCCCCGCCGGTCAGCGTGAACTTCCCGTTGACCTGGGCGTTCCAGCCGGCGTACGCGACAAGCGGCAGCGCTCCCGCGACGGAGAGGGCCACCAACCGGCGCGGGCCCACGCGCTGTACGGCCAGACAGAGCAGCACGAGCACGAGAAGGGGAAGCGCGATCGTACGGGTCAGCGTGGCCAGCGCGAGCAGCGTCCCGGCGCCGGCGCATGCCGTGAGCGACGGCCGGGGCGACCAGAGCAGGGCCGTGAGTGCGGCGACCACGAGGAAGATGAACATCGTGTCGGACAGGACACCGGTCTCCAGCCGCAGGAACGACGCGTCGAACAGGACGGGCACCGCCGCGAGCGACGCTCCCCACGCGGGCAGGGACCGGCGCCTCAGCACCGCGTAGATCATCAAGCCCGTGGCGAGCCCCATGACGTGCTGCACTCCCACGACCACGGCGACACTGTGGAAGGGCCGCAGCGCCCACAGCAGCAAGGGGTACCCGCTTGGGTGGAACCCCAGGGACGGCCGCAGGTGCGAGGCCACGTCCAGATAGGTGAAGGAGTCGTACCAGTAGAGCTGCGCCGGCCAGTAGAGCTGCGCCGGCCGGTAGCCCAGCATCGTGACCACCCGGAGCGCCGCCGCGAGGCAGAGGACCACGACGAAGAGCCGGTGAGCACGGAGGGCGGACCCGATGGGGTGGGGCCGGAGAGCGGGCGAGCGGAGGGCTTCGATCAGCACGGCGGTTCCTCAGGATATGACGATATGTCATGACTCGTACGCGAAGGGTGAGCGATGATGGGCGCGCGGGGTCGCCCATCGAGCAGGGGGATCTCACGCCCGGCCGTAGGACGGCTCTGGGCAGGGAGCGGTCAGAGCGGGGTGGGGGACGGCGAAGGGCCCGTCAGTGCCCGGCCGGACCAGGTACGCCCTCCGGGGGCCGCCGTCGGCGAACCGCGGCCGGCGGCCCGCGGATCTACCAGCGGCAGACTTCGGCGACGTTGACGGGGTGGGGACGCGGCGTGGGATCGACCAGGATCAGGGCACGATCGGCCGAGCTCATCACGCCGTCGTGGACGTACCACGAATCGGGCACCGATTGTCGTAGGCCGCTATAGGTGGAGAACCTCACCTTGTGAACACCGCGCTTCGACAGCAGCCGGAGGACGTGCGGCACCCTGTCGTTGACGAAGTCGACGCAGTGCAGCGGCTGGCCGGGTGACATCAGCGATGGCGGGGCCTGGTAATCCTCGCCGGGGCGGGCCCTGCGCCCGAGCACGATCTCGCCGGGACCCTTGTAGCCGATCCGGATCTTCACTCCGACCTGACACCTGGGCGCGCCGTCACAGGGTTCCTTCCCGGCAAGGGCGAAGACGTCGTCGCTATCGGGTATGACGTGCGTCCCCTTGTTCCAGCTCGTGGCGGGGTCCTCGGCGACGACGAAGAACAGCATGCCCTCCCTCCTCGGGTCGGTCGGCACCAGCCGGATGGCGATCTTCAGGCCGCGCGATGCGAGCTCTCGCCGGTAACGCTCCGGATCGGCATACAGGTTCTTGACGGTGATGACGTAGAAATCACCCTTCTCTCTGATGTCGAGCGTGGCCGAGGCCGGTCGTGCCCCGATGCCGAGCCCATCCGGTACCACCCAGCTCAGGAGGATGGCGACGGCGGCCAGCGGCACGACCACGCGCCAGCGCGAACGCGGCCCGGCGCCCAGAAGCCCCCGGTGCCACGCCTTCGCCGCGCGCAGGGGCGCGAGGCCCCGGGGATCGGCGGCCGTGGCCGTCGTGATCTCGTCCAGCAGCTCGCGCGCCCCGGGAGTCATTCCCGGGCCGGGCTCGGGAGCGATCGAAGCGACCAAGCGGTCGATGTCGGTGTTCACGGCTGCCCCTTCACCAGCGCGGCGGCACGCGAGCCGTACCGGACGAGGTCGAGGTCGGCGGAGTCCAGCTCCCTGGCCAGGCGCTTGCGGGCGCGGTGCAGGCGCAGGCGCACCGCTCCCCGGGTACAGCCGAGGACGGTGGCGATCTGCGCGGTGTCCAGGCCTTCCCAGCTCACCAGCGACAGAAGCTCCCTGTCGTCCGGGCTGAGCCGCTGGAAGGCCTCGCGGATCACGTCGGCCTCCTGGCGGGGCAGGTCCTCGTCCCAGGCGGCCAGCTCCGCGCGGAGCCGTACGGCCAGCGCGCTGCGCCGTGACTCGCCGCGGCGCTGGTTGGCCAGGACCCGCCGGGCGACGCCGTACAGCCACAGCCGGGCCTGCCCGCCCTCGGGGATGTCGTGCACGCGCCGCCACGCCGTCGTGAACGTCTCGGATATGGCGTCGGCCGCGTCATCGGCGGAGCGGGTGCGCCGCCGGACGTACTCGAGGAGGTCCGTGTAGTGGGCCACGTAGATCTCCTCGAAGCGTTGCCTGGGGTCGGGTGGGCCCACGCCGCTTTCCTTCCGATGGGGGACCGCTCCCCTCAGCCTGGTCAGGAGAGCCGCTCGTCTCCACACATGTCCGGGTATCACGCGATGTTTCAGGGTTCGTACGAGAATTCTGATCTGAAACCAGAAAACCGGCCCTGCGCCGGGGCCGGCTTCAGCGGCCTGGCAGGCCGGAGACGAGGATCGGCCGCATCCCGGGACACCCAGGATGCGGCCGATCTTCGCTCACCGTGTCATCGGGCCGACTGGGCCCTCCCCTTCATTGACACCGCCGCGATGGCGGCCATCAGGTAGACCAGCGCGCCGCCCCACAGGGCGTCCCAGGCGGCGCCGAACACGCCTTCCTGGTCGAAGACGAGCTGGACGGGGTACATCACGATGGCGGCCGCGATGCCGGGGTAGAGGGCGAACCTCCATGGATGCCGCAGCGACCAGAGGCGGGCCTGCCGGGTCACGCGGTCGCCGACGTTCGGCTTGCTGACCGCACCGACGGAGGCCACGAGGCTGAAGACGCTGATGCCCAGGCACAGCGCCCATGTCAGGTCGGCAGGACCAGGGAGGATGATCCCCATGAGAAAGCTGATCGCCGCGGTCGCCCCACCTGTGATCGCCGCGGCTTTCCAAGGCGCTCCCCGCAGGGCCGCGCCGGCGAGCGACATCTCGTCGCGCCGAGTCAGTTCGTTCATGCTTACAGACTGCCCTGGGTGACGGGGTCGGCACATCGGGGAAGAACCCTGGTTTCTACCCCGGCTGTTGTCAGGGGCGGTCGGGCTCCCCTTCACACTAGCCGCGTAGCACGGGGGCGTCTCGGAGACCACGAGAGCGCCAGGGGGCACGTACGGCCCTGCTGGCGCTCTCGTGCTGTCCGAGGGGGTTCCGAGAGCCTCCGAGACCTATCCGGGCGGCACGGCCCTGCGGGTGCCGGGCAGCGTCTTGACCAGCCAGGGCTGGCGGGTCCGCGCGTAGGAGATGTCATAGACCGCGATGTCGCCGTAGAAGCCCTCGCCGATGTTCTCGCCGAGCCAGTCGTAGGCATCGTCGACGTCGATCGTCAGGTACGCATCCTGGACGTCGTTGGAGCCGACCTTGAACACCCGAGCCAGGTAGGCGAGCGGGGGCAGAGGAACTCAACCACGGTGAGGTCTGGCCCTCGATCTCGATCTCGACCTGGGGGGTCACCGGCTTCAGAGCCCCCCGGAGGCCCCGCACGGGGCACGGTGCGCGGTGGCCCACGAGAACACGCCCTGGCCGGTCAGAGGCCATAGCCACCCCCATAGCCAGGGGTGAGCCACCCCTGAGCCCGAGGCATTCCGGAAACACGCCAGGCGGGGGGCAGCCCCCTGGCATAGGGGGTGGCTCACCCCGGGCTCACTCTGCGAAAAGGCTCCTATTACGGGAGTAATTGTGGCGGATAAATCGCAGTGTTTCGCTGGATATATGACAGAAAAGAGGCGGGTTCGGGCTCTTGGGGCTATACCCGAATTCCAGTAAGCGACGTCGAAGGCGTCCGCGAAGCCCTGCAGGAGCTATTCGGCTACCGCCCCCCATTCGAGGCGACCGACGAGCGGGGGAGTGGCTCGTTGAGCTGCCCAACGAATATGCCGGATTCGGTCGGGTGATCGTTGACACTGGAATCTTCAACCTCGCAACAAGGCCGTGATTAAAGCAAATCTTATGCGAGACTATTCGCAAATGATTTGATTTTCACATAGGCCGGAAACACCCTCAGAAGGAGCCCCCAATGACCGCCGAGCCCGCCACTGCCGCCCCCGCCAAGCCCGCCAAGAAGGCCGCCGAGCCGACCCCTGCCTGTGTGGCTGCGGCGAGAACGGCAAGGGCAAGTTCCGCCCCGGGCACGACGCGCGCCACTGCTCCAACCTCGCCAAGAAGGTCGAGGCCAAGCTGACCCGAGCCAAGGTGCTGGCCGAGGCGGGCAAGGCGAGCGACGCCCTGCGCAACAAGCTCGCGACGATGCTCGACAACCAGGCCAAGCGGTTCAAGGAGAAGGGCGACAAGGCGATGGCTCGCGCCCAGGCCGAGGCCGCCAAGGCGGCTGCTCCCCGCGCCGACGAGAACGTCAGTGCCTGACCCCCACCCCCACAACGGCACCCCCGGAGCCGACGCGGCAACCGGGGTGCCGTGCTATCCCCCAGGAGCAGTTAATGCGCGCAGCGATTTACGCCCGAGTGTCGACCGATCACCAGGTGGACGGCAGCAGCTTGGACGAGCAGGTACGCAAATGCCGACAGGAGGCCGACCGCCGAGGGTGGGAGGTCGTGCAGGTCTACCGGGAGGGGTTCACCGGGACACAGGACAGCCGACCCGAGCTTGACCAACTCCTGACGCTGTGCGCTAACGGCGCAGTCGGGGCGGTGCTGGTGTCCAAGCTTGACAGGCTGGCGCGCGACGAGATCGCACGCATCTTGACCATGCGCGAGCTGGCCGAGCTGGACGTTCAACTCGTCGCGCTGGACCTGGGCGGAGCCGACCACCGCACCGAGGAGGGCGAGCTGATTCACGGCATCGTCGGGCAGGTGGCCGCCTGGGAACGTCGGAGGCTGCTGCGGCGAATGGCCGAGGGACAGCACGGCAAGGCCAGGGCAGGCAGGTGGCCCGCGAGCCCGAGCGCGCTGCCTTACGGTTACAGGCTCGAAGGCCGGGGACGAACCAACCGGGTCGTGCACAACGCCGACGAAGTCGCCATGCTGCGCCTGGTGGTCGGCTGGATCGTGGATGAGGGCTTGACCAGGGGGCAGGCCGCCCAGCGACTCAATGCCGAGGGCTACCGGCAGCGGAACCGCAACCCCTGGCACCAAGACAACCTTCGGGACGTGCTGCGCAAGAACCGGGGTCTGGTCGGCGAGCTGAGCTGGGGCGGCAAGAAGTCGAGCGGCAAGTACGGCGACCCCATCACGATCCAGGTTGAGCCGATCATCACCGAGGAGCGGTGGGTCGCCCTGCAAGAGGCGCTGTCTCGCAACACGCGGGTGGCTGGCCAGAAGCG
Organism: Sphaerisporangium flaviroseum; assembly: GCF_039537005.1. Lineage (NCBI taxonomy): Bacteria > Bacillati > Actinomycetota > Actinomycetes > Streptosporangiales > Streptosporangiaceae > Sphaerisporangium > Sphaerisporangium flaviroseum. Next base: position 9,587 of record NZ_BAAAZR010000001.1, on the reverse strand, counting down.
CGAGTTCCTGCTGGGAGGGGGGCGGCTGGTGTCCCCCTGCGGGCTGTCTTACGGAGGGGTCTCCAGGCAGGCCGACGGGTCACGGATCTATCGGTGCAAGGGGCGACGCTGGAACTCGACCGGTGCGCCCAAGTGCTCGTGCGCCAACATCAAGGCCGACACGATCGACGCTCGGGTGTGGGCTGAGGTGCGCGACCTGCTGGGGCGACCGGAACGGCTGCTGCGGCTGGCCAGCGACTACTACGCCAACCGCGCCGACCAGGTTGAGGCCGAACGGTCCGAGCTGGACCAGATCACGACCCACCTGGCCAAGCTGGAAAACGCGCTGACGAACGAGGTCGCCGAGTACCTGAGGCAAGGCGTTCCGGCCGATGTGGTCAAGGCGGCAGCCGATCGCATCCGCGACGAGATGGCCGAGCTAAGGGGGCGGCGGGCTGAGCTGGCGGCCCGCGTGGAGGACGCCAACGGGGAGTCCGAGCGGATGCGTGCCCTGATCGAGTTGTCGGAGCGAGCCAGCACCAGGCTGGTGAACATGGGTCTGGCCGAGCAGGCAGAGGTCTTGAAGCTGCTGGACGTGCGGGTCACGGTGCTTGAGAACGACCACGAGCCGAGCCTGCGAATCACGGGCGTCGTGCCCATACAACAGGCAGGGTCGGAGCCCTGATCCTCCCCTGACCCCAGTAGCCTTTGGCCATGTCTGTGACCTTTCGTCCTGCTTGTAGGGAAGACGTGCCCGTGATCGTGGCCATGCTCGCCGACGATCCGATCGCCGCGGCACGCGAGGGAGACCCCTCGGACGAGACCTATCTGACCGCCTTCCAAGCCATCGACGCGGACCCGCGGCAGGAACTGGTCGTCGCCGAGGTCGACGGCGAGGTCGTCGGCACGATGCAGCTCACGTTCATCCCCGGCCTGTCCCGCAGGGGCGGCGAGCGGGCGCTGGTCGAGGCCGTGCGGGTGGCCGCCTCCGCGCGGGGAATGGGCCTTGGCCGGGCGATGATGCGGTGGGCCATCGACAGGGCCAGGGAGCGGGGCTGCCGGATGGTGCAGCTCACCAGCGACAGGGCCCGCGCCGACGCCCACCGCTTCTACACCTCCCTGGGCTTCGTCGACTCCCACGTCGGGTTCAAGCTCAGCCTCTGATCGCCCACCCGGGCTCAGGCGAGGGGCGCGATCTCCACGAGGTTGTCGTGGTAGACGGCGCCCCTGCCCATGTCCGCGTCGTGCTCGCCGACCAGGACGTTGGCGTTGGCGCCGTCGGGGTTGAGCTTCGGCCAGTGGCCCTTGGTCGTGGCGACGACGCCGGCGGCGACCCGGTCGCTGACCTCCAGGTGCGCGGCCATCTCACCGGTGTCGTTGAACACGCGGACGCGCTGCCCGTCGCTCAGCCCCCGGTCGGCGGCGTCCTTCTCGCTGACCAGGATCTTCGGCCCTCCCGCGCGGCGCCTCAGCTCGGGATTGTTGCCGAACACCGTGTTGAGGAATGTGTGGGCCGCCGGAGTGATCATGGCCAGCCTGTACGGCCCGCCGGTGGCCGCCGAGAAGGGCGCGACGTAGCCCCGGCCCTCGGGAGGGAACTCCAGCTTGCCGCTCGGCGTGGGGAATCCTTCGGTGAAGGGGACGAACGGGTCCGGATAGTTCAGCCGGACCCATCCTTCCTCGCGCAGGCGATCGACCGTGATGCCGTCCAGCGCCGGATGGTCCCCGGACACCAGTTGCGCGGCGATCTCCAGATCGGTGTCGTACAGGGACGGCTCCGTCAGGCCCAGCCGGCGGGCAACCCGGCGGAACGTCTCCGTCGTCGACAGGCACTCGCCGGGCGGAGCGACCGCCGGCTCGTTCCAGATCAGGTACATGTGGCCGTATCCGGCATGCAGGTCGGTGTGCTCGATCTGCATGGTGGCAGGCAGCACGATGTCGGCGTAGTCGACGGTGTCGGTGGGGAACTGCTCCATCACGACCGTGAACAGGTCTTCCCGCATCAGGCCCTTCCTGATGCGGTTCTGGTCGGACGTGCTGCCCATCGGGTTGGCCGCGTAGACCCACAGGCACTTGACGGGGTCGCCGGTGTCCTCCAGGCCCTCGGCGAGGCGGGTCATCGTGAGCGTACGGACGGGCTTCTCCAGCAGGTCCGGCCGGGTGTCCGCCTGGATGGGGACGTGGGCGCTGGTGGAGTAGGCGACCCCGCCGCCGGGATGCCGCCAGTCGCCCGTCACGCCGGGGATGGAGGCGATCGTCCGCATGGCCGTGCCGCCGCCCCGGTGCCGCTGGATGCCCATCGTGGCCCGGATCCCGGTGGGCCTGGTGTGCGCCAGCCGTACGCCGAGCGCGCGGATGTCCTTCTCCGGAATCCCGGTGATCTCAGCCGCAACGTCCGGGGGATACTTCCGGATTTCTCGTTCGAAGTCCTCCCAGCCGGTCGTGTGGTTCTCCAGGTAGTCCCGGTCCTCGGCGCCCTCGTCCAGCACCACGTGCATCAGCGCGAGAGCGAGCGCGGCATCGGTGCCCGGCCGGATCGCGAGGTACTCGTCGGCCTGGTCGGCGGTACGGGTCCTGATGGGGTCGATCGCGACGACGTGCGCCCCGGCGGCCCGCGCGTCCTGGATGAACTTCCACAGGTGGTGACCGCTGGTCAGCGTGTTGGTGCCCCAGAGCAGGATCAGCTTCGACTGGGCGAACGTCTCCGGGTCCATGCCGCCGGGCGTGCCGTTCGTGTGCCTCAGCCCGTCGTTGCCGGCCCGGGAGCAGATGTTCAGATCGTGGTACGACGCCCCGAGCGCGTTCCACAAGCGCCGCCCGGCCTGTCCCGTCTCACCCTGGATGTAGCCGAGCGTCCCCGTGCCCTGGTACGGCCAGATCGCCTCGCCGCCGAACTCGTCGACGATCGAGGTCAGCCGCCGCGCGATCTCGTCGAGCGCCTCGTCCCACGTGATGCGCTGGAATGATCCCGATCCCTTCGGCCCGACCCGGCGCATGGGATGGAGGATGCGGTCCGGCGCCGCGGCGTGCTCCAGATACCGGTTGACCTTCACGCACAGCGCGCCACGGGTATAGGGATGATCACGATTGCCGCGCAGGCGCACGGCCTCGCCGTCCTTGACCGTGACCACCCAGGAGCAGGTGTCCGGGCAGTCCAGGGGGCATGCGCCGAGGACGTTCAGCTCACGGGTCATGGGCCAACGTTACCGGGGCGCTTCATGACCGGTCATGGCCCCCCGGGACGGGGTGGCGCCAGAGGCGGCCACGCCGCGCGCCCTCCACCTGAGGTCTCCACCAGGCCATACTTACGGACGATGCGCCGCGGCCGTCCGTACCGGCACCATGGATAAGGGCTCATCCGACTGATCCGTTCGTGGCGACCGCGCCGTAGAGTGTCAGCGAATGGCCGGGGGTGCACCGGTTCGTCGTGGCCTCGGAGGCGAGCGCCGTACGCGGGCGAGCGCCGACGCGATGTCGCCCGAGCACGGTTCCCTCCGCGCCATTACTGATGAACAGAGGCTAGGGATGATCGTATGACCCGAGACGTGCGTAGACGACGGCGGTGACCGACATAAGGGAACGCGACGAGGCAGAGGAGGCCGCGGGGGGAGACGTCTCCGTGGCCGGCTCTCGCGTCGACGCGGACGTCCTGCGCTACCCGCGTGCGGATATGGAGCCCGCCACCCAGCCCGGACCCGGGCCCCGTGCCGACGCGGCGAACGGTTCCCGTGCCGCCTCCGGCGATCCGGTCGTCCTCGTCGTCGAGCCGCTGCTGCCGCAGCGCCTCCGCCGGCCCTCCGACGCGCTGCGGTTCCTCGCCACCCTGCTGGCGCTGACCGCGGTCGTCCTGCTCGCGCTCGTCGCCAAGCAGACGCTCAACGGCCTGGAGGCCGACGTCACCGACGGCACGAGCCGAGCCCCCGACCTGCTGATCGCGGTGGCGAGCTTCCTCGCGGGCACGGCCGTGCTCGCCGTACCCGCGGCGTTCGCGGTCGAGCGGGTCTTCCACCGTGACGGCCTGCGGGTCGCGGAAGGCCTCATCGCCGCGATCATCGGCATGCTCGTCTCGTTCGTGCTCGGTGAGTGGCTGGCCGTGGCCGGTCCTGGCGACCTGCGCCTGCTGCTCACCGGAGGACGCCAGGTCGAGCCGCTCAACACCCTGCTCACCTCGGTCGTGGCCTACGTCACCGCCGTGCGCATCTCCCGCCGCCCGTCCTGGCGGGCCATGATGTGGATGGCCATCGCGCTTGACGTGTTCGCCCTGTTCACCGGGGCGGAGGCCACCGCGCTCGGCGTGTTCGTGACCTATCTCGTGGGCCTCGCCGTCGGGTACGCCACCCTCTACGTCGTCGGCAGCCCCAACACCCGGCCGCCCGGAAGCGCCGTCGTGGCCGCCCTCCGCCGCCTGGCGTTCCTCCCGGCCAGGGCGCGCCGCATTTCCGACGACGCCCAGGGCAGCCGCCGTTACGCCGTGACGATGTCCGATGGGCGGTGTCTCGACGTCACCGTGCTCGACAGGGACCGCCAGGTCTCCGGAGTGATCTACCGGCTCTGGCGCCGGATCCGGCTGAACTCCGAGACCCGTCGCCGGGCCATCCGCTCGCTCCGCGCGGAGCTGGAGCGCGAGGCCCTGATGGCGTACGCCGCCCAGGCCGCCGGAGTGAACACCCCCCGCCTGCTCGGCACCAGCGAGATCGGCACCGACGCCGCGCTGCTGGCGTACGAGCACCTCGACACCCGCGCGCTCGAAGACGTCCCCGACGAGGAACTGGACGACGAGCTGCTCATCAAGATCTGGAAGCAGGTGGAGCTGCTCCAGGCACAGCGCCTCGCCCACCGCCGCCTCACCGGCGACAGCATCCACGTCGACGGCGAGGGCGACGTCGTGCTCATGGACGCCCGCAGCGGCGAGATCGCGGCAGGCGACCTGCTCCTGCGCCTGGACATCGCCCAGCTCCTCACCTACCTCGCGCTCCGGGTCGGCGCCGAGCGCTCTGTCACGTGCGCGTCGAGGGTGATGCCCAAGCAGGCACTCGCCGGCGCGCTGCCGCTGCTCCAGCGCATCGCCCTCACCAGAAGCACCCGCGCGGAGGTCGGCAAGGACAAGGAACTGCTTCCGGAGCTCCGCGAGAAGATCCTCTCCCTCACCCCGCAGGTGGAGGTCGAGGAGGTGCGGCTGGAGCGGTTCCAGCCCCGCACGCTCGTGACGATCATCGCCAGCGCGCTGGCCGCCTACTTCCTGCTCTCCCAGCTCAGCCGGGTCAACCTGGTCGAGGTCGTCTCCTCGGCCAGGTGGGGCTGGGGCGGGATCGCGCTCGTCGCCGCCGGCGTGAGCTACCTCGCCGCGGCCGTCATGCTCCGGGGATTCGTCCCGGAGAAACTGCCGCTGGGGCGTACGGTGCTGGCGCAGTTCGCGGGCTCGTTCGTCAAGCTCGTGGCGCCCGCGGCGGTCAGCGGCGTGGCCATCAACTCCCGCTACCTGCAAAAGCGCGGCATCGCGCCCGGGCTCGCCGTGGCCAGCGTGGGCGCCTCCCAGCTCGTCGGGCTCGGCTCCCACATCCTGCTGCTGCTGTTCTTCGGCTACGTCACCGGCACCAAGGCCGCGCCCTCGGTGAGCCCGTCCCGCGGCCTGGTCATCGCCCTGCTCTCGGGGGCGGTGCTCGTCCTGCTCGTGCTCGCGGTGCCGCAGTTCCGGCGAATGGTCACCGCTCGGCTCCGCCCGCTGTTCTCCGGAGTGATACCGAGGCTGCTGGACGTGCTCCAGTCGCCGCGCAAGATCCTCGAAGGTCTCAGCGGCACGCTGCTGCTGACGCTCGCCTTCGTGGTCTGCCTGGACGCCTGCGTGCGCGCCTTCGGCGGTTCGCTCAGCTTCACCGCCGTGGCCGTGGTGTTCCTCGCGGGTAACGCCATCGGCTCCGCCGCGCCCACCCCTGGCGGCCTGGGCGCGGTCGAAGCCTCGCTCTCGCTCGGACTGACGCTTTCCGGGCTCCCTGGCACGGTCGCCACCTCGGCGGTACTGCTCTTCCGGCTGCTGACCTTCTGGCTTCCGGTCCTTCCCGGATGGGCGTCGTTCGCCTGGCTGCAGCGGCACAACGCCCTCTAGCCCCTTCGGCAGGCGAAGGCCCGCGGGAGGCCGGTCCGGCCTCCCGTCCGTGCAGGCCTAGACGATCGGCGTCCCCGGCTGCGCGATCTCCTTCTCGATCGCGGCGAGCTCGTCCGCCGAGAACCGCAGGTTGTCCACGGCCGCCACGTTGTCCTCGAGCTGCTCGACGCTGCTCGCGCCGATCAGCACGGACGTGACCCGCGAGTCCCGCAGCGCCCACGCGAGGGCCATCTGGGCCAGCGACTGGCCGCGGCTTCGCGCGATGTCGTTCAGCGCACGGACCCGCTGGAGCACGTCGTCGGTGAGCTGGCTCGCCCGCAGGAACCTCTCCTGGGCCGCGCGGGAGTCGCCCGGGATGCCGCCGAGGTACCTGTCGGTCAGAACGCCCTGTGCCAGCGGCGAGAAGGGAATGCAGCCGACGCCCTCGGCCTCCAGGGTGTCCAGCAGCCCGTCCTCGATCCAGCGGTCGAACATCGAGTAGCGGGGCTGGTGGATGAGCAGCGGCGTGCCCATCTCGCGCAGGATCCTCGCTGCCTCCCGCGTCTGTGCCGGCGTGTAGTTGGAGATGCCCGCATACAGGGCGCGTCCCGAACGGACGGCCGTGTCGAGCGCCCCCATCGTCTCCTCGAGCGGGGTCTCGGGGTCGGGGCGGTGGCTGTAGAAGATGTCGACGTAGTCGAGCCCCATGCGGGAGAGCGACTGGTCGAGGCTGGCCAGGAGGTACTTGCGGGACCCCCACTCGCCGTACGGGCCGGGCCACATGTCGTACCCGGCCTTGGTGGAGATGATCAGCTCGTCGCGGTACGGACGGAAGTCCTGGGCGAAGATCTGGCCGAAGTTGCTCTCTGCGGAGCCGTACGGCGGGCCGTAGTTGTTGGCGAGGTCGAAGTGCGTCACGCCCAGGTCGAACGCCCTGCGGAGTGTGGCCCGCTGGGTGTCGATCGGCTTGTCGTCGCCGAAGTTGTGCCAGAGCCCGAGTGACACCGCCGGCAGCTTCAGACCGCTCCTGCCCGACCGGTTGTACGGCTGCCGCTTGTACCGGTCGTCCGATGCCAGATACGTCACTGCGTCTCTCCTGTGCTCTCGGTCTTCTTCGCGCCGGCCCGCTCGACGATCCACGAGAGGGTGAAGGCCTCCTCGCGCCACGCGTCGTACCGGCCGCTCCTTCCCCCGTGACCGGCGCCCATCTCGGTCTTCAGCAAGAAGGGGCCGCCGCGCGCGGTGGCGCGGAGCCGGGCGATCCACTTCGCGGGCTCGTGGTACAGCACGCGGGTGTCGTTGAGGCTGGTGATCGCAAGGATCGGGGGGTAGGTCCGGTCGTCGATGTTCTCGTACGGGGCGTACGACTTCATGTACTCGTAGACTTCGGAGTAGTGAAGCGGGTCGCCCCACTCATCCCATTCGATGACGGTCAGCGGCAGCGACGGGTCGAGGATCGTGTTCAGCGGGTCGACGAACGGTACCTCTGCCACCACTCCGGCGAACGCCTCGGGTGCCAGGTTGACCACCGCGCCCATGAGCAGGCCGCCGGCCGAACCGCCCCTCGCCACGATCTCGCTCGACCAGCCCGACTCCTTCATGTGCCGCGCGGCGGCCACGAAATCGCTGAAGGTGTTCTTCTTGCGCGTGAGCTTGCCCTCTTCGTACCACCGGCGGCCCATCTCGCCACCGCCTCTGACGTGCGCGATCGCGAAGACGAAGCCGCGGTCGAGCAGGCTCAGCCGCGCCACGGAGAAGGACGGGTCGATGGACGTCTCGTAGCTGCCGTAGCCGTACAGCACCGTCGGCGCGGGCCGCTCCGTGCCCTTCTTCACGACGATGGAGATGGGGACTCTCGTGCCGTCGTCCGCCACCGCCCACTCGCGGAACTGCTCATAGTCGCCGGGCTCGTACCCGCCGAGGACGGGCCGGCGCTTCAGCAGGATCAGCTCGTGCTTGCTGAGGTCGTAGTCGTACACCGAGGGCGGCGTGACCATCGAGGCGTACGCCAGGCGGAGCCTGCGGGACTGGAATTCCGGGTTCCCAGCGGGCTCGGCGGTGTGGATCGGCTCGGGGAAGGAGATCTCGTACGGCTCGTCGTCCGACGGCAGCACGCGGATGCCGGTGAGACCGTCGCGGCGGAAGTGCACCACCACGTGGTCGGAGAAGGCGTCCACGTCGAGCAGGCGGGTGTCCTCGCGATGCGGGATCAGCGGGGTCCAGGTGCCCGGGTCGTCGAGGGGCGCTGTGGCGATCTCGAAGTTCTCCGCGCCCTCGTTGTGCAGGACCAGGAAGTGGTCGCCCGCGTGGTCGAGGGCGTACTCGACGCCGGTCTGCCGGGGGCGCACGACGGTGAACTCCCCGGTGGGGTAGTCGGCGTCCAGGACGCGCACCTCACTGGTGATCTTGCTGCCCACGCTCAGGACGAGGTACCGCTCGCTCCGCGTCAGACCGATGCCCACCCAGAAACGCTCGTCGCTCTCCTCGTAGACCAGCACGTCGTCCTGGGCGTCGGTCCCGACGAGGTGGCGGTAGACGCGGTACGGGCGCCACGCCTCGTCGATGGTCGTGTAGAAGAACGCCGAGCCGTCGGCCGACCAGGTGCCGCCGTAGAAGATGCCCGAGATCTCGTCGCTCAGGATCTCGCCGCTCTCGAGGTTCTTGAACCGCAGCGTGAACCGCTCGTTGCCGCTGAAGTCGGTCGAGTAGGCCAGGCGGGTGCCGTCCGGGCTGACGGCCGAGGTGCCGATCGCGAAGAACGGGCTGTCGCCGGCCAGCTCGTTCCCGTCGAGCAGGATCTGCTCGCCCTCCAGCGGCTCGCCCGGCTTGAGCTCGGGAGGGGTGTCCCCGATGGACTGCAGCCGGCACTGGATGCCGTACTGCTTGCCTTCCTCCGTACGGGAGTAGTACCACCAGCCGCCCTTGCGAGTGGGGACGGAGAGATCGGTCTCCAGGGTGCGGCCCTTGATCTCCTGGAAGACCGTCTCCCGGAGCTCGTGGAGATGCTCGGTCTGCTTCTGCGTGAAGACGTTCTCCGCTTCCAGATACGAGACGGTGTCCGGGTCTTCCTTGTCGGCCAGCCAGGCGTAGTCGTCGATCACGGTGTCGCCGTGATGAGTGCGTTCGGCCGGGACCTTCTTCGCCACGGGAGGCGTGTCGCTGCTCACCTGGCCGAGTCTATGACTCGACCTTGGGCGTCCAACTGGCGTGACGCGTCTCCGAGATCTCCGAGTGTGCGCCGCCGCCCGTGAAGCCTGCTAATCTTCTGTCGTCGGCATCGCTCGGCCAACATCCCCGCTGATCCACTTCTGGTGGATGACGCGTGGGCGCTTGTTGGCAGTGCGCCGACCCTCCCTCTAAAAGATCTACCTAGCTCCGCTTGCGTTGCTGCGGTAGACCGAGTAAGTTCGAGGGGTTGCCCTGGAGACGGGGTGGCCTGAATGCTAGCTGGTTTCGCGGGTCGGATATCAAGTGTCTGCAAAGGCGCGGTTTTGCTCCGGTCAAGTGGGCTTGGTAGGCTGAGGGC